>CADCDO010000019.1 GCA_902800345.1 Fibrobacter succinogenes
TACTGATGAAAAAGGCCCGGAGGCTTTTGCCTTCGGGCTTCCAATGGAGTACTTTCTGAAAATTTTTCGGGGCTGGGTTGATAGTCCGCTGCTCTAACCGACAGAGCTCAAGGCCCACAGTCAAATCGTAAGTTGTCGCGCCCCATATTCCACCGCTTTGGAGGGAACTTGAGCGTTGTGAAGAAAGCACTCCCCTACGGGACGCTCTTTTCGCTGCACGCAGACAGTTTTCGCAAAAAATCGACAGCAGCAGCCATTCCGCACATTCCGCAAGAACGAGTGTTCTTCGAAACCGATGCCGATGAAACGTTCGCACAAAGAATCGTCGATAGAAACGTTGCTACGAGTTCTGCTACAACTGATCCCGGAACGGAGTCCGGGATGACAAACAGTGTTGAGTCCGGGATGACAAGTAGTGAAGAGTCCGGGATGACAAACAGTGTTGAGTCCGGGATGACAAGTAATGAAGAGTCCGGGATGACAAGCAGTGCTGAGTCCGTCATCCTGACCCTCGCAGAGGGGAAGGATCCAGAGCAATACACACCAGAAGAATGCGCCTCGGAACTGGAGAGCCGATTGGAATCAGTTCGAGCCGCCTACGCCAAGTGCCGAGAGTAATGGGTCTGCGGACCGTATAGTCGCCGCCTGCACTTGAATATTTGCGAACGCCCGGAACACTTCGAGCGTTTTTTTCGCCATTTCCACGGGAGTTCCGCGACCGACTTCGAACACCGCCTGTAACGGCGACATGCCCAAGTAACGCATATTGCAAGTGCAGAGGCTGCTGATTTCGCCCAGCACACGCGGATCCGGCGACGGCGTTTCCGCAAACGTTGCAACGATAACGCCCTTGCGGAGCGCAAGCCCCTGGATGCGCAAACGACCTGCCAACAGCCCAAGTTCGGTGACGAGCAAAAGCATTTTCGCGGGAGTCGGCACAGGGCCAAAACGGTCCTGCAATTCGCTTTCGATGTTCTGCACATCCGCCTGCGACGTGATGCGGGCAATGCGCTGGTACAGCGAGATTCGCGTGAGGCCGTCTTCCACGTAATTCTCGGGGAGATAGGCGTCGATGCCAATTTCCACACGGGGCTGTATCGGCTTTTCGAGAGCACCGCCACGGAGCATTTCCACCGCTTCACGCACCAAACGCACATACGTTTCAAAGCCGACTTCGGCAATAAAGCCGTGCTGCTCTTGCCCGAGCAAGTTTCCGGCACCGCGAATTTCGAGGTCACGCATGGCGAGCTGGTAACCACTACCGAGGTCGGTAAACTGTTCCAACGCCTTGAGGCGGCGCATGGATTCCTGCGAGATTTCGCCTCGCTGCGGAATGACGAGGAACGCCTTTGCCAAGACGCTACTGCGACCCACACGGCCACGCATCTGGTAAAGCTGGCTAATGCCAAAGTGGTGCGCGTTCATGATAATAATCGTGTTCGCGTTTGGCACGTCCAAGCCCGATTCAATGATGCTCGTGCTCACGAGAATATCGAACTTGCGCGAAAGGAACGCATCCATCACGCGTTCGAGTTCGTGATCTTCCATTTGACCGTGAGCCACAGCAACTTTCGCTTCGGGCGCCATCGCCTCGATCTCTTCGGCAAGCTTGGTAATCGTCTGCACGCGGTCATTCACCACGAACACCTGGCCGCCACGAGCGAGTTCATCGAGAATCGCATTCTTCAAGACTTCGTCATCACGCTGCATCAGCTTGGTTTCGACCGGCAAGCGGTTAATCGGCGGCGTATTGATAAGCGAAATATCGCGAACGCCCGTCATGCTCAGGTGCAGCGAGCGCGGAATCGGCGTAGCGCTCATGCTGAGCGTATCCACAGAAAGTCTGAACTGGCGGAGTTTCTCTTTTTGCTTTACGCCGAACTTTTGCTCTTCGTCAATGATCAAAAGCCCGAGGTCCTTGAACTCGCTCTTGTTCGACAAAAGCGCATGCGTTCCAACGACAATGTTCACAGAACCATCCGCAATTTCCTTGAAGATTTCCTTCTTTTCTTTCGCACTCTTGTAACGGTTCATGAGCGCAATCTTGACAGGGTATGCGGCAAAGCGCTCGCAGAAGTTTTCGTAATGCTGTGCCGCAAGAATCGTTGTCGGCACGAGAATAGCGACCTGCTTGTTGGAGGCAACGCACTTGAACGCCGCACGCATCGCAACTTCCGTCTTTCCAAAGCCCACGTCACCGCAAATCAAGCGGTCCATCGGGCGGCGGCTTTCCATATCGCGCTTGATGTCGGCGGTAGCGCGCAACTGGTCTGGCGTCGGATCGTATTCGAAGGATTCCTCGAATTCCTTCTGCATGTTGCCATCGGGCGGGAAACCGAAACCTTCGACGAGTTCGCGTTTCGCATAAAGTTCCACGAGATCGCGCGCAATCTTGATGACCTTTTCCTTGACACGCTTCTTGATGTTTTCCCAAGTCTTGCTACCGAGGCGATCGAGCTTCGTTTCCACATCGTCCGAGCGGTCCAAGCGTTCAATCTTTTGCAAGTCCGACACCGGGAACTTCAAACGGTCGCCGCCATCGTATTCAAGCAATGCGCAATCCACCATACCGCCATTGACTTCCACACGAACAAGTCCCAAGTAACGGCCAATGCCGTGGTCTTCATGCGCCACAAGATCACCGCGATTGAGCGATTCCACCATCAACGCATTCGTCACCGAACCCGCAATCTTGTGCTTACGCGCCTTGTTCGCATGGCGGTTTAGAATTCTCGATTCCGTGAGGAACGCGACATTATCGTCTTCGAGCCAAAAGCCTTCACTCAAGTTGCCGATAAAATAATCTTCGACCGGCAGACCGTCAAAAATTTCACGCAAGCGGTTCACACCGCCAAGCGTCTGCGCCATCACATAGACGCGACCGCCCTTGTCGTAAAATTCTTCGATTTCTTTGGCGACTGCATCCGTGCCGTTCGACGTAAAGTCCTGCGCACGCATGTGCATTTCGTGCCAATTGCCGTCATCGACCTTGACTCGCGTCATATCGAGCGATGCACGCCCCACGAACAAACGCGAAAGCTCTCCAATTTTGAACCACAAATCCGCAGGGGCCGCAATTCCAGCATCTGCCACGCGAGCTTCATCGTAAGCACCACGGAACGCGCCATACATCTTCGAAGCAGTTTCCGAGAGCAACGAAAGTTCTTCAAAGACAAGCGATGCACGCGGCATGTAATCCAAGAGGCTAGCCACCAAACGCTGGTGATGCGGACGATGCCACCACAGCGATTCCGCAGAACATTCCTCACCCGCCATCACCGATTCCGGCACCGTAAATTCACCCATCGGGAAGAACTCGATGTGCGTCATCTGCTCCAGCGAACGCTGCGAGAAAATATCAAAAGCGCGAATGGACTCAATCTCGTCGCCGTAAAATTCAATACGGATCGGATGCGGATAAAGCAAGCAGTTTACATCGACAATGCAACCGCGAATCGAAAACTCGCCCACGCCGCTCACCATCGGCTGTTCTACAAAACCATGATCGAGGAACCACGGGCGCAAAGACGAAGGCTCCAGCTGGTCGCCAACGCGGAGCGTACGCACCTGACGCATGATTTCGCCCGGTTCCGGGAGTTTCATCAAAAACGCATCAAGCGGACAAACGACAACAAACGGCTTTTCGGTATGCGAAACATCGCGGAAGAACTTCAGACGTTCTTCAAGCACGCCCTCGAACGGCACCTTGATTTCGTAAGGTTTCAACCCGAGCGACGGGAAAAAGCGAACAAACTCCTCGCCCACCATGCTTTCGAGATTCTCGACCCAGACTTCGGCACTGCGGTAATCTTTCGCAATCACCAGAATGTTCTGCGGGCTTTTCAAGAAGCGGTTCGCGACCATCATCGAGGCAAGCGGAACCGACGCGCCATTGACGTGAATGGCCTCGTTATCAGCATTTTCAAAAAGCGAAATCGCAGGGAACGAATTTTCTTGAAGGAATTCCGAAATGGTAAGCATAGAGGGAAATGTAGAAAAAAAATCGGCCTACCATCCGAAACAAATATTGCAATTCAAAAAAGTAGATTATACACTACGGATAATTGCAGACGAACAACAATTATTGTATATTACTATATGTAAGGTCATAAAAAATGGACGCAATAAGCAACATAAAAAAGAATTACGATTTCTTCATGAAAAATCTTGAAACCCTTTACGCAAAGTATAAGGGTAAATTTCTTGTCTTGAAAGATGAAAACGTAGAGTCTGCCCATGACGATCTTGCATCTGCATACAAGCACGCAATATCAAAATTTAAACCGGGAGAATTTTCAATACAGGAATGCAAGTCCAACAAACGTGAAGGCTACATCGAAGTTTTCAACTCCAGTTGCGTGAGGTTTGGATAATGGCTTCATTCACAACAACCTGCCCAGGTATCGCAGACTGCCTTAGAAATGAAGTCGGAGTAAAAGATCCTGCATCCCTAAACGATAAAAAATTCATAGCATTGTGGGACACCGGAACTACAAATTGTGTTATCACAAAAAATGTCGCACTTAGTCTTGGTCTTGTTCCCATCGGTCAAACAGAGACTCTTGGAGTCAATGGATCTGCAATTGTTCAAGTGTATATTATTGAAATAACGCTCCCAAACGGAATAAAAATTTTACGGCAAGTCACAGAAGGTATTTCTAGCGGAACATGGGATGTTCTTATTGGCATGGATGTAATTACAATGGGTGATTTTTGCGTTTCAAACTTCAACGGAGTAACAACATTCTCTTTCAGAGTCCCTTCCGAAGGTAAAACGGATTTCGTTCAAATTGATTTGGCTAAGCAAAGTACAACAGCATAATCTCAAACAAACTGTCACCGCAATCCAAATTCTAAATAGAATCTGCAAAAAAAATGTTTTTACATTTTTCTTAGCTATTATTATTAATAGAAATTCTCTTTTTTTGTATTTTGCAGTTGTGATTATTAACGATTGAGTTTCGGAATGAAAAAGAAGTTTATTGTCATTTTCGGGCTGGTTTGTTTAGCCATATCGTTGTTCTTCATTTTTAAAAACGAGTGCGAGAAAACCCAGATCATGTACCGAATTTTGGAGTTCAACGGAGATACAACAGTCTGGGATCCTGCCGACTGCACCATTCGCGATTCTTCGTTTTCGTGCAGTAAAGAGATCATATATAATTTTACTGATATAGAAAAATGGCTTAGAACCCAAAAGCAAAAATCAGATACAGCGCTTCAAAAAAAACAAAAAGTCATTTACAAAAATTTAAATTTCGGTAAAGACGCCATCGTCAATTACATTCCAATCGCAGATATTCCAGCATTCGACCGAAACGATGTCGCACATTTTTTTTCTTATATATCAGGAGACCCGTGCTCCAAACTTTTAACATTCCGTTCAAATTATAAAATTAAGGCTATAGGACTTCCTGATTATTTTAAATGGGATGAAGACGATCGTAAAAAATGGATGTCTATTAGCAAAGACACTACGGGACAAAATGTTTGTGAAAGTCATTCATTAAGATCTCCCTCTATACACCCACCACTATTACGATACATAAAATCCAGACATTTTTTACCCGAACAAGAAAAAAATTACGAATACCAACTACTTAATACATCAATCCTATATAAAGACACAACTTTTTCGTGGAAACTTGTCTATAAAGATCAATACGGTCGCGGCGACACGCTAGATATCACGACAAAATTCGAAGTAAATCAAAACTACACTCCCACAAAGTGCTACAATTCCGCAATTGAAAGATTTTCAACAAAAGCTTCCCTATTTTATCGCATTCTTGATTTTAGAGGAGACACTACAATTTGGCATCCTTCTGATTGTAAAATTTTCGGTGATCGTTTTTCATGCGTTCGTAGATTATCAGCACCCAAGGGCGAACAATGCAATAATCCTTATCACAAAGAGAATTCATCGAAAGCAACTTATAAAGATCTGAACTTTGGAAAAGATGCTATCACAAACTACATTCCTGTAGCAAACATTCCCGAATTCAATCGCGACTCTGTGGTAAAAGTCTTTTCTGTTTTGCCAAGCACATCCTGTTCTGCATTGCTAACGTTCAAAACCAATTACAGTATAGAACCCATCGGGCTACCTAAGGATTTCGAATGGCAAAAAAACTTTCCGAAAGCTGTTGTTAAAAAAATTTCTAAAAAGAAAACGTGTACCCTAGAATATCAGAGTGCGTCCAAACGTCCCGTTCCCTACAAACAATACCGTAACGTCATTTTCGAAGAATTGCCCGAAAAAGCCCGTATTTACAACTATCAGCTTTTTAACAAGTCGCTTCAATCTTACAAGGACTCAACCATTACATGGAAACTTGTCTATAAAGACCAATACGGTCGCGGCGACACGCTGGACATAACAACGAAATTCGAATAAAACAATTACCAGAAATGGAAGCCGACACCACCAAAAATATGGGGCCTTAATTTTCGTGGACCTTTCTCTTTTTTCACTAATCCACTGCACTCATCAGCTCCATTGCAACCTTTCTCATCGTTTTCCATAGATTTATATCCATATCTCATTTCGAGTTTGGCCTTTATCGTAACATACTCACCTATCTTAAATTCGTCAGTTCGTTCAGAAATCCATGGTCTATACTCAAATTGCAACCCCGCCACAAAAGGATTACGCCAACCAGCAAATGGTACAACCTTTAAATATTTTGTTTCATAAACATCAAATCCAAGGGTGATATATCTACCATATCCTTCATCATCTCTTGTAAAACCCAAATCAAGAATAAATATCCTATTTTGGAGAGCTAAAGCCAGCTCAAAGCCCATACCTGCAAAAAACTCAAATCCAATACCACCTGTGTATAGACGGTCTTCGTAATAACATCCTTTAACACATTTAGATTCTTTTGTATGTTCTTTACTATATAAAGTAGAAACAGTTTTTTTTCGATTTTCTTTTTCAACATCTAATTGTTTCTTGGCCCAAAATGAAAATTCCGGTATTGTAAGTTTTACTTGGAAATCAGCAATTTTTGAAATCAAAGAATCGTAAAAAACAGTATCTTTTGGGGCGAACTCTTCATCCGAAGATCCATAACGCATTTCATTCACAAAATCCGGTTGATGGCAAATGTTCGTCATCAATTTTCCAACGTGACATGCTTTATATTTATTCTTGATGACATCACGCGAAAAATCCATATACATCAAATCGGCCAAATCTTTATAATCCGAGCGAACATCAGAATCTAAAATGCGACTCAATTGTTCCTGCAAAAGTTCTCGCTTTGTCAAATCCATATTCGCATCAAGATATTCAATCAGTTTATCGTCAAATGCAGAATACCATTGATTTCTGTAATAAGAAATATGATACCCATCTCTATGAGAGTATATATGTTGATCATAATCTCGAACAAGCGTCACAATAGCCGAATCAAATTGATCCATCAAAAGATAAACCTGCAAGAGTTCGTATTTGTCCAAGGCGTATTCGCCATAAGTAGAATCCGTCAACAATCCTACATAACGAAAGACAGCATCCACATCTTTTTCCTGAAGACTTGTCAACAGAGAATCACGCGTATCTGCAAGACGCTTTTTCTCTATATCATCAAGTTTTTCAATAAGAGCGCGACGAGCAGTTTTCTCTTCATCTAAAGACGAAGCCGCAAATGCAAAGGCATTCAACAGCAAAACAAATAAAAGACATATTCGCATGTGCATAAACCCTGTAATTCAGCATTTACCAAATGTGGAAGCCAACACCGAAATCGAACCTGTGTTTGAAATGTCTTTTATAATCATCAGCTTTACCACTATTTTCACCATATTTAAAAACATATTTTGCATTGAAAGAGAAATAGCCACCAATTGGAAAATCATATCCCATTTCAAAAATCCACGGTCTAAATTCAAACTGCATGCCAGCCATCCAAGTATTGTATCCCCCCACAAACGGAACTATCTTGAACAATTTATTTTCAAAAACATCTACTCCAAGCAAGACATTCCAACAATACTCAAAATCATCATCCGGCCCATAATTAGCCGTTAAAATAAAACGCTTATATTGAAGGACAACATTCAATTCAAAATTGTTTTTTGACGGACTATTAAAATATTCTCCGCCGAGGCCTCCCGTATAGAAACGTTCCAAATAGTAATGGCGACGTTTAAATTCACTTTCACGGGCAGCATCATTCAGTTCCACTTGCTTCATAATCCAAGGATTAAATTCTGATTCAGGATATTTATTTTTAAACGCAATCAGTTTCTCTATCAAAGAATCAAAAAAAAGAGTATCTTTGAGTTCTTCAAAAGTATAATACTCCACAAAACGAACTCGTTGAACAGAATCTCGATTATCAAAACAATTCCAGCTATAATTGGCATCACAGTATTTATGTTTATCATTCAGACTTGTATTTTTCAATATAACTTTCATCAAATTGGTAAAATCCCTATATTCTTGCTTAGCTGTTCCATTTGATATTCGATTCAACTGTTTTTGAAAATTTTCATTTGTTGTCAAATCTATTTTTGTATTAGCATAATCAACTAGTTTATCATCAAAAGCAGAATATGGTGCAACATGACTACAACCGTACATTTCACCAACATAACTATTAGTGATGTAACGGGAATGTTCCCTTACCAGCGTGACCAAAGCTGAATCATATTGATTCATCATAAGATAAATCTGCAACAGTTCATAATTATCCAATGCACGTTCGTCATAACCAGAATTTTTCAACACATTTACAAGTCGAAAAACTTCATTCGAATCCTGGACCTGCAAGGACGTTAATAGAGAATCTCTAACTTTCGCCAAAGTTTGTTTTTCGGGAGAATCGGCAAATGTGGGTAACGGATAAATATTACACGAAGCCGCAAATGTAAAGACATTCAACAGTAAAACAAATAAAAGACATATTCGCATGTGCATAAACCCTGTAATTCAGCATTTACCAAATGTGGAAGCCTACACCGAGATAGAATCTATGCTTGGAATTTTTTTTATAATCGTCGGCTTTGCCACCATTTTCGCCATATTTAAACACATACTTCGCCTTAAGAGATAAATAGCCCCCTATTGGAGCATCATGTCCCATTTCAGAGATCCACGGTCTAAATTCAAATTGCATGCCCGCCATCCAAGTATTGTATCCCCCCACAAACGGAACTATCTTGAACAATTTATTTTCAAAAACATCTACTCCAAGCAAGACATTCCAACCATCCAGAAAATCAGGATCCTCACCATGACTAGCCGTTAAAATAAAACGCTTATATTGAAGGACGACATTCAATTCAAAATCGGAATTTGACGGACTGATAAAAAATTCTCCGCCGATGCCCCCTGTATAGAAACGTTCCAAATAATAATATTTGTAAGAATTATCAATTTCACGAGTTTGATTTGCCAAATGTCTGTGCTTTATAGCCCAACTTCTAAACTCCGAATCGGGATAATTATTTTGGAAACTTGCAAACATGGAAAACAACGAATCGTAATAAACAGAATCCTTATCAACGAAATCATCCTTCCAAACGCCATAACGCATTTGATAAATTTCATCTCTTTGGCTACATACTTCTGACATTTTTCCTTTTTTCACTTCTTCAGAAAAACAAGCGATAGACTTATTTTTGATAACATTACGCGCGAACTCCATTTTCATCAATTCAGCCAAATCCTTGAGCTCTTGGCTTATATCCGAATTCGAGATACGATTCAACTGTTCCTGAAGAACGTCCCGATTTGTCAAATTCATCTTTGCATCAAGAAATTCGATTAGTTTGTCGTCAAATGCAGAATACCATTGATATTGATGAGCATATGCTCCTTGTGCATAAGAACGCAAATGATTATCATAATCACGAACAAACGTAACAATAGCCGAATCAAATTGATCCATCAAAAGATAAATCTGCAAAAGTTCGTACTTGTCCAAGGCGTAGTCTTCATATGCGGAATCTGTCAAAACACCAATATAACGAGCAACAGAAAAAGAATCTTTAATTTGTATAGACTGTAATAAAGAGTCGCGAGTATCCGCGATAAATTGACGGGGAGCACCATTTAGCTTAGCAATAAGAGATTCACGGGATTCTATCGCCTTGGCGTAATCATTCCCAAAGCCCAAAACACACAGGCACAAAATCAACGAAATCAGAAATCGGAGACGCATATAAAATAAGATACAATTTTTCACATAAAAAAGTAATATTTGGCGATTAAACGGTGGCAACCAGCCCAATTTTTGCCCCCAAAAGCCAAATGGAGTATATTTACAAACAAAAAGAGACTCGAAGAAGGATATGCGGATTTCCAGGATTCGCAAATTCAAAGTTTATGCAATCAAAACCAGCTCGTAAAAGTTATCAAATTTTTACAATTTTCAAATGGCCTGAACATTTCCAGTCCTTTTTCCAACCATTTTCCCTCCCACCATTTTGCTATTCTGAAATAAATTAAAGAAAGTTCTAGAATATTGTGAAAACCATCACAATGTGATTTTTTTCACATCGGAGCCCCTCTGAATCTACATATATTGTAGTCACAAACAAAGGGGGAAAAATGGGTGCCAATAGCCGAAGCAACGATGGCGATGATTACATCCCGCCGTTCAAACCGTAAAATATCACAGCAAAGCAAAAAAAACGAGTCCGAAAGGATTCGTTTTTTTAGTCATAGATTATTCTTTCTAACCGTCCAAATATGTCTTTCGCTTTTTCGGCTTTATCAGGTAATTCGTTTATATTCAAAACATAGAATAAGCGTTCTTTTTTATCAATGAACTCAATGTTGAAAGTTTCTCCATCCAAATAATACACTTCATTACTTTCTTCTTCCATTACATAAGTTTTAATTGCTGTTTTCAGCTTCTTTAGATGATGTCTTTTTTCTTGGGCGATTTTTTCCCAAACGCAATCGTTTTCCTTGATGGTGCAAATGTAGGCGTCGCTGGAATCATCATTCCATTTCAACTTTCCACGTTTAATCCTATTTGCATCAAGAGAATTTATGGAGTACGAAATAATGTTGTCAAAGTATTCAAACAAAGAAGACATGTCGTAGCGAGCATAAGAACCTATATCCCGGTAAATAACAAAATCCGTTTTGGGCGGCTTATACGAGAAACAGTCGTAGATATAATAGGCAAGCAAAGGTATCGCTATAATAAAAATTATCCATTTTTTGCTCATTACATTTCCTCATGAATATCATTAAAATACTTTTATTCGTTCCCCCAAATACACAACTTAACGTAAAAAAAATTACCCCATCACGGGAAAAATGGGGTAAATTCACTATAAAGATGGCGGATCAAGTCCGCCATGACGTTGTACGGTAATTTATTTAACCACCGAAGCAACAATTCGCCTAGAAACGAGCAGGACAAGGTGCGAGCGTTCTCAAACGACTAATTTGACTTAGTGCCTAGCGAGACAAAATTCGCCTAGAAACGAGCAGGAGAAAATCGCTTTAGAATCAAGCAAGACGAGGCGCGAGCCGTTCTCAAACGACTAATTTGTCATAGTGCCTGGCGAAACAAAATTCGCCTAGAAACGAGCAGGACAAAATCGCTTTAGAATCAAGCAAGACGAGGCGCGAGCCCCCGTAGCGTACTAAAGCGTACGTGAGGGGGCGAGCAACGAAGTATTGCGCCGATTATAAAGCGATTTTACACTTTCAATTCGCCAGCGTCGATCGTAGCCCAGTCGGGTATCGCTTCAATCGCCGGGCGGACTTCTTCGGTCACGAACTTCACGACCTGTCCCGGAGCGCGGCCCACAAACTTGCGGAGATCGAGGATTTCCTTGAGCTTTTCTTCAGTGATGCCGAGCTTCTGGAACTTTTCGTTCTTCAGCACGCGTTCGAGCAAGTCATTGTCCTTGCCCTGTTCCTTCACGACCTTGCCCGCTTCCATACTCATCACGCGGATTTCTTCGTGGAGTTCCTGGCGGTCGCCACCGTTCTTGACGCCTTCCATGATGATGTTTTCGGTAGCCATGAACGGGAGTTCAGCCATGATGCGCTTTTCGATGACCTTCGGATAAACCACGAGGCCGTTCGTCACGTTTTCAGCGATGATGAGCATGGCATCCATAGCGAGGAACGCTTCCGGAATGGCGAGGCGCTTGTTGGCGCTATCGTCAAGCGTACGTTCGAACCACTGCGTTGCCTGCGTGAAGGCGGTGCTGTTCACCTGGGCCATCACGAAACGGGCCAGGGAGCAGATACGTTCGCTGCGCATCGGGTTACGCTTGTAAGCCATGGCAGAGGAACCAATCTGAGTCTTTTCGAACGGTTCTTCCACTTCCTTCACGCCCTGCATGAGGCGCATGTCGGTAGCGAACTTGTGCAGAGACTGAGCGATGGAACTGAGCACCTGGTTCACGCGGTTGTCCCACTTACGGGTGTAGGTTTGACCGGTGATGGTGAGCACGCGCTTGAAGCCCGCCTTGGCGGTCACGCGGCGGTCAAGTTCCATAATCTTTTCTTCGTCGCCATTAAACAGGTCCATGAAGCTAGCCTGCGTACCGGTCGTGCCCTTCACGCCGCGGAACGGAAGCACTTCGATGAGGAAGTTGAGTTCTTCGAGGTCGATGAGCATGTCCTGAAGCCAGAGGCAAGCGCGCTTACCCACGGTCGTGAGCTGGGCTGCCTGGAAGTGGGTGGCGCCGAGCTGAGCCATGTCCTTGTATTCCATCGCAAACTTGGAAAGTTTGTCCATCACGCGGCAAAGGCGCTTGCGGACGAGGATCATGGCCTGCTGCATCTGGATAAGGTCGGTGTTGTCGCCCACGAATGCGGAGGTCGCACCGAGGTGGATGATGCCCTTCGCCTTCGGGCACTGGACGCCGTAAGCGTAAACGTGACTCATCACGTCGTGACGGCGGCGCTTTTCTTCTTCTTCGGCGACTTCGAAATTGATGTCCTTCTCGTGGGCCTTCAGTTCGTCCACCTGCTCCTGCGTAATCGGGAGGCCGAGTTCCATTTCGGATTCGGCGAGGTAAATCCACAGCTTGCGCCAAGTCTGGAACTTGTACTGCGGGCTGAAGATGAAACTCATTTCCTTGCTGGCGTAACGCTTGATAAGCGGGCTTTCGAATTTGGTATGCGTCCGGAAGTTCCAGGAAATTGTAGCCTAGCAGCACGCGACCACCCAGGTTTTCCCCGTTACCTTCTTTTCTTTCAATGATAATTTCCAAGTCTCCACTATTTTCAGTCGTAATATCAACAACTTCAAACGGATTTGACGTGGATTCCGATCTGGCTATCGTCCTGCCATTCTGCTTTACCTTGAGATTTATATCTTGCGGAAGCCGCCCATATTGAGCAACGGCCGTCCCGCTTGAGAGCCAAGCGATTGCAATACGATATTTTCTCCCGCTTTGAATACCCGTTTCCGTAAATGAAATCTTTTTATTCTTGAAAAAATCACCATTGTTGCCATTCCAGAATTTAGAACGGTTCTTTTCAAACATGGCCCTGCCATCAGGAACACCCATGGCTACTTTATACTCAACATTATCTGCGTCGTGCTGTTCAGCGTTAATTATCTTTTTAACACTCGAAGTAATCAGGAGGGCTTTGACCACCTCAGGATGCCACTTATAGAACGGGAATCGGTCCAATAACAAAGCAACTGACGCTGCCGTATATGGCGAAGAAGAACTAGTCATAAGGAAATAAGGAGTCAACACGGCTCCACCTACCCAATTGTCTCCATTTCTTTGCTCTATAAATGCAACACCATCATTTGGGAAAAGCAAATCCGAAAAATTTGCAATTTCCGGTTTAACATATTTTATTGCATTACTTTTAGGATACCAGGGATTAACATTGCTAGAGGTTTTATGGTATGTCAAGTCATTATGGACTGCACCAACAGCAATCACATTGACTGCCCTAGCAACCTGCGAAATATGAGCATTTGATCTACAGGAATACGACGTTCCCGTACTCGTACCACAATTTCCGGCACTGCCAAATTCAATTGTCCTTGTATTATAAATAAAGTCGTCAATATATTTACTTTCGTTTTCATCATAATCCGTCCCAGCACTCCCATAAGAATGATTACCTATATATATCTTAGGAGATCTGTTATAGCCATCAACCGGTAGAGCCACTTTTCCATCACATAAAGATTGCAAACCATAAAGCGTTGCACCTGGAGCGACATGGCTCAATACCTTAGCAGTATGAGTTCCATGAACTATGTCTGAAGGCCGTGATTTTGGATAATTAATATAGCAATTCGCTTCAAGTCTATAATTCGCTCCGTAACCTTGAAGTGGGAGGGCAACTTCTGTAAATGATATCCCGATATTTTTACCAGTAATATTACTTCCAATCACAGATGCGTTTAAATTTGATTTTTTTAACACTGACGAATAATTCAAAAAATCAATATCTTCATATTGCGTTATACTATATTTATCCGAATGAGTAGGCATACTTCGAACACACGACTCCTTACCAGAGCATGGATCTGAAGCAAAACTTACTCTATACAAGCTCTCATCCATTAATTTATCATAATTCTTTTTATTTTCTCGTATAAATTTGGCTCTCGCTTGATCATTATCTTCGACGTTATTAATCCTTGATATATACTGCGATTCTGACAAGCCCTCTTCAGTATTAAAAGCATACCATCTTTTCCCATTACGGTGTTCAAAAGCACCATACGTTTTTGCAATACTCACTTCTGACGGATAATCGGCAGCCTTGGCCAACACCTTCGATTTCTGCGTCTTGACAAAATTTTGCGGAGTATATCGAACCTTTGAATTATGGCGGCCAAGCACATCGGTTTGAGCCTTGGTAACGTTGAGTTCCGCCGAAGATACAGCGACAACTCGTTCTGCCGCACCGGCATTCATTGCAACAGCACTTCCAATCAGAAGAAGAATCGATTTTTTAGACATTAGTCCTCCTTTTAAAGTTACCTCTAAAAATTCATTTTTTAGAAGTTTTCAACCCTAGGCCAATCGACAATAAGGTCTGCACACAATATATTTCACAAAAATATCTTGTCAAGAAAATTTATGATAACAATAAATAAATATTGTTCGCAAAACTACAATATTATTGCATTTATCAGCAACACCGTTCAATTATTCTTAAACAATTATGGAATATTACTTTTAGACCACACAGAACAGCCTATTCCAAAGATTATAACAACGATATCTCCCCAAAGTTCCTAATTCGTTCACATCCTGCTTTACACAACAATTATATTTGTCTATATTTTTTTTGATAATTTTAAAACTTGGAAAAATTTATGATGTCTCAGTTTATAAGCAAAAAGGGGATTTTCTCTGTTTTCGCAGCCCTCACCCTGTGCGCAGCCAATTCAAACGCGGCCGACACCCGCTACAAAGACCGCATGTTCGAAGTGGAAAAAAAGAAAGACGTAGAGTTTGCGGTCAACGTCCCGCACCTGAGTTCCCTGCACTCGTTGACGCAGATGATTTACGCCTTTGCCGGGGAATACATCTATTTTTACAACAACGAAAACGATGTTACAACCCAGCCCCTGCTGCTAGACCTCTACACCCCCAAAGCTGACAACGAGACAAAACGCGCAGCCATCATCGTCAGTCACGGAGGCGCCATGGTCGCCGGCGCCAAAGACGATACCGACCAGCAATCCGTAAACTACTGCGATTCCCTCGCCGCCCGCGGATTCGTAACCGCCTCCATCCAGTACCGTCGCGGAGTCACCCTCACGGGGAGCGGGGTAAATTACAGCATCGACAGCGTCGATTTTGCCCGAACCGTATATCGCGGCGTCCAGGATGTAAGCGCAGCAGTCCGCTACATGCGCAAGAACGCAGACAAACTAGGCATTGACCCGAACCGCATTTATCTCTTGGGCAACAGCGCCGGGGCTATCCTCTCGCTCGAAAATATCTATGTCCGCAAAGAAGCAGACTTTCCCAGTTACATCAACAAAACGGGCGCTCCGGAACTCGGCGGCATGGACATTTATGGCGAACAAGGTGTCGATTCCCATGCAAACGGAGCCGTATCCTTGTGGGGCGCCATCCACAATCCAAACATCATTGGCGAAAACAAAACGCCTGTGCTCCTCATCCACGGAACCGACGACGAGACGGTCCTTTTCAAGACGGGCAAACCTCTTGGCGAAGGTTTTTCCATGTCGAACATGACACTCAATGTCCAGGCCCCCACTCTTTACGGCAGCTATGTCATCGATTCCGTTTTGACAGCGAAAAACATCGAGCACGAAACGTATTTCGTCAACGGTGCCGACCACGAATTCTATGATGACACCGAATACGAAAAACCGGTGCAAGACAAGGTATTCAACTTCCTTTACAAGCTCGCGACATCCGAAGTCACGACATCCACCCATTCCCGCAAATTCGCCATCGCGCACAAATCCGCAATCCAGATGCAAAACGGCAACACGAGTTTTACCGTATCTAGTGGAAAAAGCCTGAAGTTCGAAATTTTGGACATTCGCGGTCGCACGTCCATGAAGGGAACCGTTTCAGCCGGGCAATCCATAGCCATGGGCTCCCTGTCCAAAGGAATTTACGTGCTGAAAGTTCAGGGCGAACAAGCTATACATTTCAACCTCAGCAAATAACGCAAAAACTGAACAGTCGATACAGTTCACTCCGTAATATCATTTAGTCATATTGTGCAAAATCTCACACGAACCTATATTGGTATTGATGTATGGGATTTTTTTTCTAGATGATTCATGGAGGAAAAATGAATATCAAGAAGACAGCAGTCAAGAGCGCCATTGTTGCAGCCGCCCTTACTGCGGCCGTTAGCGCTAAAGATTACAGCGGTGCCGAACTTTACACCAACGAAACTTGGAAGTATGGCAAGTTCGAAGCCCGTATGCAGATGGCGGCCGGCTCAGGAACCGTGAGCTCCATGTTCCTTTACCACAACGATTCTTATCTCGGCGGTAACGAGCCCTGGGTCGAAGTGGATATTGAGATTTTGGGCAAGAATCCCAACAGTTTCCAGTCCAACATCATTACAGGTTTTGGTCCCGGAAACGGTCAGCCCGACCGCAAGGTGACCAGCGAAAAGCATCACACCATCAACCCGGCCTCAAACCAGTCATTCCACACCTATGGCATGGAATGGACTCCAGATTACGTGGCATGGATTTTGGACGGCCAAGTTGTCCGCAAGACCGTCAAGGGACAGGGCGACAACAACCAGGTTGAGGACCTCGGCAAAAAGCCGCAGGGTCTCCGTTTCAACTTGTGGTCCCACGAAGATGCCGGCTGGGTCGGCGCATGGAACGACAACATCCTGCCGGTTTACCAGTTCATCAACTGGGTCAAGGTTTACGAATACAAGCCAGGCGAAGGCGACAACGGAAGCGATTTCAAGCTCCTTTGGACAGACGATTTCGACACTTTCGACAATAACCGATGGAGCAAGGGTGATTGGACATTCGACGGAAACCGTGTCGATATCAGCCCGAACAACATCTTCACCAAGGACGGCATGGCCATCATCGCCCTCACCAAGAAGGGTCAAGAAGGTTTCAACGGTCAAGTTCCCAAAGATAACGAACAAGCTCCCGCTTCTTCAAGCGCTGCTCAGCCCCCTTCTAGCAGCAGTGTAGCATCTTCCAGCAGCATCGCAGCAAGCTCTTCAAGCAGTGCGGTCACTCCACCCAGTTCCTCCAGCAAAACAAATGCCATCAGGGCCCTTCGCACGACCCCGAAAAACATAAAGGAACTCCGCAATCTAGTAAATGCCAAGGGAGCGAAGGTATCTCCGAACGGGCACAAACGCTACCGCGTGCATTTTGAATACTGATAATTCAATCATAATACCCCCTCACTCCAAAACCATGTGACTCCGGTCGCATGGTTTTTCTGTAAGAAAAAAAAATAAAGCAAAAAATTTGGCTTTTTTTTATTTTTGACACAAAACTGTCAAAATTCTTTTTGTATTTTTGTTGCCGAAAATTCAAAAAATAAAATAGGATAGTTATATGGCTTATTTGAATAAGGTTATGCTCATCGGCAATATCGGCAAGGATCCGGAAGTTCGCGTCAATCCCAATGGTGGACGTAAGCGTGTTTCTTTTTCCCTCGCCACTTCCCGCCGCTATAGAGACAACAATGGTGAACAAAAAGAACAGACAGACTGGCACAACATCATCGGCTGGGGAAAGATCGCCGACATCGTCGAGCAGCTCGGCATCCGCAAGGGCATGAGCCTCTACGTCGAAGGTTCCCTCACCAACCGCAGCTGGACCGACCAGACCAGCGGTCAGAAGCGCTACGTCACCGAAATCAACATGGACACTTTCCAGCTTCTCACTCCGCGCGGCCAAGGTGGAGCCCCGGCTGCAAGCGGTTTCAGCCAAGCCAACAGTTTCCAACCCAACAGCTTTAACGGAATGCAGTCGAACAGCGCCCCATCTTATGACGCCGGCATGGCCGAAGAAGATGTCGATCTTCCGTTCTAAATCAAGACGGTCTGAATGAATCAAGGAATAGCAGAAATTGCGCTCATCTATGCGCTGCCACTCGGAATATCGTTTGTAACGATATTCGCCACGGCAGCCACCCCAGGGCGTAATTCGAAAGTCGTCGGGGCCATACTCTCTACACTCACCATAGTGATAGACTGTCTGTTCTACTTCGTAAAAAATACCATCATCGTCCAAGATGTCGAAGGTGGTATTCTGCTCTCGTTCTTTTTGCTGTTTCTGTTCAGTCTGCTTTGCCTGGTCCAAAGCGAAGAATGGTCCTCCAGGGTATCGTTCCTCCTTTTCTCCGTGTGCATGCTGACCGGCCTCATAGGAACGGCTTGTTTTGAACATCCAACCTTAGTATTCACGTCTTCGTACTCCCCAGCAGAACTTGTTGCGGCAAACAAGAAATACGAGGACTACATTTCGTCGTTCGACAAGGCCAACGATAAAAACGCATACCAAGGCACCCACACCACTGGATCGCCAAACGATTTTGACTCCGGCCACTCCGATACCAATTTCGACGATGTCGAACTAGGTCCCGAAGTGATGGACAGACTCGAATCGTATGCGGACAAAGCCGATTTTGTCATCGACAAGATGTTCGACGTCATGCGCTCCATAGACTCCTTTGAGCCCATGGAACAGAACGTAAGCGAGATTAAGCGCGAAAAGATAAGCCAGCAGGCACTGGCCATCAACAACAAGGCGACGACAGTGAACCGCAAAGCGGTTGGGCTATTCCATCCGCTCGAGACAAGAGAAGCCCATGCGGAATTAGTCCAGGCATCGGAGACGCTTCGAAGTGCGGCCCATGCATTGTACGCCTACAGCCTCCTTGAAGACCCGCAGGAACAGGCGAAGAAATTCTCGCAAGCACGCGACATGATGGTAAGCGCCAAAAAGCATATCGACCAATTCCAAAAAATCATCAAAAGTTTAAAAAAGA
Organism: Fibrobacter succinogenes; assembly: GCA_902800345.1. GTDB lineage: Bacteria > Fibrobacterota > Fibrobacteria > Fibrobacterales > Fibrobacteraceae > Fibrobacter > Fibrobacter succinogenes_H. The sequence goes on from CADCDO010000019.1 coordinate 19,444, forward strand.
ACAATCAACCTCAACAATAAGATAAACAAAGGTTAAATCTATGATTCGTAACGTAGCGATCATGGGCGCCACCGGCGCAGTAGGTCAGGAACTCCTCAAGATTCTTGAACAACGTAACTTTCCTCCGAACGCAGCGTTGGCCGCGAATACAGTTTCAAGGGCGAAAAGCTCAAGGTTGAACTGACTTGCAAGGACGCCTTCAAGAACGTTGACCTCGTGCTCTCTTCTGCAGGCGCAAGCGTTTCCAAGGAATTCGCTCCTATCGCTGTTGATGCCGGCGCAATCGTCGTCGACAACACGAGTTTCTTCCGCATGGACCCGAACGTTCCGCTCGTCGTGCCTGAAGTGAACCCGGAAGACATCAAGCTCCACAAGGGCATCATCGCTAACCCGAACTGCACGACCATCATGATGGTTGTCGCCCTCAAGCCGATCAACGACTTGAGCAAGATCAAGACCATTCACGTTTCCTCTTACCAGAGCGCAAGCGGCGCCGGTGCAACAGGCATGGCAGAACTCCAGCAGCAGTACCAGGAAATCGTCGAAGGCAAGCCAGTCACCGTGAAGAAGTTCGCACACCAGCTCGCCTACAACCTCATCCCGCACATTGACGTGTTCACCGACAACGGCTACACCAAGGAAGAGATGAAGATGTTCAACGAAACGCAGAAGATCATGCACAGCGACGTCCGCTGCGCCGCGACCTGCGTCCGCGTTTCTGCACTCCGTTGCCATTCCGAAGCCATCAGCTTCGAAACGGAACGCGCACTCTCTGTCGAAGAAGTCCGCAACGCCATCAAGAACGGCGAAGGCCTCCAGCTCTGCGACGATCCGGCAAACAACGTCTACCCGATGCCGCTCAACCTCATGGGCACGGACGACGTCTATGTCGGCCGTATCCGCAAGGACCTCGCCTGCGACAATGGCATGAACATCTGGATTGTCGGCGACCAGATCCGCAAGGGCGCCGCACTCAACGCCGTCCAGATTGCAGAACGCTTGTAATCGACATCCTCGGCTAAAGCAGAGTAATGTCATTCTGGAGGCACGGAGTGCCGATAGGACAACCTCAAAAGGCTAGCGTTGCAGCCATGCTTGCATGGATCGAGCCTAAGAGGTTGGGGTTAGCCCCGCCATTATTTCTTGAATGACATTTGCCGATAGGATTCAAAAGGACCAACAAGATTAAAAGAGTCTAGCTTTTGCTAGACTCTTTTTTGCATTGTCTCCCAGACTTGTCTTCCCGCACTTGTTGCGGAATCGCCTTTATATGCAAAAGAACGCCTCCCTTTCGGGAGGCGTTTCCTGGAAAAACAATTCCATCAATTAGAAGCGAACCATGGCGCTGAAATCGACAAACGTATGATCCCCGTTGAAGAAGTTGCCAGACCCCGAGAAAAGTTCGTTGCCGAGTCCGAGTTCAACAGACAAGAAGTCCTTGTACTGATAACGGAAACCGACAGAGGCGACAACAGGATTCATTCTGTAGAACATCGTGGAAATATCGCTATTGTTGTCCTTGTTGTAAGTGAATGCGTTCCAGTCATACCCTACTTCGCCGTAGAACATAAAGTTTTTCTCTTCTCCGACGAAGACTTCACCCAAAAGGCTCGGCTGAAGAATAACGGCAAACACATAACCGTCTAACGGGTCGTTATAATGCCTGAAGGGGAAAATTCCCGCAGCACCGACAAGGACACGGGCATTATCGTTTTCAAGAACGGAAAGCCCCACGCGGAGATAAGGAGCCAGTTCAAAATAGGAATTTGGCGGATTATCCGCATCAACGACAACATCGTCTTCAACTTCGACTTCATTGCGATGAGCAACCAATGTCGCACCGATATTCCAGGTAAAGTTCTTTGCGGTCGGGGCATTCGTCAAGTTCACGTTCACGGTCAGGCTATCAAAGTGCTGCTCTCTTTCGTCACCCTGATCCGGATCAATGTGAATCTGCTTTTTCTCGGTAATCCAGTCGCCGCTCAAAGCGAGATTGACCCCCAAGAATCCCTTGGATATCGCAAACGCCCAATCGTCACCGCCGGAAGTCACCGATGTCACACCAGGAACAGCATCGACATCATCCGGTCCCATATGCGGGATCGTAGCGTTACCATCGTTGCTGACCCTGCTGTGGCCAAGTCCCGCCCTGATATAAAAGCCGAAGCCAGGCACAGCGTAACCGAGAGTAAGCCTACCGAGTTGGCTGGCGTCAAGCGGGGCATGAACGATATCGAAGGCCGTAAAGAAGGAACCAAGAGAAAGAATACCCATCTTGTTGGTCGGTTCGATATAGAAGAACTTGCGGTTAGCAAACAAGTTCGGATAACGCATCAAAAGATCCGTGTTGTTGGCGGCGGCCATGTTGCCGTTATAGTTATAGGAACGGCCGTGCAAAATGCTGTTGAAAGAAGACCTTTTGGATTCCTTCGGAATATCCGGCTTGACAAACGGGACCGGAGCTGTGAGACTTTTGGAAGAGGCTGCCTGTTCTTCCTGCTTCTGAAGTTCCTGTTCGCTCATGGATGGAGCGGTCGTTGTAGCCGTATATGAGTTTGTAGAGGTTTCTGCCGGAGCAGAATAAGTTTCAGCTTCAGGAGCAGCATAATCCTGCGCGAATGCAACGCCGAAACTGACAAGGCCTATGCCAAACATCGATTTTATGTTCATACTGTACCTTTATTTTTAGTGTTGTGTAACATTAATATATATAAATATAATGACTAAAAAGGTAGTTTTTAGCCATTAGTTATTATTTATTAACAAAAAGGGGACTCAGGTCAATTCAAAATTCAGGCAACAGAGTCCCGGCACTACGCCAGATTCTCCGGATTGAGGCATTTGAGTTCATCGAGAACAAAGAGGCCGTCCTTGCGGATGAGCTTGTCGTCGAACCAGATTTCGCCCCCGCCATATTCAGGACGCATGATAAGCACTAGGTCCCAGTGAATAGCGGACTTGTTACCGTTCGGGGCGTCTTCGTAGCACATACCTGGCGTAAAGTGAATAGAACCGGCAATTTTTTCGTCAAACAAAATGTCGCACATCGGAGAAAGCACGAACGGGTTGAAACCTACAGCAAACTCCCCCACGTATCGAGCGCCTTCATCCGTATCGAAAATGGCGTTGAGACTCTTGTTGTCTCCCGTTTCGCAAGTCGCTTCGACAATTTTGCCTTGCTTGAAAACGAGACGGATATTGCTAAACTGCTTGCCTTCGTACAAAGTCGGCGTATTGTAGTGAATAACGCCTTCGATACTCCCCTGCACCGGTGCCGTATAGACTTCGCCGTCGGGAATGTTCATGTTGCCGCAGCACGGTACAGCCGGAATATCCTTGATGCTGAACGTGATATCGGTATCAGGCGCCACAAGACGCACCTTGTCTGTACGATTCATGAGATCAACGAGATGACTGGCCGCGGCAGCCATTTTCGGATAATCGGCAAGGCATGCCTTGAAATAAAAGTCCTCGAACGCCTCCGTGCTCATTTTTGCCGCCTGGGCCATGGACGGATTCGGCCAGCGGAGCACGCACCAGCGCGTATTGTTCACACGGTAATTCAAAACATCTTGCATGATGGTTCTGTACGCAAGCATTTTCTTGTCGTCGATGTCACAATTTTCCATCGCGTTATTCGTAGCTCGAATGGATAGGTAAGCCTGCATCTGTTTCATTTCGTTCATCGCAAGATCAGCGGAAAGCTTCATCTGCTCTTCAGAAGCACTGCGAATCACTTCGCGGCGCACGCGACTATTAAAATTGTGAACAAAAGCGTTACCGCCAACTTTGGCAACAGCCTTAACAAGTTCCGTCGAAAGCTCATCCGGCGTATCGGTTGTTTCAATCAAAATGTTTTCGCCAGCCTTGAGCACAATGGCGTTGTTGATCAAATTTTCAGCGAGCTGTGTAATGCGAGGATCTTTCATAAAATCAATACCCTTTAAATAGCATAGAAAGCCGACGATAAAATCGCCGACTTAAATTTACAAATCTATTTCTCTTTATTCTACTCCAAATGGTCACTCCGTAAAGGTAAATGGGATCGTCACTGTCGTATTTCCCGATTTAATCTTTGTAAATGTCCAGCGACCAACGGCCTCCCTGATTTCGTTATCGAATACTCCATAATTCGTCGTAGAGGAGACCACCGTAATGTTTAAAATCTCGCCGCCCGGCGCAATCGTAAACCGTAGAGTGACCTTGCCCTGGAATCCTGGATTTTTCTTCAAATGCTTGTTGTAGATATGGCGAAGTCCAGGAGTTCGCTGACGCACGACCTTCATGATGTCAGACGCAGAACGGGAACCACCGCCCGAACCCATGTCGATTTGATTTGGCTTGGGAGTCGTAATATGTCCCTTCAAACCCGATGGCGCAAGGCGACCTTTTGAATTACCAAGCATGCCATCAAACATACCTCCTATACCACCTGCACCACCAGCCGCATAGCCCTCATTGAAACCGGCATTCACCTTGCCAGGGCGAGAAGCTCCGATTTCATGTTTTCCAGATGTCTTAAAGCCTGTGATACGATCTAACTTATCCAAGTCGTTTTTGAAATCTTTACCCAAAGCAGCAAAGGCGTTGTGGCTAGCGTCATTTGTTCGCGATTCAAGAATTTTGAGAAGTCCCATGCTTTGTGGAGACTTTGGCTTTCCACGTCCCGCCTGTTTTCCGCTTCCACCTGGTTTCTTAGTCAAGTTCTGATCAGACTTTGACGGGGCTTTCGGTTTAATCCTCTTCACCTCCTTTGGTGGCGGCGGCGGTGGCTTAATATTGATGGACACGCCCAATTCCGGCTTTGGCGCCGTATCAAAGATAACGTCGTCGATAATCCGTTCATACGTCGTCGCCCAAAAGCCAAGCGACAAGGCGACAATCAAAGACGCACTTGCAATGCGCACCATTCTCTTGTCGGAGTCGGGCATCAGGGACGCGATGAACTCTTCCTGTATTTGTTTTTTCGTTTTCATTGTTTTATCCTCCATTTGAGAATTGTGGGGTTAAGTAATTTTGGACAAAATCTCAGTAACCACCTCGAAGACGAGGCGTTACATTGCAAAGACAAAACTCCAGAACAGGACTCTTCAGGTAAGCCCATCAAAAGCACTGTTTCACGAAGTTATCGCACAGACACTTTGCGTAAATCCATACGCAAGTTGAAAGCGCGAATCAAAGCGCAAAGAACAACAATGTCAGAAATTCAAAACCATCCAATAAGAGAATTACTTTATCCATCCCATCATTTCTTTATCTGAACTAAGGAATGAATATCACCCTTACACATCCATAAATTATCAATAAAAAAATCGTCTGGAGTACTCAAAAAAGTAAACATTTTTTCATATGGAGAAATGTAAACTCTGACAAAATAAGACAATGTCCGTAGTTATTGGGATTGCGCGTGATTTTCAACTTTTTTAACGTTTCCGATTTTTACAAAACTTATATCAAGATATTTTATTCCATTTTAGAACATTGATGTCAAAAACGGCTCTGCACCGTAAACATGTGGCAAACCCACGCTTCGAGCCCGCCAATACGTAAGCTTCCGAGCCGTTCATACAAAGTATGTAAAGATTTTCTAAAACTTGAGATATTTTACATGCTATCAACGATTTTCAACCCTTTCAAGTGCGTAATTTCAAAAAAAGCAAAAAAACGAGCTGTTTTGAGGCATTCACGCGGCCTATTTTCAAAAGACTTACCTATATTTCCATTATCATGAAACTTTTAGCTACTCCACCCGATTTAAATAAGATTGCTCGCCCGAACTGGATTGAAATCAACCTAGACGCCCTCTGCAACAATATCAAATTCATCCGAAGCCAGATTCCCTCTTCCACAAAGATTCTGCTCCCTGTCAAGGCGGACTCCTACGGCCACGGAAGCCTAGCCTGCTCATTCGCCGCTAAATTCGGCGGTGCGGACTATTTGGGAGTCGCCCATATCAGCGAAGGCATGTTGCTTCGCCAGTACGGCATGGACTTGCCGATACTCGTACTCGGCCCTTGCACGCCGGCAGATTTTGCTTACTTCGTCGAGTTCCAACTTACGGCTGCGATTACGGACCTCCGCACAGCCGTAGCCTTTGACCAGTTCCTTGGCGAAACAGGAACGACCTGCAAGGCACATCTCGCAATCGACACGGGCATGAACCGTTACGGATTCGACGCCGAAGACTTTAACAACATCCGCGCGGCACTTACCCTCAAGCATCTCAAGTTCGAAGGGATGTTCACGCATCTCGCCACTGCCGACATGCCGGGCAACCCGAAAACGGAAATCCAGATCCAGCGATTCTCGCGCCTCGTCGATGTACTCGATGCAGACGGACTCCGTCCGGCCATCTGCCACTGTTCCAGTTCCGCAGGCACCCTTACGCACCCCGAAAGCCACTTTGACATGGTCCGTCCGGGTCTTGCGCTTTACGGCTACAATTGCATGGGAGCAGCACCTTCCCCGTGGCCCATCAAGCCCGTCATGAAAATCAAATCGACAATCCGCCACGTGCACGACGTGAAGCCGGGCGAAACGGTCAGCTACGGCGGCTACTGGGCCGCCCAACAGCTCACCCGCATTGCAACGATCGCCATCGGTTACGGCGATGGCTACCTCCGTGGCGAATACAACAAGGGATTCGTCTTTATCCGCGGACAGCTCTGCCCGATTCTCGGACGCGTATGCATGGACGCGACGATGGTTGACGTAAGCCACATTCCAGATGTGCAAGTTGGTGAAACCGTAGATGTCGTAAACGGAGAACTCGACTTCCGCATTTCGATGGAAAGCGTTGCCGACGACCACCACACAATCCCGTACGAATTAACAAGCCGCGTGGCTCGCCGTCTCTACCGCAAGTACTACTGGAAGAACCGCCTTGTACGCTGGGACTACCTCAAGGAAGAATTCGGCGTGCAGGAATACAAGGAATATCCCTTGCGCTAGGAGAAATACCGCATGTTATGAAGTTCAATGACCCGAAATTTACAAAGATAAGCCACCGGAACGTCTGGGGCGAATGGACCTTTATCTTCGAGGGATCGAAACTTTGTAGTCTTAAATTTCGGGAAACTTCAAACGAAATAAAAGCGACCCAGGGCAACGTGCAGGCATGCGCCTATGCCGGCTCCGACAGGGAAATAGACATCCATAGCCGCATCCGCAACGCCTACCGCAAGGCGGTGAACGAGCTTAATTTGTACCTCGCAGGCAAAATCTGCGAGTTTTCCATTCCAATAAAAATCTACGGCACCGACTTCCAGAAAAAAGTTCTCGAAGTCACGCGCCAGATTCCTTACGGCAAGACATGGACTTACAAACAAATTGCCGAAGCCGTAGGCCATCCGCAAGCCGTTCGCGCCGTCGGGAACGTTCTGCACCGGAATCCACTCCAAGTCATCATTCCCTGCCACCGTGTGATTGACAGCCGCGGGCGCCTGAGCGGTTATGCCCTTGGCGTGGGCCTAAAAAGAAGGCTTCTCTGCATGGAGGGCGCCATTCCGAACGAACTCATGCTGGAATAGCTAAAAAAAGCGGCTCAAAGGCCGCCTGAAATATCTTTCGTCTAAACTATGCGCATTGCAGCGCGCCGAGCATGTCATAAACTTGAGCTTCGACGCTCAGAAGTTCCATATCGTAATTCGGAGCCCACTCTAGAATCGTCACGTTGTTGTTCTGAGCATACTCATGGAAGCGTTTCACATCGTGAACGGAATTGCTCAGAAGTACGGGGCACGTATTGTTATGGATGTCAAGGCTCTCGATAAGTTTGTCAGACATGAACCCATAAGAGGTATTGAAAACAAAGTCAGCGTTTGCGCAAGCTTCGTCGATCGTTTCGGAACCGGAATTCGCATCACAAGCAAAAATTTCACCAATTTCGATATTCCCAGCAGGAGAAAAGATCCCCTCCTTTATATCCTTGAGCATGGAAAGTAGCCCGTGTCCGAGAATTGTATCGGATCCCCATACAAGAATATTCATATTTTCACCTTCTGTTTGTGCTGCAATAATTGGTTTGTGATGACTAGCGCGCATCATAACTTTTTTCTCGCGCGCCGCATATATAGCAAAAAAATCTTCTTTTTTGCAGAAAGTTTAAAATATTGATACAAAAACTTGACGAACATCACACGATATTTTTCATTCACTCACCTTGCGAACCAACGATGCCTGCGTCTCCAGAAAAAAAATCCTTTTAATTATTTACAATTTCTAGGCTCTAAGTACTAAGTTCTTAATTCTATTTTCCTATATTTAGCTCTGAAAATTATTTAACCAAAAACCCGCAATTGCCGGGCAAACTTCAAAAGGAAGAAACAATGGCTGACAATCTGTCCGTCCTCGGCAAGGCCCGCAAGGCCTACCAGCCGAAACTCCCCGCCGCTCTCCGCGACGGCGCTCTTGTTCCCGAACACCTACGGTGCACCGTACATTTCCATGAAAAAGGCCGCCAAGGCCCAGGCCGGCAAGGCTCTCAACGTGGGCGTGGTGCTCTCCGGTGGTCAGGCTCCTGGTGGACACAACGTGATCGCGGGTATCTTCGACGGTATCAAGAGCATCAGCAAGAATTCCAAGCTTCTCGGCTTCCTCGGCGGCCCGTCCGGCCTCGAGAACGGCAAGTTCATCGTGATCAACGAAAAGATCATGGACGCTTACCGCAACACGGGTGGATTCGATATCATCCAGTCCGGCCGTACCAAGCTCGAAACTGAAGAACAGTTCAAGAAGTGCATGGCTGTTGCCAAGGCCCAGAAGCTCGACGCTATCGTGATCATCGGTGGTGACGACTCCAACACGAACGCTGCTGTTCTCGGTGAATACTTCCAGGCCAACGGCGCTAGCTGCGTGGTTTGCGGCTGCCCGAAGACCATCGACGGCGACCTCAAGAACGAATACATCGAAACCTCCTTCGGTTTCGACACTGCCGTCAAGACCTATTCCGAACTCATCGGCAACATCATGCGCGATGCCAACTCCGCCCAGAAGTACTGGCACTTCATCAAGCTCATGGGCCGCAGCGCTTCTCACATCGCTCTCGAAGCCGCTCTCCAGACCCATCCGAACATCTGCTTGATTTCCGAAGAAGTCAAGGCCAAGAAGATGAAGCTCAAGCAGGTCATCAAGTACGTTGCAGACATCGTCGCTGCCCGTGCTGCTGACGGCAAGAACTTCGGCGTCTGCCTGATTCCGGAAGGCCTCCTCGAATTCATCCCGGATGTCGGCGTGCTCATCTCTGAACTTTCTGAAGCCCTCGCCCACCACGAAAAGGAAGTCGAAGGCCTCGACACCGCCGCCAAGGTGGAACTGCTCTGCCAGTGGATTTCCAAGGCTTCTGCCGAAGTCCTCAAGAGCCTCCCGTCCACCACTCAGGGCCAGCTGATGCTCGACCGCGACAGCCACGGCAACGTGCAGGTTTCCCTCATCGAAACCGAAAAGCTCATCATCGAGATGGTCAAGAAGGAACTCAAGAGCCGCAAGAACTTCAAGGGCAAGTTCTCTGCCCTCAACCACTTCTTCGGTTACGAAGGCCGCTGCGCCGCTCCGTCGAACTTCGACGCCGACTACTGCTACAGCCTCGGCTTCACCGCCTCCGTGCTCGCCTTCAACAAGATGAACGGCTACATGAGCTCCGTGCGTGACCTCACGAAGGGCATCGAAAAGTGGACTGCCGGTGGCATTCCTATCACCATGATGATGAACATCGAACGTCGTCACGGTGCCGACAAGCCGGTTATCCAGAAGGCTCTCGTCGAACTCGACGGTGCTCCGTTCAAGTTCTTCGCCAAGAACCGCGAAGTCTGGGCCAAGACTGAATCCTACACCTATCCGGGTCCGATCCAGTACTGGGGTCCAATTTCACTATCAAATTGGAACGTGGTGCTTTGAAGGTGAAGTAATAATAGCCTACAAGGCGAATAAAGCAAAAGAGAAGTCCAAAGGACTTCTCTTTTATTTTTGAGCCGTAGGGCGGACGCCGAAGGCGTCCATTTGTTTTTTAGGGGCATCTACTTCGTTGCCGAAGCCCTCACGTACGACGTGTACGCTACGGGCTTCGGACGCCTCGTATCTGCTCCCTAAAAAATCAAATTCTTAGTCTTTATTCCTGCAACATTTGTTGCAGGATTTTTGTTTACGGGGCTCGACGCCTTGCATCCACACTCCGATAAACATCGTCTTGATTTTTAATCTCTGCAGTTTACTGCAGGGATTTTTTAATGCGTTTTATACTCGCCAAACAATCGTTTGTCGTCTGTTCGACACCTTCACCCTATCCTTTTAATGGGAAAAATTGTATGTTTAAAAGAAAACAACAATGGATCTTATGAATATCTACGACTTTACAGTTCTTGACAACAAGGGTAACGAAACTCCCCTCGCAAACTACAAGGGCAAGGTGCTTCTGGTCGTGAATACGGCCACGGGTTGCGGGCTCACGCCGCAGTACGAAGCGCTGCAGAAGCTCTACGACACCTACAAGGAGCAGGGCTTAGAAATTCTCGATTTCCCGTGCAACCAGTTCTTGGAACAAGCCAAGGGGAGCGACGACGAAATTCACCAGTTCTGCACGCTCACCTACCACACAACCTTCCCGCGCTTCAAGAAGATTGACGTGAACGGCGACACCGCCGCCCCGATTTTCAAGTTCCTTAAAGAAGCGATGCCAAAGCCGACCGACGCAGGCAATAAGATAAAGAATGTCGCCATCGCGGCGGCCGCCAAGCTCAGCAAGGCCGTCCACGAAGACAATGACATCAAGTGGAACTTCACCAAGTTCCTCGTCAACCGCGAAGGAAACGTCGTAGGCCGATTCGAACCCACCGTGCTCCCCGAAGCCATCGAGGCTAGCATCAAGGAACTTTTATAATGGCCTGTGCAAATTGCAAATTCCGTGCCCATTACGACAAGGACCCGAAGTCGATTATTGGGCGTATCTGGCGGTTCCATATCAGGTTCTGCCCCGGCTGGAAAAGTTACCTGAAGAGCCTCTCCGAAGAAGAGCGCATCGCAATCAAAGAGAAGTACAACTTGAAGTAAAAGAGAAAATGGCGGACAAATTCCGCCACTTTTAACCTTAATGGATCCTTCCCCTTACAGGGTCAGGATGACGAATGCGAGACTCTACTGCCTACTGCTTCGCGCCTTCGCTTCGTTCAAGTACCAAACGCTGACCTCGACTATGTCAAAAAAACATTTGATATTCTCTCGTCTTTCGTCTATAGCGAGCTTTGCGAGCGTTCTTTCGTCTATTTATTCCCTTCGCTTGTACTCAATAGGTACGCATCAATGAATGGCTTGATTTTACCGTCGAGGACGCCCGCGGTGTCGGATGTCTCCACGCCAGTGCGGAGGTCCTTGACCATCTGGTAAGGCTGCAGCACATAGCTGCGGATTTGACTACCCCATTCGACCTTTTTCTTTTCGGCCATGCGGGCATCGCGCTTGGCTTCTTCCTCCAAGCGGTAGTGTTCGGCCACCATGGTCTTGAGCATCTTGTAGCAAGTTTCGCGGTTCTGGATCTGGCTGCGTTCCGTCTGGCAGCTCGCCATGATACCCGTGGGCAAGTGCGTCATGCGCACGGCGGAGTCCGTCTTGTTGATGTACTGGCCACCGGCACCGCTACTGCGGTACGTATCCACGCGGACTTCCGTCATGTCGAGATCAAATTCGATGTCCTCGTGTTCCGGATAGAGGTAAACTGCAGTGAAGCTCGTGTGGCGACGGGCGTTTGCATCGAATGGGCTAATGCGCACCAAGCGGTGGACGCCGATTTCCGATCGGAGGAGGCCGTAAGCGTTTTCGCAAGTAACCTCGATAGTCGCACTCTTGAGGCCGGCATCTTCGGCTTCCTGGAAATCCACGACCTTGAAGTCCATGTTTTCGCGTTCAAAAAAGTGCGTGTACATGCGGAAAAGCATGAGAGCCCAATCCTGGGATTCCGTACCGCCCGCTCCCGGGTGGATGGACATGAGGCATGCGCAAGCATCATCCGGCCCGTTCAGCATCTTCTTGAATTCCATCTTCTCTACGCGAGCCTTGAGGTCCGCAATATCGGATTCGAGCGTTGCCGTGAGGTCCGCCGATTCCTCGTCCTTGCTCATTTCATAAAGTTCAGCAAGATCGTCGCACGTTTGGGAAACTTCTTTCCAGGAATCGATAAGCCCTTTGAGGTTACCGATTTTCTTCATCATCGATTGCGCCTTGTCCTGATCGTTCCACAGGTTCGGGTCGCTGGAATCCTTTTCAAGGACATAGAGTTCTTCGGTCTTTGCCTCTAAGTCAAAGATACCCCCAGAGTTTATCTATACGTGCTCGTAATTCGATAAGCCCGGTATGAGTAGTGTTGAACATAAGTAGTTAGTGGTTGGTGGTTAGTGGTTAGGATTAAATAAAATGCTTTTCTCAGAATAAAAGAGGATGCCGTTTAGCATCCTTGGGGTATTGGGGCGCACTGTTACCGCCCTCATTGCTCTAAATTACTTAGAAGCGCCGATTGCCTGAGGCGGCTGGTACTTCTTGTCGAGGTATTCGACTTTGTAAGTCTTGCCGAGTTCGTCGAGATAAGCCTTGAGCTTGGCCTGGCGTTCCTGTTCGGCCTGCACACGGAGGATGTAGTCAATCTGGTGCTTGTAGCTATCAAACTTGCCATCGTTCTTTTCGGTAAGCATGAAAATCGAGACGCCGTCGTTGTCCGTAATGACTTCGGAAATTTCGCCGACCTTGATCTTGGCGACAGCCTTGGCGAAGTTTGCACCCTTGTTCTTGGCGAGGAACTTGTTCATGATGCCACCCGTTTTCTTAGCTTCCTTGTCGTCGCTGTAGACGGCAGCAAGTTGAGCAAACGTAGCCTTCTTGGAACGGACCTGGGCTGCAAGACCCTTCAACATATCCTTAGCATCGTTGATTTCCTGAGCGCTCTTGCCCTTGGTAGAAATAAAGATGCGGGCGCCGCTAATGGTGTCGTTGATGGCAACTTTAGTCTTGTTGAGTTCCCAGAAAGCCTGGAGTTGCTTTTCAGTAGGAGGTTCCGGATACGGGACCTTCTTTTCGAGAATGACTTCGCTCTTGAGCTGGTCTTCAATTTTCGACTTGAACTGAGCCATCGTCGTGTTCGTCTTCTTGAGTTCCTTCTGGAAAGCGTCTTCGCTCGGGAACTGCTTCTTGAAGAGATTGGTCAAGCTATCGACCTTGGACGAAGCAACCTTGATACCCATCTTCTTGGCTTCGAGCTTGATGAGTTCCTGACCCACGAGATTGTCAACAACCGCATAGCGAAGTTGGGTCATCATTTCATCGGTCAACTTCTGACCCGGAGCCTGCTGCTGACCGAGCATGGTTGCAAGGCTATCAATCTTACCACCAGAAATACCAGTTTTTTCGACGCGAATAACATCGAGGCTCTTCGAATTCATCAACTGAGCAGAGGCAATGCCGGCAGTAAGGAGCACGGCTGCAGCACCACGAGAAATAAGTTTAAGAGACATTATTTATCCTTTTATAAAAAATTCAAGGGTTTTAAAATTCAAGGGTTAATATAGAAAACTTACAACGCGCGAGCGTATCATCAGTGTGATTTTACGCAAACAAAACAATGTTCTTACAAAAAATTGAAGTATATACGCTACAAGGCAAGTGGACCGGGGATTTCGATTCCAATAACAAATGGTACAAGGAAGAGGCGCTCAAGCTCAAAGGCAAGAACATCGATTTACTTGTGCTCCCGGAACTGTTCCACACTCCGTACTTTCCGTTTGAGGAAAACGCGGACTTTTTTGACTTGGCCATCGAAAAGGACCACCCCATTGTCGCCGAATGGCAGGCAATAGCGAAGGAACTGAACGCCGTTGTCGTGTTCCCGTTCTTTGAAAAGCGCGCCCGCGGCATTTACCACAACTCGGCATTCGTCTTCGAACGCGATGGAAGCATCGCCGGGCTTTACCGCAAGAGCCACATTCCCGACGACCCGGCCTTCTACGAAAAGTATTACTTTATCCCAGGCGACACCGGATTTGAACCCATCAAGACTAGCGCAGGTACGCTCGGCGTGCTCATTTGCTGGGACCAGTGGTTCCCCGAAGCCGCACGCATCATGAGCCTCAAGGGCGCAGACGTTCTCATCTACCCGACCGCTATTGGATGGATGGATAGCGAGCCCGAGGAAATTTACCCGCGCCAGCAAGACAGCTGGATGACGGTAATGCGTGGACACGCAATCGCAAACCGCACGTTCGTAATTGCAGCCAACCGCTCGGGCGTCGAAGGGCACCTCACGTTCTGGGGCACAAGTTTCGCTGCCGCACCGGACGGATACGTTTTGCAGAAGTGCGATCCGGATTTCTTGGGTGCAAGCTACGTAGAGCTTGACCTCGCCGAGACCGAAGAAAATCGCCGCTGGTGGCCGCATTTCCGTGACCGTCGCATCGATTTGTACAAGGACATTTTGAAGATTTGGGCGGACTAATTTAGACGAAAGAACGCCGCTTCGCGGCTACAGACGAGAGACGAAAGAATGAGTATTGCAAAAGTACGTTACCCGGCGGAATGGGAAAAGCAGAGCGCCACTTGGCTTGCGTTCCCGCATAACAAGACAAACTGGTACGGCGAACGCGGTATCAACATCCGCAAATTCTATGTCGAACTCATCCGCAATATCACGGAATTCCAGCCGGTAAACCTTCTTTTGCCGAACAAGAAATTCCTGACGGACGACGAAACGAAGGCTCTATCCAACCGCCCGTTCCCGGTAAACTTTATCGTCATCAAGACAAACGATATCTGGATCCGCGACTACGGCCCGTTTTTCCTCAAAAAGAAATGCAGAAAAGACGACAAAAAGGTCATTGCGGAAACACGTTTTAACGCTTGGGGCGCAAAGTTCCCGCCTTGGGGACTCGACAACGCCATCCCGCAAAAGATTGCCGAAAAGACCGGCTGCACGCTTGTCGAGAGCGTCCCGTACATTTTCGAAGGGGGCGCTATCGAAGTCAACGGCGACGGCCTCGGTATCACGACCGAAGATTGTCTCGTCGGCAAGAACCGCAACGATTCAGGCGACTTGAAGAAAGTCGTAAAGGCCCTTTGCAAAGCGTTCGGACTCAGGGACATGCTCGTATTGCCGCACGGTTTGCACGGCGATCACACCGACGGTCACATCGACAACGTCGCACGCTTTGTCGCTAAAGACAGGATCGTCATGTGCATGACCGACAACAAGCGCTCCCCCAACGCCCCGATTTTAAGCGAAGCGAAATTCATCATCGAGAAATGGCTCGAAAGGCATTACGGCGAGAAAGCCAAGGTCGATACGCTCCCGCTCCCGCCGCAGCGCGTGCTCGACGACGGACAGATTCTCCCGGCATCGTACATGAACTACATCTACGTGAACGGCGGACTCATCTTCCCGAAATACAAGAGCCCGAACGACGCCAAGGCCAAGAAATATTTCGAGAGTGTCTACCCGGACCGCAAGGTCATCGGCATCGATTGCCGCACCGTCATCGAGGAAGGCGGAAGCCTCCACTGCATGAGCAAGCACGAGAATGATTAGACGAAAGAACGCCGCAATGCGGCTACAGACGAGAGACGAAAGAAAATAAGAACTATAGCAATCATATCTCTCGTCTTTCGTCTACCAGCGAAGCGGTCTCTCGTCTATTTTTTCCTTGCTTTCACGGCGTGCTTTTGCTAATTTATCCATATGTTCATTTTTTTTGACGCAAGAATGAGTTTTGCTCGCACGTTGACAGTTCTTCTCTTTATGTTTTGCACCGGATTTGCAGAAACAACTGAAAATGACGTTTGCGATTTTGACGATTCACTCGCCATCCTGTTAATCAGAAGCGTCCAGTCTCATACCAGCCATAGCGAAGTTCTCGATTACATTCTGCAAGACAGTCTCTCCGTAAATCACGAGGCGTGCAAGGACGAATACAAAGTCCAAGCAATTTCGGCAAAAGTGACAAGACTGTTCAACACAAGCAAGACTGCCAAGAATGTAGAAGCATACGACATCGCCTACACAAAATACGAGCATTTTTCAGGCAAAGAAGAGAACGGCAAAACGCTTTCTGACGAAGACAATGCGGCATACAACATCGTCTTGGATTACATCATCGCAAAATACGACAAGCATTTCGCCAATGTCAAGCGCAACATGCTCTCGGAGGCCCTCAGCGGAAAAAAATCCATTTACGGGTTCAATTCCAAACTGGACGCGTTGCTCGACGAACTGCAAACATCCAAAATATCGATGATTGAAGGCATATCAAGTTCCGAGCTACGGTCGCAATGGGAAAGTTCGTGGGCCGGATTATGGATTACTGATGTTCCGCCTTTAAAAAAGTACAACGAGAACAACTACGAATGGCTACAGACGCCTTCACGGAATTTCATAACAAAGTACCCGGAAAGTCCATACACGCCCGTTTTACGCGCCCTATTCAACGACACGTTAATGCAGGCTCTTGCAAACAACGAAGAAAAACACGAAATCCAGCTTTACAAAGAAGACAACAGGCATCTCGCATTCGGGCTGGGATTTTTAGTCGGGAAACCGCTGTTGGGTGATGGTCTAGAAGCAGAAAAAGCAAAATTTTCTGCCGCTATACCCCAAGGTCGATTGCAGATTCTACGTTTCGTAGCACAAGTGCAATGCGACATGTATTTCCACGATGGATTAACAGCTGTTGGGCTGAACGGGCTTCTAGGATACAACCTCGAATTTGGCGATTACGGATTGGATTTGCTAACAGGAATCGGCATAGAGCAGTTTTTGGAAGATAAAGATTCCACCGTTTACAAGGCATATTCATTCGGATTGCAGGGCTACAAGAGAATCTTTTTTACGGGATTCGGAGCAATCGCCCCCCGGGTTCAATGGACTTTAAAAACATTCAAATACAAATCTCCTGAAACTGGCCGCAGGAGACGAGTCTACATCAACCAGTTCTATATAGGTGCAACCCTCGATATCGTTGTTCCATTTTCTGAAATACATTAATAGAGATTTAAGCAAATGAACCGGTTGAGTTTCATTTTTCTCCTGATTCTATCGACATGCGGCCTGATTTGCCATGCCGAAGAAATTGACGCCTGCGTATTTGACCAATACGTCCTTGGAATGCTTAACGAAAATGCAGTTTCGGACAATTCCACCAGACATTTGGAACTGCTGGATTTTATCGCCGAACATGGCCACAAGGCGAAAGCGGAAATATGCGCGGACAAAGAACAACGCGAAAAACTGATCCGAATCGCCTATACGCTTTATGACGAAAAAAAAGGCGACACCGAATTCAACAACGTTTATCCAAAATACGCTTTTTTCGCAGGCCAAGAAGAAGAAGGTCGAATTGCGACAAACGAAGACAATGCGATGTACAACCTGCTTTTGGACTACATGATCGCGAAGTACGACAACCAGTACGCTTTTCAGAAAAAGGAAATGCTGAAAAAATATCCGGACGGATCAAAGATTCTCGCATCCAGTATCGCCCAGAAACTCTTTACAGCCGAACGACTCATGAGTATTGCTACCAGTTTGGCAAAAAGTACGTCCGAACTGGCTATAGACCTGTCTACATCTTGGGCGGAGCTATGGTTCCAGGACGAAAGCCCATTAGGGCGACACGAAAAATTTGATTATGACTACTCATGGATATTGAACATCCGCGACAAATTTTTGCAAAAATACCCCAACACCCGTTACAAGACCGCCATTATGGCAATTATGGACGACAACATTTCTAACCAATTTACTCAATACGACAGGGACGACAGCTACTTCAGTTTCGGCTTTGGATTTTCTTTAGGGAAATCCTTAAAAAGTTCTTCGTTAAAGAAAGTAGACGAAACCTTTACAGCGGGTTTTCCTGAAGCACGCTTGCAAATTCACAATTTCGTTATCCAATTCCAGAACGACCTTTTCATTGCTAAAAAAACATCCTCCAGTTTTGACTTATTCTTGGGATACTCTTTTGATTTTGGCAAATTCAGGGCCGATGTCATGGGAGGCATAGGATTAACATCGTTCTGCTTTGAAAATGATACGACAAACAACATGTCTTATTTCGGAAGCGCCCAGATAGTCAAAAAGCTCCCTGTGGGCGACATACTCTATCTTTCCCCCAAATTTCAATGGGTCGTGAAGGGAGTCCGTTTTGACGATCCGTTTTCTAACCGCAAACGCTGGGGCGTAATCAACCACTTTCTATTCGGATTAATTTTCGAAGCCCAAATACCGTTATCAAAGTTGAACACCAAGGACAGCGGCAAAAATCACGACCTCATCCGAAGAACAAGCATTCGGAAATAGACGAGTGCGCTACTAAAACGTCCTACCGCCTACAGTCTACTGCATACTGTTTACTAACCACTATCCTTCACTGGATCCCTCGTCGCTTCGCTTCTCGGGATGACGATGGTTTGCGGTTAGGTTTGCAATTAGAACGGTCCTTTTACATTCCTGTTTACTAACCACTGCTTACTAACCACTTTTCTTCGCCTTCGCGATAGCTTCTTTTGCTAGTTTATCTACAAGTTCGTTCCACTTGACGCCGGTGTGGGCGGCGACCTTTTCGAACTGGACGCGGTGAAGATAAGGTTTTGCGGCCGAAACGTACATTTTCGCGATATTGCTCTTTGCCTGCCATTCACCCTTGGCCCAGCGTGCAATGCCTTCGTAATCATGGCAAATGACGCCATTCATGTCATGCGCATCAAGCCAGCGCATCGCTTGGAACGAAGCCATCACTTCCCCGTCGATATTGCGGCTTTCGGCATCAAATGCCGTGATTCCCGAGCCACGAGCTAGTTCCTTGTCGTCTTCAGTAACGACAAACGCCCAACCCGCAGGGCCAAATCCTGGCGAAAAAGAACCATCGACAAATACGCGGATTCCATCGGGTGTCGGCGCCTGCATCCCGTCAAGCCAGGCCTCGGCTTCTTCGCGGGTCGCAAACGACTTAAACAGGACTCCCTTGACTCCGTGAGTGAGTTTTTCGCATTCGGTCCACGTCGTCACGATTTTTTTTTCATTTTCGCTTTTTACTGCATAGAACTTTTGTTTGGGCATGGCGCAAATTTAAAAAAAACTCTTTTATTTTTTATAAAAAGTTAAGAAAAATGCGGGAGGGGATTCGCCTTATTAGGTTATGGCCGACGCTTTAATGCTCGTTATAAAAGCTTATCCATTTCTTTAAAGCAATCTATAAGCTTTTAGATCTTATTGTATTTCTTTTTAACAGGTGTTTTTTTAATATATTTTGGCAGTAATTAAAATTAGGAGCTCTTTTGTTTTCTTCTCAGTACTTTGCCGATGGCAAGCAATTTTTCTGCGCGCGGTTACTCTGCAAGCCACTTTTATATTGGTGGTTCAAGCGCAAAGTAGGCAAAATAAAGAGATCAAAGACGTTTTCGTTCCCGAAAACATTGCAAGACCATGAAAAAACCGTATTCTTTATGCCCGAGGACAAAAAGATTGCGAAGGTGATTTTAGACGAGCTCCCCGAAGAAGCGTTCAAGTCCATATTGTTCATCGCCCACGGCGATCTCGAAATTCTTTTAAACAAGAAAAAAGCGATCGCCTCCTATTACACGGATAAAGGCTGCCGTTACGGAGAGCCCCTTTTCGAAAAGCTCGAATACCAAATCAAAACTTTTGAACCCCTCGCCTGCGTCTATCTTGGTCCCTACAAGCCCCAGTTCCTGTACCTCGTCCTCGCAAGCGGAGCCGCACTCCGCGTCGGATTCGACTGTGCACGGGAATATCCGTTCCTGAACGTAAGTCTCCATCCGCTCAAGACGCTTTCTCCTGCAAGAATGATGGCGCGCTACTTTTCCAACGAGGACAAAGAGTAGCCATGCAGAAGATGTTCTCAACAATCATCAACGAAAATGGCGGCTATGCGGATTTGCATTTGCACACCAAGCTTTCGGATGGGACGCTCGCCGTTGATGAACTGCTCACGCTCTGCAAGCGCAAGGGACTCCGCTGCATATCCATTACGGACCACGACAACCTCGACAGTTTCAAGATTGCCGAAGAACCGGCCAAGGAAATCGGGCTCGAAATCATTCCGGGTATCGAAATTTCCGCCGTGTGGCAAGGAAAGGACATCCACATTCTGGGTTACTTCTGCGACCCGACGAACCTCGCCCTGAACATGGAACTCGAGGACTTCGCTAAGCAGCGTATTGCACGCGTCAAGGCGATTATCAAAAAGTTGAACGCCCTCGGTATCGGCATCACGTTCGAAAAAGTCCATTCATATTGCAAAGGAAAAATCATCGGGCGCCCGCATATTGCCATGTCGCTTGTCGATGAAGAATACATCTCGAATTTTTCCGAGGCTTTCACGAAATACTTGGGAGACGGCTGCATCGCCTTCGTCGAAAAGAAAGGGCTCAACCCGCAAGAAACGATCAGGCTTATCGAAAACGCCGGCGGCATCGCGGTCCTCGCCCACCCGTACAAATCCGGTCTCAGCGACCAGTTCATCGAGAGCATGGTGGAATGGGGCATCCAGGGCATGGAAGTCTATAGCCCGGCGCAAAAAGGCGCGGTAGGGCGAAAGTATAAAGAAATGGCACAAAAGTTCGGGCTGGTAGGCACAGGCGGTTCGGATTTCCACACAGAAAACGGCAATTATCTGCCCGGTTGCATGAAAATGCCATACACAGTTGTTCAAGCGCTTCGCGAAAGACGGGAAAAATCCCGCGCAGAATGGTTCTAATGAATCGTGTAATTCTTCTATTGGCTTTTTTTGGGGCGCTTGTTTCAAGCGTCTATGCCGACGTAATCCACGCCAAACCTTACGTGCTCCCGACTCCGCAGGACTCGGTTTTCGAAACACCAAACGCCCCCGACCCCGCCCCCAGGGAAACCGACGCCGGACGTTGGGTCATTCCGCTACGCGAGGTCATGCAGCGTACTTACGACGTTTCGGGCCAAAAATCCGAATGGGTGCTCGGCACGTCCATCCTTGGCAGTCCGGAACTTCCGGCATCTGCGCTTGGAATCGGAACGCTTAGCAAGCGCTACCCGAGCAAGCTTGCCGGCATCTACACCACGCGCCTAAGTTACGACGCCTCGACGCTCGCCTTGAACGGCGAGAACGGAATACTATTCGAAGAGCGTCACGGCATACCCGTCGATACGCCCATCACCGATGTCAACTGGGAACGTGGACCGTTCGAAGGCAATGCACTCCGCCTTGATTTCCGGCGGCTCATCACGGATTCCGTCACGTTGGACCTTGGCGTTTCAAGCCATTCCAACTTGCTTTCTAAACCGTACGAATACCAGCCGGTGACCCACTCGCCTTATTTTGCTTTGGGGCGAGATTCCACACAAATTCCATTCGGTGGGCGAAACATCGCGATGAACAGCATACATTTTCAGCCTATCGTCACATGGAGATTCAAGCACGGCAAGGCTTTTTTCAAAATAAACTATCTAAACCTTGACAATGCGGACAATACGACGCACAAGGTCTTGCTAGACACACTCGATCCGACCGTCCGAAAATTCCAGACGGACCCCTATAGGATTATCATCGAAACACGCACATATGGCGGAGGCGTTGAATACAGCCCCATCAAGAACTTGACGCTTGGAACAGGAATCCATTACGGAAACCACGAAATAGACTTGCGCAGACTTTCAAAGATTAAGAAGGGTATCGATACGCTCTATAACGATAATGGCGACGCTGTATTACAAGCAACATATTATGACACCAGCATTGTCCGCAATTACGAGACAATTCTTGGCAATTTTGACGTTCGCTACAACATGTTCCTGAATCCAAAAATTCACTTTGAATACGAGTTTTTAAACACTACCGAAACATCGCCTGACAGAAAAAAGAAAGAGTATTTCCAGGACCGCGAAATCGGCTACGCAGAAATTTCCGACACGTTGTTCGGAAAGGCTCTGTTCCGCGTCCAAGCCGGTCTGCAACGCAACAGTTCGCTTTTAGATACGGTCGAATTCGCGCCCGCCTTTTCGCTAGACGGAACATACTTGCTCCCCCACAATTTAATGGCTAGCGCCTCGTACCGTCATGACAACAAGTTCCCCGATGTAAACCAAATCAAACTTGTCGAAACCGGCCGAATAGCGTTTCCCAATGAGAATCTAAAGTACGAATCTCGTGACCGCGCCACGGCTAATATCGTATGGCAGAAGCGCGACGTTTTTTATGGTCTCGGATTGCGTTACGAACACGCTAACGACTTGATTAAACCAAACTGGGCAATTCACAGAAGGCTCGATACCACCTTCGTCGATACAACGTATATTGCAAATTACGAAACTTTCGAAACGCGGGACACGACCATCGCGCATCCAAACGATTCGCTCGAATCTATTTTCCGATACGGAAACTTGGACCACGCCCATTCTCTCGACTGGATCATGCAAATCGGATTCCGCCTGTGGAACTGGAAATTTTATTTCGAGCGCGGACAAAGGATTACGCGTTCCAAGCTCATCGACACGCCATCACTATATTACAAAGGAAGTATCCACTGGCAAAACCGGTTCGTCAGGGATAGGCTCGGTGTAAGCGTACGTCTCGATTTCCAGTGGTTCAACAAACGCACCGATTGCACAATCAACGAAAATGGTGACCCGGAACTCGTCAACCTACATCACTACTTGGCGATGGATTTCGAAGCCCGCATGCAAATTCTTTCGTTCGAACTTTACAGCCGCATCGAAAACTTCAACCACAGCATTTACGCTCCAGAATCGGGCTATACGCCCGAAGGCCTTCGCTTCGCCTACGGCATCGTCTGGACGTTCGGGAATTAATGTGTCCTAGACTTAGAGCTTAGGGTTGGTTAGAAGTTTTATCATCCTCCGGAGGAGGATTCAGGATGACAGGTCACTCAGAATGGCATTAAACAATTAAACACTCTGGATGCCGAGCAGCACTAGATAGGCGACGTACAAACTCAAAAAGAGAACGCCGCCAATGCGTCCAAAACCAAATTTATCAGTCTTGGTACGTTCACCTTTACTTTTTTTCTTGAACGGTAAACAAATAAAGAAAAGCAAAAGCGTCAGTGCAGCCATGATAGGCACATCGCGGCTCATCACTTCTGGGTCCGTAGCGTTTATCGGAGCAATAACAGCAGCAATTCCGACCACGACAAGCGTATTGAAACCATTCGAACCGATGACATTCCCGACGGCGAGATCGTTTTCTCCCCTACGAGCAGCAGCAATCGAACTCGCCAGTTCCGGCAGTGACGTGCCGACGGCAACAATGGTAAGCCCAATCAGCAAGTCGCTCACGCCAAGCGCATGCGCCAAATTGACAGCACCCCACACGAGCATCCGCGAACTTGCAATCAAGATTCCAAGTCCCACGAGCAGCCACAAAACGGACTTTCCGATAGAAACTTTGGACGATTCCTGATTATTCTCGGGCTCATTCTGCGATACGTTCACATTTTCGCGTTTGCGTTTTTCCTTCAGCTCCACTAGAATATTGAATAAAGTAAGCATCACAAATGCGACCAGCAAAACGGCTCCATCAATAAACGAGACATTACCATCCTTGAGCAAGAAAACGGTCAAGGCCGTCATCAAAACGAGAATCGGAATGTCATGCGTCATCGCCTGCTTTTTGACAACAACAGGTGCAATAAGTGCCGTCGTTCCCAAGATAAGCGCAATGTTTGCGATGTTGGATCCGTAAGCGTTCCCGAGCGCAAGTTGAGGAGTATCGTTCATCGCCGACAAAACGGATACGACCATTTCTGGCGCAGACGTTCCAAAACCAACGATAATCATCCCGATAAGGAACGTGCTCATGCCCAAAAATTGGGCCACGCCGACGGCCCCATCAACAAACCGGTCTGCGCTCCAGACCAGAAGGACTAGGCCAACGACGATAGCCAATATTGAAAGAATCATTTGTTATTAAAATACGTAGAACGTAGCGCCAACAGCTACAGACTTGGAAGAGAGGTTGTTAATTGGCCATTTATTATAGTCGTCATACTGGTTGTTCAGGCCCCAGCTGAAACGGGCGTCGAATCCAATATAGCGGTTGGCACGGATACCAAAGCCAAGGACTATGGACCAGTCCAAAGCCTGACGGTAATCCTCATCCATCATGTCTTCCTTATAGCTCGTATTATCGGGATGCCTGATTCTAAACTTATCCGCAACCGCAAATGACGGTTGGACACCGACATCAAAGAAAAGGTTTGACCTAGCACTCTTCAAAGAAAGAAGCAACGGTACGGAAATACGGTACTGGCTGAACGACACTCTGCATTCGCCATATTTGTCATTAAAATAATCGTTGTAGCTGTTGCTTACCTTGTCGTGTTCGAACAACACGCCTGTCTTGAACGCCATGTTGTACTCATCCAACGGGAAAAGGGCAAAGGCACCGATGTTCCAAGTTAAGCCGGAGTAACGGTCATATTCGTAGCGGCCATTATCGCCCGAAAGAAATGAGCTACCGATAAAGCCCTGAAGGCCGAATGTGAACTTGAGAGGGATTAGTCCGCGAAGCTGGTCCATATCGACGGGATCCGCTTTGGGGGCTTCGGACACATAAATCGTCTTGACCGGGCCGCGACTTTCGATTTCGCTAGGCGAATAAACCGGACGATAAACGAATTTCTTTTTTTTCTTTTTAACAGGTTGTGCTGCATCGGCACCACGAACGGCAGCAGGTTCCGCAGAGAAGTCCTCAGAAACGGACTCGACAGGTGCTTCGGCGACAGCAGATTCCGGTGCAGAAGTGGAAGGCGCCTCTACAGCAGAGACAGGAGCAGAGGGCGCAGTAGGAGCTGTCGCAACAGGAGTCGCATCCTGGGCCATGACAGCAGAAACAGCAAATGCAGTTAAAATTCCAGCGTATTTCAGATTCATAATAAATCCTCCAATGTAATCATATAATATTATAGATTTTTTATCGGGACTAGACCA
Source organism: Fibrobacter succinogenes (assembly GCA_902800345.1). Taxonomy (GTDB): domain Bacteria; phylum Fibrobacterota; class Fibrobacteria; order Fibrobacterales; family Fibrobacteraceae; genus Fibrobacter; species Fibrobacter succinogenes_H. The sequence continues at coordinate 44,405 of CADCDO010000019.1, forward strand.
GTACAAAATACAAGCAAGTCGATAATAAAATGCTAGATTAGTGGCGTATGAAAATAAATATCGTAAATACCGCTTCGGGCAAGGCCAATGCCTATGCCCTATTTTTTGTCAAACAGTCCGTCCAATTTTCCAAAGTGCTTACCGAAGCCGGCAGCGCCCAGGTGGAATCCGTCCTCGAAGGCATGAAAGACGGCCCTTTCGAAGACCTTGAACTCCTGGAAATCGACGGGGACAACACCTTGTTTGTCGACGCCGCCAAGGAACGCGGGCTCTCGAACCTCGACCACCTGCGCATGGCCGCCTACCGCCTCGCCGGACGCGCCATGAAAAAGCAGATTGCCTGCGTGAGCCTCTTCCTCGCCGACGCCGCCGATGAACAGTTCAAGGCCATCGTCCACGGTTTGCATTACGCGAACTACAAGTTCGACGCTTACAAGAGCAAGCAAAAGCCGAATTTCCAGGTCACCTACGAAATCGTCGCCGGTGAACACATTGCCGCGTTCAAGAAAATTGCCGAAGAAGTCGCCATCGAACAGAAGGCAGTGACCCTCGCGAAGAACCTCATCAACACCTGCGCCGCCGACCTCTACCCCGCCGAATTCGTCGAGAACGCAAAGACGATTGCCAAGTACACGCCGGGGCTTTCCATCAAGGTGCGCGACATGAAGCAACTCGAAAAAGAAGGCTTCATGGGCCACGTGACCGTGGGCAAGGGCAGCTCCCGCGAGCCCTACATGATTACGCTCGACTACAAGCCCGCCAAGCGCACATCCAAGGACCACCTCGTCATCGTCGGCAAGGGCCTCACGTTCGACACCGGCGGACTTTGTCTGAAACCGCCCAAGTCCATGCCCGAAATGATCAGCGACATGAGCGGTGCGGCCACCGCACTTGCCGCCATCCAGGCCATCGCAACACTCAAGCTCCCGATCCACGTAAGCGCTGTCTGCTGCCTTGCCGAAAACGCCATCGGCAACAAGTCAGTGCTGCCGGGCGACATTTTCAAGGCCAAGAACGGCAAGACCGTCATGGTCGACAACACAGACGCCGAAGGCCGCCTGGTTCTCTCCGACGGACTTGCCGAAGCAGGTGAAATCGGAGCAACGCACATCGTGGACCTCGCCACCCTCACGGGCGCCATGGTCCGCGCCCTCGGCTACGCCGTCGCCGGGTTCTTCAGCAACGACGACGACCTCGGACTCAAGGTCATCAACTGCGGCGAAGCCTGCTGCGAAAAGTTCTGGAGCATGCCTCTCGAAGAAGAATACGCCGACGCGCTCAAGGACAAGTTCGCCGATCTCAAGAACACGGGAAGCGACGCGGGAGCCATCTCCGCGGCCCTTTTCTTGCAAGAATTCGTGCCGGAAAACACCGCCTGGGCGCACTTGGACATCGCAGGAACCGCCTTTGTCGATAAAAAGTGGAAGTACACCGAATACGGTGCCACCGGCTTCGGCGTGCAGACCTTGATTGAACTTGCGCGCGAATTTAGCGTCGCCGAGTAAAATTTCTATTTTTGGTCCGTATGAAAAACGTCGATACTATTGCAGTTTTGGACTTTGGCGGGCAATACGCCCACCTGATCGCGAACCGCGTGCGCCGCTTGGGCGTGTTTACCGAAATCCACTCCCCCGCCGCTCCCGTCAGCGAACTCGAAGGCGTGAAGGGAATCATCTACAGTGGCGGCCCCTCCAGCGTGTACGCGGCCGACGCTCCGGAATACAATCCCGAAATCTTGAACCTTCCGGTGCCGAAGCTCGGCATCTGCTACGGTCACCAGCTCATCGCCCAGCAGTTGGGCGGTCACGTGGAACCGGGCAAGGTCAAGGAATACGGCATTGCCGACCTCATCGTGGGCGACGAAAAGTGCCCGATTTTGAAGGACCTCCCGAAGGCCTCCCCGATGTGGATGAGCCACGGCGACCAGGTCACCAAGCTCCCCGAGGGCTACAAGATCGTGGCCAGCACCAAGGACTGCGAAATCGCCGCCGTCGCCTTCGACAGCGACAAGCCTGAACGCCAGATTTTCGGTATCCAGTTCCACCCCGAAGTCACCCACAGCAAGTTCGGCATGAAGTTGCTCGAAAACTTCATCGACTTCACGGGCGCGAAGAAGACCTGGAACATGAAGAGCTACCTGCCGCTTATCACGCAGAGAATCAAGGACCAGGTCAAGGACCGCAAGGTCTTCCTGCTCGTGAGTGGCGGCGTGGACTCCACCGTGGCATTCGTGCTTTTGAACCGCGTGCTCGGACCGGAAAAGGTCTTGGGCCTGCACGTGGACAACGGCATGATGCGCCTCGGCGAATCCCAGAAGATTATGGACTTCCTCACGAAGGAAGGCATGAACAACTTGAAGGTCCGCGACGCCAGCGAACACTTCCTTGCGAAGCTCAAGGGCGTGACCGCTCCCGAAACCAAGCGCGGCATTATCGGTAAGGAATTCCTGACAGTGAAGGACGAGGAAATGGCGAAGCTCAACCTCGATCCGAACCAGTGGATGATGGCACAGGGCACCATCTACCCCGACACCATCGAAAGCGGCGGCACCAAGAACGCCGACAAGATCAAGACGCACCACAACCGCGTGCAAGAAGTTTTGGACCTGATGGAAAAGGGCCTCGTATTGGAACCGCTTGCCGACCTGTACAAGGACGAAGTCCGTGCATTGGGCGAAGAACTCGGCATTCCGCACAGCCTCGTGTGGCGCCACCCGTTCCCGGGTCCGGGCCTCGGCGTTCGCCTGCTCTGCAGCGACGGCGTTCTCGCCAATGACATGGTGAAGTTCGAAGACGTTCGCGATACGTCGGGCCAATCCCTCGCCGACTATCTGAAGGCGAACAACATTGCAGGACGCCTGCTCCCCATCAAGAGCGTGGGCGTGCAGGGCGATGGCCGTACTTACGCACAGCCGTTCCTCATCACCACTCCTGGCCTCTCCTGGAAAGATTGCGAAAAGTTCTCTACCGAACTCGCCAACCGCTTCAAGGCAATCAACCGCGTCATCTACCAGATTGGCAGCGTCGCCGACGAAGATCCGAAGCTTGTCGAACAGTTCGCCACCCGCGAAAATTTCGATACGCTCCGCAAGTTCGACAACATCTGCACTGAATTCTTGCAGGCCAACGACTTGTACGAAAAGATTTGGCAGATGCCAGTCGTGCTCGTTCCGCTCCGCACGAGAGCCTTGCCCTGCATCGTGATGCGCCCGGTAAACTCCACCGAAGCCATGACCGCAAACTTCGCCGAAATCGATCAGGGATTGCTAGCCGGTCTCTGGCGCAAGTTCGAAGCCGAAGGCGCAGGTAGCCTGTGGTACGACGTGACCCACAAGCCGCCCGGAACCATCGAGTGGGAGTAAGCCGAGTGCTGCGAAAACATGCTCGCATGTTTTCATAGCCGAGGCGCGCGAACACGCGCTTGAACAAAGTGAAAGCGCCGTGGGAGTAGCGCGGAGCCGAGTGTCGCAAAAATGAGCTTGCTCATTTTTATGACCGAGGCGAACAAGCAGACGCTGAAGCCGTAGGCGTAAGCGTCAGTAAGCATGCGACGAGCGAAGCGCAGTCGCAATGGGAATAGTGGATTCTATCGGGGCATTGCCCCTCAGAATGACAACGAAAAAGCCGAATGAGAAAACTCATTCGGCTTTTTCGTTAACGTTCTTTCTACTTCTTTTTCTTTGCGGGGGTCTTTTTCTTTTTTTCGCTCATTTTGACACGGCGGGATCCTGCGCGGAGACGTTCCCACGGGGCAAACGAAAGCGTCCCAAAAGTAAAGCCGAAAAACCATACGTTAAAGGCAACCCAAAGAATTGCGGCACTCCCTATTTTTTTCTCATCTACGGCACCGCCCATATCGACCACGAGTGCCGAAAGCGCAAGCAGCGAAGAAATCATCACAGGAGCCAGCATCTTCTTGCCAGCCTTCACAAGCGCCCCTGCCTGCGGAGAACCTTCACCCAGTTCCTTCCCCGCCACTAGCGCAAGAGCCATAACGCCAGAAAAAGCAAGCGTGCTGAGAACCGCCCACATGAGCCAGGCCTTGCCTATCATCATAGGGAACCATCCTAAAAATCCGGTCAGCAGCATCCACGAGAGCGCAAACGGGAACAGCGCGCAGGCGACGCTCCATTTTACGCAAAACAAGAACAGGAGCGACACGCCCGCAAACACGGCAAAGAAAATGACAAGCATGTCCTCATCGCCGCCCAGCGCAAAAAGCGCACCAACAAAGGCTAGCAGAGAGAACAAGCCCGCAAGGCCGCCACGCACACCGCCAAAAACAAAATAAAGAACGATCATCGAAAGCGCAGCCACGCTAATGTATTGCGCGGAATTCCAAGCAGAAACGACATTCGTAAATCCGGCGACCCACATGCCAAGAGCTTCGGAAGCGCCCAACGGAAGCGAACCCATCTGTTGCCAGCCGGTTGCCAAAAAAGCCACGGCAAAGCCCACCATCAAAAGAACAAATATCAGCCTAAAACGGAGAGAAAGTTCCAAAAGTTTCTGAACCTTCCCCGGTTTTTCGCGTAATTCCATTTATTTACCTCGATATCAACAATTTTTGTTTTTTAGTCCAAGTTTTCGTCTTTGATTTTCCGGTCTCGGAAACTTCGCTACGAACAACGTAGTGATACAAGCCGTTGGCCAACAAGCGTCCGTAATTGTCCTTGCCGTTCCAGTGAGTCACGCCGGACTTGGCATCCTTCAGGACCTTGACGAGTCGGCCGTGCTGATTGTAGATGAAAATCGTCACCTTCGAATCCATACCGGTCGCCAGGTTCTTGAAATAGAAGGTCGTGCCCTGCTTGCCCATCGGATTCGGAATGTTGAACACGTCCGAAAGTCCGGTCTGCATGGCATCCGTAATTTGAACGTTCACCTGCTTTGTTGAAACATTTCCGAGAACGTCCATCGCGCGGACCTTGAACGAATAAATTCCCGGCGGATACGATTCACTTGTCAACGACTTGCGAGCGACAGCACGTTTGGAAGACTGTTCCAAGAAGGGAGCCGGATGGTAAGGATCCTCCAGTCCAACCATTTCGAACGAGATGCCTTCATCGGCCTGTTCGCGGAAATCGAGCGCAGTTTCGTCTTCGACAACGACCTGCAAACATGCAGGCGTCTGCATTTTGACGAACTGATTGTCAGCAAAAGAAGATGTCGCCCCCGCATAGCACGACTGGATACGGATGGAAGGCGGAGTCTTGTCGTTCAGAGAATCCGCATAATTCGAAACTCCAGAAACTCTGATATTTTTCTCGAGATAGCGACCGATGGCGACATCGTTAGACGAGAATGCCCAACCGCGGAGTTCCGCGAGAGTATCTCCAATATTCATTTTCTTCGGAGTCACGAATTCCGTTTCAAAGCGACCATTGACGATAGGAATTTCTTCGGAATAAATGAGCGGACCGTCATAAGGGACATTGACCTTTTTGTCCGAACCATTCTGTAACGAAAGGCGCTTATTGAAACGGCCTTCCCTCAACGTCAACGCAATTTTTCCAGACGAAAGCCCGGACACGGTTCCGGACAACTTCATCTTGTCCAATGCCTGGACGGAATCCACCGGCGAATCCATGGAAATCTTGTAATTTGCGTAAGGCATGCGAATTACAGGTTCGCCAAGCAGTACATAATGTTCAGTGTTGTAAACTGTCGATCCTCGTTCCATGAGAATCGTGTTAGCCGCGTCCTTGACGATGTTGTCCTTTGCCTGCATATAGGCAACCCCGATGAAATTACCGTTTTCGAGCAACGCACGGCTGATGAAATTCTTGGCAAAGACTTGGTTCTTATCCGCATACGTTTCACGAGCAGCGCCGATAGCGGCAATAGCACCCGCTTCGGGTTCAAGGACAAACGTTTCGGACAAAGACCTGCTGGTACCTTCGTCAAAGCGCCCTACCGTACATGAGAATGAATTCAATATGGTATAAAGTTTTCTATTGGAAAGTCTTGAAATGTACGAAGACTTCAGAAGCCCTTCAGCAGTCCAAGCTACTTTGGAACCGTGACCAAAATACAACGTCATCAAGGCACCCTGATTCAAAACATTCAAGAAGTCGTTGATAGCTTCCTGCTTTTGCCCGGCAGCATCGTATTCGTAATCCAAGAGGTAAATCTTTTTCATGTTCCATCGGAATCCAAGAGACTCCGAAATACTGTCGATAGTTCTAGCTAGCATTTCCTGATGTAGCGTGTGTTCAGTCAAGTCCGCTTCAATTCCGTTGCGGGCGTCATCGGCAGCAAGCAACAACGTCGATTTCCATTCTCCATGATTGAATGTTCCAATTTGATCGTAATCCTTCGCCTTTTCCACATAGTTGAGGAATTCCAAGGCCGAAGCCACCGGCAAACGGCCAACCGCAAGGTCAACATCGTAACCGGCGCCATTACGGACAATTTCACCGGAATCGAGAACCGCAAAGAAATCTTCCGTCACCGCCGATTCCTTTTCGAACGGCGGCATATAGTTCTTGCCGAGTCTTGAACTGAATCCGCGATAATCGTAATGTCCGGCGCCACCCAAAAGGACAAAGCGCAGGTCAGGGCAAACGCTCCTTGCGTAAGCGATAAAGTTTCTGATAGCAATCGGCGATGGAGCTCCACCCGTATAGTGCCTATAAATATTTTCGGCTGCGACAACTGAAGTCACCAACGGGCTTGCAGAGGATTCGCTTGAACGGAACACCGCCAAGGATTCCGCCGGCGCAAGGAATTCTTCGGGAGTGACAATCAGGTATTCCGTCTTCGATGAAATCTGCGCCAGCTTCTGCACAACATTTTCCGATGGCAAAGGAATGCCTTCCAAGCTAATAGCCTTGCGACGGTCCTTTTCGCGGTAAACCATGTAACGCACATCTTCATCGGCACCGATACTGTCTACAGCAAACCCATTGGCAACGTTCAAAAGCCCTATAGGCCTCAAGTTCCGGAACTTCATCAAGCGGACATCATCGCCATTTTTCACCGGAATGCGGATGACACCAGTCGCAAAACCGGGCAAGAGCCATTCCGACGAATCCACGGAAACAGACGAAGGATCCCACTGGTACGCCACGGAATAACCGTCAAAACGATCGTACTGCTTTTGGTTCGGAAGCATAGTCAACTCGTATTTGTTGCCCGTCTTTTGGAGCGACTTGACCTGAAAACCAAAGTTACCACCGGGCAAAAGAGCCGCTTCGAATTGAGAGTGCTTTTCGCCGTTCACGTTTATGCTAAAGGTGATGTACAGCATCCTTTCAGCATAACTCCGCTGGGAAAACCAGTTATCGCCTTCCTGATCGACTCCTTTTGGATCCGAGGCCGAATATGAAAGCGAACGGTACGGGAAGAACGAAAACGCCACATAGCCTTTACCGAGAGGAACAAGGCCCGGCAGTTCCGCCGTTGATGACGAAGCCAATTCCTCTTCAGGAACAACCGTCGTATCCGAACGGCCATGCCACTTCCAAAACCACTCCTTGCCCGTAGCCTTATCCCAGTCCAGCGACTTTCCGTGATACGAGTCCTGTAGCATCTCGTCTTTTTCGACACGGACATACCTAAACCAGTCGATGTCCTTCGGCGCCGTTTTCGGCTGAGAAAGAGTTTCCATGCGGAGCCCCTTGCCAACCTCCTTATAACCGAAAATAAAGTACTGGTAGAAAGAGTAGGGCGAATACGAATGGAAATACGCCATGTTCGCCCGCGACGATTCGACGGGTTCCGAATCAATCCGCTTCCAGAATGTGTTTCCGTAGCCTACAAAATAAACGGAGTCGCCATCGTCAAAAATATTATTGGAATTGCGGTCATAAACTCTGATGGGCAGTTCAAAAATTTGGTTGGGATTTCTCAGGGCGGCACCAGGAGCTATGTCGGGGAGCGTATCCGGAGAGGCGCCATAGAGGCAAAGCTTTTCGATTGGAATGGCGTCCACGTCGCTTCTTTTACGCCCAGCCTTGGTCACCGCAGCACGAATAGCCTCAAAGCCGACAGCGTACAAGCCGTCTTCGCGGAACGAGGCCATGGACGACTTCCCCTTATCCCCTACGATAAACTGGGTCAGCTGAACGATTCCGTCGATTTCGGAACCGGCTTCGCGACGCAAGGCTTTACGACCGTTAAAAGCGCCAAACTGAGATGCCGCTTTCGGGTTTGCCACGAGCATGAGCGCACGTGCACCGGGATTCCGGCCATTCGACGGCGCTGTCGCAAAATCCACTTTCAAACGAAAATTTTTGCGGAGGGAAACGGAATTACCGCTCTTCACGTAAAGCGGGACCTGCACATCCGCCATCCAAAGGTTGTCCTTAAAGTACGGTGCGGATACTATAACCGGGGAGAACTTCGCCGGGACGGAACTGCAAAGCGGAGCGCCTAGCGGAACAAGTTTACTGTCCGTCACCGCAACAGAAGGCTTTGCGTTCGACGGAAGCGCCACGCGGTAATAACGGAAAGGCACCGCATTGGAATCCCCATAGAACGCGTTCTCGGGGACAAATCGCATTCCCTGGCCGTCTTCGCAACGTTCCGTAGCGGAATCGAAAACTTCGTCGTCCAAGATAAAATGTTTCTTGGAATCTTCCACGACGGAAGACGCCAAGCTCGATACGGTTGCACAGGCAACCAGAAGAATCTGGAATTTTTTGATGATAGATTTCACGAATTCTAAAATAGAAAACTATCAACCATCAAATGGGAGACTAGGGTCTTGTAACGACCATTTCAAGGAACCCATTACCGGTTGTTCGCATTTCAACCACTTCCCCCCCCGAGGCCTTGGCCTTGAATACCGTAATGTAGTCAGGACGGATTCCTTTCGAAAGAATCATCTCGATTTCCTTGGGCGTAATCATGAACTTGGAATTCCATTTGTCCATGTACCAGTGCCACGGCTGCCAGTTGAAAATACCACGGGTCGATTGGACAAACGCTCGGAGCATCATGGAATATTCGTACTTCAGGAATCCCAGATAGTCGTTCACTTCGGCACGTTTATCGACAATGGTCTTTTTGGCGAAATCCGGATCGTAACGGAGCGGAGTCTTGTCGGGATTGTCGTAAGTGAACCGGATTAACTTGTCCGATGCAAAAATTTTCAAGTTCGGACGGTCCAGGTGAACGAATTCCGTTTCAGAAACTTGTCTATAATCCCTGAACACGACATCGGGCGTAAGGACTTTGTTCAGCTTCAGCTGTACCGGCTTGGCATCAAGCGAACCCAGTTCGTAAAATACGATGACTTCGCCCATGCCCTTCGGCAAAAGCACCGATAGCAAAGGCTTTTCGCGTTCGGTAATCGCCCAGATCATCTTCGGCTTGTTCGATGAATTCAAGAGCGGGTCCAAGACTTTCATCACGGACGGATCGCGAACGCCGTTCACGTCCCATTCCATCCACGTTCCCGAGCCACCGACAGAATCGAGAACGTCAAAAAGACGCCCGCCGACAAAGCCCTCTTTCGCTTCGATGGCTCCATAAATTTTAGTCGAAGAAGCATTTTTTACCGCCCCCGATGACGCGGGAGCCGCAGAAGAGATTACTGAAAATGCAAGAACAAGCGCGCAAAACGCAAAAAAATTACGCATAAACTCTATACCTTGATTCTAGGACTACGAAACCCCTTAAAAACCAATAGGTTCAAAGAGCGATTCATCCAAACGGGTGTATTGCATGTGGTATTTCTTGTCGAGCCAGTAAAGGGCGAGTTTCGCGTCCGTCCAGCTTTTTTTCGCAGCCGTAGCCTCGATGCCCTTCGTGATAAGCGGCAACGTCTCCACGAGGTCCAGTTTCCACTTCGTATCGTCCCAAACAAACAACATAATCGGAACTTTCGGGCTGGAGGCAAGGCCGACACTCCCGCGGTCGTTCTTGATTTCGAACGGACCCATGTTCACGCGATCGACCAAGTCCAAGTATCCGCTACTGTACAAAAGCAAATAGAGCATGCGGTAATCCGAGACTTCCCAAAGGTGTTCGCGTTCGAAAAGCCTATACAAAATGATAGCGTACGCCTCGTAGAACTGACATGTATCTATCGCGGCCGCATCGTAAGTCTTCGCGTGGCGTTCGAGTTCGTCGAGCCAAGGTTCCGACGGATCCGTCAAGAAATCCAGCAGCACATCGGACGGGGCATGGTCCCTGACAGAAGACTTGAACTGTTCGTACATGCTTTCGAGCATCGTGAGTTTGTCCGCTTCTTGAGCCTTGAACTTTGCATCGCGGACAGCGGCCGTTTCGACAGATTCGTCAGTATTGCCGGAATCCTTGGAAGAACCGGCACAAGCAGCCATAAACGCCAATACGCTCAACAACAACGCAAGAACTATTTTATTTTTCAGAACATGCATCGCGACACCTACCTGAAAATGAACCTCGACGAACTTTTGCGGGCCTGTTCCCTGAAAGGGTATCAAGGCAGCGGCCCCGGCGGTCAGCACAGGAACAAGACCAATACCGGCGTCCATCTGACCTTACCACAATATAATTTAGAAATAAAGTCTTCCGAAAGCAGGAGCGCGAAAGAAAACAAAATTCACGCATTGCACCGCATGCAAATGGCACTGGCGCTGAATGTCCGCGAAACGCCCCCCGATGTCGAAATGAGATTCCCGGGCAGCAACGGGCATATCCAGCCGAGCAATCCGCAGTTTCCGCTGTTTGTCGCCCACGTGTTCGACATCATGGCGCAAAAGAACGGCGATACGAAAGCCGCAGCGACGGCGTTCGGACTGAGCCCAAGCGCGCTCGTGAAGATTCTCCGGCAAGACAAGGCGTGCGCCGCCAAGCTCCAAGGCAACCGCATCGAGAACGGAAAAAGCAAGTTGCATCTTTAACAAGGCGACACGAAGCAGGCCGTTATCGCGGAATGCAGGCATTACGGCAAAGTTCGAGCCCCAGCAGTGAAAAATCGAGCATTACAAGCGATGCCGTAAATAAAAATTTTCAAAAAAGTCCCGGACAAAAGCCTGAAAAAAGCGTGTTTAAGTAAAGTAGGACCCCAAACTATAACCAGGAGGTATTATGAGTCCTACAATCAAGAAACACGTCTGCCTCAGCGCAGTCACCGCTCTCGCATCACTTTGCCTTTGGAACTGCTCCAGCGATTCACAGGCGGGTTCCCCAGAAGCATCCATCCAGATTGGCGAACAAGCCAACGTGGCGCTCAACCTGGAATTTGCCGACACACCGCTGCTCGACAGCATTGTGCTGGACTGCTACGGGCCGGACACGCTCCACCTTGTGCATTCCGCCGAGAACAAATCGTTCAACCTAGACCTTTTCCCGGGTGAAGAATGGTCGTTCAAGGCAAAGCTCTATGCAAACGGGGCGTTGATGCAGCAAGGCGAAGTCACGACCGCCGTCGAAGCAGGAACCGCCGTGAACCTGAAAATTCCGCTGCATGCGCTTGTCGGGTTCGTCTACGTGAAGATACCCATAGGCTTCGGAAACCCCGCAGGAATCAAGAAAGGCGAAATGAAACTCACGAGCGAAGGCGAAACGTTCACCTACCCCATGGAATTTGACGCCGAGAACGTGACGTTCACAAGCGACGACCTTCAGCTGGGCCGCGACTACCACATCACGATATCGATGCAGGACGCAAGCGGAAAGGCCTTGTTCAGCCTGGAAGACGACTTTACGCTCGACGAGGACTCGCCCATCCCGAATTTCCAAATCGAATCGCTCCGCAGCAAGATCGCACTCGCCATAGAACTTGCAAAAGACGTGAACGTACAAGTTTCGCTCAAGCTGCCGGCCATGAAGCGCAGTCCCGCAGTAAACGACATCGTCGTGAGCGAATTTTTCGTGTGGCCTAACGCCAAGGATTCTACGCAGTACAGCTTCGTGGAGTTCTACAACGGCAGCACGGACACGCTCATTTTGGACAAGTGCACCTTCGGAAAGACCTCGAACGTGAGCGGCTCCGCCGAAATCGCGACGCTCAACCTGCCACCCAACAAAGCGCTTGTCGTCGGGAACCGCGAAGGCGTCAACACTGCAGGCATCTACAAGTATGTCGAAACCATGCCCGCCTTCGGGAAAACCAGCGGTTCGCTCGTGTTGCAGTGCAACGGGACTGTTCTCGACTCGCTCTATTACGGCAAGGCCGATTCGCTCCACGTGTCGCCGATTTCTACAGCATCGTCTTCGGCAACCGTTCCCAAGAGTTCGCAGTTGAACATCGGGCTTTGGGACAAGCGCGATGAAGCGGCTTCTTGGTGCACAAGCGCCCCGACACCCGGAAGCGTGACCGCCTGCGGAAACTAAAGTAGTCTCTAAGTGAGACAATGACTGTGTAAAAAAAACGGCCGGCCTTTTCGGGACGGTCGTTTTCAAGGTTGAATAGAGTTTAATTAGTCGTTGTTCTCTATCATAATGCAGCGGACAGAGAGATAAAGAGCATCAGAAACGTATCGAGAACCGTTATTAGAATGACTAGTCCCATCTTCATCATAATAAAAATTGATAACATAAATACCATAAGCCTTGTTATCGGTAGACATAAACAATGCAATCACGCCATCGAATCGGAGTTCGTATTTATCTCTATAATAATACAAATAGCCAACAGGCAAAGCGCTAAAACCGGATTCATTGGAGAAACTGACATCATTTCCTTTATCATCTTTCCAACCAGTTTCAGATTTTAATTTACCATAGTCATTACCAAGAGCCTTTACCAAATCCTCATAAGCCCTTATACCAGGCACAACCCAGCCTTCAGGGCAAATAAAATCCAAATGGAATACACCTTCGGCATGAGGTACGGATGATTTTAGGTTTCTTGGCAGGAGTTGCCAAACGCACCGTCGGCTTGAGCAGTTCTACATGAACGATTTTCTGGTCGCCGTCTAGACGCAAGATTGCGTTCAAGAAGTGGATGAGGCGAGCTTTTACTAGCCCCTACAAAAGCCCCGTCATGTATAACGGCAAAAAGACGACGTCATCCTTTTCTTGCAAGTCGGCTCCATGCAACACATAGGGCGTGGCAAGATGCGCAGCGAACTTCGCAATGCATTTTCGCAAGGAATTTAGTGTGTAACGCGTTGAAGACTTAACCTCAATGGGTGAAATATTGTGCCTTGAAGTGATTTTACCTTTTGAAATCAAAAAGTCGATTTCCATCCGTTCATCGGCATTTTCGCGGCTGGAGTTACTGTAGAAATAGAGGTTATGCCCGGCGGCGGCAAGCATCTGTGCCACGATATTTTCGACAAGCATTCCTTCGTTAATCTCCAGTTTGTTATGCAGCAATTTCTGATAAATTTCATTGGGTACACGACCTTTTTCGTCAAACGCCATGCTGATTAGGAGGCCGGTGTCGGCCATGTAGCATTTTAGCGTGTTTCGTTCCATGTTCAAGCGAAGTCCGATGTTTGGAGCCGTACTTCCGTAGCAAATGTTCGCGACCTTGGAATCGGAAAGCCAGAAAAAGGCGTCATCGTAGTCCCTGTAGGCGGCATGTTCTTCGAGCGAGGCCAGCCGGAATTTCTTTTCGTGCTTCTGCAATTCTGCAGGAATCTGTTCAAAGATGCTTTTCACTTTGTATTCTAGGCCATCGGCATATTTAGAGATGTCGCTCTTGTACAAATTCAATATGGAGCGTTTCGTTAAATCAACTTGATCAAAATCCTTTGAATCCTTGAACGCCTGGACGGCCTGCGGCATTCCCCCGACAATCATGTAGGTGCGGAAATAATCCATCGCCTTGCGGTGGAGCCCTCCCAAGGGGCGACGTTTTTCGAAGCAATCACGGATAAACGGCATCATCATATCGTCACCCATGGCCCAAAGGAATTCCTCGAAATCCATCGGGTGCATCTGCAGGCTCATTTCTTCGGAAGGGATAACAATGTCCTTTACATTTTTCTTGATGCTGATGAGGGAACCTGTTTCTATATAGTCGTAACGACCGTCGGCAACTAGGTACTTGATTGCCGAACGTGCTCTTGGGCATAGCTGAACTTCATCAAAAATGATGACCGATTTCCGAAGGGTGAGCTTTACCCCGTATTGAACTTGCAGGTTCATGAACAGGGTATCCAGGTCGTTCAAATAATTGTCGAACCATTCCCAGACAATCTTGTCGGCCTTGTTGAAATCGATAAGCAGGTAGGATTCGTATTCCTGACGGGCGAATTCCTCGACGATATAGCTTTTCCCGGTACGTCTGGCACCTTCTATCAAAACAGCGTATTTACCGTTTTGAGCCTTCCATTCCTGGAGTTGTCTGTATATTTTGCGCTTCACAAGTCCTCCGAAAACATCTTTTCAAGATTATCAACACGCTAAATATACATCTTTTCAAGATTACTGAGTATATAATTTTACATTTTTTCAAGTTTTTGCCTAAAAAACACGTTTTCTGGCTTGTCCCCGACAACACCAGCGTATTTGGCGAAATCGCCCATAAGCAGAAGTGGGTGGCGAACGTCAAGATGGGTAAAACCGTCGATAAAATACGGTTATCTTGGGCGAAGCGCTAGGCGATTCCGCTGTGAATTACCAGGGTGATCAGGAATACGAGTTTACTCGGGAAATTGACCTGAGTAGCCATTTCCCCGTGGGTGCGGATGAATCCGTGAGGCCAATGACGTATCTGAAAGTTGCAGATGATACATGCAAGATTTCTCATATCAAGGCGATGATTCAGGGCGCGAACGTGCGTCTTGATATCTTCCGCAAGGCCGATGGTGTGAATATCGGCCGCGTGAAGAATTGCCGTTGCACGAAGTCATCCGAGATCCTGATGCTCAAAGTGTCGTGGCTGAATGCGACCAATCAAGATGTCAGCTACACGTTAAAGTACACTTATAAAGGTTTGAGCAAGCAGACATTCTCGAAGGGAATTCTTGCACGAGCCGGCGATGAAGGCTTCCTAGTGATACCCTTGTATCCAGTTGCTGGGACGAAATCGATTGAGGCCGTCATACTGCGGAGAGGCAGACCCAGGAGAACCTGCTCGACAACAATCGAATAAAAGAGACGAATAAAAAAATCGCATCAGCCCAGGAAAGGACTGATGCGGTTTTTTGTTTAGAAAAGGATGAAAAAGAAAAGCCATTTGCTAAGGCTGTCTTTACCGATAACGAAAGGAACCTTCGCCAACTCAACGATGGTATAATTATAGGAATCAACAATTTGCTTGCTAGTCTCCAAATCCAAGGTTGTCGCGCAGTGAACGATTCAGTTGTCGTTCTCAAATGTGTGATATTGCGTAAGCGCGATAACATACGTCGGCTTAAATTTTCTGCATTAATTTACAGAAGATGCCATATAAAAGTTGGATAGAAATCCATCGTTTTATGAAAAGCATACGCTGCAGAATCAGATAGTTGAATTGTAAAAATTCCAATCTGATTCGGTGTAGTTTGTGTTAAATAATTTTTTATAATTGCGCTGGTTCTAGTTACTTTAGGTTCGCCTGGATTATTAAATCCACGAACCTGTAATAATTGATTATATTGTTTAATTGGATTGCTGCATGCGGCTGTTATTGATTTAATATTTTGCTTATAAGTCCGATAATCAGTCTCCACCTTTTTTATAAGATCTAAATATTCTTTACGATATTCATCTATTTTATTCAACACTACTTCTGCTTCATTCAAAATTTTGAATGTAGCATCATAACTCTTCCAAGACAGCCCATCATTAAACGCCTTAATAACTACGGGAGCACATTTTATAAGAAAGTCATACTCGATTTTTCCAAACTCTACTGATAAACTGTCAATTTTAGTCCGTTCATTACGATTGAGTCCTTTTTCATAGACATATTTACCAACACCTTTGTCACACAATTTGCTCCGTAGTCGCCACACATTTTTTCCTTTTTCTATAATTAACTTTTCGTGTGTTTGGAGTGTTGTCTTTCTATTTGTACCTATTTTTATTTTTTGCATAGTATCAAAATATTTCAAATAAGATTTTTTTCTTAAAATTGTTCTATTGTAATTATTTTTCATTCGCTGCGTCACAGCTTTCTCGCCCATCACATCGGCTTCATGTTCTAGCGAACCGTTGTCATTCACCGGCATTCCATTGATATTCGTAGTTGGCGATACGCGTCCTGCCATTTGCTGGGCAACATGCCATGCTTCGTGCGGAAGGTGTTTTTCTTGGCCAGGGGCAACATGGATATCAGTCCCTTGCGTGTACGCAAGCGCCTGAACGGTAGCGGGTTTAGAGCTGTTGTAATGCACGCGCACATCATCCATCGAAAAACCGGAGAGGCTTTCGATACCTGCTTTTAGATTATCCGGCATTCCCGTGTTATTCGGTCGCGGGGCCTCTGCACGCTGGGTAGCGTTATTCGCCATATCGGCTTTGCGCTGGAGGAATTCGCTTTGTGAGGATGAATCAATAATTGAGACGGAACTTTCACGTTTCGTCTGTACCGCGTTTTTATTTTTTTGTGCGTATGTAATACTCATATAGCACCCCTAAGCATATGATTTTATCCCAAAGTCTATATAGAAAAAACAGAATTCGAGCAGCAATTGTAAAATTTCAATTACATAAAATTAATTTCATGAAAGACAATAGATCTTGATGCAAATTTTTTTTTGATATTTTGTCATACGTTAAATTCAAATCGTCAAATTACTGGATCAAATTTTAATTTTAAGTTTTAATCCAGGGATGCAGACGAAGAAGCATTCAACGCCTCTGATTCTGAATCCGGGGATGCGGACGAAGAAGCATTCAACGCCTCTGATTCTGAATCCGAGGATGCAGACGAAGAAGCATCCGGCTCACCTAATTCTGCCAACAATTTATCCTCATCCATACCCATACAATCAATCTCACATAAGCTATCTTCTATCTGTTTACGCAATTTTTCAGGCAAATTTTCAATAAAATTCAGATATTCAACCAATTCATTGTCTCTCATGTATTTGATCACATGTAACGGAATAGGAATTTCAATATTAACATTTGGTAACTCTGATGGACCTGATGCGGTTGAACTCGGCAATGGCACCATTCTAATATGTTCTTCACGTAATAAATGTGCCATATATAATTTTGAAAGTTTTTCTAACATAGAATGAAATTCTGATTTATCAACTTTTATTACTTTATCAACAGGATTTGAGAATTCAGCTAAAAAAAATGTCCTAATAACTGGAGGAATCCTGTCTATAAACTCTGAAGGAATTATAAATTTATCGTTTTCTTCTTTTCTACCCAAAAAAATTTGCTTTAATAAAGGTTTTAATTTTTCTATAGCTTTATCAGATCGTAAAAATTCCCATGGAAGTTTAGCAATATCATTCAACGGAAGTTGAGCAATAACATCCAACGGAAGTTGTGTGATGACATCCAACGGAAGTTTAGCAATTTCATTTGGCGGAAGTTGTGCGATGGCATCCAATGAAGGAGGAAGTTCATCAAACTGCGGAAGTCGACTCCTAACATCTGGCGAAAGTTGAGCAATAACATTTGGCCGAAGTTGTGCAATAACATTCAGCGGAAGTTGTGTGATGACATCCAACGGAAGTTGAGCGATAACATTCAGCGGAAGTTGTGTGATGACATCCAACGGAAGTTGAGCGATAACATCTAGCGGAAGTTGAGCGATAACATTCAGCGGAAGCATACGTATATTTTGGGGCTTTACCTCTAAAGATTCCCAAGGGACACGAACCATAATTTTTTTCGACAAAGGATTAGGTGTAAGATGTGATTTGGCTGTTTTTCCACGACAATACCAAAAAAGTCCATTTTTAAGGAGGGAAACTTTAGTAGATTTGATTTTTTCACCGGCAAACACATAAACACCGTTTCTAGTGGGGCTTGATAAATCTTTATTTCCTTTTATTGACGGGTTTAATACTTTTGGGGGAACTTGTTTTTCACCTTTATCTATTAAAGAGTCATAAAATTTTTCAATAAACATTTCACCATTTTCGTTTTTTTTTCCTGAACAACATCCTTCTAAATATATTTCACCAAAATAACCATTTGGCAATAAAGGTAGAACTTTCTCTGCCAAACTATCAGCTGTAGAACCAGCGAAAAACACTCCATTGCCATGTCCATTTATCACTAAATCCTCATTTTTTTCAAGAAACGGCATTTCAGTTGATAAAACTTCTTCATTTATACGTTTTTTAATTTCTTCACGTATGCTTTGATAGTCGCTAGAAGCATCTAAATGTGGTACATAGCGTGCTAAGTTGTATTGAAAAAACGCTTTTAAAGGACTATCGTCTTTAATAGACATATATAACACAAGTAATCTATACGCTTTGTCTTCATACTTTTTCCTAAGATCATCAGTATTTTTTTTCATTTCACTTGCTATTTCTAAATTTTTTGGTTGAAGATTTGCATATGCATTTATAACACGAAGCATTTGACATGTGTTGCCAGAATTATAATTGCATTTTCTGTTGCTAACATCAACTTTTTCTACTCTTTGCCCCACAGCATTCTCCCCCATTACATCGGCTTCATGCTCTAGCGCAGCATTGTCATTGACAGGCATTCCGTTAATATTCGTAGTTGGCGAAACCCTTCCAGCCATTTGCTGGGCGACGTGCCATGCTTCGTGCGGGAGGTGTTTTTCTTGACCGGGGGCAACATGAATATCGGTTCCCTGCGTGTATGCCAAAGCCTGCACAGTGGCGGGCTTAGAACTGTTGTAATGCACTCGCACATCGTCCATCGAGAATCCTGAAAGGCTCTCAATACCAGATTTTAAGTTGTCTGGCATTCCCGTGTTGTTCGGTCGCGGGGCCTCTGCACGCTGGGTGGCGTTGTTGGCCATATCCGCCTTACGCTGGAGGGACTCGCTTTGAGAAGAATTGTCAAGGACCGAGGATGCTGAGGAGGCATCCTTCTTTTGCGCTGTGGTTTGACGTTGTGCGTATGTGGTGGACATGGGGATTCCTTTTTTACGTATAACCAAGACTTAACTGGATCCTTCCGCCTTCGGTGTCAGGATGACGGTGCAAGGTTAGGATGACGGAGCAAAGTCAAGATTTAACGGGATCCTTCACCCCTACGGGGTTCAGGATGACGGTGCAAGGTCAGGATGACGTTTGAGGAGGCGGTTCGGGGGTGGGCGGGCGGGAACAATCCGTGTTTGACGTTCCCGGAACTGAGTCCGGGATGACATGCTAGGCGGAAGGTTTCCTTACGCGAGTTCTTCCTCTTCGGGGATGGCTTCGCGCTGGATGAACTTGCCTTGGGCGGGCAATTCTTCATCTTCGAGGGATTCGCATTGGACGGTGCCACCCATCATGTCGGCTTTGCGCTGGAGGCTTGCGCCTTGCGCGGAGGAGTCCATGATGCTTGCGGCGTTGTGACTTGCCATGCGCTGGAGGGCATCGGATTTTTGAGTGTATGTTGAGGTCATGAGATGTTTCCTTATGTTTTGTTAAATGTTGCTGGATTTACGAGACTTCACTGGATCCTTCACCCCTACGGGGTTCAGGATGACACAGGGATGTTCCCGCTTCCTTCGCGTTGCTCAGGATGACGATGTCTGGTGTCTGGGTGACGGTGATGCGAATGATTTCAAATCAAACCTCATGGGTTAGCGGTTGCGGCGTTTGGGTAAATCGTTGTGGATGTAGACTTGATGCAGGATGATGACGATGGTTATTACAAGTAAAACGAGAACGGGTGACATGCCAAGGAATCCGAATCCCGATACGGAGGGGTCCAGGCTCAAAAGGAGCGCCATCGTGAAGCCAAACGGCAACACGACTATACAGAGCAATAATGCCAAATGGCGGTTGAAAAAGTCCGACACTCGGCAAGACACAAAGTAGCCCACAATCAAGCCTACCGCAATGGCAAGCGCGATAAAGTTCAGCAGGCGGAACAGCCAACGGTGCGTACAGACAAATGCCGAGAATGCGCTTTGGCGTTCGCTGCTGCCGTTTTCGACTTCAAAGTACTGCATAAAGCACATCCCGAGATTTCCCGAAACGCGGCACGAGTCGCTCGCATGCAAATCGGTCGCGTAGGGTGCAATGCCCAAGGCGTAATAGGTATCGTTGTAATACATGGCGTCTTCGCGCAACTGGCTCCATTGCTTATTGTCGAACCAGAGTATGGGTACGACGGAATGGAGCACGTTGCGTCTGTCAACGCCGTTCAGCTGCTGGTTCAATTGGCTCACCACGAGGCGCTTGCTTCGCGAGACGGGTTCCTCCACCACTACGAGCAAGTAGTTCTTAAGGTCCTTGCCGCGGTCGGAATCCTTCACAAGTTGTTTATTTTCGGAGTTTACCACGATTTTTGCAAAATTCGCAAAGCTATAAATGCCATTATCATCTTCATGCGAAAGGTCTTCATAATGGTGATCTTTTTCCGTCAAATCCAGACGGTGCATCATGAGGTTCACGATTACGTTCGGGTTCTTTTCGGAGAGTTTGGTTTGCAGCTGCTTGTAGAACGTATTGAACAAAAGCGTTGCTTCCTTCGTTTTCGGATAGTTCTTGAAGAACAGCGTCACACCGTCACCGCGGAAATCAGATTCGTCAACGTATATCGAAAACATGTTCATAAAGCGTTCAAACGACGAACTGATTTTCTTGTTCAAGATTTCATCGATTTCATTTATCAGGTTTTCAAAGAAACTTTTTAAAGCTTCGGGCGTTGTCAATTCATTCCAGTCATTCTTTTCAACAATCCAGTCCATTTTTACAAAGTGGCGGTGCGCTTCATTGACGAACTCATAATTTTTTTCATCGTTCAGGTAATCCTTGGCGAGCATGCCAGAAGGCATTTCAAGTGCGCCCTCGTCTGTCGCGTGCAACCCGTAATAGGCCATGCGAGTCACTCCTTCAAAATCAACCCATTTGGTCGTATCGTTCGCAAACCAATACGGATAAATTCCAAACACTTCCCCATTCAATTCATCTTTGTGGCTGCATCCGCATTTTTTTCTTTTCCAGTTTACAGGAGCCTTTTCGTCAAAGGTGTTCTGCTTGACCATCGACAATGCGACGAGGTCAGCAAGGCTGCGCGAATAAAGAGTTTCGAGGCCCTGGGACACGAATTTCCAACGTCCATCGCTACAGATACGCCCGTTATGCGCATTAAGGAAGTTAATCACTCTCTTAATACCAGAATCAACTTTTTTTCCTTTTTTTTCTTTTTTTTCTTTGTCTGTATTCCATGAAAAATCCGAAAGTTTCACTTTGCGCTGTTCGAACAGCTCCCTAATCTGATTTTCACTCCACTTAAGGTTTCCATCTTTGACATAACGGTTCACTATGGAATCGTTACAGGCACCCACCGATGCCGCAAAGAGGCTCATGGCGTAATAATGCGCAAGCAACGTATCCGCAAAAACGATTCCTTGCAAATCTTCAAGGAACTTGTTTGCCGACTTTGAATAGTTGACATCTTTCAAGTCATTACGGATATACCTTTTGAGCGAATCGAGCCCACGGTCTCCAAGCCAAATGCGGTAATTCATCATTCCCGTTTTGTCGATAGATTCATCTTCGCGCAATATCCATGTCGACTGGACAAAGTTATTCACAATTTTCTTGAATTGCGGAAATTCATTGAGTTCCTGCTGGATTATTTCGGACATCTGGATACGGCTTTCGAAAAACCAAGCCCTGTACCTGTCCAGGATTTCAAACGCCTTGACGGTATCCTTGAGTAAGTCCAGCTTTACGTACTCCGCTACCTTTTCGGGCGACACCATGTAGTAACTCATCGATTCGCTTTTAGCGAACGAAAAGACAGAGAGAAGGCAAATGATAATGCCTATAAGGGAAAATTTGAGTTTCATAGTACGTTTCCTTCTTTAAAATTTTTCCATTTACAGCCACATTTTATTTTTTAAATCTCTTGGGCACGTCCGTTTTTCGTTCGACCTGCAAAAGAAGAATTGCAACAATAACCAAAAGCAAAATAAAGATGGGCAACATTCCAAATATGCCGCTAATCGCAGAAACAGCCGGATCGAAATTCGAAATGATAATCATCATGATTGTCGAGGGAACAACGACAATGCCCAATAAATAGAGCAAGTGGTTATTGAAATAATCTTCCAATCGGTATGATACAAAGTAACCGACAAGAGCGGCAACCGCCACAAAAAAGGCAATAACATTCATAAAGCGGAACAGCCAGCGATGCTTACAAACAAACATGGCAATACTCCCCTGTCGTTCATTTTTTCCTTCGTCATTTTCAAAATGCTGAATCATACAGGCTCCCGGATTACCATCAATGTCACACGTCGTATCGGCGGCATTAACATCCGTAACATAGGGTGCAATACCCATGCCATAATACGAATCAACATAATACATTGCATCTTTAGGAAGTTGGTTCCATTGCATTCGATCAAGCCAAAGAACGGGCACAATTGCTTGCAAAAGTTTACGGCGATCAACGCCATCCAAATGCTGATTCAAGCCATCCATAATAAATCGCTTTCCTCGCGAAACCGGTTCATCAACAACAACGAACAAACGATTTTTCAATTCATTTTTGACTTGCCTTTTGCTCATCCTCTTACCATTTTCCGAAAGAGCGAAAAACTCAGCAATATTTTCGTAGCTATAAATACCTCTATTTTCTTGAGACTTTTTATGACGTTTCATTTCATCGGCCAAATCAGCACGATCCATCATGATATTTACTAGGACATTCTTATTTTTACGGATGAGTTTTTCTTGCAACTGGGAGAAAAATGATTTAAAGATATCCGTAGCCATATCGGTCTTTGGATAATTTTTAAAGTAAATTATTACGCCATCACCACGATTTTCATATTCATCTGCATAAAAGGTGAATGCATTTACAACACGCTGCCAAAGCGAGTTAATCTTTTTATTTAATAACTGATTTATTTCCTCGGTAAGACTTGCAAAAAAAGAATTCAAGGAATCCAAATCATTCCAATCGTCCTTATAAACAATCCAATCCAACTTTACAAAGTGACGATGAGCGTTATTCACAAATTCATAATTTTTATTTTTATCTAGATACGGCAAAGCCAAATTTCCAAAAGGCATAAAAAGCTTTCCTTTGTCATCGATTTTCAATCCATAATAGGCAAGCCGCGTAATACCTTCAAAATCAACCCATTTCAAATCGTTTGCATACCAGAACGGATAGATTCCAATCACATCTCCGTCAAGTTCATCTTTATGGCTACAGCCACAATCTTTACCGCCCCATTTAACGGCAACGGATGTGTCCAAGTCATTTTTTCGAACCATCAAAGCATCAACTAATTTAGGGAACTTCGAAGTATCCCGGAGCGAATCCTGAGTATTCTGCCAATAACGATCTGTGCAACGATGGCTGGATCTTTTGCCTTTCTTTTTCGAGACACTCCCTGTATCAGCACAAATATTCGAAAGAGAAACATACGAATTAAAACCATAGTTCAAAAGAGATTCCGAATCACGAAAAACGATTCCCTCCAAACTTTTTAGAGCTTTATATTCACTAGAAGAGGTATCGCTGAACAACGAACGTAATGTCGAGTCAGCCAGAACACGATTCGAATCCAAAACTATTTGATAATAAGACATCGACGTGTTGGCATCTTTTTCCGCAAACGAAAAGACGGCGAGAAGGCAAGCGATAATGCCAATAAGGGGCAATTTTATTTTCATAGTATTTTTCCTTCTTTGTGTAATTCCTTAGCCAAGGCTCGAATAATATCATCGTTACAAATCTTTCTACGATTTTCCTGAGCAGCGCAAAGTGCCGCATAACGTGCCACGTTTGTAAGCGCTCCCCCCGCGAGTTCATATTTTTCGGCAAACCTGTCTAAATTGACTTCATCTTCAAGTATAGTTTTTTTCGAGAAGATGTTAGACCAAAGTTTCATGCGTTCCTCGGCTTCCGGGAGCGGAAAATAGATGGCGTTCTGGAAACGGCGCGAAAAGGCTTCGTCAATGTTCGACTTGAGATTGCTCGCCAGAATCACGATGCCCGGGAAATCTTCGACGCGTTGCAACAGGTACGAGATTTCTTGGTTCGCGGCACGGTCATTGGAGTTGCTCGTTTGCGTACGCGCCCCAAAGAGCGAATCCGCTTCGTCGAAAAAGAGAATCCAGTTGCGGTGTTCCGCTTGGTCAAAGATGTTCGAGAGGTTCTTTTCTGTTTCGCCGATGTATTTCGAGATGACTTGCGACAAGTCCACGCGATACACGTCCATGCCGACTTTTGCGCCAATGAGCGTCGCGGTGAGTGTCTTGCCGGTTCCAGGCGGGCCATAAAAGAGCGACCTGTAACCGCGCTTGAGGTTCTTGCGGAGTCCAAAATCATCGAGCACAACTTCGCTTTTTTCAATCCATGCCAAAAGCTGGTTGATGTCGTCAAGAGTTTCTTCGCTCAAAACGAGGTCTTCCCATTGCAAGTTGGTCGTGATGAGTTTTGCCGGGAAATGCATGCTAAAGTCTGGCTTGTTGCGGACGCCGGTCGTAAAGTATTGCAGGTACTCCGACGAAACGCGGAGCGCCGCCGAATTTGCGGGTTCTCCCGGTTCGCCGTATTCGAGCACCAATATGCGCTGTGCCAAAAGAACCGAAGAATGCTCGAACAGAGACATCATTTGCAAGCGTTTCGCGATATCGTTCCCGGCGAGGAGGAACAA
Organism: Fibrobacter succinogenes; assembly: GCA_902800345.1. Taxonomy (GTDB): domain Bacteria; phylum Fibrobacterota; class Fibrobacteria; order Fibrobacterales; family Fibrobacteraceae; genus Fibrobacter; species Fibrobacter succinogenes_H. The sequence goes on from CADCDO010000019.1 coordinate 69,005, forward strand.
GGCCGTTTCGCACGTGGGCAAGAATCCGGAATGGCTCTTGCCGTGCCAACCGCCAAATTCCGTGTAGGGGCGTCCAAGGGTACGGTTGTTCAACAAGAACGAATCGAGCGCCTGCGGGCAAAGGTGCGGAATCAGGGCAAGCGCCATCACGAGACGCTCATAAAAGCCTAAATCAAATTCCTGAACGACGCGACCGTACGGAGAATCGTCACTAAGTTCGGGCGGTTCCACCATCTCGATTTGCAGTTTTTTTTCTTCGCTGTCGTCGGCGGAAAAGTACTGCGAAAAACGCAGGTCAACGACCGCCTTGCACCATTCGATTTCTTTTGTCAAATCTAAGTTCATTTATTTCCATTTAACATTTAAGACTTTTTCCATCCAAGGGTATTTTATTACAGAATAAGACCACGGCAAACGATCGAGCAAGATGTCAAACGTCTTGTTTTCGACGGTAAGCAAGTCCGTAGCACCCGTTGTTTCAATAGTTCCCGGTCGCACCAAATACGTCGAGCGCAATCCATCCGGCGACATGTGCCCCACGGCCTTCCAGTTCGCAATAATCGCAGTGAGGAGCGAATCGACAGTAGCTTTTTCTTCATCCGAAATTTTCGGAAGATCATCCACCTCAAACACAGGGGTTGCGGGCAATCCGCAAAGCAAGTTCATCACGGCGGCATTCCGCGGAGGCTCTTTATACTGGCCAAAAGCGGCAAACTTGAGAATCGAGAGAGCCTTCATTTTAGCATCTTCCGAGACGAACGCGCCTTTTTTAACGCAACCGATTCGATCGAAAAGTACCGGGAGATAAGCCGAAATCAATACCAAGCCGGAATCCGCAGTTTCATACAACATTTTAGAAGAATCTGCAATGTCATGCTCATTTTGCGAAGACTTATTATCCTTAGACTTTTTCGCATTCTTCGCCTGCACAATCCTCTGGTAAACCACGCAGGCAATCTGCTGAATGTCCATGTTCGGATTTTCAGCCTGCATCATCTTGATAATCGATTCCGAGAAATTAAGCGGATTAAACTTTTCGCCCTTGTGTTCTTCGTTCCAGCGTTCGGCAAGTTCGTCAAATCTATGTTCAAGGCCACTCGTTTTTTCCATCGGCAAATGCTGGCGGTAAACATCCGCAAGCATAGTCGTCACAGGAATCGTTTGCGATTTGAGCGCCGACGATTTCAACTTTGATTTTAACTCTTCGCGCAAAGATTTGAGAATTTCATCAAGGGGATTGGCTCCGCCATCGATCTTTAAATCTAACGCAAGCAAATCAATTTCAACATTTTCATCAATATCAACTTCGTTCAGAACTTCATCGATCGTTTTGAGCAAAGTCCCTTGAGCAAAGCTGTAAAGGTTGCGCTCAGATACAACCGAAGAATATCTGTCTCCGATGTTTATATTCAAGCTCATATTTTCGATAATGTTCTGTGATTCACTCATAGCCAAATCTTCTTAGAAATACATTGTTTATGAGACGAAAGCCAATCCATCACTTGCGGTGATGTAATAATCTTCATCGGGACATTGTTAATCCACTCCACATAAAGTTTTGCAAATGCATGACATTCATTTTTGGGGGCCCAATAAATCACGGGGAGCAAATGCGCCGGGATTTCATTACAGACAAAACGTTCAACCGCATCGGCATCACTTTCATCCATTTTATCTTCGCTAAAGATAATGACGTGTATGCGGCCAGGTCTTTCACTTGCAAAGACACCGTCAACATCGAATATTTTGAGTTTATCGTGTGAATCATGGAGAATTCCAAGCATCAATTCAACACGGCGGCGCCAAGCCTTCCCTGAACGGTGCTGCAAAAGTTTCGGGAGTTCACGCAAGAACTGGACTTTGCAACGGGTCAGTTTTGTAAGATCCACAAAGTTAAATCGCGGAAAATGCACACCATACATGGCAAGCATTTGGTCTAGCGCGCAGTTGTACTGCTCCAGATTCTTCAAAATCTTATCGAGGTCCACTTTACGCACAGAAAAAAGCTGCGGAAATGTTTCGACCAGGCTCAAGAATTTTTTAAAGACATATTCAATCGGCGCCAAGAACTTCTTTAGCGGTTCTACACTCTCCCCGTCCCTATAAATCGTCGGGAAAAGCTCTATGATAGGCACAAATTCCGTCAGATCGCGGTGGATTCCGCGCGGCATTTCCACATCATTTTGATTATCGATGTACTCCTCGAATTTTGCACGCCCGCCAAGCCATTTGATGCGGGCATCACAAACGTGGTCCCCCATGCAGCGCCACCGGCGCCACAACCGCCAGAACATTGTAAAAATCGAGCCGCTTATCCAATCGTTTGCAGTTCCCGACATGAAAATTTCGACTTTGTAAAATCCATTTTCTTCAATTACAAAGTTTACTTTTTCAGGGTAGCAGCGCCAATGCGTGTTCGGGTCTTCACAATAAAGATGATTCTTGAAAAATGCAGAGTATTCTTCTAGCGTCACCGGGAAACGCAGCGTCACATACGCAGGGGCGTACATCGCCTGCGAATCATAATCGATATACCCGCTCGCATCCGCGAGGTAGTCCACCACATCGAAACCCGTCTTGTAACCGAGTTCCGTCAGCATAAAGACTATCTGCTCCAAGATGGTCACGCCCGGATCGTGGGCGTTATAGTCCGTCCAAATTTTTCCGCTCAACTTTTGAACAAGCTCAATGGCTTCTTCGCGAATGGCGGCGTAATCGAACGGCCTCACCTCTTGACGAGATATCGTTATGGATTTCAAATCACTCATTTCACAATAGATCCAATCATTTGCGTATCATACCAAAGCTTCGTGAGGTGATAGCGCACCATAATTTTTCCCGTTTTGTCGAACTTGTGGCGAACGCGCATTTGGAGCGTATATTCGTACTTGTTTTCGCATTTTCTCCAGCGGATACCAATTTTAGAGCCTCGCCCACCGCTATACGACTGCGTGATTTTCACGGTCGGATGCTCATTGAACACGTTCACGGCAATCGCATGCGCCAGGGCAAAGCGGCCATCGCCTTCGTTGCCACCGACACCGGCTACGATTTCAAAGCACTGACAGCCCGTCAAAACATCGGTGACATCATGCCACTCGCCATCGGCAGGAACTTCGAATTGCGGATTTTCGGCACCAACACGGCCTTTAGATGCAATCAAGCCATCAACATCCAGTTCGCATCGGGGGGCGGCTTTACCAACGCCCACACGCACTTTCGGTTTTCCGCTGTCCGCAAAATTCGGGCTAACGATTGTCAGTCCAGAATCGTCGCTACTCATATCCGGCGTTTTTACATTCAACGAACTTTCGCCTTTTTCAACGTTCTTGCGAAGTTTCAAGAGCCACTGCGGCCTAGTTTCGGTGAGGTTCACGAAAAAGCTCGCCAAGCAACCGCTGTCTTTTTTCTGCTTGACTTGCAAGCCGCTTTCTTCGTCGACGTAAAAGCCTTCGTCCACGGAATTTACCAAAGAGTCAATAAGACTCATGAAGTCTTCTTCGGTCGGCATGCGGCCAGCCTTAAAGCGCTCTTTCAGCTCTCTACGGCTCAACTTGAGATATTCCATATTCTGTCCTGACATCATGATTTCCTTATGATAAATGTTTGACCAATTTCAAGACCACCATATCCGTTATTAACATTATCTACACGCGAGGGGACGCCCGAATTGACATCGTTAATAAAGTGTTTGCGCATAGGCACCGAAGTACTCCACGGGAACGAACCGTGCAAAACTTTATCGTCCGTATTTTCAAAGAGGTTCACCATGTACTTTTGCTCGTCCGTCGATACAATTTTCATGATGGTAAAGTCGTCGCCCACTTGATCGATGTAATCGAGGCTTTCGATATACGCTTTGAGGTTTTCCTTGTGGAGCGACCAGCCAAAATGTTCGGTTATCCCGCCAACTTCCGGGAACCACGGCGAAAGATAGCGGTTGATTTTTTCATTCAAATCCAACAGGATTTTACCTTCGTCACCACGGCTACGCAACTTGACATTGCAACGGACTTGCAATTTGTCAAAGAACGGATTGATAACGCGAATCTTGGCAAGGCCTGTCACTTTTTTCTGCAAGAACTCGCGGATATCACGCAAAACGGAACCGTTCAAGCATGGGTCCCACTGGAAGCTTCCATCGCAATACAGCGAAGAAACTGGCACGACCAAGATGTACCCTGGGCACATAAAGTCGTAACGCTTCGAAATCTCGTTCATTTTCACATGCGGGAAACATTTTACCTTGTGGACTTCCGGGAACGCTTCTAAAATCATGCGCTCGTAATCTTCGATGCAAACGCTGCGGTTCTTGTGGTACAGCGATTCCGCGACTCGAGCACGCATCTTGTGGTCTGATTCACGGGCCTTTCCGCCAAACGATTCTTCGAACTGGTAAACGCTCGAAAGTCCGCTGATGCTTGTCGAAAGTTCCTTGATGGTTTGCGGTTTGCAATGTTCCAAAATGCTTCCGTCTTCAAAACCGCTAATGCGCTTGACTTCGAGAGATTGCGAGAAAATCGTCAGGAGTCTGGAACATTCGCGCCAACTTTCGTTGTGCGGCGTGATGCGTATCCAGTACATGTCTTGCGGCATCAAATGCGTTTTGCAGGCCATATCCTGCGGCAAGTCAAGCGTCACGATTCCCGAAGATGTAAAATTCGCTGTTGAATCGGCCAAGCGATTTTCGTCGGGCAAGTTTTTCCAGCCATTCTGTCCGAGGTAGGCCCAGTAATATTTACCGTTCGAACGCAAAGCGGAGTCGCGGTTCATGACAAAATAAAGATTCGCCTTTTTCGGTTTGCCCTTAAAAGTAAGCCCCAAGAACAAAGCGCCATTTCGAATAAATACGACTTCCTTACGGCTATACCCAAACGGATGCAAGTAGAAAACGCCATCGGTATCATGCGCTTTCGAAACCATCGAGACGTCGGCATAAGAAGTGTAATTGACGTACAAATCTTCGACGCTCGGCGTATAGGGCTGATTCGGCAAATAGTCCACATTCTTTTTCTTGAGGATTTGCGACAAGAACGAATTGCAAATAGCGCGTGAAATTTCACCATGCATAAAAGCCTTGGACGGAGAAATCAACTGAATCTTGAAAAATCCATCCTTCATCATCGGCGAATACATAAAGTTTTCGTCATCTGGGACAAGGCCGCTCACGCGCGAGCCGACAATGCTATTGAACGAAATATTGAAATCCGTCGGAATTTCAGCAGCACCGCGGTCATAGCCAAAGAAGGTATTTTTTTCGGTGTTAAAGAGTTTGCACGTAACAGCCGTTTTTTCGGACGGGATCCATATACCGCCATACAACCCGCTCAACGATACTTCAAAATCAGATGTATGCGGAGCGTTATCGTATTGCGCGTACCATTCTGAAAAATCCTTACAAATCGGAAGCCCGCTCCACTTGCCGCGAACTCCAAACGATTCCAGTTTTTTTCCGCAAATTTCTTTGCAGCCGACAATAAAGGCGCTACCCACTTTAGGAACAGAGCCAAATATCTGCACCGGCAAAAGAGTCGATGCAGGGCCATATTCATTGGAAACAACGATATCGCGGCATTTCGAGACATTCACTTCGACATGAACGCTTTGAATCTGCAACTTAATCAGCGAATACCAAAGCGCTTCGGACTTTCGCGGATTTACCAAGAGGCGGAGCACCGGATTTTTAGCGTGATAATCGCCGCCGTGAATTTCGGGATCGTAATTGACGATGGCCGGATCTGTATCCTTAATCGTAAACTCTAGCGACATTTGATTTTCAGGGCATTCGGAGCTGAGGTTGCAGCAACCCAGCTTATAATCATCAATGTCAAGCCATCCGTTTTGAGCAGTCACCGAAACGGCAAATGCATTCGAAAACGCCGCCGAGAATTCACTCGCATTGCCCTCTTTCTTTTCGACAACGGTATCGCGCACCGAAGCTGCAGAAAAGACGACATTCACTTTAACATTTCGCACGCCGCTAGACATGTAGAAAATGCGGTTCGAAAAGCAGATACCCACCTTGGAAAATTCCGTTCCTTCGGGCAAATCGTTTGAACGCGTAAGTCCAAACAATGGGTACGGAGTCATTTTAAGCCCGCTTGCATTTTTCGGCGTGTACACAGGGATTTCAGCCTGCGTAATCGGATAGCCTTTTGCGCAAGAAACCGTGAGAATTCGCGCGACCTTTACATCATTTATATCCGTATCGTGAACGGATTCGAATATGACGTTTTCGCCCTTGCTGTTTTCGCCCGCGCTAAAGCGCGTCCCCTTGGGGAGCACACACGAAACATCATCGTTATCGACATCAAACGTGACAAAAGCACGGTCGCCATCGGCTTCGCGGTTCGATTCGCCAAGAACGTTGCGGTAATAAAAATCAATTCGCTTATCCGGGAATTGGTTAAGCGCCCCCTGCACGCGGCCCATAAGCTTTGCGCAAACGGCGTAAATAGCAACAGCCGGATCCGTTTTGCCATCGGCTTCGCCATTCAGCATTTCAACGACTTTAGCCAAATCGACATGATCAAAGAAATGCGGCGAGCCATGTTCTCTGGCATAATTTTTCATAATCCCAAGAAGAGCTTCTTGGGGTACTGAATCAATCGAGTAGAATCCTTTCGCAAGTTCTTTAGACTCGCGAGCACTCTGACTCAATCCATCCTGAATTCGAAAAAAACTACCAGCCATTATTATTCAATCATCAACTAAACGCTCGCATCCGTCGCTTCGTTCAAGTAGAACGGGAACACCAAATTCCTACGGCTATTCGTAGAACGCACAACATAAATAACATTGATACTCAACACGCCCACTTTTTCGGTCTGTTCTACGACAACCGCTTCGACATCGACACGCGCCTCATTCAAAAGGATTGCTCTACGAATTTCACCCTTGATAAGTGTTTCGGTGCGTAACGAAAAAGATTCAAAGCAAAAATCCCTCAAACGCGAACCAAATTCCGGTTGCATCGTACGTTCACCGGGATATGTCATCAAGATGATACGCAGGCTTTCTGCAATATCGTCTTCGTATTCCGACATTTTTGCGCCCCCTTTTCCAGAGAACGAAACCGGGAACGACCATCCACGCCCTAAAAAAGAAGTATCAAGCACCCTAACCTCCAATCATCACTGTCGGGCAGCCAAGTACAATCGTGCCGCCATGCGCTGTAGAATCGCCCATGCGTGCTGCGGGTTTTCCGCAAATCATCACGGTGGCAGAACCTTTTATAATGGAATCAGGCGGGCCTACGCAAACGCACGAATCGCCTACAACGGCAGCCGGGAGCTTGCCAATCAATACGGTTGGAGCCCCAGGCCCAACAACGGGACCGCCCACATGCGGAATCGGCGAAGGAAACGCCGGTGTTTGCATTGGACATGTATGCATATCTGTAATTCTTGCTGCTGGTGGCATTATTCCTCCTAGTTAATCATCACCATGGCACCCTTGATCACCGTCTGACCAGACGCTGAGACTTCGGCCTTGGCGTTACCCTTACCGGTAAAACCAACCTTTCCATTAAATTCCACATTCAGCCCTTCGCCCTTGAGATCCCCGCTCTTTACCGCAAGATTGATTCCGCTCACCGCAGAAACGCTGAACTTACCTTTGGTATCGATAGCGATATCCTTTTTCGATTCCATCTTGATGCCGCTATCAGACATTTCAACTTTATTGCCAGAGCCATCTTCCACCGAGATTTTTTTAGCTTTGTCATCAAGGACAAACTTGCGTTTGCCAGGAGTCGAAATCGTAATGGATTTGTCTTCTTCGTTAAATTCAACGCTCAGCTTTTCGCGCGTGAGAATTTTCTTGACATTATTTTTCTGTTCAAGCGCTTGCGGCGGCGTTCGCTTTCCACTGTAAAGGCTACCCAAAATCACGGGGCTCGAAGGGTCTCCTCCGAAAAAGCCGAGAATCACTTCGTCGCCCACTTCGGGATAGAACAAGAAGCCCACGCTATTCGATGCATAAGCGCCACCAAGGCGCGCCCATACATCTTGCTTTGAGTTTTCCATCAAAGGTATTTTCACCTTGACGCGATTTAGATTATCAGGGTCATCGTGAATTTGCACCACGATGCCCGTCAAAAGTCCATGTACACCACAGTTTATTCCAGAAGAAATCGGAGCAGACGTTTCAAATTTTTCGGAGAACCATTCCTTGGGCATGCCAAACGAAAATTCAGTTGTCCAAAATCCATCGGACAAATGATGATGCACTCCTGAAACGAGAGCATTCCCATTAAAACGCGTCCCGACATTTTTCAACGTTACCAAACCGCCCAACTTACCCTTCGACGTACCCACACACACCACAGAACCGCAAATACGAGAGAGCTCGTTCTTCAGCTGATCAGCCTCAGCCCAAGATTTAAGAGCTGCTTTAGGCACCTGCGAATTAATCTGAAGCGTATTGGTCGCCACATTCAAAACTTCTTGAAGTTTTTTATTGCTAAAACTGTTTTGCCCTCCCAAAGACATCATATCGGAATTATCCGAAATAACTTCTTGCTTTGTAACATCCCACGATTTTGCAACAACCTTCTTGACTTGGGAAAGCGCATTCGCTTCGGCTTTAAAGTCAATAATATCCTTTCCCCAGGTGAGTTCCACCTCGGCACTTCCAGTTGCTGCAATTTTTTTAATAGATAAAGCATCACCATCAGCCAAAAGCCAGCAGCCATTAGCCTCGGCACGAGTCATGATAAAATCCCAATCGGTGCAATAATACTGCAAAATTTCTTTATGTTCTGCACCACCCATACTGGAATTTAACGAAACACCGTAGGTTCCCTTTATCTGGTTGACAATAGCGTCATCGGTTTTATTCAAATAATTCGCATTCTTGCGGGCACATGTCATGGCAATCGCCTTATGGCGACATTCTATTTTTACACAACTGCGTCCATTCCTAGAAATGGAAACACCATGGCGCACGACAACACCCTTAAAAACTTTCGAAGCAGCAGATCCATAGCCCAACTTAATCGTGACTTCGGAACCGGGCGCAAGAGTATCGCCATCGCTCAGCGGAAACGTCCCTTTGCTCTTTTCACCATCTTCAATGACGACAACAGCCTTAGGAATCATATTGATATTGTAGTAGACATCTACAGAAACTATAGGCACCGCAGACGATAGCGCTTTGCCACCACATTCAATAACACACGATGCAGGGCCTTCGGCTTTTGCCAAGGGAGATTTTTCAGACATTTTTTCCTCAATCGTTAAGTGGAGGGAACACAAGACGCGTCCCCGGTTTCAAATAGCAGAAACTCGAAAGTCCATTAATTCGAGCCACCTGCATGTAATACGACGAATCCCTATACACCTTATTGCAAAGATTCGGAAGCGTATCACCGGCCTTGACTTCAATAATATGCGTCAAGTCGGGAGAACTTTTGTTCGCAGCCGCCTCAATTTCACTTATTGTCTGGTATGAAGTGAATTCCAATTGAATTTCAGCGCGTAACGGGCCACCCTCAGAATCAAAGAGAGTGTACTTTGTATCCATCGAAAGTAAACGCCCTTTGAACTGATTCGACCCCCAAATAATTTCGACAATCGGAGGTTCATGAGAGCTTCCGTCAAAATCATAGACGATGCTCTTGAGCAGCTTGATCATCGCATCAATGGTTCCGTTCTGTATCGGCCATTGCGACATGGGGATTGCACCCGTCGTATCCAAAAAGATTTTCGGTATTGTAAATACAGATCCGTCGTATTGATTAAATTTCGGATTTCTTGACTCATTGGAATTGGAGTATCCTACGGAATCCTTAACGGAAAAATCCTGGGGATTCACCATCACCTTAAATTCTTTGCCATTAGCTTTTAATTTCAGTTTTTCCAGAGCCACGTCTAACGTTCCTTCATCCGATATTCAGATTCGCTAATAAGTTCTTTACACTCATCCAAAATTTCAGAGCGCAAACGTTCAACACTGCTGGTTACTTTATCTTCAGCAGAACCCGAAACATGAACATTAATGACCAAATTTTTTATTTCTAATGACATAGTAAATCCTAACTAACATCCATTGAATAGTACTTTAGCGTTACACTCTCTATAGCGACTTCGCTTTTTTCCGCATTAAGCGGCTGTATTTTCCACTTTATAGGATAAGCTTCACTAAAAGTCCATGACGCCACTGGACAATCCGATTCATCCAAAAGCATTACGACAATCAATTTGGGCTGAATACGACCCGTCTTTAACGGAGCGTTTATACATTCCTTACACCATAAGAAAAATGGATCTTCGACTTTCAGCATGCCGCGTTTCAATATAAGATTCTCATATTTTTTTGATATAGGAACATGATAACAATGGGAATCATCGCCCCCCGATACAACCCGTTCGACCTCCATCGAAGCTTCAATTCCATCCACTTCATTAAACGATGTAGCTAATCCATCAATAACCACGCGAAAGTGAAACGAAACTGGATGGATCCAGTCTTCAACGCCAGATATATCGAAGAGCGGCATGATTCTACCTACTAACCATTCGAGATTTCAAGACCTTCGTGAACAATTTCGATGGATTCAATCGCAACGTTGTTATCGTCGGACTTCATACCATCGGTACTGATCTTTGTCGGCCAAGCATTCTTGAGAGTCCAAGTCATCGTTGGATTATCAGTTTCATCAAGAAGACTAATCGTAACGGTAATACGTTCGATAGTGTTCATCTTGATTTTCGAGTACCAATCCCAGAACTTGTTATCGCCCTTAAAAATGCCCTTCTTCATCGTTACGTTATCGTAAGTCATGAGACCCGGCATTTTCACAACAGAGTAAATGCTACTATCGCCAGAGCGGTACTTGATTTCATCCGCTTTCGCAGAAAGTCCAGTAACTTCCTGGAAAGACATTTGAACGTTGCCCCACTTTACGAGAAAGTGGAATTTCGGCATGGGCCATATGCTTGCACTTTGAGCTGCGCCATTTTCATCAGCCATATTAATTACCCCCTATTACGATTTCTGTTGCTGTTGTTGGAATGTGAGTTCGATAAATTCTGCCGGGCGGATCAGAGCCACCTTGACGGTCACTCTCAAAATGCCTTCGAGAATATCTTCAGGAGTCATGGTATCGCCAAGACCGACATGGACTTCGTATGCGTCATCCGGAGAAGTTCCAGCAAGGCCGCCTCGCTTCCAAATTCCATTGAGGAAGTTCGCGATCATGTTCTTCATCGTAAGCCATGTCGTTGCGGTATTGGCATCGAACACGTAAGCCTTGGATGCCTGCTTGATGGATTCTTCAAGCATGATCATCGTGCGGCGAACGTTCACATAGCGCCAATCGAGGCTGTTGCCATCGAGCGTACGTGCGCCCCAGACCTTGATACCGTCGCCCACAAAGTAGCGGATGGCGTTCACGGCCTTACCGTTCAGCGGAACGTTCAAGTCTTCCTGTTCGTCGTTGGTCAAATTGACCGCCGGAGAAACAACAGCGTTCACACCAACGTTTGCCGGAGCCTTCCAGACGCCTTCGTTATTATCGACACGGGTATAAATGCCGGCCATTGCAGCAGAAGGAGCCATCAAGTTGAGCATTTCGCTCATGTTGTTCATCATGGCTGCATACTTCGGGCAAACCACCTTCAAGGTGTTGTGCAAATCCGTCGGATCATCCTGTGCTGCGTCAAATTTACTTAGCTTCTTGAAGAAACTTACAAGTTCGGCTTCGCGCTTGGACAAATTCGACACGTCGTCATCGAGCGTCTTGAGGGTCGGCACCACAGACTGAGCAAGATCCAAAGCGAGCTTTGCATAAGCATCGTCAGCCGGGTCAATATTGGCAAACGAGACTTCGTTCGGAGAAACGATATTCGTGTGGATCCACGGGTAATAAGCGGCACCGTACTTGAGGAACGAGGTCACGCCTTCGCGGAACGCATTAATGCATTCCAGAGGTTCCTTGTAACCGTCAAACACGTCGAGAATTGCAAAACGGTTCTGCATATCATTGCAATGCTTAAGCAATTCATTCTGGACGCTTGCGCATTCAGAAGCATCCTTCAAAGAGACAGCATCCGGCACAAGCATAATCGTCGGTTCCTGTTCCTTGACAAACGGAGTAATGCCCTTGAGCAATACATCCTTGTCGATTTCCTTATCGTAACCGCCAACAGAGCAGATGTAGCAAGCCGCGCCACCGTTCTGGAAGAAGATACGCATGGAATCGTAAAGACGGTACATCGTCTTTGCGGTAAGGCCTGCCTTGCCACCTTCGCTCTTCGCTTCGGAAGAACCTTCTGATTCTTCATCGGTATTTTCAGAAGCGGGGGCAGCATTAGCAACGGCGCCATAAGTAAATCTTATGGACGGAGCGCCACCGAAGATGTTAAGATATTCAGCAAAGGAAGTAATGCGGAAGGGCTTGTTTGTCAAGTCCTTTCCATTGTATTCCGCCTTTTCGGTATAGCCGATAAATGCAGGAATAGCGGTTGCAACTTCCACCACCGAGCCCGGGAATGCATCTTTCTCGACGAGATAGACGCCCGGAGTTTTGTATGATGTTGGCATTTATGATTCTCCTATTTTTATGGATTAACAAAACATTCAGCGACAATGGCACTCGTCCCATCGTCAAGACACGCCTTGGCCAGCGTCTTTCCACTTGCATTCGGCAAAGTTTTCATTAGCACCTTCGAAGTTGCCGAATCAAGCAGCCGAAACCGTGAAGGAGCTCCGCTCACAATCGGAATTTCATTCCGCGAAATGTAAAGCGATAAACGCGTTGATTTTTCCACACAGTCAAACATCACCGGATTATCCGTTTTCGATGAATCACTGATAAATAAGTCCCGTTCCGCAAAAATCCCGGAAACGCAATAGCACCACCTCAGTTTCTTTGTCGGAACATTCACCGTGCATTCGATCGTTTTATTCGGTTCCAAATGGAGTTCAAGCGCAAAGACCACTCCGAACATCAGCTGCAACTCTGGCATGGAATCTTTTTTACGCCCTTCGAAATGCGTCTTTTTTTTGCTAAAAACAACCGCCGTCGGAAACTCGTCATGCGCAATGCCATCAAAATTCGTCACGTTCCAAATTTCCGCAATAGAGGGCTTGACATAAAAGAAGAGCGTCATGTTTTCAGTAACCGCCCCAGCAGGAGATATAAGCCGCACCTTTCCATCGTAAACGCGGCATAAAATCTGTTCACGTTTCATGATTTCAGCCGTTTCTGCTGACGGCACCACATTAAAGCCACACGAGCTTCCATTGTAATATTCATGACAAAGTGAAACATCTACAATTCTAACGTATTCCATCAAGCCATCCCCAATTCCGGATTTTCCGGAAACCTTACCACATAAGGCTGGTAATAAGAGTAAGCGCCACCAAGAGCAACCGTTTTCATCCGGTACACTACAGATGGGACATACTTCGCACCAACCATCCCCCACAAATTATTCAATTCCTGCATATTCAAACATTCCATGTCGATGAAAAGTTTCTCCAAGCCATTTGGCATGTCAGGCCAACTTGTACGTTCGAATAAAGTATGGTCCTGAAAAAATGAAATCGCCTTCGACAAATAACGCAGAGAATCCACATAGCTTCCCCCTTTGAAATTTGCAGCAAGGACAAAATACAAGTTCAAATAGACCATTTTCGGAGGCACGACAGCCCTACCCCCGTGAACCTCAGGAGTAGTCGCACGGCTTTGCACCATGCTATCCCTCTCCAGATTCACAAGAAAAAGATTCAATTTATTCACAGCACCTTCATATTCCTTTCCATCATTTTCAAGAATTTTAGAAACGACAACAAGATCTTCACGTACCGCCATGGTACGTCGCAAATGAAGATTCAGTTGCATAGCCAAATACTGTAACGATGCTCCAATCATGTTCAATCAACCCAAGCAATACTCCAAAACATGCATACGTTTGTATGCATTTCAACTCCACATTTGTACGTAATTTATTTTTTTACCACAAAATAACTACTTCTACAAGACTTCGCAAATTGTAAAAATTATTTTTCTGTTTTTTTATTCTTCCATTTTACAATTTATGTATGACGTATTATATTGCGATCATTCCACACAAATTGAAAAAATTTATTTTCACACAAAAGTAAGTACAAATAAATTAACCTAAATTCATTCCGCAAAAAAAAATTTAAGGGTTAGTTTTTTTTGGGGAGCGCAAAGGAAACGGCATACAACTTAAAGTTTTCACATAAAAAAAGCCCCAGCGTTTCAGCCGGGGACGCAAAGTTTCCTTTACGCTACAATTTGTCGCTTACGCCATTATTATGCGTGAATCTGCGTGCTGGCGCGTTCGATGTCGAACAGGCGGCGCAGGTTTTCGGCCTTGGCAGGTTCGCGTTCTTCGGGGAGCGTCAGAGGTCCCATGTTGATGGCGACCAGAATCGACCCCGGATAGTTGTTCACGCGCTTGATGAAATCGCTCACGGACACGCCTTCGGTGTAAAAATCGACGACGAACGTATCCCAGTCGTCTTCTTCGAGCTGTTGCATCGCTTCAGCCTCGGTCTTGACAGCCTTGAAGTAGGCCCCCACAAGCAAATCCGAAAGGACTTCGAGGCAGGCCTCACGGCGAGCATCGTCCTCTTCCCAGATAAGGATGCGGCGGTCACTGTAGTCACGAACTTGCGGAACAAAGTTTTCTTCGGCGTTCAATGCATCAAGCATCGCACCGTTCGCTTCGTCCATCTCTTCATCATCAAAATTATCGAAATCTTTAGCCATATTGTAAATATAGTAAAAAAGTGGTTAGTAGTCAGTGGTTGGTGGTTAGGAATTAGGTTACAGGTGACAGGTTTTAGGGGTTAGGTTTTAGGAGTTTGGTATTAGGAGTGTATTAGACGAAAGACGACAACCAAACAAGGCGAGCGACGCGACCAACACAGTTGGGCATGGCCGAGCCGAATGGTTGGTACATGAGCAAAGCGAATGTACAAAGACGAGAGACGAAAGATTTTTCACAGAATCCGTGCGAAGCACCATTATACCACTCTCGTCTCTAGCCTGTAGGCTCGTAGAGCCGTTCTTTCGTCTATGCGGGGCTTAGCCACGCTCGTCGAACCAGCGCTGGAGTATTATCGCGGCGGCGGTGCGGTCGATAATGGCCTTGTTCTTCTGTTTTTTCTTTTTACTCAGGTAAGACGTGAATTCCTGCGCCTGCACGCTGGAGTACGATTCATCCTGCGTATGGATTTTCATTCCCGGGAAGCGGAGCGCCAAATCCTTGATGAAAGCCTCGACCACCACGTTTTTTCCGTCCTTGCGGCCATCCGGGTGGTAGGGCATCCCGACGACGAACTCGTCAATCTTGTTGATGCGCACGAGCTGGTCCAGTCGCTCGAACAGGTTCGTCGTTTTTTGGTCAATCGTCTCGCGCGAAAACGCCATCTTGAGCTCGGAATCGCCAAATGCGACCCCGACGCGATGCTCTCCGTAATCCAAAGCCAAGTAATTCACGTCACTAAATATAGAATACGAGCGCCAAATATTGCATTTTTCCACTCATTTTTCTATCTTTGCGCGCGAAATTAACGACAACGATGGATAATATATGGATCAATCAAAAATCAGAAACGTAGCCATCATCGCACACGTTGACCACGGCAAGACAACGCTTGTGGACCAGCTCCTGAAGCAGTGCGGAACCTTCCACGAAGGCGAAGAAGTCAACGAACGAGTGATGGACTCCGACAACCTTGAACGCGAACGCGGCATTACCATCCTCTCCAAGAACACGAGCGTGATGTACAAGGGATACCGCGTGAACATCGTCGATACCCCGGGGCACGCCGACTTCGGTGGCCAGGTGGAACGCGTGCTCGGTACGGTTGACGGTGTGCTTCTGGTTGTCGACGCTTTCGAAGGCCCCATGGCCCAGACGCGTTTCGTGACCCAGAAGGCCCTGGAACTCGGCCTTACCCCGATCATCGTCGTAAATAAAATCGACCGCGACGGCTGCAACCCGCTCCTCGCTTTGGACAAGGTCTTCGACTTGTTCTGCGAACTCGACGCGAGCGAAGAACAGCTCGACTTCGACAAGGTGTTCGGTAGCGGCCGCAAGGGCATCTGCCGCGCCGAGATGGAAGACCCGGATGGCGACTTCAGCATCCTCATGGACAAGATCATCCAGCGCATCCCGGCACCGAAGGGCGACCCGAACGGCGAGCCGCTCCTCCAGATTGCCTCCCTCGAATATTCCAGCTTCCTTGGCCGTTTGGCCGTTGGCCGCGTGCAGCAGGGAACGTTCAAGCCCAACCAGACTTACGCGCAGACGTTTACCGACGGAAGCGTCAAGACGATCCGTCCGCAGAAGATTCTCCGCTACGAAGGCCTCACCCCGAAGCCGGTCGACGAAGCCGGTCCGGGCGACATCATCTTGATTGCAGGCCTCGACACGTTCGATATCGGCGATACCATCAGCGCGACGAACAACCCGCAACACCTCCCCCGCATCCATATCGACCCGCCGACCATCTCCATGCTCTTCACGGTGAACACTTCGCCTTTGGCCGGCAAGTACGGCGGAAAGTTCATGACGGGTAACCAGCTCCAGGAACGTCTGGAACGCGCCCACATGGCGGACCCCGCCCTCCTCGTCGAAAAGGTCGACGGCGCATCCACTTTCAAGGTGTCGGGCCGTGGCATTTTGCACCTCACGATTCTCGTCGAGAACATGAGACGCGAACTTTACGAATTCACGATCGGCTCTCCGCAGGTGATTTTCCACAACGACGAAAACGGCAAGCTTTTGGAACCGGTCGAAGACTTCAAGGTCGAAGTACCGAACGAATTCAGCGGCGCCTGCATCCAGGAAATCCAGCAGCGCAAGGGCGAAATGGTCAACATGACCACCGACGACAACGACCGCGTCACTCTCGAATTCATCGTTCCGAGCCGTGGCCTTATCGGTATCCGTCCGAAGCTGCTCTCGCTTTCGAAGGGTTATGCCGTCACGCAGTCGTTCTTCAAGGAATACCAGCCGTACAAGGGCGAAATTCCGGCCCGCGTCAACGGCGTGCTCATCGCGAAGGAACCGGGCGAAGCCGCCAGCTACGCTCTCTCCAAGCTCGAAGATCGTGGTTACCTCATCATTGGTCCGGGTGCCGAAGTTTATCCGGGCATGATCGTGGGCGAACACAACCGCGACGTGGATATCACCGTGAACGTCACGAAGGGCAAGCACCTCACCAACATGCGTGCCGCCGGTTCCGATGACAACATCCAGCTCACGCCGTACCGCCGCCTGACTCTCGAAGAATGCGTCACCTTCATCAACGAAGACGAATGCATCGAGATTACGCCGGAAGTGCTGCGCCTCCGCAAGACCGAACTCGACCCGATCAAGCGTAAGCAGCTCTCCAAGCGCCCGGCTGAAGACGACGATTAATCAGCGCGCGATAGAATCTAATGGATATAAAGAAGCCCCGCAAATTGCGGGGCTTTTCTTGTGCCAAGAAGCAAGCATTTCTGCGCTACGCTCGCCTCATTGCTAGGGGACTAGTCCCTCGCCAATCGGCTCGGCAATAGAACACGCTAGCGGTTCTGCTGCGCTCGCCTCATTGCTAGGGGACTCCTACGGAGTCCCTCGCCAATCGGCTCGGCAATGCAGAAATGCAAGCATTTCTGCGCTGCACTCGCCTCATTGCTAGTCTTGAACGCAGCGGACCGAGAACCAGTAATCCTTGGCGTTGTCACCTCTCATGCGAGCTTTTTCATAGTCATACTCTAAGTCCAAGTAATATGCACTATAGCTATCGGCCTCCGTCGAACTCCATATGTACGCATGCCGGCCCTCGTCGATGTAATACCCACTGCCACTCTTGCCTCCGGCAGGCAACACACAAAACGAATAATCATCCGTGCCGTTACCGTCTTTATACCACCCAGACGTGGACATGAGTTTTGTGCCTGCGCTATCGGCACCACCGACGGCTTCAAACAAGGTTTCAAATTCCTTCCTACTCGGTAAATGCCAACCGGACGGACATGCCGTTTTCGCAACAGACCACGTATAAAGGCGACCGTATTTGGTACAGTTGGCGGAAGTACCTTTGGGACACAAGCTATTCTTAGCATCGTAATTCAAGTTTTCTGCCATCCAAGTCTGCTTGCCGATGACGATGGTCTTGTAGGTCAACCCATCGCGAGAGTCCGTCAAGGACCCGACAGTCCCTTCAGGAGCACCGGTAGATGAGTCATCGCCACAGGAAATCAATGCAAACGCTAAAGCAAATAATGCATGACCGATAAAAGAATGTTTCATATAATCTCCTCTAAGATCCTATAAATTCACCTAAATCGGCTCAAATATAGAACCCCGCCCAGATTATGTCAAAACAATCGATTCCTTTTGTCTAAATTACAAATCCCTTGCGAGCCGCCCTTCCCCGCTTTGCAACAGCGCGGTGAGGTAATCCTTCGCTATCTGGCAGGATTCCGGGAGCGTGTGGCCCAACGCCAGGTTGGCTAAA
The DNA here is from genome assembly GCA_902800345.1 of Fibrobacter succinogenes. Classification (GTDB taxonomy): domain Bacteria; phylum Fibrobacterota; class Fibrobacteria; order Fibrobacterales; family Fibrobacteraceae; genus Fibrobacter; species Fibrobacter succinogenes_H. Next base: position 87,497 of record CADCDO010000019.1, read on the forward strand.
ATAGCCGCAGAGAGGTGGCAGCCGGTGCCGTGTTTTCCTTTTCCCGGCAGGCGTGGGCTAGAGAATTTGTACTGTTTTCCATCCCTATCCCAGAGAATATCGACAGCGTTCTTTCCTCTAGAATGTCCGCCTTTCAAAAGCAGCGCGAAATCCTTTCCGAGTTCTATCGCCCCGCGAGAAGCCGCAAGCCCCAGCCCCAAGAATCCAAATTCGTCATGGTTCGGCGTCACCAAGTCAATCTGTTTCATCACGGGCATGAACTTGTCCTGTTCGGCGGCACGCAAGAAATGGAACCCCGCCGAAGCACTCGCTATCGGATCCCAGATTATAAAGGCGTCTGGAGATTTTTCACGAACAAATTCTACAATCCGTTTGAGGTTTTTGGCTTTTTCGACAAGTCCGATTTTCACGTACTTGAACGTGCGCTTTTTGAATAACGTTTCAAGTTGTGCCTCGATGCGTTCCCAGATAATCCAGCCGGGGGCCACGAACTCGTCTTCGTTCTGTTGCGTGAGCGCCGTACAGACGGACTCGCAATAGACGCCAAAATGCGCCATCGCCTTGACATCGGCCAAGAAGCCCGCCCCGGCAGAGCCGTCAAAGCCGGCAATCGTCAATGCAAAATTCATTTTCTCGGACATAAGACACCCAATGATAAAAAATCATGATATGCTATAAATTCCAATCATCACAACAGTCACTCCGCAAATGAACGCCACCGCCGGTATAATAGGACGCCGCATCGATTTCGCCCCGAGGAAATATACGATTCCGCCCTTCGTCACCGTATTCGCAAGGCTAGCGAACAAAAGTGCCAAAATCAAGTTTTGATTTTCGAGAGTCGCCTTGCGACACATGTCGATGAGCGAGAACGCCACCGCATCCATCTCCGCGGCACCGCCCAAAAAGCTGCACGCAATAAGCGCCCCGGAACCGAAATACACACGCGCCGCATTCGCCAAGAACATCACGATGGTGAAAATCAAACCAAACTTGACCGCAGGCAAGAGCTTGAACGGGTTGTTGAAATCGGTCGTTTTCTGGACATGGTTGTTGGATTCGCGCATCTTAAGATAGGCTGCATAGCCAAGCCCAGGAATCACGGGCACCAAAAGAGGCGCCAACAGCGGAACCGCAAGAGAAGGCACGAGGAACACGCAAATCAGGTACAAACGAGCGTACATCACGGCCCAGCTGAGCACGATGCCCACCGTAAAATCCGAGGCATACTGTTCGTTATCGCAACTGCGGCCCGCTAGATTGAGCGTGAGCGCGGTACTGCTCGCAAGCCCGCCCAAAAGGCCCGTCAGCCAAATGCCCTTGCCCGGCCCGACAAGTTTGATGAGCACGTAGCCCACAAAGCCGATGCCCGAAATGAACACCACGAAAAGCCAAATCGTATGCGGGTTCAGCACCTCCAGCCCCGGCGGCCCGAACGCCCTATTCGGCAGGAACGGCAAAATCATGAGGGAAATCACAGCGAACTTGACCGTCGCAATGATATCCTCGGTCGAAATTTTTTTGGCAAAGTCGTGCAGTTGCCGCTTGACCGCCAAAAGCCACAAGAGCACAATCATGAGGATGCACGCTTCCAGGAGCCGGTTGAACCAGCAAAGTGCGCCCAAGAAATAAATCATGATGAGCGCGGCACTCGTCGTGACCCCCGCAGGCCCGCCATTTCCGCGATTCGAAAGCCCGTACGCAATGTGGCTTGCCACAAGCAAAAGCCCGACAATGACAAGGCCAACAACAAAAGGAACAATGGAACCCATCAAGTCGCCCAAATAGCAAGACAAGGCGCCACAAAGGCTCACAATCGAAAACGAGCACAGCCCGGCCGGATGTCTGGAATTGTTCTGCGAATACGAATTTTCACGCTGCATACCGATAATGAAGCCGATACCCAGCGCCGCGGCAAGCTTATAGAAGATGTTAAATTCGATCATAATCGTTCAATAATCTATACTAAAAATTTGTTTCTGGTTATTAGTTTTTAGCTTTTGGTCATTAGTTATTGGTCATTAGTGACTATAACTATAGGCTCGAAGAAGCTTAATCCGAAGCTTAACGCATCACAATGTTAAACATTTCTAGGAAATTATAACTAGTAACTAGCGGCTATATTTTCTATATTTCGCCGCAATAAACGCCAAAAACAATCCCAATGGATTCTATCGCTCCGAAAAGCCCAGCGGACAAAGTCCCTGAGCTTGCCGAAGAGCCAGAATGACTGCGGGAATAAAAAGAGACTCAATTATGGGAAAATCACTCTATCAGAAGATTTTTGAAAGCCACACGGTAGCAAAGCTCCCGAGCGGCCAGTGCCAGCTCTTTATCGGGCTCCACCTCTGCCAC
>CADCDO010000020.1 GCA_902800345.1 Fibrobacter succinogenes
TGACGGTCACGATGGCGGAGTCCACGCTCACATGGCGGATTTCGACGTCTATATCCGGGGCGATAGTCTTGTCGATTTGCTTGGAGGCCAGGGTTACTGAACTTACTAGAGTTGCGGCAGCGTCGATACAGATTTCGGACATTTCGTAGTCTTCCCAGCTCAGCTTGCCGGCTTTTCCCATATTTCCGTCTCCGTCAGGACCACCTGTCGGGGGAACTGCGCCATAAAGACCGCCGACCGGGGGTCTGTAGTAGTATTTCGACTTTCCGCCGGGCACGTTCGTACCTTCAGGGTTTGCTCCGCGGTGGTGCGGGTGGGCGTCGTTCTTGTCGCCGATGCCCATGATAAAGGAAATATCCCAGGGGTTGACACCGAGCAGGTAGTTCAGCTGGTTGATGCCCAGTTGCTTGGCTTCGGCGGCTTTCCAGTTCGGAGTTTGCATATTGGGGAGTGAAAGCCCCTTCTTTTCGATGTCATTGGCGACATCGGCGTAGGCCAGAACTTCAAAGATATCACCGGCACGGTAACGGTTGTAAATCCAGTTCTGGTCGGTGTGCATGGTGTACCAAATCTTGTCATAGGTGAATTGGCTTTGTTTCCAAATATTGGGAACTTGCGGCATGATAAAGGTTTCCGGAGTCCCGTCGTAGCTGCCCATATCGCCCAGGTTCGCAATCATGTTTGCAACGCAGTCTTCGATAGCGTTCAGCCATTCCGTTTCGGAGAGACCGTATTTTTGGATGGCCGTGTCCTTGTCGGCAAGGATAAGCTTGTACAATCCGTAAAGCGCGTAAGAATAGGAGTTTGCCCAGCTGGTGTTCTTTACATTCTTGAGGAAGGCTTTGTCGGCTGTGACGAACCAGCCACCGTCAAAAAATCCTGCACCTTGACCATATTGCTGGTTTGCACCTAGCAGATTCTTAGTACGGAGGGCGTAGTCGGCGTATTCCTTTTTGCCAGTTGCATAGAGGAGCGCTACCGATGCCAATGCCATATCATCGACAAATTCGTTGTTGCCCTGGTAAGCGGGGGAAGAAATTGCCAAAGCCTTGTTATGGGTGATGGTCTTTCCACCGTCATAGTTTCTTTTGCCTTGTGCCACGGCGTTGGCGAAGTCGTACATCTTTTCGGCGACCATGATGCAGCTGTCGGCAAATGCCTTGTGTTCGGGGTATTCGGAATACAGCTTGCCTACGAGAGCGAGGCCTGCGGCCGTTTCGCCACCGACGTTGGCTCCGATTTCACCAAGACGGACAGTTCTTGTACCTGGACCGCCACGGTCTGTCGCTTCTGCGGAGTTACCGATGGGGAGACCGTCCTGGTTCTCGGGAGGGCCCCACCAGCCGTGGTCAGAACCGAAGTTTCCGACGGAGAGGGCCATGTCGTCAATGACTCCCTTGGCGCGAATGAAGGAACGGAGGACGAAATCGGCCCCATGCTTTGCTTCGCGGAGCATGTCCGGAATGCCGTCCTTGTTGATGGTTTCGTTTTGGTTGAATGCGTAGTTGTCTTCGTCGGCGTTCGGGTTCGTTGCCGCCATCAATGCCACGACCATGAAGGCGTACATTTGGGTCTGGGATTCCTTCAAGTGGTCACCGCAGTCATAGTAACCACCTTGAAGTGTTCCTGCCATGGCTGCGTTGTAAGGTCCGCGAACATCCTCGGGTCCTTCTGTAACCGGACCTGCACCATCCAGGGCATGGCTAGAACCGCCATTACGGAACCAGGATTCCGCGATACCGCTACGGTTGACTCCATAGAACTTGAGGGCTGCGGCTTTCACCATGGAATAGAGTCTGTCGCTTACAATGAATGTGCTCGAAATATCTTTGCCAACTTTAATGCGTAGACGCGTCTCAAGAGGGACGTTCTGGGGAACGTGGCCCATTTTCAAGTCTCCGGAGGGGCCGGTGGCCCTTACTGTATAACGCTGCTGGTCGTTGGTGGCTGCATTCGTGCCTGCGGTAATCCGCCATGTGGAAGAAGCCTTTTTGCCTAATGAGGTCAGTGATCCGGTTATGGCTGGGGATAAAGAATTGCCATTGACATCGACGATTTCGAAAGAAGATTCGCTACCCACGTAATAGAACATACGTTCTGGGTCGTCTTCCAGATATCCGGCCTGGTTCACGCGGATAGGGGATATCTTGACGTTCATTGCATCTAGGTACGCTTGGTTCAGCGAGTCGGGAATAAATACGTTTGGAGCATAAGACGCCGGTGTCAGGTTTTTTGGCAACATGTTCCTTTTCTTGGTAACCGATGTGTCAAAATTCTTGAAAACAGTGCTGTCCCAAGTAAGAGGGTATATCGGCCTAATCAGGTCATAAGGAGTCGGTTTTTCTTGCTGGGCAAACACCAATGTGGCGATAGCGCACAATGCAATTAGGTAATTCTTGATACTCACTTTGTCTCCTTTACGTAAACATAAAAAGCGGGCAAAACATGTTTTGCCCTCAATTTATACTTTCTCTGATGCTAAAATAAATTATTTATGGGGAAATGTTTTGAGGTAAATTCTTTTTTTGTTCTCAAAAGAATTTTTGCTCGATGTTTTTTTCCCAATCGTGTAGCATATGAATAAAGAACCGGGAAAAATGAATCGGCTGGACTTGCTGCGTATTTTTCCTAGTTCAATATTGTATCTGAAAATTTACAAGCGCAAGGCGACTGTGAGTTCGTTATTTCCTTCTCTTGAATCCCAAAGTCTTTGTCTTGTTGTCGGTTAATCGTTCGACTTTATGGCCGACTTCTTCGCATTTTTCCTTGTAGTCGTTACTCGTTTCTTCGAAAGTCGTAGCACAGTAGGACTCTGCCGTGAAATCGAACTTTGCGATGTAGGCGCCTGTACCGATTTTGTTGCCCTTCTTGGCGACGGGGGCTTCGTTGTCCTTGGCGACCCATTCCAGGTTGAATTTGAGTATTCCGCTATTGACGTATTTACGGATTGTCGCGAAGTTCTCCTTAGGAATTTCGAGTTTGTACGTGTTGATGTACTGCCCGAGGTTGTTATAGAGGTCCATGACCATTTTCAGGCGGAAATCGTACATGTATCGACCGTCGTTCGTCGTGAAACTTGCCGAAGGCATCGTCACTTCGATGTCGAAGCTCGGGCCCGAACCGTAGTAGGCAGCGGTATCCACCTGGCCGAGGAGCGTTCCGTCCCCGCCGATGAAGTTGTGCTTGCCGTCGAAAATAGCGCTTGTCACGAAGGCGTCTTTCGCGACGGTTTCCGGACGGCCCGTGTATGCTCCGCCTTTCGGAGTGCTTACCGGTTTCGTGAGCGTTACGGTGAAGCGCATATTCTCGTCGCCAGTGATGCGGATGTATGGATTCATTTTTGTCGGGATGTTGCCGTTCTTGTCTATGTAAACGCCTCCATATTCCTGCGGAACAAGGCGGATGCGGTCGCCGACATGGAACACGTTGTCGTTTTCGTTATAGATGAACAGCTGCGTCTTGCCCGAGTTTTGCGGTTTTTCGGGTGGAATGTATTCGTCGCGTTCCCGCTGGATATAGCGGTTGTCTGGTTCGGTAAAGGAGACGGGTTCGGATACGGAGACTGTCAATATGTTCTTGATGAGGCGTGCGTTTGAGATAACCGGAGCGCACTTGTCGTACAGCGTGTATGTCGATTCGAACAATCCGTTTGCAATGCCCTTGATTGGTGAGACCGTTCCGTTTCCGTCCTTTTCGCCACTTGTAGAACCGTAAGGATAGGCGAGGCTTTCTGGAATATTGATTTCGATAATGCTGTAGGTGTTGACTGAATCCTTCGAGTGGATGGAGTCTATCATGACCTTGAACGGGGCCGAGACGGAATCGCGGATGGTCCAGTATTTTTCCTTGGGCTTGATGGTGCCGCCGGTGGTATCTGCCGTGGTCACGAATGTGCGCGTTATGCCCGGGTTGCCCCAGTTTACAATGATGCTGTCGAAAGCATCCTTTGTCTTCAGCTTTCGTTCGAACATCATGTAGACGACATCGGGAATTCCGTCGCCCTGCAGGTCTATCATGTCGGCATGGTAAATGGGAACTGGACGGGAAATGAGCGTTACCGGTACGGAGGGCTTGCAGGCTCCATCGGCCGGGTTCAGGCTCTGGTCTGTAACGGAGAATCCGCCAGTGGTTTTTAAGCTTGCCTGTGCGCCAATCGGGACAAGCGCATTGTTGTCGTTGCCGCTGATGATAAATGTCCAGCTCTTTCCGTTGTTTGTCGTTGTACCTTTCCCGACGACAGTCGGTACGCCTGCAGCGCCGGCAATGACAAGCGGCCATTCGCTTTCGGACGAAAGAATTACCGGTTCCGAGAAGGCGAGCATCACGGTGTCCAGTCCGCTTGCTTCGTCGTCAACCTTTTCGAGAATCGAAACGCTTTCGAGCATCGGACGGATTCCATCTGCAATCTTTGCCGTTTCAGGGTTCGCGGAGCCATGGTCGGTCACGTAAGTCGTGATCTTTCCGGACGGACTCGGGTTCTTCTGGACGAGGCCCGTGTCTATCGGGATGACGACTTCGTTCTTGTCCGCATACTTGGAGGCGACAAGCGGAACCTTGACGGTATCGCTCATGCCATCGATAAAGAACCTGATGCTGTCGAGCGTGTAACCGTCGGCGAGCTTGTTAGAGAAGATTATCTTCAGCTGGTCCGCCTTGTTGTCGCAGTTCGTGTCTTCGGCAAGTACTGTCTGCGGCGAGGGTGTTTTGGATTCCGCGTAGAAGGAGTATGTGGAAATATCGTCTTCGTCATTCGGGTCGGTATAGGCAATCTGGATGGTATCGCCCGCAAAGAACGAAATTTCGGAAGTCTGGTTCCTCGTTTCCTTGGAATGGCTGATTGCTGTAATCGGGCCACCGATAAAGTGGCCGGGGTTATTCGGGTCTGCTGTCAACTTTACCTTGAGCTGGTCGTTTTTCTTGTTGTTGGTAATGAAGATATCAACAGAATTTGTCTTGCTCTTTAACTTGTCTTTGTCCATCAGGTCTATGTAGAATATTGTACCTTCCGGGTTGGCGGGGCTGATAACCGGTTTTCCGGCAGCATCCTTGACGACAAGCTGGGAGGCTGTCGCATCGCCCTTGGAGAAGTTCACGTAGTAGGTTCTGTTCTCGAAGGCGCAGCCGCCGTTTTCTAAACAGACATCGCATGTGGGGTCTGGTCCTGCGAACACGGTGATGTCGACCTTCTTGCTTCCGATGCTCATCTTGACAGGGATATCGAGCTCCCACATGTCCGTCGGGATGTCGTATTTGGCGATAATATTTGTTCCGGATTCGTCCAGAAGCCACTTGTCAAGGCTGACGCCGTCAACAAATGGAAGACCGCTCACTTTAACGCCATTTGCCCAAATCTTGGTAATGTATCCACCTTCGGAAACGTGAACTTTGCCAGTAACGTGGACAGTGCTGCTAGCTTGGTCAATATCGACATGGGATCCGTTGGAAACATTGAACGGTGGATCAAGTACCATGTTGATTTTGTAGTTCGCTCTCTTGGTTTGCATTTCCTTCTTGGAAGGACTGTAACCCCAGATAAATTCATTCTTGCGGTAGACGGATACATACGGATTCACAGGTGCGGCATTAAAGTCATTGTCTCCTTCGTTTTTTTCGATACACGGCATGCCGGGGTAATCCAGCTCTTCGCCGTTTGCGCGTGAGTGCGGCATCCAGCTCCAGTCTCCCGGATTTTCGTTCAAGGTGGGGGCGCCCGGAGTTTCGTTGGACGGGGCGTACCATTTGTTACCAGATTTACAATAAAGTTTTTTGTTCGGAGCTTCGTTCATCAAGTCCTTGTACGGAGGGTACGGACTGCGGTGATCGAATCTCACGTCAAAACGCAGGCGGCTAGAACTCTTGATGACTGTGGAACCGAGGTTTAGCGGGAAGTACCATTGCCAGGTTCCCGTAGCGGCGTCGTAGGTGTCTTCGATTTTGACCGGGTGTGCATCGCGCAGGAGTCTTGCGAGTTCCTCGATAGTTTCTTCAGAGCATGAGCCGCTGAATCCCGCTTCGTCGTAGTCGTTGCAAATGTCTGTGCCCATGCCGATATCGTTCTCGATTTCATCGGTACCGCGCATGTAGAGACGGATTGTCAAACTGTCGAATGCTCTAGACTCGTTATTGAAAATGTTGATATTGACCATAGCCATATCGACTTGCCAAGGATACTGGTAAGTTTTTACGCTAAAGTTGTACCATGTGACTGGTGTCGTGAATTTTAAAGGCTTGCCGTCTTCGTCAACATTGGCAAATGTGCCATTGCTTTCGACCATGAAGTAATAAGTCGTCTTTTCCTTGAGTCCACCAATCTTTACGTAATGGAATTGGGTTGGAATGCCGGATACATCGGCGTTTCCGACACCGGAATTGTAGGCGTATTCGGCTGCCGTGGAGTGTGGCTGGGTGTCCCAGTAAATTCTGGATTCGTATTCGCCGTTGGGGGTGTACCACATGATTTCGGCGCTGTCTGCAGAAACGTTACAGACGGTGACGTTTGTAATTTCTGCACTTTCGACGGAACTCGGTGTCGTGAAAGAATATGGCGTCTGGGTGCTGTCGACCAGGAACTTGGTCTTTTGGTTTTCTGGCTTGTAGGCGTTTGCTCCTGTAACGTAGAAGTAATAGGTGGTGCCCGGAGTCAAGTTGTGGAGGACGATATCGTGCTGGACGCCTTTGAGATTATCTGTTGCGGTAAGCGTGTATTCACCTTCTGCGGTGCCGTAGTGAATGACTGCTGTGCCGCGCACGGTGAGGTTTACGGTCACGATGGCGGAGTCTGCGCTTTTGTGGCGAATTTCCACGCTTATGTCTGGCGCCTGGGTCATGTCGAATTTGTGGGCGACAAGGCTAACTGCGCCTAAGAACGTTGCCGAGGCGTCAATGCAGACTTCGGATTTTTCGTAATCTTCCCAGCTCATCGTCTTGGGTACAAAAGAGTTGGTTCCACCGGGTTTGATGCCTCCAAGGAAGGCGCCTGTGGGGACTTTATACGGGTAAGGACTGCCTGGAACGTTTGTTCCTTCCGGGTTTGATGCGCGGTGGTGCGGGTGGGCATCGTTCTTGTCTCCAACACCGTAGATAAACGAAATGTCCCACGGATTCACACCGAGCATGTAGTTCATCTGGTTGATGGCCAGCTGCTGCATTTCGTCAGTTTTCCAATTGGGAGTGCCCATGTGCGGGAGCGTGATGCCTTGGGCTTCTATGCTTTTGGCGACATCGACATACGCCATGACGTCAAAGATGTTGCCTGCTTGATAGCGGTTGTAAATCCATTCTCCCGAAGGCGAAGCCATATTGAACCAATCGGCGTCGTATGTAACTTTATTCGGTTTCCAGATGATGCTTCCCATAGGCAATTCAATGGAGGCATTCCCTGTACCTTCAGACATGTCGGAAACGTTGTAAATCAAGTTGGCAACGCAATCTTCCACAGCGTTCAGCCATTCGTCTTCTGTCAGGCCGTATTGATTTATAGCTTTGTTCTTGTCGGCAAGAATGAGTTTGTACAAAGCGTAAAGGGCGAAAGTGTAGCTGTTTGCCCAGCTGGTCGTCTTTACATTTTTCAAAAAGCCTTTGTCGTTTGTGACGAACCAGCCGCCATCGAAGCAACCGGCGCAGTTTTCCATATATTCCTGAGGTGGAGCCGTTTCACCTTTTTCACCGATTTTTACTCCTGATGACACTAATTTCCTGGTACGGATCATATCGTCGGCGTATTGCCTGTCTTCGGTGGCGTAGAGAAGGGCTACAGAGGCGAGCGCCATTTCGTCGTAAAATTCGTTGTTTCCGTTGTATGCTTGGCTGGACCAGCCCGCTGCAGAAGTGTTGTTCTTGATTTGCTTGTCACCGTCATAGGTGCTTTTGCCTTGAGCGATGGCTTTTGCCATGCTGTACATTTTTTTGGCGACCATCAGGCAACTGTCTGCAAAAGCTTCGTATTCGGGATAATCTTTGAACATTTTGCCAAGAATGGCAAGGCCTGCGGCGGTCTCGCCGCCGATGTTTGCGCCGATTTCGCCTAAGCGGACCATTCTAGAACTAGGGCCGCCACGGTCTGTTGCAGAAGGGGAGCCGTCTACCGGGAGATCGTCCTGATTTTCCGGGCGTCCCCACCAACTGTGGTCAGAACCTTTAGCTCCAATGGAAAGTGCCATATCATCGATGACGCCTTTTGCTCTTACAAAAGAACGGAGTACAAAATCGGCTCCGTGCTTAGCTTCGCGGAGCATGTCCGGGACACCGTCGATTCCGCCTGCTCCGTGGTTGAATTTATAATGGTCTACATCTACATCCGGGTTTGTAGCAGCCATGACCGCAGCGACCATAAAGGCGTACATCTGGGTTTGGGATTCTTTCAGATGGTCGCCACAGTCATAGTAACCGCCTTCGAGTGTCCCTGCCATTGAAGCATCGTAATGGTTTCGAACTTCTGCTTTGTCGCCGACGGTTACTGCACCGGCGCCATCTTTAGTGTGGCTTGCCGTGTGAAACCAGGAATCTCCGTAACCGCTGCGGTTGATTCCGTAGAACTTGATAGTCGCGTCCTTGACCATGGTGTACACCTGGTCGGAAATGATGAATGTGCTTGAAATTTCTTTGCCGACCTTGATGCGGAGGCGGGTTTCTGTGGGAACTCCTTGCGGAATGTTGCCTATCATGATGGTGCCGGATTGGCCGGTAACATCCACTCTATAGCGCATCTGGTCATTTGTGGCCGCATTTGTGCCTGCGACAATGGTCCAGTCCGAGGATGTGGTATGTCCAGAAGACTTTAATGTGCCTGTAATGGCTGGGCTAAAGGACTTGCCGTTGATATCGACTATTTCAAAGCTAGAGGCTGTTCCAATGTAGTAGAATTGACGTTCCTTGTCGCTTTCGAGATAGCCCGCCTGGTTTACGCGGATTGGCGACATGTGGTAGTTGATGGCGTCGAGATAAGCCTGATTTAGCGTATCTACAATATAGGCGTTCGGCGCATAAAAAGGAGTTGTCCTGATTTTGGGGACAGTGTTCTTTTTATGGGTGACGGATGCGTCGTAATGATCAAAAACGGTCGTGTCCCATGTCAGCGGGAATGTTGGTCTGATCAAATCGTAAGGAGTGGGTTGCTCTTGCTGCGCTACAGTTATACCTACAGCTGCGCATAAAGCCCACAGATAGCTCTTGATTTTCACGATTCCTCCTAATGTAAAAGCGGGCAAAACAAGTTTTGCCCTCTAACCTTATTTTCTTGAAAATGAAAATAAGTTTTTTATCTTGAAATACATTAGAATAAATTTATTTCTGTTCTCAAGTCGTTCCCTGTTTTATGCAAATTTTTAGTACGCGTGTCATATATTGCATTTTATGATTTGTATATGCAGTTTGTAAGAAATAGAAACGAAATTTTTTGAAAGGTGTTGACTCGTTCCGTTTTGACAAGGGGACGATATAAAAAAAGACCGTCGCATGGACGGTCCTTAAATTTGCTGTTCAGCCTTTTAAAAAAGCTTATTAGTCCCCGGTGAAGATGATCACGAGAACAGAGGCGATGAACGCTGCGGAAACAGCGATGAATTCCCACGGATTGTCCATGACGGCGGACTTGGCTGTGCCAGTGGTTTCGTCTTCGATTCTCTTCTGTTCTTCTTCAGCCTTGGCCTTGGCTTCAGCTTCGGCAGCCTTCTTTTCTTCTTCGGCCTTGGCGAGAGCGGCTGTATCTACCGGGGCTTCTTCAGCCTTGGCTTCGAGAACTTCAGTGGCTTCGGAGGCTTTAGCTTGGACGGCAGTCTGTGCTGCTTCGGCAGAAGTCTGTGCCTGGGCGGCTGCGTCTTGAGCCTGTGCTGTTGCGGCCTGGGTGGCATCCGTTGCTTGCGTTTGTGCTGCGGCAGCGGCGTCTGTTGCCTGAGCCTGAGCGGCGTTAGCGGTTGCTTGGGCCTGGTCTGCTACACCTTGAGCCTGAGCCGTTGCGGCCTGCGTGGCGTTGGTGGCCTGAGCCTGTGCTGCTGCGGCAGCGTCAGTAGCCTGGGTCTGTGCGGCTTGGGCCGTTGCCGTCGCCTGAGCTGCGGTTGCCTGAGCTTGATCCGTTGCTGCTTGTGTGGCGCTCGTAGCCTGAGCCTGTGCTGCTGCGGCAGCATCAGTGGCCTGAGTCTGCGCTGCTGCGGTGGCTTCAGCGGCCTTGGCCTCTACTGCAGCCGGAGCTTCGGCTGCTTTTTCTACCTTGGCGGCTACAGCCTTCTTAGCAGTAGCGACCTTGCTGACTTTCTTTGCGGCCGGAGCTGCAAAAACCAGAGCTGCCGAAATCATCGTGGCGAGCAGAATTTTTTTCATTATTCAATCCTCTTAGAAAATGAAGTTTTTGTTTCGCTATCAAAAATAATACATCTTATGTGATTTTGGTCATAAAAAAAGTAAAAAAGTTCAAAAAATATGTGAAAATGGGGGATGAATGGTCGAATTTGGGGGATAGAATTCAATTAATTAGGTTTTAGGACGTCCCTAAGTTCTACCAGCTAAGCTCTACCAACTAAACCCCATACCTCAAACCCCATAGCTTCAGTCTACTTCTCTTTGCAAATGCGCTTGTAACATTTTGTGGAAAGAATTATTTTTACTGTCGAAGTAACGAAATGAGGTCTTAGGTAGTAGGTTGCAGGCCTTAGGTGAGTTAGGCGGCATAGCCGCGTGTTTATGAACCTAAAGCCAATTTCCTGTTGCCTAATCCCTAATCACAAATCACTAACCACAGGATTAGACGAAAGAACCGCCCTACAGACGAAAGATATAAGAATGGATAGTGATGCTTCGCATGTGCAAACACTCTCGTCTTTCGTCTCTCGTCTCTCGTCTAAAAAAAGGAAACTATGGCATTCAAATACGAAGCTACCGTCCAGCACGGTGAAGATACTACCGAATACGTAAACCTCGGTAAAGATGGCGTTTCTGTCGCCGAATTCGAAGGCAAGAAGATTCTGAAGGTCGCTCCCGAGGCGCTCACGAAGATCGCCCAGGCCGCTTTCGAAGAAGTCGAATTCTGCCTGCGCCCGGCACACACGGCCAAGGTCGCCAAGATTCTCCAGGACCCGGAAGCTTCGGACAATGACAAGTTTGTCGCCCTCACCATGCTCAAGAACGCCTGCGTTGCCGCGAAGGGTATCCTTCCGTTCTGCCAGGACACCGGTACGGCCATCTGCGTCGCCCACAAGGGCCAGCAGGTCTGGACGGGCTTTGACGATGCCGAAGCGATTTCCGAAGGTATCTACAACGCCTACACGACGAAGAACCTTCGCTACAGCCAGATTGCCCCGCTTACGATGTACGAAGAAAAGAACACGGGCTGCAACCTCCCGGCACAGATCGACATCCACGCCGAAGAAGGTGCCGAAATGAAGTTCCTCTTTGTGGCCAAGGGCGGTGGCTCTGCCAACAAGACTTACTACTGGCCGATGACCAAGGCGCTCCTCAACCCGAAGTCCTTGGAAAAGTTCCTCGCCGAAAAGGTGAAGACCTTGGGTACTGCGGCTTGCCCTCCGTACCACCTTGCTATCGTGATAGGCGGTACCTCTGCCGAAATGAACACGCATATGGTGAAGCTCGCTAGCTGCGGCTTCCTCGACGATATTCCGACGAGCGGTTCTGAAGGCGGCCGTATTTTCCGCGACCTCGAAATGGAAGAAAAGGTTTTGCACATTTGCCAGAAAACGGGCATTGGCGCCCAGTTCGGCGGCAAGTACCTGGTGCACGACGTCCGCGTGATCCGCGCTCCGCGTCATGCCGCAAGCTGCCCGGTCTCTATCGGCGTCAGCTGCTCTGCCGACCGCAACATCAAGGCAAAGATTGACGAAAACGGCCTCTGGCTCGAAAAGATGGAACACCATCCGGAAAACTACATCCCGGCTGGCAATGCCGTGAATCTCGCTCCGGCCGTTGAAATCGACCTTGACCGCCCGATGAAGGAAGTGCTCGCCGACCTCACCAAGTATCCGGTGAAGACGCGCCTCAGCCTCAAGGGCACGATGATTGTGGCCCGCGACATGGCTCACGCAAAGATTGCCGAAATCTTCGACAAGCAGGAACGCGGCGAAGAACTCACGGACGAAGAAAAGACCGTGCTCAAGGTCGTTTCTGACCACCCGATTTACTATGCCGGCCCGGCAAAGACTCCGGCAGGCATGCCCACGGGCAGCTTCGGCCCGACAACAGCAAACCGCATGGACCCGTACGTGATGCGCTTCCAGAGCAAGGGCGCTTCGATGATCATGGTCGCGAAGGGCAACCGCAGCCAGGACGTGACCGACGCCTGCAAGAAGTACGGTGGATTCTTCCTCGGCTCTATCGGCGGTCCGGCAGCCATCCTCGCTGAACAGAACATCCTCAGCAACGACATCGTGGCATTCCCGGAACTCGGCATGGAAGCCATCCGCAAGATTACGATCAAGGACTTCCCGGCATTCATCCTCGTGGATGACAAGGGCAATAACTTCTTTGAAGGATTAATCTAAAGGTTATTGCCCTTGCGCCAAGCGGAAGCGGCTCGTATTAACGAGCCGTAGAAGCGCGGAGTATTTGGCTTCGTATTTTCTTTGCTGCGTTGGCCAAATACGGAGTCTCATTGGGGCAACAATTTCTTCGAAGGACTCATCTAATCGTCGCATCTTTTAAATCGAAATGCCCCGCAAGCTTTGTGCTGGCGGGGCGTTTTGTATGCGCAAAAATTTGAGTATATTAAAGTCATGATTGCTAAAACATTGCACATTGCGTTCCTCTTTTTTGCTTGCTGCAATTCCGTAGCGCTCGCCCAGCTCGTTTCAAGTTCAAATCAAGCGGATAGCTCTAGAAACCATAATGAAATCATGATTTTAAGCCCGGATTCTCTGGATGCGCGTTCCATCCCCAGGTCTGTATTCTATACGATGGTTCCGCAGCCCGATTGCATGGATTTGGGAAAGGGGTGCTTGAATGAAAAGTTTGTTTATGATAAAGTAGAACGCGAACAGGATTGGGATGATTGTCGAAAAGGGAAGGAAGATTGTGACTTGACGCAGAATTTGAAATACGTGGGAGTCCTCTTGAAACCTTTTGTTCAGTTTATTTTTTATACCCACGAAATGAGGGAAAAATCAAAGAAGTAAAATAGAATGCTTCAGATTTTCGTTAGCTTCGTCGATTAATTTTGACGGGCTTTTTTTTATATTGTTCGAAAAATAATTCTATGATGTTGTATATGGATTTGCCGCAGTGATGAAAATCTAACCTTTTTTTGTAAATATTTTTATATAAAGCAATAAATACAACAGATGTGCTTATTTTTAAAGTATAACATCTTTTTAAACATAAAAGAGGGTGTGAATGAATAAAAAAGCCGCTAGTATAGTGGCTCTTGGCTGTATTTGTGCCAGTGCCGCAACTTCTGTCAATTACGACCTTCTGGGACGCCGCGGTAGTCAGATGAACTCGCCGATGGTCTATAAGAATATAGACTACTCCAAGATGAAAAACGATAAAAAGCAACTAGCTTCTCCATTGGAAACAAAAGCCTTGATGAAACTAGGATCCGGTTTGACGGGCGATGTCGTTGGTTTGGAAGGCGCTTATTGCAATTGGGGCTTGGACTATACGACAAATTATCCAGTCCCCTACTATATGAAAGTCATTTATTCAAACGGTAACAAGCAAACTGCTCTATTCGATGCTATAGATGGTTCTAACGGATATATGGAACAATCGAATCAGAACTTTATTCAAGTTCCCCGTTTGCAAAATTATTCACCGAGCTATATAACTACGGGGGAACGGACTCGTGCATATGAAACTCATTATAACCTTTCGGAGAAAAGTTATTCGTTCACAAACGCGAATATAAATATCGAGTCCCATTATCGCCCTGGGGAAATGATTCATTACATGAATTTGCAAGATGATGTGAGAAATTATCTATCCGGCAGGTCTTCTATAGCGTCATGGTACGATGCTTCTAATTATGGAAATGTCCAGGAATTTGGGAAAGTCGGTGTCCATATGACTGTCAATGCTCTCCCTGTCAAATTGAATAACGGATCGGACGTCTCTTACATACGGACTAACTGGAACGACCAGTTTTATACAACACCTCAAAAAGAGCTTGCTTCGGCGAGAATGTACAGCACGGTAAAAGCAACTGCGAAAAACCCTGTAATTTATGTCGGCAAGAATTTGCCAACAAACCCTGCGTCCAAAGGGCCGCAGATTTATGTGGGGCTGCATTCGGGCATAGACGAAAATGGCAACAATGTAAATGCCGATATTTATTCGACTGAAGCAAGGGATCTGGATAACTACATATATAAAAACCGAACGATAGAAATTGCCGCTGCCGGCAATTATTCTGTTGCTTCCAATACATCCCATCTAGCAGCAAAAGCTCATGCTGTGAATGCGATTACGGTGGGTGCCATTGATCCCTATACAGGAAAAATAGCGGGCTATACGTCATATGTTTCAAAATATTGTACTAAAGGTCTTGGTAATTGTCCTGATGGTGACTATGCCATGTTTGGTTCCAGAAAACCGGAGGTATATAACTACGCTCATTTCTACTTGAATGATAAAAAAAGAACTTATACGAGCTGGGACAATGGCGGTGGAAGCATGACATATGTTCCGCTCTATGACGGTACCGAAATAGCCGCGGCCTATACGGCAGGCATGGTTGCGGATATTCTGACGGTCAATCCGTTTTACCGTTGGCATCCGGAAGTCGTGAGGGCGTTGCTGCTAACTTCCGGATATATGCGAATAAGCGGAAATCCATATCCGTATAACCCGGTATCGTATGAATTTCCGACGTATAACAGCTTGATGTTTGATAAAGATCACAATGACGTCTACCATTACTCACGCTACTGGATTGGCAATGTGCATCAAATTGCTGAATATGTGATAGATGGAGTAAAGGAGTTTCGTTTTAGCGTCAAGCGCCCTGCGAACAAGACGAATTTCTCTGCCGCCATCGCCTGGCTGACCAGTGGAAATGACATTGCTAAATTGGGTAAAGTTCCCCAGGATTTCGATTTGTACGTATATGAAAGAAATACAAACAATATAGATGATGTCAGTGGCACTGAACTAGCGAGTTCTCTCAGTGTAACCAATGCTTTTGAATATGTTTCGTTCTCGTCAAATGCGGAGTATCTATTGTTCCGTATAAGATTGTATAAAGATGCATATGGCTCTGAAAATAGGGGACAGATGGTCCTAGGTTTTGACTTGGCCGCGTTAAGAAACTGATTTCATTGGAATAAATAAAAAAAGCAGCCGGGTAAATCTGGCTGCTTTCTGTGTTTGTAAATTTTATAAAACTTCATGGTGAAATATTCGGTAAATGAAACGTTAGTTTATTGTATATGAAACAAATCAGGGGTGGTGAGCAGCCTTTGTGATTTTCTATGTAAATATTTTTATAAGAAGTTATAAAAATAAAAGATGAACGTATTTTCATAATACAATCATTTAAAACACAAAGAGGGTGTGAATGAATAAAAAAGTCGCTATCATTGCGGCTCTTGGCTGCATATATGCCGGTGCTGCAACTTCTGTTAATTATGACCTTCTGGGGCGTCGCGGAAGCAAGATGAACTCGCCGATGGTCTATAAAAACATAGACTACTCCAAGGCAAAAAAGGATAAAGGTCTTGGTTCTTCGTTGGAAAATCGAAGATTGATGAGACAGGCAACGGGGCTGAAGGGGAATGTCAACGCCTTGGTCGGGGCTTTCTGTAACAAGGGCTTGGATTATTCAACGAACTATCCGGTTCCTTATTTTATGAAACGTTTTTATACAAATGGAAATGTTGATTCGAGCTATTATGAACCCATTGCTGGGATAACTGGTTATTTGGGACCATCTGGCACATACTTTATGGATGTTCCGACTTGGCAGAACTATTCGTATTATGAAGAACACGCTGGTAAAACGAATGTCGGTAATTATGCACCGGAGAATTATTATTCTTTTTCAAATCCGCTGGAAAACACTCTTTACGGGTATTATCAAGTAATTCAGTATAAGAAATTATTTAACGTAGAAAACCAGATGTCCAAAAGGGCCAATATTCATTGGTATGATATGGGATATAATGTTTGCCAAGAATGCGGTAAAGTTGGCGTCTATATGGCAGTCGATGCACTCCCTGTCGAATTGAATGAAAATCTTGATACAAACAGGGCTGTCAAGTATATTAGACATAATCCATGGGACTCTTACAATGCTACGCCCGAAACGGAAATAATTTCGTCAAGGACGTATAACATCCTGAAAGAAACTGCAAGAAATGCCGTGTTTTATGTGGGGTCCAGTTTACCACAGAATCCTTCGAATCCTTCAGTTCCATTTGCATCATGGGAAGTTAGACCGCAGATTTATGTGGGTGTCCATAATCGTAAAGATCCGGCCAATGTGAATAATGAACAAGCTCTGTATTACTCGAATGAAGCCAGGGTGCTTGATAATCACATCTATGAAAAACGAACGATAGATATCGTTGCTGCCGGTAATCATTGGTCTAGATTCAATAATGGCCATCTTGCTGCGGAAGCCCACGCTGCCAACGCTATTACGGTGGGTGCGGTTGATCCTTCTAGCGGTACTATTGCAGGCTATACATCGAATAAAAGCAGATATTGTAGCAGCGGTATTGGAAATTGTTATAACGGGTCTTATTCTACAGCTTCTGAAAAGCCCGAAATTTACAATTACACCCATTTCTTCATGAATGATGAAACGACTTATCTTGAAATGAATGACCAAAAGAGAACTTATTATCAAAATGGTATACCATATGTCTATTACCCGTTCTATGACGGTACGGAATCGGCAGCCGCTTATACGGGCGGTATGGTAGCAAATCTTTTGGCTGCCAATCCTTTCTATCGCTGGCATCCCGAAGTTGTAAAGGCGCTGTTGATTGCGTCGGGGGATGTCGCTATAAACAGTCCGTATCCGCATGATGGTCCGGTGACGACTAAGATGCCTTCTTACTATAGCTTGGTCTTTGATAGAGAGTATAGCCCGTATTACCACTATTCCCGTTATTGGATTGGAAATACGGAAAAGCTAAAAACACATAATTATTCTGGCAAAAAAGAAATCCGTTTTATTGTCAAACGTCCTGAGGGTAAAACGCATTTCTCTGCCGCCATTGCATGGTTGACAAGCGGTAATGATATCGCCAACTTAGGAAAAATTGCACAGAATTTTGATTTGTATGTATATGAAAGGAATGCGAACAATATAAATAACATTAGCGGTTCATATAAGGCGAAGTCAGATAGCTTGTATAATGCTTTTGAAAAAATATCGTTTACGTCGAGTGCTCCGTATCTGTTGTTCCGTATAAGGTTGACTAGCGAAGAACAACTTTCCGAAAATAAGGATCAGGCCGTTCTCGGTTTTGACTTGGCTGCGAGTAATTAAAATTTCTGAAAATAGTGCATAAAAACAGTCGGATTATCCGGCTGTTTTTTTTGTTTCATTTTTTGCAAAATTAATTCTTGAACTCTACGCTGTTGATGGCCTCGAGAAGTTCTACCCTGACGTTTGCGTCAAAAGCGACGCTGCTCATGATGACGAGGATGATGTTCCCTTTGTCGGTCAGTCTTGATGCTCCGCAAACATCTTCTGGCGAACCGTCTTCGAGTTTTCTTGTGATGCATTTGTATGCGTAGTGAGCTTCGGAATTATATATGATGCTTGTAAGGTCGTTGTCCGAAGATTCTCCAAAATATTTGTCGAAAGCGACGAAGGGTCTTAGAGTCTTTAATGAATCGCTGATGTCGTTAGGGAAAATTTCAGGATTGTTGCGCGATGCCTTGCTGTATGAGAACAGAAAGAACAACATTTTCAGATCTGCTGCTTGCAAAGTTACTGTTGCCATCGATAAAGTTGTATCGTGAACAGCGTCTTTGTAATAGAATTGACCGTTGGCATCGAAAGGGGTATCTATTTCTAGTTTTTCGGGCATTTCTGTTGCGATATAAATCTTTGATGTTGTTGCCCGGAAGTATATCATCATTTTCCCGAGAACGATAGGACGCATGCTTGTTCCCATGAGCAAAGCGCATCCTGAAAGGATTAGTGCGGTTGTTACCAAAATGAAAAGAGAAGTTTTTTTCATAAATGAACCTCCTAAATGACTTTATTTGTAACTTTGTTCCATTCGCCGGGTTTTAAGCCGCCAAGCGGGATATTCCCGATTTGAATGCGGATCAGGCGTAGCGTGGGGAACCCCACGGCGGCGGTCATGTGGCGGACTTGTCGGTTCTTGCCTTCGATGAGCGTTAAGCGCACCCAGCTCGTGGGAATGTTTGCACGGAACCGTACGGGCGGATTGCGTGGCCAGAGCCAGTCGGGCTCTTCGGCAATTTCGGCCTTGCAGGGCTTTGTGTGGTAGCCCTTGATGTCAACTCCTTCGGATAATTTGCGGATGGCGTCTTCGGTGATTTGTCCATCGACTTGCGCCAAGTACGTTCGCGGATGTTCGTATTTCGGGTCCAGCAGTTTCTTGATGAGTTTTCCGTTATCCGTCAGGAGCAATGCGCCTTCGCTGTCGTGGTCGAGGCGGCCTGCAGCATAAACCCCTGGCGGAAACCCGAAACTGTCGAGAGCGGGATGCCCTGCTTCGGGAGTAAACTGGCTCAAGACTCCATAGGGTTTGTTAAAAATAATTACGGTGGACATTTGCACAAATGATAAAAAAATTTATATTAAAAACATGATTGATATTTATACTTTGGCGAAAAATCCGCTGGTGTTCCAAAAGCCGAGAACGATTACATCGGCTTATATTGACGTGTCTGGAAATATGGGACTTGCGCAAACGGTGCTCATGGTCCAGGACAATATTACCGAAAATTTTGGCTCCATGAAAATGGACGGCTTTACGGTGAAAAGTAGAGGGTGTTTTTGGGTCATATACAAGGCCAAGTTCAAGTTCCTCAAGCGTCCGTACTGGAGAGACAAGGTGGTGACGACCTCTTTCCCAGCGGACTACGAACTGATTCGTGTAAACGAACATACTGCCATAACGACTGTTGAGGGCGAACCGATTATTTATGCCAAGCAGGAAATGTGCTGCTTGAGCTTGGAACGTCATCGTCCGATTCGCCTGACATCAGTAGGTTTCCCGTCGGAGGGATTCCCGGAAGGGTTCATCAAGGATGACTTTGACCGTTTTAACGTAAAGCCCGAAGAATACAAGGAAGTTTATCAGCAAAAGGTCCTGCCGCAGCACATTGACCTTTCGCATCATATGAACAATATCGAATACGTGAAACTCGCGTTGAATGTGTTCAGCGCGTCGGACTTGGAACTTTGTACGCCATCGGAACTGGAAATCCATTATTTGGGCGAGTCCATGGAAGGCCAACTGCTGAAAATTTTCCGTGCGGATCACAATGGTGCCACGTACATGCGGATTCTGGACGAAACGGATCGCCCCGTCTTTGAGATGAAACTCCGAATGATGTGATCGTTGCGCACTGTGTCATCCTGAGCGAAGCGATTGTAGAATCCAGTTACATTAATTCTTGAAAAAATTCCGGCCGGTGAAAATCCGGCTTTTCTGTTTCTATCGGGAATGCGCTGAGGTAATGGGGCGTATTTGCTTTATCGGCGCATTTGTAGAGGTTTCCGCGGAGTGGCGCCTCGAACGAATTTATTCCAAAAATTTCGGCGGGAATTTCGATGGCCATGTTCCAATAGACGGAATCGTCCTGGATGCTGGGCGCCGAACTTGTGCGTTTGATTTTGGCTATTGATTCGAGTGGAAGCGTTTGTCTGTTCTCGCGTCCGATTCCGCGGGCGGCAAGCATAAAGCCACGGCTCGTCGTTTCGAAGTTGAAGTATTCGTTTGGGTTTGCCGGGTTCTGCAAAAAGATTTCGACGCACGAATCTTCCCAACTGCGTCCGTTGTCTTCTTGAACTGCAGCGCGGTAGCATTCCACAGGTTCTTCTACGCTGAATTTTACGATAAGCGCTTGCGGTGTGCGAAAAAATTCGGCAGTGACCATCGGGTGGATGATTCCCTGATTGGAAGTCCATTTCATATTCGGTTTCAAAAGCATGGGTATAAGGTAGTAAATAGTTGTTAGTCATTACTCATTGGTTGCTGTTACTCCGGCTGTTAATTGATTTTAGATACAACGTTATGGTGAAATGATGTCGATTCCATGGAGAAAAGATGTCGCCATCTTTATAATTATTAACTAATGACCAATAGCCAACGACCATATTTTGCATACCTCGCTTGATGTAAATAAAGGATTAAAATTTTGTTACTTTATGTAGACTGAAAAAAGTGATTAATCACTGATTAATCGATTAATCACTTTTTTTTGATTTGAAAAAATATCGAAATTTAATCAAAATCGCTTTTTTTCGATTGGCACGCATTTTGCAATATGATTTGCGGTTCCGCTAGGGGGAAATGCCTCCGAGATGCGGCTCATTTTAAAATCATCATCAATAGAGGAGGCCAATATGGCTGAAAATAGCGAAAAGAAAACACCAAGTATTCCCATATCTTCACCGGCATTTGATTGCCTCGCCGTAACGAACGTTCAAGTATTCCCGTTCAGGGAAGGCGCCAATTTGGGACACATGAAGGGATACGCTTCGATTGTGCTGAACGATCAAATCCAAATCCGCGGGCTTCGCGTGATGGATGGCGAATTCGGGCTGTTCGTGGGGTATCCTAACGATCCGTTCTACAAGGGCGAGGATTTCCGCACCATATGTATGCCAATTACTCGCCAGTTGCGTGAACATATCGAAAACTGCGTGCTCGAAAAATATCAGGCGGCAGTCGCTTAAGGCAGGTTTACTTTGTTTCGCAGAATCCGTTCTTATTGTTTGTTTGGAATAAAGGCGGTCCCTGTCAGCGTCGAGGTGGATTCTTCTCAAGGATTGCCTGGGTTTACGTTGGTGGGGCTTCCGGACAATGCTGTGAGAGAGTCTCGGGAACGAGTCGTTTCGGCTGTTCGTTCGATCGGGAAAGTGGTGACAGGTTTTCGCACGACGGTAAACTTGTCTCCGGCGGATCTGCGGAAGGAGGGGAGCGCATTGGACCTTCCGCTTGCGATTGGAATGCTGGTTTCGACTGAAGAAATTCAAGTCGAACAGCTGGAACGTTACGTCTTTGTCGGTGAACTTTCATTGGATGGTTTGTTGAAGCCTGTTCGTGGAGTGTTGTCCATCGCAATGAGTTTATCTGCTGAGCGTGATTGCATCCTGGTTATTCCGCGAGGTAATGTTCAGGAAGCGTCGCTGGTGGAAGGTCTTCGTTTTGTTTGTGCGGATTCGCTAAGGGAATGTGTCGAAATTTTGGAACGCAATTCGAGTCAGGACGTGAATATCGCAAAAGGGATTTCGTCCTATGGAGCGAATGTGGCTGACGGCATCCCCGATTTCCGGAATGTTGTAGGAATGGATGGCGTCAAGCGGGCGCTTGAGATTGCTGCGGCGGGTGCTCACAATTTTTTGTTGATAGGCTCGCCTGGGGCGGGTAAGACGCTTTGTGCGAAATGCTTGCCGGGAATTTTACCGGAGATGACTGAGCAGGAAATCCTGGAGACAACGCGGATTCATTCGTGTGCGAGACGTTCTGGGGATTCCGACGAGTTTAAGCCTGTGATGGCTAGACCTTTTCGCTCGCCACATCACTCGGCATCGATGGTTTCCCTTGTGGGCGGCGGGACGCGGCTTTTGCCGGGGGAGGCCAGTCTAGCGCATAATGGGGTGCTTTTTTTGGATGAACTTCCGGAGTTTAATCGGAGCGTTTTGGAAGCGTTACGGGAACCGATGGAAGATGGAAAAATCTCTGTCAGCCGAGCGAGCGGGACTGTTGTATGGCCAGCGCGTTTTATGATGGGGGCGGCGATGAATCCGTGCCCGTGTGGTTATTCGATGGATCCGAAGCGCGAATGCACCTGTTTGCCCGAAGCGCGTAAACGTTATCGGGAGAAGGTTTCGGGCCCTCTCTTGGACCGTATCGATATTCAAGTGAGCGTGCCGCCTGTCGATGCGTCCTTGTTTGCTGTTCGCGGAGAGGGAGAAACATCGGCCGGGATCCGTAGGCGAGTTTGCGCGGCCCGCGATATCCAGCGGGAGAGGTTTGGTAATTTGCCGTTTAAATCCAACGCTGAAATGACTTCAGAATATGCTCGGAAATTTGCTGGAATGACTGCTGACGTGGAACGTTTTGCTGTAAATGCTGCGTCCAAGATGGATTTGAGTGCACGCGGCTATTTTAGGTTATTGAAAGTCGCTCGAACAATTGCAGACTTGCGTGGTGCATCTGCTGTCGATATTATGGACTTATCTGAAGCCTTGCGGTATCGAGCGTTTAGAGGATGAGGGTTTCTTTAGACGAGAGACGACAACCATGCAAGGCGAGTGACGCGACCAACGCAGTTGGACATGGCCGAGCCGAATGGTTGGGACAAGAGCGAAGCGATTGTCCAAAGACGAGAAATGTGAGGATGTGAAATTCTTATGCTTTTGTCATCCTGACACCGTAGGTGGAAGGATCCAGTAAAGGTCATTGGATTCTTCGCCATCAAATGGCTCAGAATGACGTTTTAAAAACCTAATTCCTAACCCTAACCACTAACCACTGCCTACTTCCTACTAATCTTCACACTTGCTTCTGCTCCGAGGCATCCGGGGACGGCCTTTGGTTTTGCGACGGATACTTCGACGGCGTTGGCTTTGGGGTAGTGCTGTAGCACGTATTCGGCTGTCTTTACGACAAGCGTTTCGACAAGCTTGAAACAAGAAAGGCGGATGAACGCCTTGAGTTCTTCCGCCAGTTTTGCATAATCGATAGATTCGTTTAAATCTTCTGTTTTTGCAGCTTGGGCGAAGTCCAACCAAAGAGTCAGGTTCAAGATGACTGGTTGTTCGGTTATGCGTTCATCGGGAAGAATGCCGACAATGCAGTCAAATTGAATGTCCTTGAGGCGGATTTGCCCTTGTTCCATTACCATGCGAACAAGATGATAGCTGTGGTCAAGGATACTGCCGTGACGCCGAACCAAAGGTTACGGGCTGTGGCGTAAGATTCCTTTGTATCCTTGTCGATCTTCATTCTGCGCTGAAGGTCTGAATAGGTCCAGTTTGTAACGGTGAATACCGCTTCATTTGTTTCCTTGTACATTTTTGTGCAATAGTCCTTGTCCGTGACACGGGGGTCACTACAAACGTTACCGATTTTTGGCTCGACGGCGTTAGCCACAGCTTCGAGTTGCTTGTAGGCGTCGTTTGCTTCGCTGGACTTCATCTGTTGGAGAACGCCAATGACTGCGCTGCCTGCAGCAAGTGCTGAAAGCGCCACGGCACTCCAGAAACGGACTTCGTCGGCGATACCGAAACGGTCCTTGACGTCTTGTGCGGCTGCGGAAGCAGAATAGTCGCGAGCGTCGGCTTGGGCGTTGCTGCGGTTCAAATCACCTGAAACGTCGACCTTGTCTTTCTTGTAGGCGGCGATATCGTCATCGCAAGAAAGGTCGAACTCATCGCATTCGACTTTCGGAGCGTCGCTGGCGGCCGCGGCCGGAGCATCGCCCTTCAATTCGACTGGGGCGCCCTTGACCATTGCAATGGCGGATGTTGCACCCGGAATATAAACGGACTTGCCATCGAAATAAACCTTTTCGATATCGTCACCCGGCTTCATGCCACGACGTTCGTAAAGTTTCGATTTGATGACATCGCTGTAAGAAATGTTAGACGGGACGCTTAATGCGGTCATGGAAGAAATGTCGCCTTTATTGCCGATATAAAGCTGGTAGGCGTTAAGTCCTGATTCTTGAGCGAATTTTTGACGGAGGACAATGCTCCCTGCTGGAACGGACGCTGCTTCATCTACGGTTGCTGTTTTCAGTTCCTGACCACCGTTGGCGGCAAAGAACTGATTGTCCGACATGACGGCATCTTTAGCCGAAAAATCACCGATATCATATGCTCCAGCGAATGCTGCAGCTGCGGAAAGGCATAGGGCCAATAAAAAAGAACGCTTCATCGTTTCTACTCCGATTGTACCAATTTTGTTGGAAATATATAAAAAAAAATAGACATAATGAATTATATAATTTTTTTACAAGGATTTATCACATAATTTAATGAAAAAAAGGGGTGAAAAGCTAAAAAAGCAATGAAAAAAACGGCTTGCTTGTAAAAGTCTGGTTACGATATACGCGGAATAACCGGGGTGTTGTGGGACTGCATTCTCCTTTTATTATTATCTACTCGCTTTTTCCATTGAAAAAACTCTCGTCTTTGGACTTTGCACATGTGCTAAATGCTAGGCTCAATTATGTCAAAAAACAAGTTTTTTGCCGCAATATTCGCCTTACGCATTTATCGCTTAGCTCAAGTCCCAACCAATCGGCTCGGCCATGCCCAACTTCGTTGGTCGCGTCGCTTGCCTTGAATGGTTGTTGTCTCTCGCCTTAATTCTACAGACGTTCCTTCATATTTTTTTCTATTGACTAATAACTAATGACTGATAACGGACCCCTCAATTTACTATATTTCTTCCTGTAAATTTTAACCCTAAAAAAGAAGGTGCTATAATGGCAAAGCTTTCTATCGAAGATCTCGAACTCGCCGGCAAGCGCGTGTTCATCCGTGTCGACTTCAACGTTCCGCAGGACAAGGTGACTGGCGAAATCACCAACACCAAGCGTATCGAAGCCGCTCTCCCGACCATCCAGTACGCCCTCGACAAGGGTGCAGCCGTCGTGCTCGCTTCCCACCTCGGTCGTCCGAATGGCGAAAAGAACATGAAGTACACGCTCGCTCCGGTTGCCAAGAAGCTCGAAGAACTCATCAAGAAGCCGGTGAAGTTCCTCCCGGATTGCGTTGGTCCGGAAGTCGAAGCTGCCTGCGCCGCTATCAAGCCGGGTGAAATCATCCTCCTCGAAAACCTCCGCTTCCACATCGAAGAAGAAGGCAAGCGCAAGATCAAGAACGCCGATGGCACCGAAACCAAGGAAAAGGCCGACAAGGAAGCCGTCAAGGCCTTCCGCGCAAGCCTCACCAAGCTCGCTGACGTTTATGTGAACGACGCTTTCGGTACCGCTCACCGCGACCACTCCTCCATGACGGGTGTCGAACTTCCGCAGCGTGCCGCCGGTTTTCTCATGAACAAGGAACTCAAGGCATTCGACCAGGTGCTCAACAATCCTCCGCGTCCGTTCCTCGCCATCCTCGGCGGTGCCAAGGTCGCCGACAAGATCCAGCTCATCAACAACCTCCTCGACAAGGCCGACAAGATCATCATCGGCGGTGGCATGGCTTTCACCTTCAAGAAGGTCCTCAACAACATCGAAATCGGTTCTTCTCTGTTTGACGAAGAAGGCGCCAAGCTCGTCCCGGATCTGATGGCCAAGGCCAAGGCTGCCGGCAAGGAAATCATCCTCCCGGTTGACTACATCGCTGCCGACAAGTTCGCTGCCGACGCTGCCACGAAGGCTGTCTCCGACGCCGAAGGCATTCCGGCTGGCTGGATGGGCCTCGATGTGGGCGCTGAATCCACCAAGCTCTTCGTGAACGCAATCAAGTCCGCCAAGACCATCGTCTGGAACGGCCCTGCAGGCGTGTTCGAATTCGAAGCCTTCGAAAAGGCCACCAAGGCTATGGCCGACGCTATCGTCGAAGCTACCGCTGCTGGCGCAATCACCGTTATCGGTGGTGGCGATACCGCTACGGCTGCCAAGAAGTACGGCGCTGACAAGAAGGTGACCCACACCTCTACGGGTGGTGGCGCTTCTCTCGAATTGCTCGAAGGAAAGGTTCTGCCGGGCGTCGCCGTCCTCACGGATAAGTAACTGATTATGAGGCGAGTGAAGCGCGAACGCTTGCGTTCGCATTTCCGAGCCGATGAATCAGCAATCGCGTAGCGATTGAATTTTTCCTTATAGGCTTCGCGATACTGCGTTGCTCGCCCCCTCACGTACGACTTAGTACGCTACGGGGGCTCGCGCCTTGTCTCACTCGCCTCTAAGAAAAAATTTGATTTTGGGAATCTCGATGAAAGTCGAGATTCTTTTTTTTGCTCTGCTCGCAACTGAAAAAAATCGTAAGGCGAGTGAAGCGCGAACGCTTGCGTTCGCATTTCCGAGCCGATGAATCAGCAATCGCGTAGCGATTGAATTTTTCCATTTGCTTCGCATAGCGGCGTTGCAGAAATCCAATCGGCTCAGCAATGCAAGCATATAAATATGCTTGCGCTGCGTTCGCC
This sequence comes from Fibrobacter succinogenes, assembly GCA_902800345.1. Classification (GTDB taxonomy): domain Bacteria; phylum Fibrobacterota; class Fibrobacteria; order Fibrobacterales; family Fibrobacteraceae; genus Fibrobacter; species Fibrobacter succinogenes_H. The sequence goes on from CADCDO010000020.1 coordinate 26,262, forward strand.
TCATAGATTTTCTCGACCTCTCGCCGTACGACTTGTACGGCTTCGGGTCTGCGGCCTTGCTCTGCTCGCAACTGAAAAAATTCGTAAGGCGAGTGAAGCGCGAACGTTTGCGTTCGCATTTCCGAGCCTAGAATTTTGCGCTTGCGCAAAAAATTCCTGATTTTAAAGACTCCGCAACATCGTTTGCGGAGTCTTTTTTCTACTCGCCTCTAAGAAAAAATTGGATTTTGGGAATCTCGATGAAAGTCGAGATTCTTTTTTTTGCTCTGCTCGCAACTGAAAAAAAATTCGTAAGGCGAGTGAAGCGCGAACGCTTGCGTTCGCATTTCCGAGCCTAGAATTTTGCGCTTGCGCAAAAAATTCCTAGGATTTTGTTAGCGAACAAAATTTTAAAGTCCCGACTTCACAAAGTCGGGATTTTGCTTTATTGGAAACTCTCGCATTTGCGGGAGCTTTTTTTCATGTTGTTTATTATATTTCTTAATATGAATAAGTTTTCTTTTTGTGCTTTTTTATGTACGGCATGTTTTCTTATTGCCTGCGGTGACGGATTATCGAAAGATAAATCTTCTTCCGGTGTAATTCCTAAATCTAACTCATCGGACAAAATTGTTGCATCTTCATCCGCCTCGGTCTCTAGTATTGCTCAAAAAACTGTTGACCCGTTAACGGTGACTAGAGGTTCCATGACAGACTCCCGCGACGGTCAAACCTACAAAACAGTCACCATCGGTTCCCAAACGTGGATGGCAAAAAACCTGAACTACGAAGCAGCGAAAAGCCGCTGTTTCAAAGATAAAGCGTCTAATTGCACCAAATACGGTCGCCTATACTCGTGGGCCACAGCGAAAACGGCTTGCCCTAGCGGATGGCACTTGCCAACAAAAGCGGAGTTTGAAACGTTGTTCACTGCTGTCGGGGGGCAATCAACCGTGGGAACAAAACTCAAATCAAAAAGCGGATGGCGTGAAAGCGGCAACGGTTCTGATGATTACTCGTTTTCTGCGTTGTCTGTTGGTTACAGTAACTTCAAGGACTATAACTACAACGAGAGCTTCTTCGCGTTCTTCTGGAGTTCTACAGAGAACGATGACGATAATGCGTACTACATGAAGTTGTTCCACGACTATGATAGTGCGTTCTTGTACCACGACGATAAGAACGCCTTTAAGTCAGTCCGTTGCGTCAAAGACTGATAAGGCGAGTGAAGCGCGAACGCTTGCGTTCGCATTTTCGAGCCTAGAATTTCGCGCTTGCGCAAATTTCTGTTTTTTAAGCTTCCGCAATATTGTTTGCGGAGTTTTTTTATATTAATTCTCATGAAAATTATTTTGTTGTGTGTTGCGTTGTTGATTATGCCTTGCTTGGCGGATGAACCGGCTTTGGTTACGTCTGTTGATTCGGTTGCGTATTACCAGAAAATGTATGAGTACAACTTGGAGAAATATCATACCGATGTTTTTGTGAAAGATGTGATGTTCTGGACATATATTGGTGGCATGATTGCGTCTGGTTGTATCTCTGTGCCTGTGGCTTTGGGGACTGGAGTTCGCGGTGGAGATCTTTCGACTATGGAAAAGGTAGGGGTGATTGTTCCTCTAGCTATTATGGGAACGGCTGGGATTGGATATATAACCTTTGAAATTGCGACGTTAGTTCGCCGCAGTAAATATGAGAAATACTACAAAAAATGGGAGAATTCTAAAAAATCGAGCAAGTCCATGCAAGTTGGTGTCGCTCCCTTGCTGGATCCTTTGGATGGGCGTTACGGCGCGGCCTTGGCGCTTACTTTTTAGCTTTAGTTTTTGAATAAAGTTTATTTGATTATTTTTTTCTTAGATTTTGGGATGTTGTTTGAAAAGATTGTATCTTAATGAGTACTTTTAAGGAAAAAATGTATGAAATATTCTTTATTTTATTCTGCATTGCTTGCTATGTCGTTTGTGATTGTTGCTTGTGATGATGGCAATTCTTCTAGCGTCACCCAGAGCGAAGTCGAAGGGGTTCTAACAGATTCCCGCGATGGTCAGGTTTACAAAACCGTTATTATCGGTTCTCAGACGTGGATGGCTCAGAACCTGAACTACGAAACCGCAAACAGCTATTGCTATAGTGATTCGGCTGAATATTGCTCCAAATATGGTCGCCTTTATACATGGGACGCTGCGAAAACTGCTTGTCCTGGCGGATGGCACTTGCCAACAAAAGCAGAATTTGAAACTTTATTCACCACCGTCGGTGGCCAATCAACAGCAGGCATAAAACTCAAATCGACAAGTGGTTGGAACGATATTGGAGGCAATGGCACAGATGATTACTCGTTTTCTGCGTTACCTGCTGGCATGAAGGACTACAAATTCGGAGGCTACAGCATGTTGAATTACAGCGCGTGCTCTTGGAGTTCTACAGAGTACAATTGGGCCGACGCATACGCCGCTTCGATAAGTAAATTAACGGAGGTCGAAGAAGACGATGCTACTCTTTTCTCAACCGAAAAGGATCATGGTTTTTCTGTTCGTTGCGTCAAAGACTAGCAATGAGGCTAGTGTTACTCAATGCCCTGTTCGCCTTGCTTTGGCTCGGCGGTTTCGTCGTGTTCCTCGATTTTAGAGACTTTGGTGAACCAGTAGTCTTCGCTGTTGATGGAACTCATGTTGCCGATGAGCTGGTCGAGGTCGAGATTTGTTTTCGTTTGCCATGCCTAAAATATAGAGTGTTTTGAAGGCATTTTTTGAAAAATGGTGAAATTTACGTGAAAATTCTCAATTTTGAACGATTTTTTACGTAAAATTTTAATGTTGTATGTAGTAAAAAAGCCTCTTTTGTAATTTTTTTGCCTTTCGGAGGTGATTTTTGTGCAAAGAAGGATTTTTTAACCTGTGTTTTGAACTGGTTTTTAGGCTGAAATCCCAATTTTTTGAAAAATTTGATTAATTTGTACTAAAATTTACGTGAAAATTTCATAAATTCACTCTTTTTTCACGTAAAAAACGCCGAAAATACAAAATTTTGTTTTTCAGCGCTTGTCACGAATGTAAATTTACAAAGTCTTTATAAATTCACAAAGTCTTTAGCGAAAGGAGCTTTTATGTCGATAGCTGAAATTTCAAAGAAGTTCCATGCGGATAAGCGAGGCAACTGCGCCATGGCTGTGGCTTATGGTTACGCCCGTGCAACGGGCAAGTCCGAAGAAGAGGCCGTGAAGGCTGCCGAAATGTTCCGTGCGTTTGGTGGAGGCAAGGCTCCGGACGGCTTGTGCGGTGCGCTCTATGCTGCAAAGATGATGCAGCCGGACCATGCCGAATCGATTGAGGAATTCTTTAAGCGCGGGGCGCAAAACTGCACCAAGTGCCAGGAAATCCGCCCGAACAAGGTCATTCCATGCAACCGCTGCGTTGAACTCGCTGGCGAAGCGCTGGACTTTTTGGAGAAATAGAGTTTAGAAAAAGGTATTAGATGACAGGTGTTTGGGTTTAGGATTTATAATCGCGGTAACGCCGCTAGATAATTAGGAATTTGGATTTCGGAATGATGAATTTCATTAAAGTATAATTCCTACTTCCTAACTCCGAATGGAATGTAGTTTCTAATCCCTATAGCCTACACCTATCTAAGTTCTACAAGCGAAGCGTCTAAGCTCTATCGGCTAAATAGAAGTAACTGGATGCTTCGGGTTCCCTCAGCATGACGAGGATGAAAGCTCCGTCTATTGCCCACTTCCAACTTCCAACTTCCTACCGTCTACTAACCTCACATTCAGCAGGTCTTCTTCCCAAGCTTCTTTTTGCTTGCGGAGCTTTTCGAGGGCCTTGTCATCGGCGGTGCTTTCGTCGCGGGCTTGCATGAGCCTTTTGTAGCTTTCGAAAAGATCGCTTGCGTGCGGATAGTCCTGCGCAAGTCCCGACAGCGCGTTTAAAATGGCATCGTCGGAATACAGGCGGGCGATTCCTTCAAGCGAACGTTCGATGTACTTTTGAGTCTCGTGTTCGCGCTTGAACGTTTCCGCTTCTTCAAATTCGAGGGGGATGATTTTGTCCATCCATTCGGTTTCAGCGGTGTAGAGCTCGTTGTCCTCGGCAATAGCGTCCTTGTGCTTGATGATTTCCAACTGCGACTTGAGGAACGGACGGTAGCTTTCGACATCGATTTTCAGCGATGTGCGCTCGGCAAATTCCGCTAAATTTCGGAGATTTGCCTCGGAGGGGTTGTTCAGGAGGCATTCTTTGAGGACTGCTAGCTGATCTTTGGGGGGGAGGCGCTTGAACGATTCCGATCGGGTGCTGTTGGCGCGAATTCTCAAGCGTAGAATACGCAACAGCAAAAGCATCATGAGGGCGAAAAATAAAATGGACCAATTCACGGGCCAAAAATAGCTAATCCCTCGAAAAAGAACTCGAAATTTCAATGAATATACTGAAAAAATGGGTGAAAACCACTGCATAATCTCAAGAAAAACTGTTTTTACATATATTTTGCAATATTACGAGACCCCATTTAGATTTAATTGGTTTATATTTAGGTGGAATTGTTGTAACCTATCCATAGGTGGAGATTGGAATATTATGAAATTAAATAAATGGATAACCCTTGGTGCCTTGTTTGGTTGCGCTGTAGCCGGGTTTGCTCAAACAAAGACTCAAGATGTCCGTACGTTGGATATTGTCATTCGCGATTTCCAGCCTAATCATCCTGACTTTGAGAACTTCTCGGAAGAATCCGTTAGTCACTTGGATGAAATTTATAATTACGTGACGAAAACAGGTGCTGCCATGAATTTATATGGCTACGATGTGAATTGGTACTTGAATTCGGCGGTATATCACAATTCTTGTGGCAATGGGAACACGATTGGCTTGGGTTATGGAGCCAAGATTGGTACTGACGGTCTCCCGATGACGCCAAATGATGCATTGTATGGTTATTTGCAGACCATATCTACTTCGAAGGATGTCTTGAAATACGGCGAATGCTCCCAGAAATCGGCTCAAGGATGGACTCAGCGCGGCTATGAGAATTCCCTAGATGGAGTGAGCGGATTCAAGTGCCCGCAGGGTAAAACCGAATGGTCGAACGAAGTTATTTACACTCCTGGCATGGTGTATCCTTTCTTGAGTTTCCCCGGATTGGAGGATTCCATATTTCAGGGGAAAAAATTCGATATGCTCAAAGGTGTGGTTATTACAAAACGTAAAGAAAGCTGTGATAACCAGAATTTTGTACAATGGTATGCGGATGTTCCCGGTGTGAACAAACGCATCAATACGACAATGGATATTCCGAAAGATCCAAATTCCAAGTATTACATTTACGATTATAACTACAACAACGGCGGCTACTCTCCGCTTGACAGTATCGACCCCTACACCAGAAAATGGGTGACGAACAAGCCCTGTAATCCGAAAATTCAAGAAGGTGCGAAGGTGTGTGACCAGTATCTACCGCAGACTTTGTCTATTTTCTGCCCTCCGTATGGTTATGCATATGCCAAAAACCAAGCGGACTTTATGGGACAAAATACGGCTAAGCTTTGTGAGGACTGGCTGAATCAGGGTGGCCCGCGTGCTATAAATTCCGATGGGATGGGTAATAGTGCTGCCTATGTTGCCGCTGCGATGAATGGTGATCTCGGTCTGCAGCATCTCCGCAATTACGCCTTTACCATGATGGGTTACGCTAGTTTCAAGTATAAGTATTCAAATCAGTTTAACGCTGCGGGACAGCTCGATCCTGAAGTGTTCGAATTTGCTGGTGACGATGACATGTGGATCTTTGTGGATGGTGTGCTTGTCGTGGATTTGGGTGGAACTCATTTGTCCACTCCGGGTAAGGTTAACATCCAAACTTTGGCTGTTAATAATCATGGTTGCCATCTTGGTGAACCGCTTGCTGGGTATGACAACTGTGTTGGAGCTTCCGATGCAACAGGTTGGGCAGACGATACGTGGCATCATTTGCACTTCTTCTATGCAGACCGCCAGTCTGACGGTTCCAACATCTACATCCGCACGTCCCTAGCCGAACTTGCTCCGTCCCGCTTTGGACAGCCTTCGATTAGCGAAGTTGTGGTGAAGGTCAATGAAGAAGGTGAGGCGAACAACAGCATGTACATGAACGTACCGCTGGCGGATTCGAGCGTTGCCAAAATCGTAAATCCCAACGTGCCTTCGATGGTCGTGCTGCGTGAAGTTACTGTCAACGGTGTGAAACAGACTGTGGTCTATGGTTTCTATGTTGAGTCTCTGGAAGGTCCTATTGACAAGGGTGCTTCGGGCCAAATGTACCAGTTTAAGGGCGTTGTCAAGGATGGTGCCGGAAATGTTGTCGATGGTGGACTTTTGGGTGGTGACCGTCTAGCCTTTAATGTGCCATGGAGCCAAGGTCTTCAAGACGATGGTAATGGCCATAACTATACAGATCTGGAATGGACTCAGTTGATGGCTTGGTCCAAACTGGTTAATTTCCATGTCGCGTCGAACAATGGTAAGCAAGTGGAAGGCTTTGACGAACGTGACAAGTGGGGTAAGATTTCTTATACGGCAGTGGCTAAGGTGGAAGTCGTGGCCGATGACCCGGCTTATGACCGTCCTGACTTTAGTGAGCAAGCCCAAAAGCTTACCGATTTGGCAGGTAGCGGGACGCTCCCGACAGACATGACTGCAGATCTCGTGTTGACTCCGATTCCTGCGATTCCTAACGTTGACCCGCTCAAGTACGCCAAGGATAGTGCAGAAACGATGATGAAGTCCGGCGTTCTTAATAATACTGTTGTTGGAAACGGTGTCGTTTATGGTGCCGGTCAGTCAACGAATTCGACGCTTTGCTATAACGATGGCAAGGACAAAGCTCATGGTGGAAAGAGCAATGAATCTTGCACGCAATGGTCTTTCCCGACGACTCAGCCGTTCCATGTGAACATCCGTGTGTTTGACCATCTCGGTCATTTCGTGAACCAGTACAGCAAACGTTTGACGGGTGACGATTTCAAGAGCGCTTTGGCTGGCCAACGTTCGGGCTCTGCACCTGTTGGTGTTCCGACATCGGGATGCGATACGCTTCCGTTGTATGGTCCGACGGGAGCTATGCTTGCGACTATCAAGATGTATCCGGTGACGGAAAAGGGCCGTCTGCTTGCGACGGGTCCGTACATCTACCAGATGACGGTGGTTAAGGAAGCGTTTACCTATTGCTATGAAAGTAGCGGTAACAGCCCGACAATCATGTCGATGCCGTTCCAGCGTACTACAGAAACAATCAGGCGCGGTTATCGCAGAACGCTGAGCGCACAACAAGGAAATTAACTCGTAGGAGATGTTGAAGAGACTCCCTGTAGCGGAACGCTGCGGGGAGTTTTTTGTTAGGTGTTGGTAGAGCTTAGGGCTTAGTAATTTTAACCTCTACGACCTAAAACCTATAACCTATTTTGCTAGCAATGCGAAGGGTTCGGCGTCGGTGATGCGGACGCGCAACATTTGCCCGGCAGGGAATGTACCCTGTAAGGCGACGGGGCGGTAGGCTATGTTGCGTGCGATGGTTGTTCCGTTGCGGTAACCCGGCTTTTCTGTGATTACGGTGCACTCGTCGCCAATCCATTTGCGGTTATTTTCGAGCGCAATTTGTTGGAACGCTTCGGCGAGAATCGCGGAACGTTCATGTTTGATGGTATCGGGGACTGCTTCTGCGGTAGATTCGAGTCGTGCGGCGACGGTACCGGGGCGTGCGACGAATCGCGTGATGTTGCAGACTGTCGGGCGTGTTTCTTTCAGGAGTTCTAGCGTTTCGTTGAAGTCCGCTGCGGTTTCGCCGGGATAGCCTACGATAAGGTCCGTGCTGAGAGTGAATTTGTCGAAACGTTCGGTGAATGCGTGGGCGAGGGTTGCGTAGTCGCGTGCGGTGTGGCGACGGTTCATGGCTTTGAGCACGTTTTCGCTTCCGCTCTGGACCGGAATGTGAATAAACTTGTAAATGCGTTCATCCGTAAAGCAGTCGAGCAGCGCTTCTTGATAGCCGAGAACGTGTCGCGGATTACCCATGCCGAGACGGATGCGGTATTTGCCGCTCACGTGCGAGAGAATTCTCTGCGTGAGTTCGGCGAGGTTTGTGCCGATGTCAAAACCGTAACAGGCGCAGTCCTGGCCGGTGAGCTGGATTTCGAGGCAACCGTCATCGACGAACGCTTGGACTTGATCAACGATAACGTTCGGCGCAAAGCTGTGGAGTCTGCCTTTGACGAGATGTGTGCTGCAGAAGGCGCAGGCGTCCAGACAGCCCTCTTCGATGTTCACGATGCCGATGTAGGGCGATTCGCGAAGGACGGTTCGCGGACTTTCATTGTAATTGTAAATGCTATCATCGCGGTCGAATGTGGGCGCGGGAGTCTCGTTGAGTTTACGAGACATTATGTTTCCCCTATGCGTCGCTTCGGAGATGACAGGCTTCGAAGATGACGGGGGTGGTGATATTGTCGGGCTTGTGGGGGAGTGCATCGAAAATTCGAGTTCTTTCAAACTCGTGAATTGCACCTGGGGGACTGCTCGAATAGCTTCTTCACGAAAGTCTTTAGGGGCACAGCCCGTGATATAAACGGGAACATTCGGGTATGTGCTGGCAACTTTGCGCAAGAGTTTCATTGCACCCATGTTTCCCTTGACCGTGCATACGTTCAGGTAAAATGCTTCGGGCACGGAATTTGCAACGTGTCTTGCAACATGTTCAGTAACGTCTTCTGCAACATGTTCTGTAACGTCTTCAGCAATGTGCTCGGCATTGTTTTCTGCGATGTTCTTCGTATCAGAATTTACGTGCTCGATTAAGTTGTTCGCTCTTGGCTCAGGAAACGTAAACGCTACTTCGGATTTTTGGGAGAGTATGCGTGCAATTTTTTCGCCTTCGCCGAAGTTCGCTGCACATCCTTGGCTTAAGACTACTATCATCTTGTGAATTTTTCCAGCGTGATGCCAGGATAATAGTGCGTTAGAATTTGTATGTAGCTTTGCCCTGCTTGTGCGCGAGCTCGGGCCCCCATTTGGCATAGCCCGACTCCGTGGCCGAAGCCTTTGCCTTTGAAAATCCATTTGTCGCCGCTTTGACTGATGCGGAAAAAGCAGGAAGGGAGGATTGTTCCGCCGCGTTTGAACAGCCAACGAATTTTATCTGCTTTACACGTGAACGTTCCGTTGTTTGTAACAATTTCGAGCGTATGAATGCGGCCGCTCTTGAGCGTGTCTAGAATGTGCATCGCCTTGACGCTCGAAAAACTGGGTACGTTTGCCTTGGCTTCCTTGGCGTTTATCTGGAATAAATCGCGGAGTTCGTCTTCGTCAAATTCGCGGACCCATTCGGTATAGTTTGATTCTTTGCACCAGGGCGTTCCATCGGGGCGGAGGTCTGGCTTGCTCTTGAGATAAGGATGGTCGGGACGGCCCCATGTGGCAACGCCTTCGGTTTGCCCGCCGCAAGTCGAGTGGTAATAGGCCGTGATGAATTCGCCATTGTAGGTCATCACGACGCCTTCGGTTTCGCGGACGGCCCTGTCCGTAACGTCGGAGGCACTTTGCAATCCCTTGTAGACCTGATCGCGAGTGTCGGCGTAAATGTCAAAACCGTGTGAATGGCGACTCCCGAAATGCTTGTACGCATATGTACGTGCGGCAACGGCCTGGGCCTTGAGAGCTTCGAATTTCGATTCGTCGAGTCTGCCTATTTCGTAAGGGACTACGCCACGCAAGTAATTTTCTATGTCGATGACGTTAATCGCATTTAGCTTGTTCCCGCTGGCGCTGATGACAAATTCACCTTCGTAGCAGGCTTTGTTGAGAGACGCTTTGTCTGTAGCGATGGCTATACATCCGTCAATCGTTTTGAAAACGCGTCGGTCTGCGGTTTGCTGGCGTTTGCCTTTTGTCTTGATTTTTAGTTTTCCACGCGATGCGGTAATGTGCATCTCTTCGTTTTTTTGACGAACGAAAATGTTCGGAACGCCAATAAATACGCCCACTTGGATGGGACGATCGAGATCGTGGGAAATCTTTTGGGGGACAATAGCCTGCTCGGATACGTTGCTTGCCTCAATAGGGCTGTAATCGTCTTCTTCGGCCGCAAAAGATGGGGTCGGGAAGGCGAGTGTCGCCAGTGATAAAATGGCGAATGCGGAAAGTATCTGGAGCAGGCGCATGAACCCTATTTTTTCTTGAGTTTCGCTTGAGTGTCTTTTGCCATCTTGCGGAGCTTGGACTGGTTCAGCGTGCGGTCCGATGTCGAAATTTTATCGACAAAGAGGTCGCCGTTCAGATGGTCGCACTCGTGCTGGATGCAACGGGCGAACAGACCTTCGCAGTTGTGGATTTCCTGCGCTTCTCCGTTGATGTCGAAAAATCGCACTGCCACTTTGTCGGGGCGGACGACGTTGCAGAAAATATCCGGTAGCGAGAGGCAACCTTCTTCGTAATCGGTGGGCTTTGCATCCGGTTCGGCTTCCCATTCCGGGTTGAACATGATGTGCGGGCGCGGTTCTTCTTCGTCCGGGATAGCGGTGTCTATGACCACGAGCCTGATGTTCTTGCCAATTTGCGGAGCGGCAAGTCCGCAGCCCGGAGCGTCGTACATGGTTTCGAGCATGTCTCTAGCCAGTTGGCGGAGTTCCGGCGTAATTTCGGTAATGGGTTCGCACTTTTTGCGAAGGACCGGGTCACCGTAAATTTTGATGGGGAGAATGGCCATGATTACTTCTTTTCTTCGACCTTGGCGGACGTGTCGTTGTTGATGACGCGGAGAATGGCAGCCTTTTCGAATTCGATGGTGGAGGTGCCGGTGCGGAGCGTGATGATGTTTTCTTCCATGTTGGCGATGGTGCCGATGATGCCTGCGGCGGTCATGACCTTGTCACCCTTCTTGAGCTGCTTGCGCATTTCGTCCATCTGCTTCATTTCCTTCTGCTTCGGGCGGATGAAGAAAAGCCACATCACGACGAAGAGAAGAATGAGCGGGAGGAAGCTAGCGAGAGCACCCGGCTGTTCCGGCTGGGCGGCATCCTGTGCAAAAGCGGCGATGGAGGAAAGAGTCACGATAAGTGCAGAGAGTTTCATAATAAACCTTTTTGGGGGTGAATGTGTTACGCTTAAAATATAGAAAAAAGGTTAGGTATGAGCACGCTCGTGAACTCGCTTTGGGGTCGCTTTGCTCTGGGCCCGCTTTGCTCTGAACTTTGCCATAGCTCATACCCCATGGTTCGACACGCTCATCAACCTTAGCCGAGCCCATACCCCATACCTTCACTGGATTCTTCACTCCACTTCGTTCCGTTCAGAATGACGTTTAAAGCGTTGAACGCTCGTGGTCGCGGCCCTCTTCCTACTGTCTACTTCCTACTGCCTACTAACCACTAACCACCAACCACTAACCACTAACCACTAACCACTAACCACTAACCACTAACCACCAACCACTAACCACCAACCACTAACCACTAACCACTAACCACTAACTTCTTGTCCAGCTGCGGGTAGATGCGGTTGAGTTCGAGCAAATTCAGAAGCCTGTCGAAGTCACCGGAAAACTTTTCGATGAATTCCAGTCCGGGGAGGGCGTTGATTTTTGTGGATGTCTTGGGGGAGGCTTGAAGAAGCCTTTTTTGCAGGAGAGTTTCAAGACTCCGCAAGGTAAGCGTCATTCCGTGCATGGAAAGCTTTGTCTGGACGGCAAGATCGGTCGTTGTCACGGCGATATGTCCGCTCGGCTGGAGTTCTCCTTTTTCTCTTGCGGTCTTGATGAATGCGGTGAGTATAGCCTGTTCGGTGAGCGATAGAATGTAGTGCGAAGAATTCTTGTAAATAGCCCGGAGCCGGAGCGTATCGTAAAGTAACTTGATGAGCGTCTCGTTTTCGATGGTGAGCGATTCGGCCTGCAAGCGGATGAGCCTAAAGTCCTGCAAGATGAGCAGTTGCTTGTATGTCTCCAGTGAGGACAAATTCGAGAAATTTTTGAGTTCGTTCTTGATGGTATTAAGTTTTATTAATTTATCGTCAGACTTGGCGAGGATGAACAAAAGTGACGGAAATGTTGTGATGAATTCACTCTTGCGCTTGTTTTCTTTGGCGATGTGGTTGCGCTGCGTCAAAAACGAAAGGACGGATTTCATCCAAATGGGCTGTTCCGCCATCGTTTCCTGGAATAACGTTTGCGGAATGACTTCGATTTCGCAGTCTTCTTCGGCGCGTACCGTGTATTCCTGAGGTTCCCCTTCGACAAGGCTGAGTTCGCCGAACGTGGAGCCCGGCCCAAGATTCCTCGTCTGGATCTCGTTCTGCTCGTCCTTGAATGTGGCGACGAGTGTTCCCTTCTTGACGATGTAGAACGAGTGGGTGTTGTCTCCCTGCATGCAAAGATTTTTTCCGGCAGCAATATTCATCAGACCGTCCCCTTGATGTTTTGTTCGTACTTCAAAGCGGCTTCAAAATAGTTTATCTTTTCTAGATCAAGAGAGAGAAGGTGATTTCCCCTTTCGACAAACCACTCGAATTGCAGTATCTGGAGCCAGTCCGCGACACTAATTTCGAAATTGCGTTCCTTGAAAAAGGCCATCCAGGCTGTTGCATCCTTGGAGGTTCCGTTTTCAAGAGTCGAAAGCAACACGAGAATTCTTTTCTGCTGGAGCGTGAGATTGAACGGATGCCAGGGCTTGTTTGAATCTTTCGCCTTCTGGTAGTCGGAGAATATTTGGAGAATTTCGGGATTGGGGATGGTGAGGCAGGAGTTGTCGCCGCAGAATACAACCAGTTTGCGGCGTACTAGAGTCTTCAAGGCTTCTGATGCCGTTGGCAGGGGAGTCTTGGTCAACCACGAAAATTCCTGAAGCAGCGCTTTTGTCTGTAGATATTCGTCCTTTTTGTAGAACTTGCAGAACGAGGCGAGACTGGCGAGGGGATTGTTCGTCTTTGCGGAACGGATGGATTCGTTTATTTTGCGAGTCCGTGTCGAAATCGCCTTGATGACGGCAAGAAGCCAGACGGGGAGGCTCTTGAGTTCCGATTCCATGCATTCGTCGTTGATGACGGTGATGACGGAATCGACTGTCGCCTGGTATATGTAGCGGATGCTTTCGCGTTCAAGCAGGGCACCTACACCGACGAGATTTCCTGGTCGAATTCTGAAAATAACCTTGTTGTTGGACTTCGGGTCGAGTGCGACAAGCTCACCCTCGTTCAAGAGGATGATTTTTTTGTCTTTGTCCTCGGGAGAGGATACAACAAAACCCGCCTTCACGCGAAGTTGCGTGGGCGGGATAATTGTTTTTCGGGAATCCCGCGTAACCATCGGGAATTACCGCCTTGAAGTCCGGCCGATTAAGCCTGACGTTCTTCGATACGTGCAGCCTTACCGCGGAGGTCGCGCATGTAGTAAATGCGAGCCTGGTGAACCTTGCCGGAGCGTTCGACAACGATGGAGTCGATGCGCGGGGAGTTGACTGGGAAGATACGTTCGACAGCGACAGAGCCGGACATCTTGCGGACAGTGATGGACTTGCCGATGCCGGAGTTCTTCTGCTGAATAACGACGCCCTTGAACGGCTGGATACGTTCCTTGGTACCTTCGATAACCTTAACGTTAACGGTAACGGTATCGCCAGCGCGGAATGCCGGAAGGTCGGTCTTCAAATTTTCATTCTGGATTGCTTCAATGTTCAGGGACATAATGTGTACCTCGTTATTATTTGTCGCCAAATGTAGTATTTATTTCAAGATTTTTAAAGATGTCGGGACGTCTTTCTTTCGTTCTTTTTAACGATTCTTGGCGTCTCCACTCTGAAATGTTCTTGTGATGACCGGAAAGTAGCACTTCGGGCACCTTTTTCCCTTCGAATTCTTCGGGTCGGGTATAGACTGGCCAGCCCAAAACGCCCTGTGCAAAGGAGTCGGTTTCGCCGGATTCCTTGTGACCCAGAGCGCCGTCCAGCAGCCGCACAACGGCGTCCGTGACGAGCATTGCCGGAAGTTCGCCTCCGCTCACGACAAAGTCGCCGATGGAAATTTCCATGTCGACCTCGGTCTCACGGATTCGGTCATCGATTCCCTTGTAATGTCCGCAGACAAGTACAAGGTGGTTTTCTTGTGAAAGTTCTTTCGCTATCTTGTGCGTGAACGGGACGCCGTCAGCCGTGAGGTAGATGACCTTGCCGCCGTCTTCCTTGACTCCCGTGCTGCGAATCGCCTTGGCGAGCGGTTCGGGACGGAGGACCATACCCGGTTCGCCACCGTAAGGGACGTCATCGACTTGCCCGTAATCGTTGATGGCAAAATCCCGCAGATAGACTGTGTTGAACTCGAACAAGCCTTTTGCCTGGGCGCGGCCCATGATTGAACTCTTCATCGGCGCGAACATTTCGGGGAAGATGGTGATGCAGTCGATCTTCATCGTTCCTCCGGGCAAACGGATTTCAGATAGTCGCTGTCACAAACAATGAACTTTTCTTCGTCGTTGATTTCCTTGACGCAGTCGTCAATCCAGGGGGCGAGGACGGACTTGCTGCTGAATTCGGATTGCACCGCAAGGTCGAACTTGATGAGGAACGCATCGACCGTCATCAGTTCTTGCACTTCGAGGACTTCTCCGACGTCGCGACCGTCTTCGGTGTGGACGCGGAAACCTTCCAAATCGTCAAGATAGTATTCGCCTTCGGGGAGCGGTAGACGTTCCGATTCGGGAATCATGACGTCCCCATTGACTAGCGGAGCCAGCGATTCCGGGGTGTCGAAACCCTTGAATTTCAAAAGCCAGAGGTTGTTCGCCTGCTTGGCGTCTTCGAGGGTGAGTTCCAAAATCTCGCCGTTCTTCTTTTGAACACGCACGTCCTTGAGGCTGTTGCAGCGCGTCAAGTCGTGGGTCAGGGGCATCGCTTTGATGTACCCTTTGACGCCATGCGCACGCATGAGCTGGCAGACGGAGATGTATTCTTGAGAATCGGGCATGTTAATTCGGAATTAGGTGTTCGGAATTAGGAATTTGGAGCTTGGACGAGAGGGGAAGTTGTTGCTTGTTGCTAAAGAAAAAAGTCCCGTGCATGCGGCACGAGACTCTTTGTTAAAGGCGTGATTAAGCCTGGGCGTCTGCGGCCGGAGCTTCAGCAGCTTCCTTGGCAGCCTTTTCAGCTTCAAGACGAGCCTGAGCCTTCGGGCTCAACTTTCTCTTCTTGGACTTGATTTCACGAGCGACCGGAGCCTTGCCTTCGATGGAGCGGTTGGCCTTGAGTTCGTTGAACAAGTCGGAGATGCCGACCTTCTTGAGGAGGGACTTGACGGTGTCAGACGGCTGAGCACCGACGGAGAGCCACTTGAGGACCTTTTCCTGTTCGAAGCGGATTTCCGGCTGCTTGAGGTTCGGGTTGAAGAAGCCGACCTGTTCGATAAAGCTATCGTCGCGAGCCTTGCGGTTGTCGATGACGACGACGCGGTAAATTGGGTTGTGACGCTTGCCGAAGCGGGCGAGACGGATAACAGTTGCCATTTTATACCTCTTTATGGGGTTTCCCGAAATTTCGGGGTTTTTGTTCTTTTGAAGCCAAATATAGTAAACTTGCTTTTGTGTGTAAAGGACGGCAATGAAAAAAAATCCGTCATTTACTTATAAAGTAATTTAATTGACGGCGAAAAATTGTTGTTTTGAAGAAAAAAATATGAAAAAACGCCCAAATTTGAATAAAAAGGGCGTTTTGTGTAATTGTATTATTCTGACAATAGTGGCAGGGCTATCATTTTATTTTTCGTCTTCAGACACCCAAATTGGCTCGATTTGCGGGCGAATCCGGCATCTTTCGACTGTTTTAGTGGCAAAATTTGTCCAGCTCGGGTCTATGTAATTGTAGAAGTAATGGGTTCTGTAATATCTCCTTGAATCTTCTGTCGGGGCGTCTTCTGATGGAATCGGCTCTATTTTTATATCGCAAGCGATTTTGTTTTCTTCGTCTTCCGTGATGTCACCGCCTTCGGCTTTGCAAAATTCCTTGAATTGCGATTTGGATTGAGCGTGCATTTCGGTGTTGAAAAGCGGGTTTGTCCATGTTTTCGTGATGATGTTGCTGTGTAAATGGACTCCGTATGAAATGGTGTCCGTCTCGGTTTCGCACATGATTACATTGACACTGCCTCCATAGGCGTTTGCTACGGTTCCGTTTTCTAACTGGATTCGCGCCGGCAAGCACCAGAAGGGGTCGTCTGGGTTTTCTGGATAGCACCAGTTATCCACAGTGATGCCGTTACTTATCGGATTGCCGTTCAGCCAGCTTTCGAGAGTCTCTTCGGTTTCGGCGGAAACGGCAATTACTGGTGGTGTATATGTCGAGTCTTTGGACTCAAGGCGAATCTGTTTGCTGGAATCTTCCTGGCCGATGGCGGCTGATGCTTCCGGTGCGGTCGATGGACTTGACGAGCACGCTGCGAGCATGAGTGCTGCTGCTCCAACGATTGTTCCTGTGATTGATTTGGTGATGTTTTTCATGGTCTCCTCCATTTGATAGGTTTGAATTTAAAAAAGGTTGTTCTCCACAATACGTCCTGACTGTAACGCCTTGACGCATGTATGGTTGTGTAGATTTTTCTATGAATAGCTGGACTCGGTCATGGGTGTGCGAGCACCCCCGCGAACGCTCGCCCTCCGCATTTGTCGTCTAATATCTAGCCTTCTCTACAGACTTTTATAATTTGCTTTCCGTATTTTTCCCAGGTTGGATCGGTATATTGTATGGCGTTCTTCTCGACTAGGTTTTCCTTGGTCGGAACGAACTTGCAACTGAAGCTTCGTTGCCCTTCTGTGACGCCTTCTGTTTCCGTAATGAAAGTCCCGTTTTCAAGAATACAGTCGGTCTCGAAATCCTTTGCGATTGATGTTGCTGTGGTGTCTGGAATCGTGAATGTTTTTTGTATAAGCGAACTTGAAACTTTGACCATGTAAGCGAACCATGTTTCTTCTGTTTGGCAACTGAGCGAAGAGAAATAATCGATATCCAATTGACGCAATAATCCATGTTCGGT
Organism: Fibrobacter succinogenes; assembly: GCA_902800345.1. Lineage (GTDB taxonomy): Bacteria > Fibrobacterota > Fibrobacteria > Fibrobacterales > Fibrobacteraceae > Fibrobacter > Fibrobacter succinogenes_H. The sequence continues at coordinate 43,280 of CADCDO010000020.1, forward strand.
CTTTATTCCGGAATACAAACTTGTATGTTGTGCGGACGTGTCTGGATTAATGACAAAATCGTGTAAGGGCGTGTTGCCCGGAGTGGAAATGTTCGCTTTCGAATCTACAATAAATGTTTTTTCGCCTTGAAACCAGATGGCCGATGCGCTGTCGATAGCGGCGTCAATTTTTGCCGTGACGGAGTTCGCCTGTTCGTCCGTACCTGCAGTGTTGTCGTTTCCGCAGGCTGTTAAAGTGGAACCGATGATTAGCGGAAGCGCGATTGTTGACAAACTTGCGATGAATGCTGCGATTTGCAAACTTATCCTCAAAAATGTCGATGTGGAGAAAAATGCTTTTCTGAAATTCATGATAAATTCTCCTAAACGTTGCCTGTCAGCGGAAAAAGTTGCAGATTCAATCGATAGACCCGGTCAATTTTTTTACATGCGTTTGCGAGCGTAATGACGCGTTTGCGGCAGCAGTTGATTTCGTCGGAAATCAGGGCGAGCGTTTCTGCGTCGATACCCATCGTGACGCCTGAAATGTTCCTTTCTTTCACGTCAATTCTGTCAATCGCCTCTTTTGCAAGGTCGCTCATTTCTCGATTCATGGCTCGTAGCGCAAGTGGAATGGCGTCGGTCGAGCCGGTGATGGCTTTGTCCGTTTGCTGGTACGTGTTTTCGGCGGTTTCCTTGAGAAAGTTCGCCTTGGTAAGCATGGCCAGTGAATCGCGGACTTGCTGTGCCGTGAATGCGTGCTTGATTTTTTTCGCCATTTCAAGCGGTAGCGCTCCCGGCATCAAGGGGGCGAGTTCGCGGACGATGGAATTGATGGCGGATTCATAGTAGTTGAACATGTCCGCATCGATGACGCGCGCTTTCTTCTCTTTTGCAAGGCGCATGAGTTCGTTAAACGCCTCCGTCTTCTTTTCGTCGTTTTTCGTGTTCCCGTATTCGACCATTTTTTCGAAGTAGGCGAATTCGAAACCCGAAAGATTCATGGCTTTGGCTACACGCGGAACCCCCACGCGGCTCAGCGAACTTTTGCCTTCGCAGACGAGTTTGAGGTAAGACGGCGAAGCGAAGCCGGCATCCTTTGAAAACTCACGCCAGGTAAAGCCGGATTTTTTGTTCTCTTCGTAAAAATCCAGCATGAATCGGCGGTAATCTTGATAATCGGTAATCGGTTTCATGAGGGTAGGGGTTAGGTTTTAGGGGTGGTTGCTTGATTGTAATATAGCTTTAAAAATGCGAAAGTCAATAGATTGTGATACAAAAACTTTGAAATTTTAAAGAAAAGTGCGGGTTTTTACACTTGATAAAAATATTTTTCTGTAAATGAAACAAAATTTTTTGTGAATGATACAAGGCTGAAAATTGACGGTTCGGAGTATTGTTGAAAAACAAGAAAAGTCCGCCTGCTTTTTGCAAACGGACTTGATAAAGTTAAACGAATTCTGCGGATGAGTTGTTGTTCCTATACGGCTGTGAGAACCGAACCCTTGACAACGTCGCCCCGATTCGCTCCGCGGAGAACGAAACTGACGTCGTCGCCTGCTGTTGCCTCATTGCAGTTTTTGCCGGATACGCTAATGTTGAAAGCGATATATTCTTTATTGGTGTTTGTGCACCGGACTCTGTCTCCTTCATGGATCGTTCCTTGCTCGATACGGCCTACGACAACGAGACCGCGTCCTGTAATAAGAAGCGTATCTTGGACGGTCATGCGGAACGGCCTATTGTCGACCGGTTTGTACAATGCGATGGTGTCGCATGCGTTCATGAGATCCATAATCTTGTCTTGACTTGTTTTGTCCCCTTGCCTTGCCTTGACCGACGATCCTCGAATGATTGCGACTTTATCTACGTCATATTCAAATTTGGAGAGGCTTTCGCGAATTTCGGTTTCCAGCAAATCGAGCTTTTCCGGATCGTTTACGATTTCGCATCGGTCTATGAAAATAACCACTTTAACGCCAATTTGGTGCGCAAGTAAAATCCGTTCTTTAGCTTGGCCTAGAGTATCTCTACTTGCATCGACAACAATAATGTGAATGTCGGTTACGATGTTTCCACCTAGGACATTTTTGATGTAGTCGGAATTTGCGGGTAAATTTTTACTGTTGATTTGTGTGTAATAGCATTTTTCAGTATTGTATTCAACGAGAATATCCGGATTTTCATCTTCAACGGCATATCCGCGCGTAGCAAGTGTTGTACAAATTGCACTTGTCATGCTTGTTCTTTCGAGTTGCCCATTCATAATGCTGATGGTGAAGTGGGGCTTGGTCTTGTCGAGTGGCTTCTTGGGTTGTTGATACACTACGTCTAATTCCGTAACAATGCCGGTGCCGACCGTGCGACCGCCTTCGCGAATGGCGAAGTGCTGCCCGACTTCCATGGCGACTGGGGCTATTAATTTTACATAGATTGTCGCCGTTTGGCCTGGCGCTACCATTTCGATACCTTTCGGGAGCTGGATCGTGCCGGTAACGTCTGTTGTGCGGAAGTAGAACTGGGGACGGTAATTGTTGAAAAACGGGGTGTGGCGTCCGCCTTCATCTTTTGAGAGCGTGTAGATTTCGGCCTTGAAATCCGTGTGAGCCGTTATGGAACCTGGGGCTGCAAGAACCATGCCGCGGACGAGGTCCTTCTTTTCGGCTCCGCGGAGGAGAAGCCCTACATTGTCGCCGGCTTGCGCGACATCGAGCAACTTGCGGAACATCTCTATGCCGGTGACCATGTATTGGGCGGTGGGGCCAAGACCGACTCGCTCGACGGTGTCTGCGATGCGAACCGTGCCGCGTTCAATGCGCCCCGTAGCGACGGTCCCGCGACCGGTAATGAAGAATGTGTCTTCGATAGCCATCAAGAAGGGCAAGTCCTTAATGTCCGTCGGAAGAGGAATGTAATTGTCGCATGCGTCCATGAGTTCCATGATTTTGTCTTGATGGAAACGGTCTCCTTCAAGGGCCTTAAGCGCGGAACCGTGGATGATGGGGTGGTTGTCCCCGTCAAAGCCGTACTTGCTCAAAAGATCGCGAATTTCCATCTCCATGAGGTCGAGTAATTCGGGGTCGTCGACCAAATCGCACTTGTTCAAGAATACGACCATATTTTTTAATCCGACTTGGTGCGCCAGCAAAACATGTTCGCGGGTCTGTGGCATCGGTCCGTCTGTTGCAGCAACGACAAGGATCGCCCCGTCCATCTGGGCGGCGCCGGTAATCAAGTTCTTTACGTAGTCGGCGTGACTGGGGCAGTCGACGATTGCATAGTGTCTGTTTGCGGTTTCAAATTCGATGTGGGCCGTGTTTATCGTGATACCGCGAGCCTTTTCTTCAGGTTCGCCGTTGGAATTGCTAGATGAATTGGATGGTGAAAATCCCCTTGCAGCGAGAGTTGATGTAATTGCCGCAAGCAAAGTAGTTTTACCATGATCGACGTGTCCGAGAATGCCAAGGTTGCAGTGCGGCTTGCTTCTATTAAACTTTTGTTTTGCCATTTTTTCCTTCTTTCATTTGTATGTTGTTTGTTGTTTTACGTCTTGTGCGTAATAACCGTAACAACAATATAAATGAATGTAATGGAAAAGAAAGTAAATAAAAAGTTAATTTGGCCGGATTGACCCAGAAAACTTGCCACCCAAAAAAGTCCACTTGCGATTTGCAAATGGACTTCTTAAACGAGTATGGACTGCGCGGTTTTCGAGTCTGTGAAATGCGCAAATTCCGAACAAAAATGTTTAAAATGCGTGGCGCCTAGCGTTTCTTTTTCTTCTTGTTCTTGTCTTTGGGCGGGGTGTAGTTCGAACCCACGGTTCCGCCGTTGTTCTGGCGCTTCGCGAAATCGCCGACCTTCTTGAACATTTCCTTCATGCCTTCGTACTGCTTGAGCACCGCGTTCACGCGGGCTGCATCCGTGCCGGAACCCTTCGCGATACGTGCCTTGCGGCTGCCGTCGATAATTTGCGGCTTACGGCGTTCCTTCGGCGTCATGGAACTGAGCACCGCTTCTACATAGACCAATTGCTTTTCGTCAATCTGGTCGAGCGGGAGCTTGTTGAGGCCCGGGATGAGGCTCAAAATGTCCTTGATGCGACCGAGCTTCTTGATGGTGCGGAGCTGCTTCAAGAAGTCGTTTAAGTCGAACGTGTTGTTGAGAATCTTTTTCTTGAGGTCCTTGGCGTCCTTTTCGTCGATGACCTGTTGCGCTTTTTCCACGAGGCTGACCACGTCGCCCATGCCGAGGATGCGGCTGGCCATGCGGTCCGGGTGGAAAAGGTCGATTTCGTTCAGCTTTTCGCCGACACCGATAAAGCATATCGGCACGCCCGTCATCTTCTTGATGCTAAGCGCTGCACCGCCGCGGGTGTCGCCATCCATCTTCGAGAGGCAGACGCCCGTGAAGTTCAGGCGGTTCCAGAACGTCTCGGCGACATTCACCGCTTCCTGACCGATCATCGCGTCGGCGACGAACAGAATTTCGTCCGGGTGCACGGCATCGCGTGCCTTTTCGAGTTCCTGCATCAACTCTTCGTCAATTTGCAGACGGCCTGCCGTATCGTAAATCACGAGGTCAAAACCGTTGTCCTTGGCGTACTGGTAGCCGTGCTTGATGATTTCGACCGGATTGCCCTGGCCTTCGTCATAAACCGGAACGCCGATGGACTTGCCGAGCACCTGCAACTGCTTGATAGCGGCCGGACGGTAAACGTCAGCGGCGACGAGGAGCGGTTTCCTCTTCTTCTTGCTTCGCATCCAGAGAGCAATCTTGCCTGCGAAAGTCGTCTTACCCGAACCCTGCAGACCGACCATCATGATGCCCACCGGGGAGGGGCCGGAGAGGTTGATTTCCTTAGTTTCGCCACCCATGACGGCCACAAGCTCGTCGTGGATAATCTTCACAATCTGCTGACCCGGGGTCACGGAATTGAGCACTTCGGCGCCCATGGACTTTTCCTTGACGGACTTGACGAAGTCGCGGGTCACGTTGAAGTTCACGTCGGCAGCGAGGAACGCGCGACGCACCTCACGCAGCGATTCCGCCACGTTTTCTTCGGTAAGTTTGCCCTGCCCGCGCAGGTTCTTGAGGGTAGATTCTAGAGAGTCGGTCAGCTGTGAAAACATAGTGGCGTAAAGATAGAAACTTTTGCTTGGTTAGGGATTCTGAGATTCCTTCTTGATACACCTAATGGAGATGGCTTCATCTTTTACAAAGCTCGAATCGATGTCCAGCCTATCGTATTGACCGCGAAGGAATACGGCTGTGACAAACAAATCATCTTGTTGCTCGTTCGTCCAGAAGAATGCAGTTTCGTTTACTTGGTAAAAGACTGATCGATTTATACCGGCCGGAAGGGCTGCAAATCCTGCAAAGTCGGCTCCCTTGCCGAATTCGTACCAAAGATCCGAATTCGCCTTGAGCGCTGTGCCCGAAGCAATGGTGGTGACCGATGCAAGGTTCTTTACAAGCGTCTTAAAATCGTCTACCGAAGGAACTTCCCAACTTTCGGGACAGATTCCTTGTGTCGTCTTATCCTTGCAATCGTACTCCAAACCGCATTCCGATTCGGACTTGTTCTTCATTCCGGCCCAGGTGTAGAGTCTCCCGTAAGTGGCGCAGTCTCCTTCTTTGTAGATGCTTCCGCCACCGCACCAGCTTTGAATGCCGGGATTGAGCGTATAATTCAGATTTTGTGCCATCCAGGTTTGGTTCCCGATGACCACGGTCTTGTAAACTTGTCCGTCTCGGTCATCCGTGAATTCGCCATATGTAATGTCAGGGTTTAAGTAAGTACTTGCCGGTTGGTTTGTCGGTTCCTTGATGACTGGGCCAAGATCAATCGTATAGGCGGGGGGCTCAATCACGGTTGCAGAAAGATTGGCAGGGTCGCTTTCGACTTCATCCTTTATGCAGCGAATGGCGGCGGCGTAGCTTGCTGAGTTGCTTACGTATGTGAGTGAATAATGTCCGGGGGCCAAATCCGCAATGTCCTTAGAACGGGAGTAAGAGCTCTCTTGATTCCAAACCCAAAAGATTGCACTTTTCGCAAGGGAGGATCCGTTTAAAATGTATCCCGAGGGCACGGCATTGAACCTGAAATAATTGTCTAGAGGAATAGAGGTGTCCCATATTCCGGATTTGTCCAAAAGGTGCTTAGGGGCATATTCGTAGGGGTAGAAACCCGAGGTGTCGCCTTCGATATTTGCCGTTTTTCCAAGAATTCTCCACTCATTATAAGAGGGAATATGCCAACCTTCAGGGCAGATTCCTTGGCCACGGCAGCTGATACTGAAATAGTCTGGACATTCTTCGGGCGCTGTATTGAAAAGGTTTGCAGAATCCGTTGCAGCCGGATAGGTGTAGAGCCTTCCGAATTTGGCGCAGTCTCCGTGCTTGTTTCCCTGAACGCCTATGCCGCCACACCAATTGTTGGGTTGGATTACATCGGTCTCGGGATAATAGTTGGTGTAATTGTAATTCAGGTTCTGGGCCATCCATGTCTGAGTGCCAATGGTGACCGTCTTGTAATATTGCCCGTCGCGGGAATCTTTAAGGAGCCCGAAGCGGGAACCGGATGGGTCTATCGGTTCAGAAGAACTGGATTGAACCGAGGAACTTGATTTTACAGAAGAACTGGATTTTACTTGGCTACTGGAGCTTAACTGAACGCTGGAACTTGAGAGGGCTGAGGAACTGGAGACGACTGCGGAACTTGACGATGCTGGGCTGCTAGAACTAGATTCGGTAGAAGAACTGGATTGAGTCTTGCTGCTGGAGCTTGACTTGTCCGAAGAACTTGAAATATCGGAATCGGTCTTGTCCGAAACCCATTTCCAGGAATCGCCTTCTTTGGTGCAGGTGCAGTAGGAATCGTCTTCTTCAATGTAGACGACCGTGTTTTCTTGTGCCTTGTTGCATGAAAACTGGTTTAACTCGTCGATGCTGAAAAGCGAAATGAGCGAGTTCGCTGTGACGGGGGCGCTTTCGCTACTAGAATCTCCGCACGAAGTTAAAAGAATGGCTGCACAAGCAATCAAAAGATGGGTTATGTACTTCATATGTAATTCCTTTTGCTTGTGGGTTTAGTCCTTTACGCAGCGGACTGCAGAGGGGTAGTCCTTGTCGTAGTATTCATTTGTGTAATAGTAGTATTGAGGATAGTTTTTGCAGATAACCTGAGGGGCTTGCGTGGTGCCGTTGGCAGTTGCTGCTAGCCAGAATGGCGCTTTTGTTACACTGTTCGTGTCGGGCATGGTTCCCCAGAAATCGTACTTGTTGAGCAAAAGGCTGTATGCACTGTCATTTTCCGTTTTGACGGTGTTGAAAAGGGCTTCCCAGTCGTTAAAGAGGGGCAACCGCCAACCGCTAGGACAAATGCCTTGATAGTGTCGCGATGGGCACACGTTGTTGTTGCCGCACCCTGTATTGATGGAATCCATGGCGGCACCCCATGTATACAGACATATGTCTTCTGAACATTTTGTTTTTCCCTTTAGCGAGGGAACGGCAGCGGAGTCGCTGAACCGCAGGGCTTCAATCATCCAGGTTATGGTGTCGATGGTCAGGGTTCTGTACTCGTTGTTGTCACGCTGGTCGACAAGCTTGCCGAAGTTGTATTTGAGCGTGTCTTTTACGACTGTACTTTCGGAAGACGAGGTTGGCGTTTCGGAAGATGATGATTCCGTTATTGGGGAAATGAATATTAAGTTGGAACTCGAGGACTTTACTGAACTGGACGATTTTGCGGAGCTTGAGGATTTTTCTGAACTGGAGGACTTTACTGAACTGGACGACTTTTCTGAATTCGAAGATTTTTTTGAACTGGAGGACATTTCGGAGCTTGAGGAGCTAGAATCTTTCACTAACGTAGAGGGGTCGACTACCCAAGATTTGCCATCGCATTTGAATTGCGATTGGTTCTCGGCGATAGTGACGACGATTCCCTCGTTATCCTTGTTGCATTCAAGGTGTTGCAGTTCTGTCAGATTGCCGACCACTTCAGGCAATGATGCCGACGACGCGTCTGATGAAGAATCGCTGCAGGCAAAAATGGCAAGCGAAATGGTTGCCACTGCAAAACTCAAGCGCTTCATGGTTGTTCCTCCTTAAAATTGAGTAAGTACAATATAGTGTTTTTCTTCCTTGTCCATGCGCTTCAATGACCATGTCTCGTAAAAAATACAAATTTGTCCACCATGAAACCACTGAGTCAACGTACCGAAATTTTTACAGATTCCGTTATTCGTAGGATGACCCGTATCGCCAATGCGTGCGGGGCGATTAATTTGTCGCAGGGGTTCCCTGATTTTGAGCCGCCGGAGGCGTTGACGCGGCGGTTGGCCGAAATTGCCCCCGTGGGGCCGCACCAGTATGCGATTACGTTTGGCGCGCAGAATTTCCGCGAAGCGTTGAGCGACAAGCAGTTCCATTTTAGCGGGATGCGTTACGACCCGCAAAAAGAGATTGTGATTACGTGCGGCAGTACCGAAGCGATGATGGCGTCGATGATGTCGGTGTGCAATCCGGCGAACCCGAGCGGAGTGCAAAGCACGAAGTCGAAGGGTCTAGCCGGGGCTTCCGCTACCTTCTCGAACGGGGCTCAAACGCCGCCCCGTAACGCCTGGCTTATCCCGCCTACCAACCCTCGGTGCATGGAATTGCCGTTGCTTGCTTAGCAATAAGCCTGAACCGAGCTTAACCATTTCAACCGCTTGGTTAAAATGGTCTGCCATATTCATACCTTTTGCCAATGCTGCCGTCATAAAAATAACGGGCAAACTTGGATTTTTTGCGACAACATTTGTTGCTTGTGATACGCGTGTTAGAATTACATTTCAAGAACTTCACGGAGCTTACTGTGCTTTGTTTGTAGGGCTTCGTTGGATTTCTTTAATTTTTCGTTTTCTTTCTTAAGAGCGGCTAATTCGTTGTTTAAGGAATCGAGCATGTCGGACAACTGCTTGTTTTTCTCCATTAGTTCTGCTACTTTATCGTCAAGGTTGCTTTCTTGATCTTCCTCAATTAGTTTTGCTACATGTTCCTTAAAATTTTTCCATTCGGTTTCGTCACCAGAATCAGCGTTCCATCCAATAATCCCGGGGCACAACTTGCCTGTACAATCATAATGTCTTACAACATTTTCGAGGGGAATGTTGTAAACATTCATAAGATCAAATACTAAAAGTGCAGCGTTATCTATGGCATCTTCTGTAAAATACCATGACTTGTCATTAGGGTTTTCAACTTTGTTGTTTTTGTTCGAGGAACAAATTTCAATTCCGATAGAGTTGGAATTTGTGCATATCTTATAAAGGCTGCCCCCTTTTGTCTTGTACTTGGAGCCTCCGCAATGCCAGGCATATTGGTTGTTTATATCACAATTGTACTGAATGATTGTTGCGTCATCAACGATAAAGTCCGCAGATGCTTTTGTAGTTTTTTTATTGAAGTAATTGGCCGTTGACTTGGCTTTCCCTTTTTTAGATGAAGTTCCCGCAGTATAATGAACCACGATATATTCAATCTTTCGATTTTTTTGGAGAGTCAAATTATATTGTCCCTCAAATTTTGTGATATCTGCGCTATATTCGTATGACATTTTATACCTCCTTTTTTAAAATAAAAACATTTTGACGCAATGATGTAGGCTACTGCTAAAAAAATTGTTTTTGGTGTGGGTTGTTTAAATTTTTTTCATTGTTTTTACTACCTTTAAAAACATGGTAACGTTAGCTCTTTCTCATTTTGAAAAAAGTTTTCCGGCGGCACTCCGTGGCAAGCGTTTGGGAGCGGTTCTCCATCCGGCTTCGGTCTGTGCCGATTTGCGTTATACGCTTGATTTGCTCAAGGATTTGGACGGCAAGCTCTTTAAGCTTTCGGCTTTGTTTGGGCCGCAGCACGGCATCAAGGGGCATACGCAAGACAACATGATTGAATGGGAAGGCTACGAGGATCCGGAATTGCATATTCCGGTTTACAGCCTTTATGGTGAACATCGCGAACCGACGGCAGAAATGCTTTCGCACGTGGATGCGATGCTTGTGGATTTGCAGGATGTGGGCGCCCGTTACTACACGTTCATCTGGACTCTGTTCCTCTGCATGAAGGCATGCGAAAAGGCGGGAATCCCGGTGGTCGTGGTGGATCGCCCGAATCCGATCAACTGCGTGGACGAAGAAGGGCCGGTGCTCGACCTCAATTACACGAGCTTTGTCGGTTTGCATAGCATCCGCACGCGCCATGCAAAGACGATTGGCGAACTTGCCGAACAGTTCAAGGCTGAACGATTCCCGAAGTGCGAACTTTACGTGATGCACATGGACGGCTACGATAAAAAGATGTGGTTTGACGAAACGGGACTCCCGTGGATTTTGCCGAGCCCGAATATGCCGACGCTGGATACGGCGATTGTGTATCCGGGAATGTGCTTGTTCGAAGCGACCAACGTGAGCGAAGGCCGTGGCACGACGCGTCCGTTCGAAATTTTCGGAGCGCCGTTTATCGATGCGGTCAAACTTTGCAAGTACATGAACGGGCTCAAGCTTCCGGGCGTGTATTTCCGCGAAAACTATTTCCAGCCGACGTTCCACAAGGGCGCGGGGCAGATTTGTGGCGGTGCGCAGATTCACGTGACGGACCGCAATTCGTTTCGCAGTTTTGAAATGGCGGTGAAGTTGTTGCAGTACATTTTCAACGAATACCCGAAGGATTTTGCGTGGAAACAGCCGCCGTACGAGTATGAATTCCACAAGCTGCCGATTGATATTTTGCTTGGCAACGGGACGTTCCGCAAGGAATTTATCGAGTCGAGTATTTAATGTTTGTCGCTGTTGGGACCGCCGCAAAAATAATGAACCGGAAGGAAAATGAGAAAATGTATTTGGACTGCCGCAAAAACGATGCTATTAGAAATGCGCCGAACCTTGCTTAATTTATGAAACTTAGACTTTCGACAGAAACTTTGAACCGTCTGAAGCGCTTCCGCAAGAACAAACGCGCCTTTTGGTCGCTTGTGATTCTGGTGGTGGCGTACTTGCTTTCGCTCACGAGCCCGTGGACGGTGAATGACGAACCGTTCTATTTGCGTTACAACGGCAAGAGCTATTTCCCGGCATTTGCGCGTTACAGCGAGGCGGACTTTGGCGGCGAATACAAGACGGAACAGGACTACGCGAAGCTTTTTGCAGATGTGGCCGAATGCAAGCAGGACGAAGAAGATGGATTTCCGCGTGCTGGTGGCTGCCCCGAAATGTGGACGCTCATGCCGCCAGTGCCGCACGATCCGCTGAAGGCGGATCTGAGCGAGGAGGGAACCCCTCCCTTTGCGCCGAGCGCAAAGCACTGGCTCGGGACGGACAGCAATGGACGAGACGTTCTTTCGCGCTTGATTCACGGATTCCGCATCTGCATCAGCTTTAGCTTGTTGTTAACTGTGCTTGGCACGTTCCTCGGCATTGTGATTGGCGGTATCCAGGGTTATCTCGGAAAATTCTGGGATACGGGCATGCAGCGTATGATTGAAATTTGGTCGTCGCTCCCGATGTTGTACGTCGTGATTCTCATCGGCAGTATTTACGGCCGCAGTTTCTGGCTTTTGATTTTGATTATGGCGGCGTTCAACTGGCTTTCGCTCAGCTACTACATGCGTGCGGAATTCCTGAAGCTCCGCAGCATGACGTACGTGATGTCCGCGAAGGTGCTTGGGCTCGGACATCGCCATATCTTCTTCAAGGAAATCTTGCCGAACGCGATGACGCCCGTGGTGACGCTTTTCCCGTTCACGCTTATCGGCGGAATTGGGAGCCTCACGTCGCTCGACTTCTTGGGCTTTGGACTCCAGCCGCCGACGCCGAGTTGGGGCGAACTCATGAGCCAGGGGCTCAACAACCTCTACGCTCCGTGGATTTCCGTGAGCACGGTCGCCGCGTTGTTCGTTACGCTTTTGCTTACGACATTTGTCGGCGAAGGCGTGCGAGATGCCATGGATCCCAAATCGGGAGATAGGTATGTCTAAATTAGACGAAAGAACGGGCTTCGCCCTACAGACGAGAGACGAAAGAGGCGAGCGACGAGAGAAACTCGTCATCCTGAGCGAAGGCGAAGGATCCAGTAAAGTCCCCGTTTTGTGCGTTAAAGATGTTTCGGTGGCGTTCGGGTTCGAGAAAAACGGAAATCCGCGTGACGGCAAGCAGCCGTTGCAAGTGACGGACCGTGTGTCGTTCGACATTTTCCCCGGTGAATTTTTTGCGCTGGTGGGCGAGTCCGGTTGCGGAAAGAGCGTGACTGCCATGAGTATTTTGCGCTTGTTGCCGTGGCCGAGTGCTAAAATTGTAAACGGAGAAATCTTGTTCCGTGATGTTCTCGGCGATGTTGACAATGGCAATGAGAGTGCCCGCGACCTTGTGAAGCTCCCGCTTAAGGAATTGCAATCCGTCCGCGGTTCCGAAATCGCATGCATTTTCCAGGAACCGATGCAGGCGCTCAATCCCGTCGTCACCATCAAAAAGCAACTCCTCGAAGTTTTCAAGTTCGGTGCAGTCTCGAAAAGTGCTCAGTCTCCAAATGCGCAGTCCAAACAAGATTCCGCACTCGACCTTATCCGCGAGCAGCTCCGCTTGGCCGGTTTCACCGACCCCGATCGCGTTTTGAATTCCTACCCGCACGAACTTTCTGGCGGCATGCTCCAGCGTGTGTGCATCGTGATGGCGCTCTTGCCAAACCCCAAACTCATTATCGCTGACGAACCGACGACCGCTCTGGACGTGACCGTGCAGGCACAGGTTCTTGCTGTCCTCAAGGACATGGCCGAAAAGACTGGAACCGCCGTCCTCCTCATCACGCACAACATGGGTATTGTTTCTCAGTACGCACACCGCGTGGCCGTGATGTACGCCGGTCGTATCGTTGAAGAAGGTCCCGTCCGCGAAGTCATCAACCATCCAATGCACCCTTATACGCAAGGGCTCCTTGCCGCTATTCCCGAAAGCCATAGCGACTTGCGGACACTTTCGTCAATTCCCGGCTCCGTGCCGCATCCGAAAGACTTTGCCCAAGGTTGCCGCTTTGCCGACCGCTGCTGCAAATGTGCACAGGCTTCTGCAGAATTTCGCGAAAAATGTCTATCTACAGAGCTCCCGCCGAAAATTGCAGACGCGGAACATTTCGCATACTGTTTTTTTCAAACAAATGGAAAAAATTTATAGACTCTTTTATGCATCGTTCTAAATGATGCGGGAAAAATAGTCGAGTATTTTTAGGATAACGATTAATCGTTGTGAGAGTACTTTATTGCATTAAAAAATGGTTTTTGAGTGGAGTTTCATAATTTTTTTCGAATTAATATTATCTTTGAATTGTTGATAATTCGATAATCTTTTCGGGGAATCCATCCATGTTTTGCAACCAATGCCATAAAAATTTAAAGGATTTTGACGCTTTACTCGATAAAATGGAAAATTGCCCGTTCTGCGGTGCAAAATTGGTTAGGCCGCCAGTCAAGGTCCCTCAAAAAGGCGTGAACGAATTGCTCGAATGCTTGGTGCAACAAGTGGGCGAGAACTTTTTTACCGAAGATTTCACTTTGGAAAATGAGCTCCATAATTTGAATGCTCCTGAATTCGAAGATGCGAAAGACCGTTTGTTCTTGCTTGTCTTAAAGCATATTCCTTCGAGCATGTTTGCCGTGAAGGATTTCTCGGATGGCGAACAACAAGAAGTGCTAGAGGCGTGCTTAAGGCGCCTTTGCGTTGATTTGGGTATGTCCTTTGAACCTTGTGCCCAGATGCTAGACGCGTTGCAAATGTACATCTGGAAGAAAACGTTCCCGTTGTCTCCGAATTTCTTTGAAGGTCATTTCGTCGATCCGCGTGATGGACAAGTTTACAAGACCGTGAGAATCGGTAATCAGGTTTGGATGAAGGAACCGCTAAAATACAGATGCGTGGGTTATACCGGAGAAGGTATTTATGAATGGAATGCCGTTAATAAGTACTGCGCTGTAAGAGGGTGGCGCGTTCCCAAGAAAAAGGATTTTGAAATATTGACGCAAACTGCGGCGAGCTTAGGCTGTGGCGATCCGTCGAGTGTTTTGATGTCTCGCAAGGGCTGGGAAAAGTGCTGCGTGACTCCGACGGATAACCTTGGCTTTGAAGCGACTCCAGTGAAAAGCAATACGGGTATCAGCAATAATTACTTCAGCCATTTTTGGACGGCTGAAGATAAATTCTGTTTTGAAATTTTCCCCGGGCGAGTAACGTTCAGCACGCATTCGCAATCGTATGTGCGTTTGATTAAGGACGATACCGCAGAAGATAAGGGATAACTCCGTCTCCGCGGACTCCCTTACTTCTTGCTACTCCCTATAAATCACTAGGCTTTCTGAATGTAAACTATGAGTTATGAGGACTACCCAAAGGGCATAACAACGACTAAGCCAATAAATTAGCAAGTCTTGTATAGCTCGTAAACTCGCTATGAGCTCGCTTCGCTTTGATGTTCAAAACAAAGCATTTTGCCCACAGCCCAAAGGGCCATAGGCCCAAGCCCATACCTCATAGGCGCATAGCGCCGTGCCCATACCCCAGTTCACTTAAATTCTTCGCACCACTTGGGTACGATTTCGGTCGCTTTCCCTTGAATGACGACGTCCGTGTAGGGGTCGCCGTAGGGCGCTTCGAGGTTCAAACAAGTGACTTTCGCACCGTATGAATGCGCAAAGCTCTTGAAACCTGCTGCGGGATACACGACGCTGCTTGTGCCGATATAGACAAACTCATCGCAGTTCTTGAGGGCGCTTTGGATTTCGTCCATGTATAGCGGCGTCTCGCCAAAGAATACGATGTCCGGGCGCACGGGGCTTCCGCAAATCGGGCATTTCGTGTCCATTGTTTCTTCGCCCGTGAAATCGAATTCGTGTTCGTGCTTAGTGCAGCGGAGTTTCATCAAGTCGCCGTGCATGTGTAGCACGCGTTTGCTGCCGCCGCGTTCGTGCAGGTCATCGACGTTTTGCGTCACGAGCAAGAATTCATCGCCGAGGCGTTCTTCGAGTTTGGCAAGCGCGATGTGTGCCGCATTCGGCTGGTGTTCGGGGAGTCCCTTTCGCAAGAAGTTGTAAAAGTCCTTGACGCGTTTGGGATTGCGGCGGAGGGCGTCCGGCGTGCACACGTCTTCGATGTTTTCGTGTTCCCACATGCCGTCGTTTCCGCGGAACGTGCGAAGCCCGGATTCGGCGCTGATTCCGGCGCCTGTCAGTACGACGAGTTTTAAACGTTTCATTTTTTCTCCTTCTTCTGGCTAAATGCTTGCAAAGAAAAGCGCTTCTGCGACGATGCCGCTTTCAAAGTCGGGCAAATACAAACTCTCGTTTTCGCCGTGGGCGTTGCATTCAGGGTCTTCGAGGCCGGTGAGCAAAATGGGAATGTCGCCGAACGTGTTGCGGAAAAGTTCTGCGCCGGGTATGCTCGCACCACAGCCAATGAACTTGGTGGGGGAATTGTAAGCATCCGTCATGGCATCGCTCATCTTCTTGAAGAACGGATGCGTCGTGTCGGTGACAAACGGATTCGCGCCGTCTTCCTTGTCGATTGTGATTTCCATGTTGTTCGGAACTTGCGCCTTGAGGAAGTCGGCGAGCATGTTGGTGCATTTGACGGCGTCCATGCCGGGGGCAAGGCGGATTCCGATGCGGGCGTAGGCGCTGTCTTGCAGCACGTTTCCAGCGTTTACGCGGGAGCCGGACTCGATGGTGCTCACGATGATGCTTGGGCGGCGCCACAGCGAAATCAAGATTTCTTCTTCGGGTACGTTCAATTTCACTTGTTCGAGAATTCCGCCGTCGTTGCGGAAAATTTCTTCGGTCATGCCGAGCGACTTGTAAGATTCCAGTTCTTCTTTTGTCGGCGGAATAATGTCATCTTCGTAATGCGGAATGAGAATCTTGCCGTCCTTGTCGGTGAGGCTTGCTATCATGCGGCTCAGCGCCTGGGCGGGGTCTGGAATCGGGCCCGACCATGAGCCGGAATGGAGCGGCGCTTTTGTCGCACGGAGCGTCACGTTGATGGCGCTCATGCCGCGGAGCGTCGTCGTGATGGAGGGCGTTCCCTTCGCGAAGTTCCCGAGGTCTGCGACAATGACGGCGTCGCACTTCAAGAGCTCTGCGTGTTCCGAGAGAATCTTCTCGAAGCCTGCGCTCCCGGATTCTTCTTCGCCTTCGATGATGAACTTGAGATTCGGGCCTTCGCCTTTGAGTTCGCGGCGGACTTGTTCAAGTGCAGCAAGATGCACGATGATGCCGGCCTTGTCATCTGCGGTGCCACGTCCAAAAAGTCGGTCACCTTTCTGCGTGGCTTTAAACGGTGGCGTGTCCCACAAAGCTTCACGCATTGGCGGTTGCACGTCGTGATGGGCGTACAAAAGAATGGTCGGCTTGTCCGGGCTGGTGAGGCTTTCGGCGTAAACGCTCGGACGTCCGCTTGGCGGCGTCAAAAACTGGATGTTGGTGAGTCCTGCTTTCGCAAACATTTCCTTGACGGCGTTCGCGGAATCCAAAACAAACTTCTGGTCAAAATTATCGAAACTGATGGACGGAATGGCTACCAAGCTCGAAAGCATGTCGATATAGCGCGGCATGTTTTCGTGAATATCTTTCTTGATGTTTTGCATATTTTCTCTCTTTTTTACAGAATTATAATTTTTTTCCTTGCCCTGCAAGGGGTGGCCATGGTCAATCGTTTTCTTTCATGATGGGTTCAAGAAATTTCAAAAGGTGGCTGAACGGCTGCCTTTTTTCTATTTTATTGTTTATGAACGATAATTGCATCAACCACGAATACTACATGCGTCCAAGTGACCGCATCCTTGCGCTTATTCGTAGAATATTCCACAACAATCCGGAATTTCGCCACGATTCCCTGAAACATGTGGCACGTTTTGCCCCGATAATCCCGCTGATGGGGGGGCGCCCGGATTTGAGCAAGACGCTCAATCGTGTCGTGACTTTTGCCGATGGCAGTAATCCGCTGCATTTCGGTTGTCCGATTGTGCTTGCCGCTGGTGCTAACAAGACGGCTCTCCGCATTTGCGACTTTGCGAATATGGGCTTTGGCGGCATCTCCGTCGGAACGGCGACTCGCCACGTCCGCGAAGGAAATACGCATAGGCCGCGCATAGGATTCCTTGAAAAAGACCGTGCAATCCACAATAGCATGGGGCTCAACAACGATGGCGTCGAAACGGTGACACGTCGTGTGGAGGTCCAACTTTCTGCGGCTCATAGGGCCCACATGTGTGTGGGTGTTTCCGTTGCCGAAACGCCGGGCCTCACCGACGAAAACGAAAAACTCAAGGACATCATCGAAAGTTTCTCCATCGCTTACCGCGTGGCGGACTACATCGAAATCAACGTGAGTTGCCCGAATACGGGGGAGAACCGACTCGATCTCGACATGTCGTTTATTGACAAGATTTTCTCCGAAATCAAAAATTATCGCGATGCGCAAAGCTACCGCAAGGCCGTCTATGCAAAACTCAGCCCGGACATGGCCGAAAGTCATACGGCGACCATCATGGATGCGCTTGTGAAGGCTGGAGTGAACGGCGTTGTCATCGGCAACACGTATCCGACAAAGAAACTTTCGGACCTTCCTGTCCACGTGACATATGACAAATTGACTCCGCTTCGAGCTGATGGCGATTGCGGAGGCATGTCGGGCCGCCCGCTTTACGAGAACATGGTGAAAAACGTCAAGTTTATCCGTGAGCATTATCCACAGATGAGCGTGATGGCTTGCGGCGGCATTGACCACGGATACAAGATTTACGACCTCATCAAGCTCGGTGTCGATGCCGTGCAGTGCTATTCCGTGGTGGCATTCCGCTGGATGGCGGCGCATGCGATGCGTCGTGAATTGCAAGAAGCTCTTTCAAAAGATGGTTACAAGTCTCTCGCAGATTTTGATGACAAAAATCCGAAACGTTAATGATGACTCGAAGCGTTAAAATATTTGCTCTTGCGCTTTTGCTCGCTTGTGTCCAGTCTTTCGCTGGATACTTTATCGAACAGGCCTATGTCGATGAGCCCGCAAAGGATTCTCTTTCGGCGTTTTCGTTTGGCGGCGAGTTGGAGCTCGTCTATTTTTTGAGTTCCATACATCCGGGAATTTTGCTGAGCGGCGAATACCGTTTCCATAAACATCATTCGGCGGACTTGTTTGGCGTGGCGCTTTTTTCCGGAGATTATTTGGAGATTGGTGCAAACTGGAGATTCTTTTTCCGAGGAACGCGTGAAGACGATTTCTTGCGTCTTGGAATCTCGATGGTATCCTTCGAGCGTGACGAAAAAAACTATTTTCCGCCGCGCGTGACTGTTGGCTATGGTCGAGATATCATGTTCTTCAAGAATACGAGTTTCCTATGCCGTCTGGAGCTTGTCGCCAGTTATATTATTGGTAAGGCGCTTGCCGAAAAGGATGGCGAACTTTTCAATCGTGAAGCTCATTTTACGGCTGCACTCAATATTGGTTTTTATCTATTTTAAATTAGGAAGGTTCAATTTTGAAAATGATGATTCGTTCTGTTCTCGCTCTTTCGTTCCTTGCCGTTTCTGCATTTGCGGGGCCGTGGCTTGGACTTACGTACAAGAAGTCCCTTTACGACAACCATCTTGCGCTTCTCGTTTCCGGGGTGCATCCTGAATCGGGCTGCCTTGCGGCGGGTATCGTTTCTGGCGACCTGGTCATCGGATTTGGTGGAAAGGAACTTGTCAACGTGGCTCAAATCCAGGAAGTGCTGAAGAATGCGTCTGTGGGCACGAACGTCGATATCGAAATTTTCCGCGACGGCAAGCGCATCCCGCTTACGGTAGCGCTTACGGAACGTCCGGACGACATCTCCAGCCTCACGGGATCCGCTATTGGCAGCAAGATGGCTTCGTTTGGCAAGAATTTCTACAAGAACGGCGAAAAGAGACAGGATGCTCCGAAGGCGACACTTTTGGATTTCTGGGCGACCTGGTGCGGACCGTGCCGCCAGACGCTCCCCGTTCTTGAACAAATGTACAACAAGTATGCCAGCCAAGGCCTAGAAGTCATCGGCATTTCTTCCGAACAAAAGAATACGCTCCTTTCGTTCTACAAGAAGCAGCATGCCTCTCCGTATCCGCTTTACCGTGATGCCGATCAGGGACTCTGGCGCCGTTATGGAATCCATGCGGTTCCGACGCTCATGCTGCTCGACGCTAACGGTTACATCAAACGCGTCTGGAGCGGAGCCCCGAGCTTTGAAATGCTCGAGAAACTCGTCCTCGAAGTGATGGAAAAGTAGGCGGTAGGTACGTTGATACCTTTTTAGGTATCCTTTTGACACTTAAGTCCAAATAAATAAAAAGCCCACGAATACGTGGGCATAGCATTATCAAGGGATGCTCAGGGTAAAACATCCAACCCCTCTTTGGGAGGATGACTGTAAAATCCTTATTGCCTAATCCCTAAAACCTAAAAACCAACAATTATTCGTAGCTGGCCTTGGCTTCGGACTGCGCCTTGAAAATCTGGTCGTATTCGTCTTTCGAGATTCTCTTGTAGCCCGTTATGATCTTGCCGGATTCGTCTTCGCCGAATTCATAGTAGGCGGAGTCACCCTTGACTCTCATCAAAATGTCCATGTCGAGGGAGTTCTTTCCGCGGAGAGCGCCGTTTTCGAACTTGGCTTTGAGGTCGCCGTTCACGTTCCTGATGGTAAAGTCAACGTTGTTTTCTGTGAAAACTTCGAAAATCATGTCGGCTTCGCCTTTCCAGTAACCTGCAAATTCAGGCTTTTCTGTGCTGCAACCGAAGAAAGTGAAAGAAGAAAGAAGAAGTGCTGATAGAAAAATTTTTGTTTTCATGTTCTTAAATTAGTTTTTTTTTCGCTGTTGGGTTAGTGAATAAATGTAATGATGTTTTAACGCGGCTATTTGCAGCACCGGAACCCGACGCTCGGGTATTGGTTTTGCGGGTAGAAGCTGAATTTGCTTTCGGAGCATCGGCTTTCGTTGTTGGTGTTCCATGCGCCGCCGGCCACCAGGTATTTGTCCGGGTGCTGCTTGCTTGTCGAGGAAGTCCATTCCCAGAGGTTGCCGTTCATGTCGTACATGCCCCACCAGCTACGGCATTGAGTTTTGCGTCCGCTCCGCTTTGCCGATTTTGTGTTGGTGTTGCACTTGTTCTGCTTGTAACTGTTGCCGTAGGAGTACTTGAACCCGTCTTTGCCACGGCAGGCCGCCTGCCATTCATCGATGGTGCAGAGGTGCTTGCCTTCTTTTTTACAGATGTTTGCGGCTTCTTCTTGCGAGACCATGTCCTTCGGCGTTGCGTCCGGCTGGTTCGGGTATTCGTAAGCATCGACGCAGACGGTTTTTGCGCCCACGGGGACGGGGTAGGCGTTCTTTCCGCAGACGTTGTCCGATGCCATGTCGTATTTAGTTTCTTCCCAGGCGGTACGGTTCCCGACGGAATCGGCCGCGTAGAAGAATACGGAGCCGGTCTTGTTGTAGTCGATGGGCTTGCTTGCGTCTTGCGGGGATAGCGTGTCACCGATGGAGACGAATGTCTTGCATTTGATTTCGTCACACTTGACCTTGAGCTTTATGGGCTCATAGTAGCGTCCGGGGGGCGGCGTGATTTCAGCGGTCGGCGGTACCTTGTCCGAATTGCGGAGAGAGTCTGCGATTCGGGCCTTGTTCAAGGAATCCTGCCTGGCCTTGTCGATTGCGGCAAGCGAATCGGCGATGTGAGCGATGCTATCCCTGCGGGCCTTGCGTACGGCACGGATGCTGTCACGGACGTGACGGAGGCTGTCTTCGTTGACTCCCGGTTTTAGATTCGCAAGTGAATCGGCAGTGCGCAGGCTGTCTGCACGGCGCAGACTGTCGGCAATTCTTGCTTCTTCGAGAGCCTTCAAACTATCCGCCTTGGCTTGTTCCAACAGGCGGAGGCTGTCGAGAATCTGCTGCTGGCGGAGTGCAAGTTCCGAAAGTTTCTGTTCTTCAATAGCCTGCTGCTTGATCTTGTTCAGTTGGCACTGCACAATAAACAGGCACATGAGCAAAAGGAACATCAAAATCAAGATGATGAGGTTGCGTTTCCCGTTCTTCTTTTTCTGCGGTTCTGTGGACTTGTTTGCTTTTTCCATAAACTTTCCTAGATCTTAATTTTCTGCGGCTTCATTTTCGCTTTCGCTCGGTTCTTCGTCGATGACTTCGTTGAAGAGTTCGTGCCAGTGGCGGAAAATTTCTGCCTTGAGTTCTTTGGGCGTGAGACCGCGTCTCAGGTTGTTCCTGTAGGCGGTCGAAATTTTACCAGTTTCTTCGGAGACGATGATGATGAGCGCGTCGCTTTCGGCGGCGAGAGCCTTTGCTGCGCGGTGGCGCATGCCGTATCCGGCGTCTCCTTCGACGTTGCCGGTGGGCATGGGGAGAATGCAACCTGCGGCGACTATCGATTTGCAGTTGAGGATGACTGCGCCGTCATGCAAGGCTGAATTCGGGAAAAACAGAGCACGCAAAAGCCTGGAACTTATCCTTGCGTCGAGAAGCTCGCCCGTGTCGGCATAGTTCTTGAGTCCGACTCGCTTTTCGAGCACGATGAGCGCGCCGGTTTTCGTCTTTGCCAAATCCTGGACGGCGCTGCAAATTTTTTGTGCGACATCGTCGAGACCGCTTGCATGGAAGAGAATGTTGCGCAAATCGACTTTACTTACGCTTTGACCGATACGTGTCAATGCACTTCGGATTTCGGGCTGGAACAAAATGACCACCGCGATAATTCCGAGCGTGGCGAGGTTACTCAACATCCACACAAGCGTGTGCAGTTCCCACCACTGCGCGATAAGCCATGCGAGAATGAGCAAAAACGAACCGAAAATCATCTGTGCCGCACGCGTTCCGCGGAACAGCAAGAAGATGTAGTAAAGAATAACCGATATGAGGAGAATGTCCAGAATGTCGGCCATTCGAACATCGATGATGTTGAATAACTTAAACAGGGTCATGGGACTTCAATGCCTCCAAATACAATAGAGATTCTTTTGCTTCGCGAACATCGTGGACGCGGATGACGCTTGCGCCGCCGAGGGCCGCGACAATACCTGCCGTCACCGTCGGGATAAGTCTGTCGCTTGTTTCGAGCCCAGGCATCTTACCAATATAAGATTTTCTTGACGAGCCAATCAAAACAGGGTAGCCGTCCTTGAGCATGACATCGACCGATTTCATCAAGTCTATGTTGTCTTGGACGGTCTTTCCGAAACCGATTCCCGGATCGATACAGATGCGTTCCTTTTCGACGCCGGCATCGAGGAGTTTCTGCACCTGGGCCAATAGCTCTTCTTGCACTTCTTGGACGACGTTCGTGTAGGGCTTGAAATCCTGCTGCATCGTCCCGAAGTTTCCGCGCATGTGGTTCAGGACTACGCTTGCCTTTGTGCGGGCGACCGTCGCGATCATGTCGGGATCCATCATGCAGGCGCTGATGTCGTTGATGATGTGGGCGCCTAAATTCATGCATTGTTCGGCGACTTTCGCCTTGACGGTATCGACCGAGATGTAGAACTTGCGGAATCCCGGATTGTCGAGGTCTTCTGAAATCGTCGCTGTTTGCGCGAGCGCTTCGACGACCGGGCAAACGCGGTCAAGTTCTTCTTGGAGGCTGACAGGCGCACTTCCCGGACGGCTGCTTTCTCCACCAATATCCAAAATAACGGCACCTTGTTCCACCAAAGTAATTGCATGCTCGTAAGCGGCTTCGGGCGTGTTATGCTTTCCTCCATCGAAAAAACTGTCCGGGGTAACGTTTACGATACCCATGACAAGCGGCATCCTCGAAGCTGGAATGATGTCGTTTCCAATTTTCCAAGGAATAGCGCGTGTTGATTCAAGTAAAGTACGGAGCATAGTTACGGAGCGTTCTTTTATTGTTGGTCGGATTCTTTGACGGAATTGGTTGCCGTCTCGTTGCCTGTGACGGTGGGGGCGGGTGCCGGCTGCACGTCGGCAATCGGTGCTACCGGAGGCGGGTTACCCGGGTCCGGCGGCGGAGTGTTTTCTTCTTCGCGCTTTTTCGCAAGTTCTTCCATGGCCTGGTACTGGCGGCTCTTCTTTGTTCCAGTGAGCTTTTCGCCAGCCATGACCTTGTCGATTTCTTCGCGGTCCAAAACTTCAAATTCGAACAGCGCTTCGGCGAGGTCGATAAGCTTGTCTTTGTTCTCTTCGAGGAGCTTGCGTGCGGCCTGATCCATGCGCTTGATCAAGTTGTTGATGGCGTTGTCAATCTTTTCGGCCATCATCTCGGACATTTCCTTGGGCTTGGAAATCTCGCGTCCGAGGAACACTTCGCCATCGGCACGGCTGTAGCAGACCGGTCCAATCTCTTCGTCGAAACCCCATTCAGTCACCATCTTGCGGGCCAGTTCTGTGGCACGCTGGATATCGTTACTTGCACCCGTACTCTGGTGGTTGAAGAAGATGAGTTCGGCGAGACGGCCGGACATCATGATCATGATGCGTTCCTCGGCGTATTCGCGGCTATAGCTCACCTGGTCGCGTTCTGGCAAACTCATGGTCACACCGAGAGCGCGTCCGCGGGGGATAATCGTAATCTTGTGGAGCGGGTCGCTGTGTTTGCACAGGAGAGTCATCAATGCGTGGCCCGCTTCGTGGTAGGCCGTGTGGCGCTTTTCTTCGTCGGTCATCAGGAGCGTGCGGCGCTCGGCACCCATGCTGAGCTTGTCGCGGGCTTCTTCGAAGTCGAGCATCGTCACTTTCTTGTTGTTGAACCTTGCGGCGAGGAGCGCTGCTTCGTTCACCAGGTTTTCAAGGTCCGCACCGGCAAGTCCCGGCGTCCCCTTGGCGACAGCCTTCACGTCAACATCCGGTGCGAGAGGCACCTTGCGTTTTTTCAGGTGAACCTTCAAAATTTCTTCGCGGCCCTTGAGGTCGGGGAGTCCCACCACAATCTGGCGGTCAAAGCGCCCCGGACGCAACAGCGCCTTGTCGAGAACATCGGGGCGGTTTGTCGCAGCAATCAAGATGACGCCTTCGTTGGCGGTAAAGCCGTCCATCTCGACGAGCAACTGGTTCAAGGTCTGTTCGCGTTCGTCGTGACCGCCACCGAGACCCGCACCACGCTGGCGGCCTACGGCATCGATTTCGTCGATGAACAAAATGCACGGAGCGTTTTTCTTGCCTGTTTCAAACAAGTCACGTACGCGGCTTGCGCCCACACCCACGAACATTTCTACGAAATCCGAACCCGACATGCTGAAGAACGGCACGCCCGCTTCGCCAGCGACTGCGCGGGCGAGAAGCGTCTTACCCGTACCCGGAGGGCCAACAAGGAGCGCACCCTTCGGAATGCGACCGCCCAAAGCATCGTACTTTTTCGGGTCCTTCAAAAATTCGACGAGTTCCTGCAGGTCCTGCTTCGCTTCGTCGCAACCGGCGACATCGTTGAACGTCGTCTTCTTTTGGGCGTTCAGCTGCTTCACCTGGCTCTTGCCAAACGAGAACGGGCTCTTTCCGCCACCGCCCATCTGACGAGTCATCATGATGTAGAAGAACGCAATCAGCAAAATGGCCGGGAGGAATGCAATCAAAGTGTCGAGCCAAGTGGTCGATTCGTGGATGACCTTGACCTTGACTCCCTTGAATGTTTCCCATGCCGAAATCTGTTCGTTCGAAATTTCGAGCATGTGGCTCTTGAAATGCTTGGTGTTCACGTCACCGCTTGCGCGCGTAAATCTGGCCAGAGCGCTCCTGTTCTTTTTCGCCTCGGCAATTTCTTCCGGGGTCATTTTGTAAGCGCCTTCGATAATCACGCCATCGGGAGTTTTTTGCAGCGTAAGTTCGGTGATGACCTTCGCGGAATCGCCCATCATCGCCAAAAATTCAGTACGGGTAATATCTTTTTCGGAATCCTTTGCTGTCATGGGGAACATGACAAAAAGCATGAGGAGCATGATGAGAACAATGATGAAATTTCTGTTCTTGAAAGGGGCTGTAGGCTTCTTAGGTTGATTCATTATAATCCTTTTCGTTCATCTCGCAAGATACAAATTTCTGGGCGCCGTCGGGGGTGCTAAATTCGCAAAACTTGATGGTATGGCGTATTTTGACGATGGAACGCTTGCGATATACGGCGCGTACTGGAATTTTGACGTGGGCCGGTTCTTTAGGGCCATAGAAAAAGCCAATCGGGAAGCGGAAACCTAGCTCCGAAAGCCATAACCGGAACAACTCGGAAAGGTCCGCATTTGCATGCTCCCGCAGAATTTTATTGAGTTTTTTCTTGTCCAGCGCTAGTGAACTATGGGGTATGGGGTCGGTCGCTTCGCTCCCTTTGGGGTATGTGGAATGGGCGTTGTCATCCCCGACTTGTTCGGGGATTACCATCTTGTTTTGCAATGCTTTTCCGAACACTTCTTCGCATTTCTCCATCATCTTCGCATACGCCTTGTCGGCAAGTTCCGCGATGTGGCAAAGTTGCTTTGTTGTTCCTGGGCATTCTCTTTCCAACTGCGGCAAAAATTCGTGACGAATCTTGTTGCGGGCAAATTTCACATCCGCATTGCTCTCGTCCTCGCACCAAGTTAATTTGTTCTTTCTTGCATAATCGAGTAACTCTGTGCGAGTCACGTTCAGGAAAGGACGGTAGAGAAAGACGAGATATGGGGTATGGAGTGTGGGATCGGTCGCTTCGCTCCCTTTGAGGTATGGGGTCGCAACCTTCGGTTGCTTTGGGGTATGGGAGGCATCGTCTAGAACGCGAACTTCTTGAATCCCGCGTAACCCTGCAAGCGTCGTTCCGCGCTTGAGTCGCATGAGCATCGTTTCCGCTTGGTCGTTTGCATGGTGCGCCGTTACGATGGCGATTGTGGTATGGGGTATGGGGTCGGTCGCTTCGCTCCCTTTGAGGTATGGGGTGTGAGGTGTGGGGTGTGCTGTGAGGAGTGTGTCATCCTGAGCGGAGTGTAACGGAGTCGAAGGATCCAGAGCAATCTCGACCAGCGCTTTGTATCGTGCATCTCTCGCATTTTCTTCAAGCGAGCCTTCGGCGGTTTTCAACGCCTCTCCATCCAAACGTTTTAAGAAAAACGGAACATTGTGCGACTTCGCAAATTCCTCGACAAAAGCGGCATCCCTGTCGGCAGTGCCTTCGCGCAGCCCGTGATGCACATGAGCAATCCCCAGCCATTCAATGCCGAGCGCGTCACGGTTCTCGATAAAATAATGCGCCAAGCAAATAGAATCCAACCCGCCCGAAACTGCAAGCAACAGGCGCTTGAAACCATGATGGCGAATATGTTCAATTAAGTCAAAAATCAATTTAATAAATCTAGTTTAATTGAAAACTTTTAAGACAATTTTGATACTCTTCATTGTTTGAATAGTCAAAAATGTCGGATGTTTCTCCATCAATTGTACATTGATTGTCTTTGAACGAAACGGTTGTTCTTGCTTCGGTTCTTTCCTTATACAAGGTTATGTCGTAAGAAACTTGTATAAGGTTGTTATTTATGAATATTGTTACATCCTTGTTTGTTGTGGTTACCCAAAAATTTTCCGAGAAAAATACCGTATCAAGAACATCTTGGAAGGTATTTGTAGATTTGTTGTGGTACATGTATTTGCCATTATATTTACTCACATTGTTGTAATAATGTCTGCATTGGGAAAAAAGAGTGTCTTGAGGGTACAATATATCCAATGGTTCGCAAATATGAACATAGCCATACACCGGAGTATTATTAAAATCATAGTAATACTTATTTAAAAGGTAAGTTGGTGTTATAACTAGTTCCATTCCGAAACTGTTTTCACTGAAAATTCCATCAATATAACGACCTTTGTAATTCCACGTTCCGAATAGTGATTTTGATGAACCCGTATAAACAATCGCTTCTCCATCTCCATGGGGAGGATCCTCACATGGATCGCTATGTCCAGTGCATTCATATAGCGTATCGTTAGACAAATGGAATCCGAATGTTCCCCAGTATTTGCTACAACCATTACATGATTTGGGTGCTGTATCAAATAATTCGGGAACTGTATCAAGATCGACTAAAAGCGAATATCCTAGGTCAACCCATGAAAAAGTTTTTGTTTCTGGATTGAATTGACATGATTTTGGAACTTGAGTACTTCCAAATCGAAGATGTGATGTGTCTAAAAAAGAAAAATAACGATATGTTTCGGTATAATTGGAATTTTGTGCGGAAAAGTTATTATTTCCACCTGATGAATCTTTATTCCCAAATGCATCTGTCGGATTGCTATCGCTGCAAGCGATAATTACCAAAGTGGCAAAAAGAAATGATAATAGTTTTTTCATAAACAAACTCCTTCTAGAGTTGTATTAGGGGGGGGGGTATAAAATCTAAAAAATTTAGACTAACGCTTCGTGGCTTTGCGTCGTTGTTTGGGGTTTCGTATTTCTTTCTTTGTTGAATCTTGCGTCGAATCGGTTTTCATTTCTACGAATATTTGTGGCAGACGGTCGTTACATTTTTTGTCTGCGTTAACAGAGTCGCTGAATGGAATTAAGGCAAGTCCGAGGTTGACGATTTCCTTGGCGTTAGGGACTTCGTCATCGAAATTTGTCGCGTTCCCGAGTTCCAGTGAACGAATCGTTTTCTTTTTGAAGTCAAGAATATTGATACCGAATGTATATCCATCCAATACAAAGCTAAATGTGTATTCCTTGCGATATTTCTCTGCCAATTTTTTGAGTTGAAGCAATGTTGCTTTTTTCTCATGTGGCAATGGTTCCCACTGGCAGATATTCCGTGGCGTAGCTTGTACGGATTGAGTGTCGCTGCTTGCCGAATCTTCAAAAACAAATGTTACACCGGTGCACATTCTATATTGTCTGCAATAGATAATTGAATCTTCACTGGAATCGGTCAAGTGCTTCCCACGCACAGAGACGGTGTAATGGTCGTTGCCCCATGCGTCGGCATAGTCGAGTTTCACCTCGTAATCAAAATTTGCATTGCTAAGACTGTCCGGCAAATCTTTGTCGTTGATATAGCCAAAAGGCTCCCTGAGTTCGTAATACTCAAAAGTAGTGAGCAATGCAAGGGAACAGGGGAGAATTAAAATTGCAGCGAGACAAAGGATTGCTTTCTTGTTGCTAAAATGATAGCTGACAGCGATTGACGCTGCGTACAAAATCGCAAGTGCACTAAAAATTATGAAAATGTAGATAAATGTAAAGGAACAGAAAATCAGCAAATAGCATAATACGATTGACGGAATTGCTATTAAAATGATTTTCAGTTTCTTTTTTTCATTTCTGAATATTGCTGTAAAAATTAATGCCAAAAGGCTCGGCAAAAAAATGAAGAGCCCGTAAATGTGTGTGTCCAAAACGACTAGTTTAAAAACTTCGAGCATGAATTTTATTATTAACTATAGGTTTTATTTAACAACGTATTGGCTCAACAATTGCTTTGTTTCTTCGGTCGGGAGTCCTTTGGTGCATTCGTTGAATTCGTCATTGTTGTCTATGCTGAATCCCTCTACAGGTCCTTCCTTATAGTATAATTCGTCTTCGCTTTTATCACGAGCGCTCAATAAAAAATCTGCACTTTCTTCTTTGCACAATTTTTCGTTGATGAATCCCAATCTTTGCGTGTTTGTGCATGTCTTTCCATTGCTGGATATCGTTGAAATGTAGTTCATTCCTGTAGCGTCGAATTTAGGAGTAGAAACTACGTCGAAAATTTGATTGCCAATAGAGAACGTTTGCTTTAAAAATTCTTTGGACTCCTTCTGTATTGTTTTTTCAATAAGCAGTTGCTTAATGACGGCGTCGCCAATATCAAAACCAAAATTACGATATATAATTTTTCCGATGTTGATATCGTTTGGTTCTAAGTTGTCTGTATCGACGGTCGTAACGATATAAATGGAATCATTAGTAATTTTCATTGTTCTTGCGATGCCGCTTATGCCACCGATGTACTTAGTACACTTGATTTCTGTTTCGCCGAGAATCCTTTTGCAACCGGTGACTTTCCACGTTCCATAAATATCATTGTGGTCGTTGCTCAGCGACTAAGTTTCGTAATTATGGTATGTGTCAAGGAACTGTTGCTCGTCGGGGTTGTCTGAAACCTGTTTTTGGGCGGGACCCATCCAAAGCGAATCGCCAACAATCTTATAAGAGCCCGGATCCAATGATTCGGGATATTCTTCCCATGCAAAAGTCTTTGTATCGGGGTGGTAATTGCATGCATATGTTCCCTGGTAAACACGTTTTGTCGTTTCGTCGTATTTAATCGGGATGGCGTAAGTGTAACCTTCACCGAAATCAGCTGTCGATGTTTTTGTGGTTTGAGTGTTGTCGAGACCCGATGTCGGATTGTCGTCGCTGCAAGCAGCGAACATGAACATGCCGAATAGAACTGCGTAAATCTTTTTCATACTTTTTCCTTGTAAAAAAGGCTTTCCAAAATAAATTTATAAAAATAATTGTTTTTGGATTTTATGCTTTGAAGGCTTTGTTTTATTATTCTTATCGAAGTTAAGCGATAATTCCAAATTGACGATTTTCACCTTTCCAACTTAAATCTAAAAAGCAAAACATAACAGTAAGGCGGTCATCAAGTCGGGCAAGTCCTGCGATGCTTTTGAAACCGCGAAGGAGAGCGCTATGTTACGCACGCTCCGCATAGACGGCTCCCAGAACGGAGCCACGCTACGGACAAGAGTTGTCCGCGACAAGACAAAGTACAACCGAAATTTGAAACACAAGAAATCCCTCGCCGATGCGGGGGATTTCCCTTTTTATGGGGAGCTCTTACGAATATGCCAAGTTGGAATGCGTTTTTTTAGATATTTCTTTAAATTACAGTATATATTTGAAATTGAACGTATATTCTGAATAGATGCCTTAGTATGGGTATGAAGCAATTATGGAAAACTACAACAAATATAAGGTTGCAACGGAAAAGGCTGATTGGCGTGGTATTTGTGAACTGAACGGAGTTCATTTTGATTCTTTTGGCACAAATAAAGAATTTGAGGCTTTGCCAAAATATTTGGAACCAGGTGAGGTTGTTTTTGCTTTGGCGTCCGGTTTGATGAAACAAACGGATACGTCAAATTTTTCCGACTCTGGTCTAAATACGTGGCTTGTTATTTTGACTTCCGAACGCTTTTTGTTTATGGATGCGGCTTTGTTGACTTCGTCCATAGATACACAAAGTGTTCGGTTAGATAAAGTTCAGGCAATTTCCGCTTCTCAGGGTTTCTTATTGGGGAAAATATCAATTGATTTGGGTAGCCGATTGATTGTTGTTGACAACTGTGAAAAAGATGCTGTCAAGGTTATGGCTGATTTGGCAAATAAGTGGTTGAGGGAAAAGGAAAAGGGCTTTGTTCCGCCGAAAGAAAATTCTGATGATTCCATTTCGAAGGAAAATAAAACCGATTTGCATGAACGAGTTAATCCTCCTATTGCGGATATTCCCAAGATAAGTAGAACTTCAGCAACGATTGTTGCTGGGTTGTTTGGTATTGTTGGTTTACATGATTTTAATTGGGGTGAGAAAGGACTCGGTTTTGTGAAATGGGGCCTGTTTGCTTTCTCATTTTTATTGAATAAAAATGATCATTTTATTATTTCTTCATTGATATTAGCTGTATTATGCTTTTGGGTACTTGTTGATTTAATTTGTATTTGTGATGGAAGTTTTTTTAAGAATAAAGATTCGTCTCCTGTAGCAAAAGGATTGAGTGATTTTTTTGTTCTTGTATATTTGGTTGTTGCGATTAAACTTCTTGTTTCAGCGGGATTTGACTTTTTTGATGACCGTAAAAAGGATACCGGAAAATTGGCTAGTGCTCGAGAGATTGTAGATACATATAATCAGAATGAAGCTGCAGCAGATGAAAGTTTTGATGGTAAGCGTTTTAGTATTGGTGGTAAAGTTCGTTCTGTCGAGAAAAATTTTTGGGGAGAGTATATTGTCAAATTTGAGGGCTTAGGGGCTTTTAATATTTTCAATCTTGGTAATAAAGTTCAGGAAATCGAGTTGTCGTTCCCAAAGCAACAGGCTAAGGATATGAATACTATTCGTAAAGGCGACGCTGTTGTTGCTAATTGTATAGGTCGGGGTTTGTTTCTAGGAACATATTCTGCAGATAAATGCAGAGTAAAAGGTGTTTATAAAAAGGAACAGTTGAGAAAATAAATTATGGGTATTATAGATGCTTTGTTTTTTAAGTATTTTGGTCCTGTATTCATTAAGGAAGATAGCGATGCCGAATCTTTTATTGAAAAGATGAAATCGCTTTCATCAAGAGCTTTTGGAAAAATCAAAGATAAAATTGATGAGCAAATTGCTATTGCGGAGGCAGGGCTTAAGGGCGAAAATCAAATTGCTTTTGAATTGAAAAATAGTGGTATGGATATGCTTATTGTGCATGACCTCTATTTGGAAAAGAATGGCCTTTCTGCGCAAATTGATTTTTTAGTGATAACAAGAAAGCACATTTTTGTTATTGAGTGCAAAAATCTTTATGGTAATATTGAAATTGATGAAAAGGGAAACTTTATTCGTCATAGGGGTCAAGGAAAATTTTATCGTAAAGAAGGATTTACATCTCCAGTTTCCCAAAACGAAAGGCATTTGAATATTCTCAAAGAAATTCGTCGAGAATACAAAAATAATTTTGTAACACAGGGCTTGTTTGATAAATTGTTCCCTCAAACATATCGGTCTATTGTTGTCTTGGCAAATCCAAAGACAATTTTAAATGACTCAAAAGCTCCTGAAAACATTCGTAAGGTAGTGATTCGTTTGGATCAGCTTGTTGCCTATATAAAGAAAATTGAAGATGAGGATGATTCTTTAAAGTCTTCTGAGAAGGATATGCACGAACTGTTAGATTCGTTCATTAAGTGTAGTAAGCCGATAAAATCGGATTATGCAAAGAAATATGAGGATATGCTTACAGAGTTGATTGCAAGTAAGGCTGAACCTCAGTGTGAAAAATATTTTGAAAAGCCTAGGGAAAAAGCAGTTTTGAAAGATGAGAAAACAATTGAAAAGATTTGCCCGAAATGCGGTCAACCTCTTGTTTTACGTACTGCGAAAAAGGGCGAAAACGCTGGCAATCAATTTTGGGGGTGTAGTGGTTTCCCGAAATGCTGGTATAGGGAGTAAATTACCCGTTTCCCTCCATTAGCTATAAAAATTTCGCATTTTGCGTAACGCATTTTGCGAAAAATATTTATATTTAGGGTATGAGTAAGAATCCATTCCTTCTTTATGGTTATGATGGTCCTGAGTATTTCTGTGACCGCGAGTCAGAGACGAAACGCATTATTTCGGCGCTTCGCAATGGCAGGAACATTACCTTGCTTTCGCCTAGACGTATGGGCAAGACGGGACTAATATTCCATGTTTTTGATACCATTCAGAAGAAAGAAAAAGATTCAGCTTGCTTTTATATCGATATTTTCCCGACGAAATCGCTGGAGCATTTTGTTCAGGCCCTTGGTAAAGCTATTGTCGGTAAAATGGATTCATTTGGCAAAAAGACTGCCAAAACAGCTTTTACCCTGTTTAAAAGTTTTAGGGTGGTACTGTCGGCAGATCCTGTCTTGGGAACACCGCAGCCTTCTATTGAATTTGCTCCACAAGAAACTAAGAACACCCTTGCGGAAATTTTCTCGTATTTGAAAGAGTCTAAACGCGAATGTTACATTGCTATAGACGAATTTCAGCAGATTGTGGAATACAAGGATGAGGGTGTAGAGGCTTTGCTCCGTTCTTACATCCAGTTCTGCCCGAATGTCCATTTTATTTTTTCAGGCAGCAAACAGCATTTGATGACTGAAATTTTTGGTTCGGCGTCGCATCCTTTCTATCGGAGTACCGAAATTTTCAACTTGACTGCGATTCCGAAGGAATCCTATTTTGATTTTGCTCAGAATTGGTTGAAAAAAGAGGGCTGCTGTTGTACTCAAGAAGTTTTTGATAGCCTATATGAAAAACTTGAGGGGCATACTTGGTATATGCAGCGTGTGCTGAATGCTCTTTATGAGTTTGCTCCGAAATCGATTGAGGTTTCGCATATAGAGCAGTGCATTACGCAGATAGTCGATTCCGAGAAGGAAATTTATCAGCGTCTGTTAGATTCCATGACGAATAATCAATGCCAACTGCTTATTGCAATCGCAAAAGAAGGTGTTGTAGGGGCGATTAATTCATCAGCGTTTATACATAAGTATCGTTTGAAAAATGCAAGCAGTATCAGCCGTTCGTTAGAGATGCTGATGTCGCATGAATTTGTGACAAAGAATGCAAACGGTTATTCTGTCTATGACCGCTTTATGGCTCTTTATTTAAAAACGTTGTAGATTGTAAAAAAGCCTAGCTTGTTTGCACAAACTAGGCTGAAAATTTTTTCGAGGCGTTGTTTACTTTTCACACTTTTTGAAGAAGCAGCTGCGGGCTCCCGTGTGGCAGGCGACTTGCGGGCCCTGCATTCGTACCTTGAAGAGGAGCGCGTCGGAGTCGCAGTCGGCGGCCCATTCCACGACGGTCATCACGTTTCCGCTGGTGTCGCCCTTGTGCCAGTATTCCTTACGGCTACGGCTCCAGAAAACCATTTCGCCACATTCGTGCGTGCGACGGAGCGCTTCTTCGTCCATCCATGCCATCATCAGCACGTCGCCCTTGTCGGCGTCCTGAACGATTGCTGGCGCGAGTTTTACTCCACCGAATTCCACTTCAAACTTTATTTCTTTTATAAGTTCGTCAAATTTCATAAAAAACCTTTAATTTTCGTTGCTTTCGGAATCTGATTCTTGTTTCAAAGCAGGATTATTCTCAATCAGTTTCTTGAAGCAATAGATGTAGCTGCCTTTGTAACCTGGGTCTTCTAGCTGGTATATTTCATTTTGTGTGTTGTAGCCCCTGATTTTAATATAATCTTCGTATTTACTACTACAGAATTCACGCTCCATTAATTCTTGCGTGTAAGTTGTGTACGAGCACCGGTCTTCTCCAGATTTTATGATATACTGAATGGATTTGGTTCTTTTGGTATATTTCTTTTTGACCAAATATTCCAGTTGTTGACCGTTCATGTCGATGAAAATGCTAGAATCGCTTTGTGTCAATTTGATTCCGCGAGAGGGAATGTCTCCTAAAACATTGTATCCGCTGTAGAACTTATCTGAAATTTCACTGTAAATTTCTTTGCCGAAAACTTCACCGAAATCAAAATAAAGATCGTTGGGTGTTGTGTAATTAATCTCGGGGTTTATATAAGTTAAAAAATGAACACTATCCTGTGTTAAGATGATGGCTTTGCCTTCTATGGGTGTTGAAGCGTCGTCGGGTTGATAAGTCCATTCTCCATAAATGTTTTCAGAAGTTCCTGTATAGAAGGGCATTTCTGCTAAAGCATCCGGATCCTGCAATTTCTCAATATTTTCATAGATGTATTTCATATCCATTGTAGAGTGTCCCGATTTGTAGAGTCCATTATCGGCTTTTTTAAGGATTATGACTTCGAAACCTCTTGATATAGAATCCCAGCTATAGGTTGATGAAATAACGACGCTATTGTACGTTGTCCCTCTACAGAAGTGACGGTCATAAACAATAATGGTGAACCCATCTTTTTCAGTAGTTGATTGGATGGCGTATGAGCTATAGTGGGGACCTTCCTGGTCCTCTACTTTGGGCAGCCTGCTTTCTTCGCTTGGGGTTCTGACCTTTTTGTTTGTCGTGGTCGTATCTTCCTGACTGCTTGAAGACTCGATGGATTCCGAGTCCGACGATTCATTTACGGTTCCGGTCGAAATGCTCGAAGAACTATCTAAACCAAAAATATCAGGCTCGTTAGAAGAGTCTTCGCCACATGCGTTAAACAAGGATATTCCCGCAACCAGAACTGCGACAATGAGTCCTTTTTTCTTAATGAACATATTTTCCTCAGTAGGTTTGAATTTTTAATTGGGGCTATCCGCGAACTTGTCCATTGCCACGGAGAATCCACTTGTAGCTGCAGAGGCTTTCGACGCCCATCGGGCCGCGGGCATGGAGCTTGTCGGTGGAAATTCCCACTTCGGCGCCGAGGCCGTATTCGCCACCGTCGGCAAAGCGCGTGCTGGCGTTCACCATGACGCTGCTGCTATCGACGTTTGCGACGAAGTAGTCTTGAACGGCGGCATCTTCGGCAACGACCGCTTCGGTGTGGCGGCTGCTGTTCTTTTCGATGTGGTCGCAAGCTTCTTCGACGTTGTCGACGAACTTGACGCTTGATTTGAGCGCAAGGTATTCGTGGTGGTAATTCGAGTCTTCGCCGATGTCCTTGATGCGGCTGTCGTGCGATTGGGCGTCCTTGTTGCCAAAGAGTTCCACGCCACGGTCGGCGAGGCAATCGAGCAATTTCTTGACGTTCGCTGCATCGATATGGCGGTCAATAATCACGCATTCCATGGCGTTGCACACGCCTGTGCGCTGCGTCTTGGCGTTGATGAGAATGTTCACGGCCTTGTCCATATCGGCAGATTTGTCTACGTACACATGGCAGATGCCGTTGAAGTGCTTAATGACGGGAATCTTGCTCTGTTCCACAACGGCGCGAATCAATCGTTCGCCACCGCGGGGAATCACGAGGTCGAGGCAGTCGTTGCGCTGCAAGAGCATGCCCACGAGGTCATGGCTTGTTTCTGTTACGAGCTGCACAGCGTCCTTGTCGACGCCGTTTTCTTCAAGAGCCTGGTGGAAAATTCCGGCGAGGCACTTTGCGGAGTTGAGCGATTCCTTGCCGCCACGGAGAATTACGGCGTTACCCGCCTTAAAGCAAAGGCAAGCACCGTCAATCGTCACGTTCGGGCGGCTTTCAAAAATAAAGAACACAGAACCTATCGGCACGGCGACTCGGCTAATCTTGATGCCGTTCTTGAGTTCGCGCGATTCGAGGATGCGACCGAGCGGGTCGGTAAATGCGGCGATTTCTTCGGCGCCTTTGGCCATCGATTCGATGCGGGCGTCGTTCAATGTCAAGCGATCCATCTTGGATTCGTCGAGCTTGCCGGCGGCGGCTTCGAGGTCAAGCTTGTTGGCGGCGAGAATGTCCGGCTTTTTGGCACGGAGAATTTCTGCAACACGTGCGAGCACGGCTGCGCGCTTTTCGGCGCTCAAGGTGCGAATTTTCTTGCTCGCGTTCTTTGCGTTTGTAG
This sequence comes from Fibrobacter succinogenes, assembly GCA_902800345.1. GTDB lineage: Bacteria > Fibrobacterota > Fibrobacteria > Fibrobacterales > Fibrobacteraceae > Fibrobacter > Fibrobacter succinogenes_H. The sequence continues at coordinate 79,510 of CADCDO010000020.1, forward strand.
CGAGCTCGTCAGAGTATTTTTCCAAATTAATGTTATTCTGTGTCATAAAAGCAAATATAGAAATTTAATAAGTGCCGCACTGGATTCTATCGCATTCTGTTACCCTGGAGGGAGGCAACGACCGATAGGGTCTATGCATTACACGAATCACCGTCATCCTGACGCCAACGGCGGAAGGAACCAGTCAGTTTTCGCCTACGCTTTACAAGACTTCACTGGATCCTTCCCCTTACAGGGGCAGGATGACGATTTGCGAGCCCCTTCTTCAACGAAAAAGTCCCGCGCTTGGCGGGACTCTCGAATTAGCGATAAAGCCGAACCAATTACAGCAAGTTCACGATGGCCGTGAACAGCGCATCCGACAAAGCGTTTGTTTCCAAACCTTCAATCACGCTGAACTGGTTGAACATAATTTTGCCATTGCCAAACGGAACAAGCTGCAAGTCAACGCCCGTCTTGATTTCGCCGTCCTTGAGTGTCACGGAACGTGCATAAACTTGCGCACCGGCGAGTTCGTTCAACGAAATTCCAGGCATGGCCGAGGCGGAATTGTGGTCGAGTACGCCGTTGCCGCCAAAGACCGTCATGAGCGGGGAATCCTTCGGCAAGTAATGCAGGCTGAATTCGTTTGCGCCCGTTGTCCAATGGGCTTCGATGTTATTTTCAAAGTTGTGGCTTTGGTTCAAGAGGTCGATATCTTCGGTCGTCATATCGGAGAGCAACAACGTCTTGCCGCCATTCTTTGTCACGTCGATAATCTTGTCCAAAATTTCATCCGGCCAAGAACTCAAGTTTGCTGTGAAGATAATTTGTTCAGAACCGTCCAATGCGGCAAGAGCGTCGCTCGATTCGTCGTAGTTGTCCAGGAAGCAAACTTTGCTCATCGCTTCCTTCACGTCGGTCTGTTCGATGACAATTAAGTCTTCCAGGCTGGAGTGGATTTCCTTGCCGTTATCCTTGAGCGTGAGCTTTATCTTGTACATGCCCGTGCTGCGCGGAGCCATCAACGTGCAAATGCCGAGCTGCGTAAGCGTTTTCTTGTCGGCGGGTTCTTCGGGCAAGACCTTTTGCGTGTTGAGTACCTTGTCGTTACTGTCGAGGAGCGACACTTCGATTTCCACGTCTTCGAGACGGCTGTTGTTCAAGAGCGTGAGCTGGAAACTGACTTCGCTCTGCGGTGCGACGACATGTTCAAGCTCGCTGATGAGCACGCGGCTCGGGGCCGTAATGGATCTGGTAAAGCTTTGGAGTCCCTTGGACTTTCTGTTTTCATCGGTAAAGCCGCTGAAGTCGGTACCGTTGTCCGCCCACTGGTCGATGAAGAAACCTGCAATCTGAGGGTTGCTCTGGAAGGCGGTTATCTGGTCGTATTTGCTCTTGAGGGCTATGCGGTAGACATCGGCGTTGAACGATTCGAAGTTCGGCCAAATCGAAAGCTTCTCGTCTGCGACGAACGTTTCCACGGACTTGAACTCGTTCTTGATGGCCTTCTGGCTCTTGATGCTGCGAGGACCGGCGATGGTGGTTGCGCGCTTCGGGAAGAGCGTGTTGTTCTTGAGTGTCACCAAGACCTTGTTCTCGATATCGTTCAAAATAGGCTCTTCTTCGTCCTGGAAATGACTGTCGCCAAGGCCCGTGTCCGGAACCATGAGTTCCAAGTCTTCCTTGTCCAGCATGTGGGCGAGGTAGTGCGTGTAGGCTGCGCTCGGGTTTTCACGCGGGTTCACTCGCATCGTGGCGTACTGCGAAATCCTGTCGATGGAAACCGGGATGATCTTGCCCGTATCCTTGTGGAAGTTCGCCTCGTTGTCGAGATAAATACTGTTGAAGTTGCTGATGGCCGGACGGCAGGTGTCGATCGGGCTGATGGCGTTCAAAAGCTTGTTGCCGTTCTGGAGCATGAACGTGCCGTTTTCGGAACCGAGAATCCATGCTGCGATACATGGATGGTTGTGCTGGTCACGCACCATGTCGTTGATGAGTTTCTTCGTGATTTCGAGACCCTGCGCGGTGGAACGCATCGTGTGGATCGGGAATTCCTGGAATACAAACAAGCCAATCTTGTCGCAAATGTCGAGTGCCGTGCTGCTGAGCGGAGCACCGCAAGAACGGATGACGTTGAAGCCTGCGGCCTTCACGGCGTTCAAGTCCTTCTCGAGAGCCGGATTCTGGTCGGTCCAAAGGCCACCCTCGCTCCACTGCTGGTTGTAGCTTACGCCGATGAGCTTCACGATGGAATCGTTGACGTAATAGTCGCCTTTGAGACAGTCGAACTTGCGGAATCCGAAAGTCTTCACGACAGGGAAGGTGTATTCCGGAGCCTTGCCCTTGGCGCCCTTGATTTCGAGCTGCATTTCGATAGCGAACAAGTTCGGGCGTTCCGGACTCCAGACGCACTTGTCCTTTTTCCAGTCCTTGATGCCGAGCAGGAACTTCTGCGTGGCGTTTTCCTTTTCGAGCTTCACGTCCTTGAAAAACTCATAGACGTCGCCATTCGGGTTCTTCATGAGAATGCGGATACGGGACTGGTAACCACGCGGGTTGTTGAAGAACGCCTCGACAGAGACTCGTTCCTGGTCCATGTCCGGTTCGACGTGGATGTCCGAGATGAACGCCGTGTTTCCGAGAATCAAATCGACATGACCGCAGATGCCGCCATACGGGTACTGCAACCAGGGGAGACCCACCGGCATTTCGCCCGGGTGGGCGTAGCGGTCGTTTGCACCTTCCTTGCTTTCGCGACCGAAGTCGATGCGGCTGTTTGTGGCGCCCATGTTCGCGACACGGATGCAGAGGATATTCTCTTCGCCAAGCTTGATAGCCTTCTGCGTTTCGACGACAAAGGACGTGTATGCGCCAAAGTGGTCACCGAGGAGCTTGCCGTTAAGCCAGATAGTAGCGTGCGTTGCAATCTTTTCAAAACGCAGGAAAATGCGCTTGGTCACCTGTTTTTCGTCGTCAATCGTGAATCTCTTGAAATAGAAAGCGCAGTCCTGAGCCATCAAAAGCTTGTCAAAAGCCCGTTCCCAGATGTGGGGAACGCTTACGGTTTGAGTTTTTTCAGGATATGTTGCATACCAACGATTGGAGATGCCTGTGTCTTCCGTGTCCCAGATCATCTGCCAGTCGCCATCAAGGCTAATAATTTTGCTCATTCGGAGAATCCTTTATAAAATTCCGAAGGAAAGATAGAAAAATAGGGATTAGGGATTAGGGGTGAGGTGTTGGGAGCATGCTCCAAATGTGTCATTTTGGTGCGTAATGTTGTGGAATGTTTGTATCCAAAGTCGTTATTTTCTTTATTTATTTTGTATTTTAACGTGCAAAAAAGGAATGAGAGTATGTCTTTTAAGCATTGTTTTTCCCTTTTAGCGTTTATTTCAATATCGCTATTGGCATTTTCGGCGTGCGGAGATGATGTTGCCGGGCATGGCGATGAATTGTCCGAATCCATTAACAAAACGGAATCCAGCGCCAAGGGAAAAAGTTCTTCTTCTCTCAAAAAATCCTCATCATCAAAGGCGAGCAGTAGCTCGTCATATAAATCATCTAGCAACGTCAACTCTAGCAGTTCTTCAAGTGCGGGCCTGAAAATGGTTTGTTCCAAGGTCGGGGCGTGCGATGCCATGGATAAATTCAGAATGAATACATGGACGTTTGTCCGTAAAGATGATTCCGGTAAAGATGTCACATATAAATATTGGACAGCTGGCAAGAACTTGGTTGTGCTCTTCATTGTTGATGGCTATCTTAAAAAAACTGACACTCTCAGCATGTACAACATGGAATCCCAAGTGGGTACAGAAATGGCTTTCGATGCAGTTAAGTCCACTTGCGAAGAAGGTAACGGAAATGATGATATCGTTTCAGCTTGTAAGCTGGATCCTGTTGAATATGGAGTGCTGGTTGATGAACGCGATGGCAGGGAATATCGGACTGTAAAATATGGTAATCAGTGGTGGATGAAGCAGTTTCTGAAATACAAAGACGAACGATATGGAGATGAAATAAGTGGTTCTAGCTATACGTGGGCTGCTGCTATCGATTCCATAAATCTATATGCCGACAGGCAGGATTCTATGGATTGTTCGTCTCAATTGCTTTGCTCAGTCGAAGCTTATGGTAAAATTCGAGGCCTTTGCCCTGCTGGTTGGCATTTGCCGGATACGACGGAATGGACAACCTTGTTTGAAACGATTGGGGCAAAACGGAATTCTAGAGGTTCTTGGGACGATGTTAGTGCCCTTGAAATCTTTCAAAAAGTGATTTTCTTGACTTCCACTCCGAATTGGGGTGAAAGCTTTGTAAATTCGATTGGCTATAGTATCTCTGATACAGCTAATCCTTATGAACTGCGTTACAATGAGAAAGGACGCATTCGCTGTGTCAAGGATGACGAAAATGAAAAACCGGGTTGGATATTGCCAAAGTGTGATTCTGATAATGAAGGAACTGTCGCTCCGAAAGAAACGATGCGTTTGATTTGCAAGGAGGGTGTGTGGTATGTTGCGTCTTTGTTGGAACGGGATACTTATGGAGAACCGTGCTCGGAAAAGAATGTGGGCAAGGTTGTCAAAGGAAACATAAATAATGCGAATTGGTATTGCTGTACATCGAATGGTTGGCAGAACATGGAATATTGGAGCTGGGATGTTCCCAATGATTCACGCATGAATCCTAACCTTGAATATGATTCAATTGTCGATAAACGTGATGGACAAGTCTATAAGACTCGTAAAATAGAAGGGCTAACATGGATGGCGGAGAATTTGAATTATTCAGATAGCGTGAAAACGCCGAGCCTTTTGGCACGCAGCTGGTGCTATGAAAATGTTGAATCCAACTGCGATGTCGGTGGTAGGCTTTATACTTGGGCTGCTGCGGTAGATTCTATTGCGCTAGAGGATGACGAGAACAATCCGCAGAAATGCGATGGTGATACAACGTGTGTGAAAAGTGTGAATGTGCGTGGAATTTGCCCTGAAGGCTGGCATTTGCCCAATTACAACGAATGGGATAAATTTCATAATGCTTCAGGAAGTTATAAAACAAAAAACGGGTGGGATAGGTACTATGTATCCGGCCCAGCAAATGCTGGTGCAGGCTATAAGGTAGGTAACGGCTCTGATGGATTGGGCTTTTCAGCAATCCCTGCAGGGTGGTGGAGTATAGCTAAGAAACAGTTTTTAGATGCGGGAAGTGAGGCTCTGTTTTGGTCTTCTTCGGGACTCGACGATGAAAAAGCGTATTATTTTTCTGTAGAAAGTGGCTCCGGGTTTATAGAAAACTACCACTTTATTGGTAGTACTGCGAAGACTAATGGACTTTCCGTCCGTTGCGTAAAAGATTAAAATTTCCCCTAAAAAGCGTTTTTCGTCTTTTTTTCCTCATTTTTACCCCTAATCCCCTTTGATTTTCTGTGCACTATTACTAAATTTGGGACTCCAATAGCAACCAAAAAAGGATTACATATATGTATTCTGTAGTTGAAACAGGTGGTTTCCAGTATAAAGTCGAACTCGGCAAGGCCTACAAGGTCCCGACAATCGACGCCGCTGTTGGTTCTGAACTGGAGCTCAAGTCCGTTCTTCTTTTCTCCGGAAAAGAAGTGCAAGTCGGCACCCCTGTCCTGAACGACGCCTCTGTGAAGGTCGAAGTCCTTGCTCACGGCAAGTACGATACCATCATCGTTTTCAAGAAGAAGCGCCGTACCCGTTATGAACGTCGTAACGGTCATCGTCAGGGCTATACCGAGGTGCTCGTCACGGAACTCCGCTCCGGCGCTGAATCTGCAGTCGTTGACCCTCAAGTTATTACCCGCAACCGCGCTCGCGTGGCTGCCCTTGCTAAGCAGAAGGTTCAGAACAAGCCGCTCACTCGCAAGGAAAAGATCGCTCAGGGACTTCCGAAGCCGGCCAAGGTCAAGAAGAACTCTTTGCGCAAGGCTAAGGAGGCTTAATCCATGGCACATAAGAAAGGTCAAGGTTCAGTACGTAACGGCCGCGACAGTAACGCCAAATACCTTGGTGTTAAGAAGTACGCGGGCGAAGTCGTGAAGGCTGGCAACATCATCGTTCGTCAGCGCGGTTCTCACTTCCACAAGGGCAACAATGTGGGCATGGGCAGGGATTTCACTCTGTTCTCTCTCATTGACGGCAAGGTGAAGTTTGAACGCCTCGATGCAAAGCGCCAGAAGGTCTCCGTCTATTCGGAAGAAGCCTAATAGCTCTTTGGTTCGCATTTGAAAACCGGACGCGCAAGCGCCCGGTTTTCTTTTTATGACATAGCACCACCAACTGAACTCCACCAACTAAATTCTAAGCTCTAAGCTCTAAGTTCTACCATTTCTATCTTTCGTTTTTGCTAAATTAATAGCGTGAATTCTATGCGCTTTTTAAAATTTTATCTCATCTCTCTCTTTTCTGTGTTCCTGTTCGCCTGTTCTGACGATGACGACGGAACCGAATTCATGTTTGACAGGGAAATTTCCGAATATTCTGTCTTGAAAGGGTGCGGTTCTAACGTTCCCGATGGGACGCCTTGTTTCAAGATTCGTTATCATTACCCGATGCGTACGGACGACTATTCCGGTTTGTGTGTCTGGCTTGGTACAGAAGTCATCGATGATACGTCGAAATCGGTGGGCGACAAGCAGATTAATTATGCGCACGACTCGAAAAATAAAGATGCGTTTTTTCATGAATACAAGAAAACGAGTCGCGACTACGATACGATAGACCTCACGGACAAAATTGCTGAATTTGAGAAAGAGGGTGTCACCAGTCTTCAAGTGGCAATGTTTTCAGAATATTCCGATGGTGGCGAGCCGGGCGCCGTGCAGCGTGTGTTCCTGCATTTCATGGATGACGAACCGCCTGCTATCGTGGAACCGCTGAAAGATTCCGTCTGGTCCACGGGAGCGATGTTTGAATGGTTCCGTCCGACGGACAGGATTGATTACCATTCGCAAGAAATCGTAACGGGCAAAATCATGGGCTATAATATCCGTCTTTGGGCCGAGGATTCAAGCGAGGATATCCGCAATCTCAAGGTTACCGTTATTACTCCAGATGGAGTCGATAACAAGGGGAGCAAGTATTACAAGCGCCATGCCCGCATCCGTCGCAACAACGATAATAAGTCCGCTCGCATAGATGACGTCTCTCATGGCGATAAGGACAAAAATTTTCTTCATCTAGTCGTTTTGGACGGCAGTGGTTATGACTCCGAGAATATCAATAACAATCGATTCCGTTTGTACATTGAAGGTCTCCGTACGCAATCCAATACGCGCAAGTTTGCATATACGGTTGCAATTTCTTCATGGGATGTTGCTGGAAACAGCAGCGGGTCCGAGTCCGATAAAAACATTCCGTTCGATGCGTGCAAGTACGTTGTAACGACGGATTCCATTGCTCCTTTAATGCCGAAGAAGATTTATACGGAACAGGATTCGCTCTTCCCCGGGTTTGCAAAGCTCGATAGTAATAATAGGGTTTCCATATTCTGGAGCCGTAGCGTGGATCCGCTCAAGTTCGATCACGGAATCGAGGTCGGCCAAGAACTAGATATTCCGCGTGGCTGCAATGAAGGGTCCTGCTACAACTTCGTGTCGAAGTATATCCTTGAGTATTACAATCGGTATGACAAATCGTGGCATGAATATTCCTACGCCGGTGGTGCTGATCGCTACGAGGACCTCTATGGAAGGGATGGTGATGGTAATTTCAAGATCAAAGTTGACGGCTCTTTCGTGACGGATACCATCCGCTGGGTCGCTCCCGGTGATACGCTTGTATTGCGCATCCGTTCGGTTGACGATTCCAAGTATTATTCCGTGGCGCTTATAGATTCCGTATTTGTTTCGCCGGGTGCACTTGCGGATAGTCTCAAATGTCCGAATGGTTTTGTCGCCGTATCGACGTCGGATACGACTTCGTTCTGCATGGAACGGTTCGAGCATCGAGACGCGAACGGAAAGTTCATGATAAACGTTCTGCACTCCGAGGCACAGGCCGCCTGCGAAGCCGTTTCTGCCGATGGGTTCGAGGTTTCGCTGTGCCGTGAACGCGATTGGGAACTGGTTTGCCTTTCGGGTGGATCACTCCCGTATGGCGTGATTGAAGACGTCAATTCGGTTGCTTCTGAGTATTTGTTCAAGTACTGCAACGTGAGTACGAATGACTCCACGATTGCTGCCGATATCGCAAAGCGTGATTCGCGTTGCATGAATCCGATGGGCGTGAGGGATTTGCCTGGGCAGTACCAGGAGTGGGTGAGAGGCCGTTCCGATGATACGGTTGCCGTGTTGAAAGGCTCCAGCTACAAGGTCTACGAAGGTCTTGATCAGGAATCGATTGCTTATTGCACAAACCGTGCTTTCCCGTTTTATACGCGTCCGGGTTATACGCAGGATACTGTATATCTCTATCGTGAAGGCACTAAGGTCGATACCGTTTATACTGCCGATACGACAAGAACTTTGTACGAAAAGCTGACAAAGAAGGACTTTAAGGATACGCTCCAGTTCTACGATGTAAAGGACGCCTCGGGTAAAGTTATCGGTACGGATTTTTCGCTTTATTCGGAATACAAGAAAGGCGGCAAGGCCTGGCTTGATTCTATTGCGAATGGACTTACGTACAAACCGACGAGCAAGAAGGCTGTGTTCCTTACGGGTGAAAAACTTTATTACCGTCAGGCTGCGACATTCTACAAGTCACCGACCATCGGATTCCGTTGCTGCGCGTACAAGAAATAAGTAATTAGAGCTTAGAACTTAGAGCTTAGATCATTGCTTTATTTCTAAGTTCTAGGAGCGAAGCGGCTACAGACTAGAGACGAAAGTGGTTGTTTACTGTCATTCCGGCTTTATGCCGGAAATCCCCTTTAAAAAAATGATAGAAATGAATACAGAAGACTTTTTGAATGTTGCAAAAGACCTTGCACGCAAGGCGGGTGAACTTTGTCTTGAACTTCAAAAAAATCTTGGCGATGTCCGTTACAAGTCTGTAAAGGATGTCGTGACCATCGCCGATGTCAATAGCGAAAAACTGATTGTCGAAGGTTTGCGGCAAGCATTTCCGACGCACTCTATCCGCACTGAAGAGGCGGGAATTATTGAAGGCTCAGATCCGCGCTACCGTTGGATTATCGATCCGGTCGATGGTACGGTGAATTTTAGCCGTGGCATTCCGCTGTGGGGAATATCCATCGCGCTCCATTTTGAAGGCAAACCGCTTGTTGCTGTTGTTAATTTACCCAAACTCGGCGAACTTTACACAGCCGCGAAAGGCATGGGTGCTTTTATGAATGACAAACAAATTTATGTAAGCCCAGAATCTAACCCAACGCATGCGATTGTCTCGAATGGTGATTTTAACGTGGGCGAGGCTGCGAAAATCAATGCGCAAAACTCTCGCAATTTCGCTCGCGAAGCCGAAACGTTCGAACGTGTGAAATGCTTGGGTTCTGCGGTAATCGAGGGCTGCTTTACGGCGTGTGGGCGCATCGATTGCTTCGTGATGACCATGAGTTACCCGTGGGACATCGCGGCTATAGCGCTCCTTGTCGAAGAAGCGGGCGGCAAATCCACGCATATCGACGGAACGCCCATGCAGTTCGTCGATGGTGAGCAGGTCATCTTCAGCAATGGCTTGTTGCACGATACGCTTGTGAAAACGCTGGCGTAACTCACGCATTCCCGTAAAGCTTTTTTCGTGTTTGAGGGGGTGAAAATGCGAAAATGTGCTACCAAATCGAAAAAAAAGGACGATCTGGTATCAAAAATTTTAAACAAATTAACAAAAACGGGATGAAATTCGAGCCTGTTTGCTGTGCATGTGATACCAAAATTGAAAAAAATGCTGATTTGGTAACACAATATACCGTGTTTTACTCAAAATGAATATGGACAAAGTAGAAAAAATGCTACCAAAATCGAAAAAAATTGAAAAATGGTATCATAAAATGGCCAAAACAACACTTTGATCATACGAAAAATCCCGATTCATGCGACGGAACCGGGACTTTTTCATTTCTGACAGCTTTTAGCATTGGCCAATGACTATTGACGATTCTCTCGTCTCTAGCCTTTGGATTATCGCTTCGCTCTAATCCAAAATGCTGGGCTCGGTCATGAGAATCTGCAAGCAGTTCTCGCGACGCTCGCCTTACGCATTTGTCGTCTAAAGATTACAGCGGAATATTTCCGTGCTTCTTCCAGAGAATCGCCTTCTTCTTGTTCTTCAAGTTTTCGAATGCGGAAACAAGGCGGTCACGGACGCTCTTCGGTTCGATGACTTCATCGATGAATCCGTTGCCGGCGGCGATGTACGGGTTCAAGTACTTTTCTTCGTACTGGGCGATGTACTGTTCCCTGAGCTTTGCCGGTTCTGCGGAAGCGGCGATTTCCTTTCTACGGAGAATGTCGACTGCGCCTTCGGCACCCATCACGGCAATCTGAGCAATCGGGAGGGCGAACACGCAGTCTGCACCGAGGTTCTTGCTGTTCATGGCGATGTATGCGCCACCGTAAGCCTTGCGGAGAATCAGTGTCACGCGCGGCACGGTTGCTTCGGCGTAAGCGAACAAGAGCTTTGCACCGTGGCGGATAATGCCGTTATGTTCCTGCTTCGTGCCCGGCATGTAACCCGGAACGTCTTCGAGCGTAAGGATAGGAATGTTGAAGCTGTCGCAGAAGCGGACAAAGCGTGCTGCCTTG
>CADCDO010000021.1 GCA_902800345.1 Fibrobacter succinogenes
TTGCTATTATGCAATCTAAATTTGTACATTCATGGTTCGAAAATCAAAGGCACATGCTTGCTGTTACTTGATAGCATCACCTGACGATGATGCCTTTAGCTCAAGAATCTTGCTTTCGGGCAGATGTGAATACTTGACAATTTTCTCGATAGGTTCGTTGTTGGATAGCATATCGAGAGCTATTTCAATACGGCCTTTTTCAAGGCCTTTAATCTCACCTTCAGCACGTCCTTTTTCAAGTCCCTGTTCATGGCCCTGTTCAAGACCCTGTTCAAGACCCTGTTCAAGACCCTGTTTAAGCCCTTTTTCTAGACCTTTCTGTAAACCTTTCTCCAGCCCCTTCTGTTCGGCACGGACCTCCAACAAGGCCAAATGATCCAATTCCTCTTCTGTCCATACCATATCGTTAGCCTGATCCTTGATGAGTTTTTCTGACGCTCTGTTCACTAAGATCCTGTGAATAGCCTTCGCAATAACGGAATCGTTGAAGTCAGGGAGCTTTTCTGCTTTGCCAGCGTGCTTGAGCAGGTAAAGCCAGCGTTCTTCTGCGGTCATGATTTCTTCGAAGGTTTTGTTGAACTTCGTCAGGTCATATAGAATATACATCATCTTGTCGCTCAACGTCAAGCCCTCCTTGCTGCGGATGGCCCAATCGCCTCGGAAAAGCGTCTGTTCGCTTATGGGAAAGTCGCAAATCCAAATGGCGTAGGTTGGCGGGACCTCGTAACGGTGGATTTCGCGTTCAGCGCGTTGTTCTTTAGTTAAGTCGAGAGGGAAATTTCCAAAGTTCAACCGGTCCCATTCGTATTTGCTTTGGAGCATGAAGGCACAGTGCTGTAAAAGCACTCGATCGACGAAAAAGTCGGGCTTAGCCTTTTGCATCTCTACATTAATGTGTATGCCATTCGAGGTTGTCGCACGGATATCGAGCCTGAACGACTTGACTGCCGGAAAAATGACGTTGATTTCTGAATTCTTGATGACTACCGATTCAATTTTGTTTCCCTCTTTTAGGCGGAATACTCCGTTCAAAAAATTTACCAGTGCTTCTTCGTCGCTCAAGAACGCCTTGAACGCGGCGTCAAAGAGCGGGTCGAGATAAGTGTGTTTCTTGATTTCTTCGATGGTTTTGTCAACCAATTGATCACGAGAAGTTGTAATGGTAAATTCGATTGTTTTTTGATTTTCAGACATGATGATCCTTGCCGTATGGCGGTTAAATCCGGGAAGGCAAGTTTGCTGAATTCGCCCTCCATTATATTAACACGCTTTGGCGAACTGTTTGTCCGGAAAAAATTTGTAAAATATTCTTTAGGAGAACTAAATCTAAATTCATAAATGGAGAAATCTTTTTTGTATATTCAACTGTATGAAAAAGATTTTGTTGTTCCTGACAATGTGCTTTGCGCTTGCGAATGCTCAATTCTATTACGACAAGCATGGAGAATGTCGCGGTGCGTATAAGGATAGTTTAGAACACGCGACGCTTGTCGGGTTTGCAAAAAGATTCCATGGTCCGATTTTGATGAAAAAGCCTGTCAAAGGTGTCAAGCCAAGAAAGAATTTGAAAAAGATTCCAGAAGATAAAATTCAAAGAACTTTTGATGTGAACCGCGATTCGTTGCGCAAGGAACTTTGGCTTGAAGTGGAGAAAAACGAGATTGTTAGAATTTGTGTTGACGTGCCTGTTGTCGCGTGGGAAACATCATTGAAATCAAGCATCCTCAACGATTCCTGCTTAGCGTTTCAAATACCGACGCTTATTGGAGTTGAAACGATTAATGTGTATTTCTCAGAAGCGGATAGCTCTAAGAAAATCAATCTAGCAGTTGGTATGAAGTATCTTGATTTCAAAAATGAAGAAGTTCTTTTAGGATTATTTAGTCGATAAATATCCTGTTACAAACTGCGAATTTACGCAGTTGATGTGGGAAGATAGCCTTCTTGATTATAAGTGGCAAAACAGGAAAAGAGCTTCTACACGTAATGAAAACTGCATAACACAAGACACTGCCGCAAATACTGTATCTCTATTTTGGGCTATGGAATACGCCAACGCACGCAGTATTCGTGAAGGTCTAAAGCCTTATTATATATTTTCTCCTGTGGAAGAATATGCAGAAAGAGAAACTATTTTATCAACTCGACAACGTATTATTAAACAACATGTTCTCGGATATATTCAAGTTTCTGACGACAGTACCTCGAACGGTTATAGACTTCCATATTACAATGAATGGATGATGCTTGCTCGTGGTGGCGACAAAAAGAATAAGGCCCCTTGGGGAGATTCTTCGGGTTCTTTTGAAAAAACAAAAAAATACGCCAAATTTAAAACAAAAATGGTTTCCTTTGAAACAGAACCTGTTGGCCAGCTAACGCCTAATGGATACGGATTATATGATATGTTTGGTCTCGTTCAAGAGCATGTACTCTTAAAATCAAGTTTGTTTAGAGGAAACTTTGGTTTTGCGTCTTGTTTGAAGGGCGGCGATTATCACGTTTCTCTAGAAGATGGATTTGACGACACCTTAAGTCCTTATTGGAAATGGATAGACTACGGATATTACGAACCAGGCCATCCCGGTTATGGAGCTGGATTCCGCCTCATCCGCAACATCGGCAATAACGCCAAATGGGAAAATAGAATTGAATAGTATGAAAAAGATTTTATTGTTCCTAACGATGTGCTTTGCGTTTGCGAATGCTCAAGGTTTCAAGCCAATTAAGAAGCTGGAAAACATTTCAGAAAATAAAATTCAAAGAACGTTTAAGGTAAGCCGCGATTCATTGCGCAAGGAGTTTTGGCTCGAAGTGGAGAAAAACGAAATCGTCAAAATTTGTGTTGACAAGCCTGTCGTCGCATGGGAAACATCATTGAAATCAAAAGTTCTCAACGACTCCTGCTTAGCGTTTCAAATACCGATATTTACTGGAGTTGAAGCAATTAACGTTTACTTTCCCGAATCAGAAAATTCAAACAAAATCAATCTTGCCATCGGGATGAAATATCTAAACTTCGAAAATGAAGAAGTTTTATTAGGATTCAACAAATATAATGAAACTGAACTGTATGCACTGGGTTACAAGAACAATCATGATCCAGAAAGGCTGGTAACTATTACAGGAAGTTATTTGGTCGATAAATATCCTGTGACAAATTGCGATATCATACAAACGATGTGGGATAACCTTCCGTCTAAAAAGACATCGTTTACAAATTGGAACAGAAAACTTCTTGCTGATGAGTGGGTGACAAGAAAAAGAAATAGCTCGCGTAATGGAACCTGTGATGTACACGACTCTGCGGCATGTACAATTTTGTTACTTCAAGCTATAAAATACGCAAACGCCCGTAGCATTAGAGAAGGACTAAAACCATATTACTTTTTTTCATCATCAAATGAATTCCATTCGAGAATTATTTCAAAAGGTAATTATATTATTGGTTACTACAATTTTACAGATAAAGATGAAGGAAAAGACGAAATTCAAGTCTCAATCGACAGCACTTCGGATGGCTACAGGCTCCCGTTTTACGATGAATGGATGATATTCGCTCGCGGCGGCGACAAAAAGAAACAAGCTCCGTGGAGTGATTCGGCTACATTTGAAGAAGCTTCGAAATATGCTCAATTGGGACCAGAATGGCATTATGATAAATCAAAACCTGTGGGGCAACTATTGCCAAATGGATATGGCTTATATGATATGTTAGGTTTGGTTGAGGAGCATGTTCTTTTTGAAGAAAAAAATCCTTTTTCTGCTCCTCGTAATAAGCCGTCTTGTGTAAAAGGAGCCAATGATCGAACTGAACAAGAATGGAAACCTGCTTCAGAATCTTCTGGACCTTATTGGAAAGATGTAAACTATGGGTATTACCGCGGAAACTATAACGAAGGTTTACCAGCAGGTTTCCGCTTAATCCGCAACATCGGCAATAACGCCAAATGGGGCGATGTCAAGTCCAATGCAGAATAACCGTTCCGCGAAAAGACAAAGGTAGAAGCGATCTCAATCTTCCACTTTTACACAGCGGACGGAGAAACCTTTTGTCTTCAATTCTCTAGCATTTTCCGAAGGTCCACTATCAAGTGCCGCCGATATTCTCATATGATGAGCTTGTTTTGCAGCATCGGCTTCATATTCGATTGGACGGAAAATAAAGATTTTTTCTTTTAAACCATTAAATGTTCCATTATCGCTTCTAATACCAGCACCTGTAAGCGAAAATCCGCTCGCATTCGTCCCGCTAAAACCGTATGTCGAGCGCAGGCCTTTGATTCCGTCACCGTTTTCATCCTTATAACCTCGGACAATTTCATAATCATCGTATGTGAACAATCGCCAGCCATCGGGACAAATCCCCTTATGATTTTCCTGAATAAGATCGGCACAACTTTCCGTGTTGCAACGGCTTGGCAATTGCATCATCTCAGCCCACTGGTAAAGACCGCCAAACTCGTCGCACTTGGTCGTGTCGTTGTTGTAGCAATAGCGTTCTATCTCGTTGTCATCATTCTGATTCTCTGCTCCTGGAACCATTTTGCCAATGTTCAAGTTTTCGGCCATGACAGTGACAGATTTCCCGCTGTAATCCGACGTGATTGTAATGTAATAGTAGCTACGGCCATTGCGCGTGTCAGTAAACTGCTTGTATGCATTTTCGCCTACCTTGTAGGCACCGGCCAACGTTTGCGAGTGGTCGAACGGCACATATTCGCTACTAGACGACACGTCATTGCGAGGAGTCGAAGACAGAGCCTGCCACGAGCTTGACGAAGTGGAAGCAATCTTTTTTCCTTCGCTGGAGCTCGACTTTGGTGTGACACTGCTAGAAGTCATCCCGGCCGGAGCCTGCCCTGAGCTTGATGAACGGGTGCCGGGATCACCGTTTTTACTACTACTGGACTTTGCAGAACCGCTAGATTTTGTCCCCGGAACGGAGGACGAGGATTTACCATTACTGGATCCTTCGCTTGAGCTCAGGATGACCGACTTGGATGATGACGACGACTTAACGTTTTGGGAGGAAGATGAAGAATCCTCGTCGCGCGGGGTAACGCCGCTGTCATCATCCCCACAGGCAGTTAAAGCGAAAGACGATAGACAATAGACGAGAGATAACGCAAGTAAAGATTGCTTCATATAAGAGCCTCCAGATAGATATATACAATATATAAAAAAATTACAATAAAATTTACAGGATCCCGTTTTTTAAGAATATTCTTGCCTACGCAGGGACAATGAACGAAAAAAGATTTACTCAAATCAAGATTGTAGCCATGCGAAAAAAAAACACTGTGGCGACAATGTCGTCACAGTGTTAATCTTTTCAGAACAACGTATTAGCCCTGGTCAATGTAGAGAATCATCATTCCGCTAGTTTTGGCGGTGAGATAGATTTCGTACGTTCCATTGGCGCCGTTCGGATGGTCCGGAATATCCACTCTTACGTTGTACCCAACGTTCGTGTGGGCCTTGTTGCTGCCATCCCATGCCCAGTCGATTTCAGGAATCGAGCTGTTTCCGGCATTGTTACCATAGATGACAACGTTCGGAGTCCACCACTGATTGCCCTGCGGGTATTCCGTGCAAACCAGCTTGATAGTTTCGCCAGCGACAAGCGAGATAACCTGCGGCGTTCTATTAATCTGTTCCACACGCATTTCCGTAGAACCTTGGCCTTCGCCACTGCCCTGACTCTGGCCTTGACCTTCCCCACTGCCCTGGCTCTGGCCCTGACCTTCGCCACTACCTTGGCTCTGGCCTTGACCTTCCCCACTGCCTTGGCTCTGGCCCTGACCTTCGCCACTGCCTTGGCTGACAGGTGTCGGAGTTTCAACGAGTTTCGAAGTGCTTGAAGAAGCCTGGAAAGTAAGGTTCCTGCCCGCACCCGCGTCAATCGTATCCTTGCGGTCGTTCGTATTCGAGACAGACGTATCGATACCCACGATGCGGTTCTGGTTGAGCTGGTTCTGCATCTGTTGAACGTTAGCGTTGTCATTGTCGAGGTAGTTACGATGGATGTTCAAATCGATCGTATGCTGGTCGAGAACGATTTCGGTATTCGGGGTGAACACGCCTACAGGATTATTGTGTTCGACAATCAAGTTTGCACTGCCACCGAGAGCGATATCGTCGCCAAGGCCCGTCTTTATGTTGTCAGCGCCTTCGCCGCCCACAACGACATCGCGATCCTTGCCCGTGATAATCGTATCGTCCGTGCTGACCTTCTTGACCACGCTATTATCGATAGCCACCGACTTGGCCTCGATTACACGATTCCTGTAATCGGCAATGTTTTCATCCGTTGCGAAAGGAATATCCAAATCGAACGTCAACTTGGCATCGTCACCATAGACAAGGTCCTTGTCATGATCACCGCCAATGGCCGCCGTATCCTTAGCCGCACCAGAAACAATCTGCACCGCAGAAATTACCGGCAGGTTCTTCGGACTCTGGCCACCGAAAGAGTACACGTTCTTGATGCGGATATCGGCGAGATTACCCGTTACGTTACGGAATACCACGTAGTTGCCGATAATTTCGACACGCGGAGTAGCGTAATCGGTCAAGGCCTCCAGGGCATCCTGATAACTACTGCAATAAGCTTCCTTGTAGTCACCGTCGAACGTATAACCGGTCCAATCGTTCAAGTAACGATACTGGACACGGCCATTTGCATCCGTCAGCTTAATCTGGTACAGATAATTGTACGTATCCGTATCGTTGTTATCGCCGCCGAGATAGACATAGATGTCATAACCGCTTGCCGTATCGAACTTCTTATTGATATCGGTCAATTTCAGCCTGATTTCTTCTTGCTGCTGAGCGGCAAGATAGAAGTTGTAAAGCTTCGAGTTTGCGGTATCGCCATCAATTTCGTCGTAGTTCTCATGGGTCATGCTGTAGTTGCCAGCATTCTGCCAGTTCCAGTCATTTTGTCTGTAGGCAGAGATATTTACCTTGATATCATTGCTCGAGGAACCACCGCCAATCTTGTGCAAGCTACCATTCTTCAGGTACATATTGGTCCAGTTCGTATCAACGACGACACCGGCAGCTTCGCCCGCAGCAATGGAATTGGTGCTATTGGCATTTTCGCTCGTGAAGTTGAGCGACCAGACATTCACGCCATCGAGCTTCGTATCGGCAGACGCCGTAGCGCCAGACTCAATACGGTCGGCACCAATGCCGCCCACGACAACATCGTTACCATCACCAGTCTTGATTGTGTCCTTATACTTGTCCACATTCAAGCGTTCGACGCCGTTGTCCCTTTCGCTGTGAGAAAGCGTATCAGCCGTAATGCCGATGGATTCAGCCGTAGAAAGCGTCGTAGCGGTATCGTCATTGCTGTCGCGATCCGTGAAGAGCATCTTGGCATTATCGCCGAAGACAATATCATTGTCGTTAATGCTCTGGCGTTCGTCACCGTACGTCGTGATATTGTCGCTACCGGTACCGCCCACGACCACGTCATCGCCGCCACTCGTCTTGACAACGTCATCACCACCGAACTTGATATCGGTAGAAGCGGCTATATCCTGCTTGTGGAACGAGCCCTTGATCTGGAGACCCGCAATACCCGGCAAATCCTTGCCATTCATCTGGTCGAGCGTGTAGCCATCACGAATGGTAATCACGGCACGGTCAAGAGCGTGTTCCGAAGAAACGTTAAAGACGACATAGTTACCATAAGTATTGACTCGCTGATTCGAGGGCTTGTTCTTGTTGGAATTGATGATATTGATAATTTCCTGTGCGGACCTGTAACTCGATTGCACGAATTTGCCATTGAAGTTCGCACCGGCGTAATCGTTCACGAAGAACGATTCCGTATAGTCACCAATCGTCAAGACAACTTCGCGAATGCTCTGTTCTGCAGAAGAATGAGAATCCGGGATATCCAAGTAAACAACTATCTGGTAGCTGTCGAAATGCTGCTGGAGACCATCGACCGCCACTTCCAAGACGCTATCCATCTGGTTGTTCGGTGCGGTCGTCATGATACCCGAAGTCATCAACTTGTTGTTGGCGCTGTTGCCCCACAGCCCGTGGTTGTAATTCTGGGTATTGATGCGGACATCGGTTGACGTATTACGGTGATACTCGTGACCGGCATAGCTTACGCTGACAGAACTTGCACGCGTACCGTCGTCGAAGCGGACAATTTCCTTGTCATCGTTGCCATATGTACCGGCAAGGCTACCCGCAATATTGTTCCACTGCTTGGCGGCAAAGTTCGACGCACCGGCAGTATCGTTTGCATTGAGGCCCTGTTGAGCAGTTCCCTGGAAGTTGAAGCTGAGCGTTGCGGAATCACGAACCACAGGAGTATTTTCGAATTCGAACATGCCCTGGATATCGGTGAACGTTTCGTGCAGATTATTCGCAAGACCCGCGTTACCACGGAATGTCGCATAACCGTTGTCACCGAACACGACATCTTCGCCATTACCCGAAGTGATATCGTCGTTGCCAAGACCGCCAAAGATGACGTTATCGCCACCGCTTGTCACGATGATATCGCCACCAGCGGATCTCTTGTTCGTCTCATCTTGTTCTGCAGCGAGTTCTTCAGCAACGTTCTTGCCGGAGTTCGTCACGATAAGCGGATTATGCTGCTTATCCATGATGACAAGGCCACCGTCACCGACGATGATATCGTTACCGTTGCGGGTCGTAATCTCGTCGACATCGGTACCGCCGAGAATCGTATTCTTGCCGTTACCCGTGGTAATAATATCATGGCCACCAAGAGGTTCGCTCTTCGTCTCGACCGTCAGGCACTGTTCATGGATTTCATAAACGCCGCCGTCGCCGACGACTACGTTATCGGCACCTTCGATATTGACGACATCGTCATCATAGCCACCCATGACAATATTGATACCGCCATTAACCTTGATGGTATCACCGCCGCCAATGCCATCACTGGTCGTTTCGACCTTGTAAAGGCCCGCATTGATAGAATCGCTATTACCAACAGCAGACTCGCTCTTGTCGTAAGAAGCTATACCGCCATCGCCAAGAACAACGTTATCATCACTTTCCGCGGAACCTTCCTTGCCAATATTGATGTAATCGCCCTCGGCACCGCCCATGACAACATTCTTGCCACCATAAATATTTATGGTATCATTTCCACCAATATCATCGCTCGTCGTCTTGATTTCGGCAGAGATTCCCTTCTGGAGGTCATACTTGCCGCCATCACCGAGGACAACGTTGTTATCGCTTGTGACACTTGCAGATTCGCCGATATTGATGATATCGTCTGCGGCACCGCCCATGGCAATATTGCTACCGCCATAGATCTGGATAGCATCATTGCCGCCGATAGCGTCGTCAATCGTTTCTACCGTCTTCACAGCATCGTTTTCGACGTACTTACCGCCATCACCGAGGACAACGTTGTTGGCTCCGCTTTCTGGCTTACCGGCAACACCGATCGTAATCGTATCGTCTGCGGCACCGCCCATGACCGTGTTATCGCCACCATAAATATCGATGGTGTCATCGCCACCAATAGCGTTGTTTGTCGTCTCGACATAATTCAACCCGGCGTTGATCGAAGTATCATCTCCGATAACGTTCGGATCCTTATTGAATTGAGCTACACCGCCATCGCCAAGGACAACGTTATGGTTGCTCGAAGACGTCGTAGGTTCACCAATGCTGATGGAATCGCCCTCGGCACCGCCCATGACGACGTTATCACCGCCAAAGATGTTTATTGTATCTACGCCACCGATATCATCGCTCGTTGTCCTGATTTCGGCAGAGACGCCCTTCTGGAGGTCATACTTGCCGCCGTCACCAAGGACAACGTTCTTGTCGCTTGTGACGCTTGCAGATTCACCGATATTGATGGTATCGTCTGCGGCACCGCCCATGGCAATATTGCTACCGCCATAGATCTGGATAGTATCATTGCCGCCGATTGCATCGTCAATCGTTTCTACCGTCTTCACAGCATCGTTCTCGACGTACTTACCGCCATCACCGAGAACAACGTTGTTGGCTCCGCTTTCAGGCTTACCGGCAACACCGATCGTAATCGTATCGTCTGCGGCACCGCCCATGACTGTGTTATCGCCACCATAAATATCGATGGTGTCATCGCCACCAATAGCGTTGTTTGTCGTCTCGACGTAATTCAACCCGGCGTTGATCGAAGTATCATCTCCGATAACGTTCGGATCCTTATTGAATTGAGCTATACCGCCATCGCCAAGGACAACGTTATGGTTGCTCGAAGACGTTGTAGGTTCACCAATGTTGATGGAATCGCCCTCAGCACCGCCCATGACGACGTTGTCACCGCCAAAGATATCGATTGTATCTTCACCGCCGATGTCATCATTCGTTGTCTTGATTTCGGCAGACACGCCCTTCTGGAGGTTGTACATACCGCCGTCACCAAGGACAACGTTCTTATTGCTGGTGACGCTTGCCGATTCGCCAATATGGATTGTATCACCGGCAGCACCGCCCATGACCGTATTGTCACCGCCATAGATGTTGATCGTATCAACGCCACCGATATCATCACTCGTCGTCTCGACAGTCTTCGTCGAAGCACTTTCAAAGTATCTGCCGCCATCGCCAAGGACAATATTCTTGGCTCCGCTTTCAGAAGCACCAGGAACACCGATATTGATGGTATCGCCCTTATCGCCACCCATGACCGTGTTATTGCCGCCATAGATATCGATTGTGTCAACGCCACCGATATCATCATTCGTCGTCTTGATTTCAACAGAGACGCCCTTGATTTCTTCATACATGCCACCGTCACCAAGGACGATGTTGTTGTTGCTAAGCGTTGTAGCATTAGCACCAACTGTAATTTGGTCACCTTCGGCGCCACCCATGACCGTGTTGTTACCGCCATGGATAACAATGGTATCTTCGCCACCGATATGGTCATCGACAGTTTCAACAGTCTTCTTCAAATCGCTTTCAAAGTACTTGCCGCCATCACCAAGGACAACATTGTTACTTCCGCTGTCGCTGAAATCGCCAATCTTCGAAATGGTAATATTGTCGTTAGCAGCACCACCCATGGCAACGTTATTGCTTCCGGTAATGGTAATCGTATCGACATCACCAATTCCATTTTCAATCGTCTGTACTTGGTCTAGATGCGTGACAAGTTCGCTATTGTTGCGCCAATCGGTATCAACAGTTTCTGCAGTCGAGTAGTTGACTTCACCGTTATCGCCAAGGACAACATTTTCGCCACCCGTCACATGAATGTCATCATTAGCAGCACCGCCAATGACAACGCTATGGAATCCACCGGCGGTAATTTCATCGCGAGCACCAACATCAAATCCTACAGACTTGATAGAAGACGCTTCACGCGCAATACCGTCCGTCTGCTTTTCGAGATTGTCTCCAACCTTGGATATCTTCGTATGAATAGTCTCGTAACTCGTGATGGCACCATCGACTTTCTTTTCGTAGCCCAAGTTCGTAACAACATTACCTTCGGCATTCCTGTACTGGATATTACCCATATCGCCGAATGCAATCACGCCCTTCGACACATCGATCTTATCAGCACCTTCACCACCGAAGATTATCATGCCATTCTTGGTGACTCCATTCGAATCAGCCTTGATGATATCATCACCTTCGTCCGTATTGATTACAAGTTTGCCATCGGCTTCATCCTTATAGCTGCTGACTGTAACCTTGTCCTCGCCCTTACTCGTATTCACGACAGTAAAGGTCTGGAATCCATCTTCACGATAGAGAGTCTTCGAAACATCAACAGTATCCTTGCCAGAGCCAAGGTTGTATTCGCCGTACTCGAAGTTGTTGGAAACGATCTTACCCTTCAATTCACTATGAGTAAACTGAGCGGAATCTGCGATAACCTTTCCATCTTCAGAGTACGAACTCAAGGCACTTGAAGCATCTAAAGAAGAATCCTGGTTATTCACAAAGATGCGGTCTGTATTATCAGCTTCATCGGTGAAGAGGTAATCCTTCGGACCAGAGAACATCGCCTTCAGACTGTTCTTATCAAATCCTTCCAAGGCCGCATTTAGCGTAATCGTATGTTTGTCTTCCGAAACATTTTCTATACGGAACCAATCAGATTCGACATCATTCTTGATGAATTTGACCGTTTCGCCAACCTTAACATTTGTAGCATCCTTCAAGAGAATTTCTGTTTTGGACGCCGAGATCGAATCGACGGGGTTCAATTGGGTAGCGTCATAAGAGTTTCGTTCATTGTATTTAGAAGCACTCTCAATATCATTTCCCATTTTGAACTTGTGCTTATAACGGAGGACCTCGGGATTATCGAAGTCCGCGCTCATGCCTACGCCTTCACCATAAGCATACACATCACCTTCAACATCGCTAATGACATTCTTACTCGATTCAACCGTTGTCCAGCCGTATTCTTCTACGACTTCATCCGATTTCGCAGTTACAGTTATCGTCTTCGTTGTTTCACCGTTCTTAAATTCAAGGATAATACATTCACCTGAATTTACACCATCCGAAACATCAAGTTGGGCACTTGCCGGTTGGTTCTTTTCAGAAACAACTTCAGACGCACTGATCTTTACAAATACAGATTTACCCGCAGCAATTTCACCCGTATAATTCACGATGAAGGACGTTGCATTCCAATCAGAAGCTTCCGTCAGCACATGTGAAATCGGAGTTTGATCATCAACAGCAGTAAATGTCAACTGTTCACAGGTTTTACTTGACTTTTGATTTTCTATACCCTGCGCGTCGACAAACCTTGTATTGGCTTCAACAGTCACTTTTCCATGCAATGTTGCCAGACGATTGTTTGAATTATTGTAGAACACAAGGCTATCACCGTTCAACGCATAGTATATGCTTGCATCATGGCCACATTCAGCCTTAGTGAACACTTCATTACCATTATACTTAACAGAAAGAAGCTTATTAACAAATACATCCTTATTATCTTCTTGAACCTTTGCAGCAAGGTTATCATATACCAAGCGGAGTTTAGAACCATCCAAGCGCATCGTATTGGCTCGATAGTTCACAACCAAGGTCTTGTTCTTAAATTCATCAAGATTGACTAGAGAGAGAACTCCGTCATTCCTTACAAAATCAGTACCTAAAGTCAGCACTCTATCACTATTTTGTACATAAACAGAGAATTCTCCATTCACGAAATCAAACTGTTCAGCAAATTCTCCAAGATAAATATCCTGTTCTTGGACATTGAATTCGTCAGTTCGAGTCAACAGATTTTTAAACTCGTTGGTAACCGATTTATCGTCCTCTACATTTACGGAGATAACATTGACGGAGCGACTCAATTCAACATCACCGGAATTTTCCGAAGACGACCAGACACTCATTGCCGTAATAGAAGAAACAAGCGTATCTTCAAGTAACTTATCCGAAAGAGCCTTGACTTCAACAGCAACAATTCTATTAGATTCACTTAACTCAAATTCAATTTCATTCGAATAAGCGGTAATGTTATTGTTGTCGCCGTCAAAAGTCTGTTGGCCAATAAGGACGCCCTTATCACCACGCTGTAAAGCCGTGGTCGAAAGCATCGGAACAGTCAACTTGACGTTGATTACACCATTTTTCAAGTCACCAGAATAGCCGATATAGAATACACCGGTCTGACCTTCCTTAACGGAAATATGATCAAGATCAATATAATCGGCCTTTGACGAATAGAATACCGTCGGTTGCGAACTTGTATCCAAAACAGTGAACTTTTCATTATACAGCACACCGCTTCCGACATTTTCATCAGCACGAGAAACTTGGTCAGCATCAAGTCCTTCGGACTCCTTAGTCACGATTTCGTACTTCACATAGTTTGTCTGACCATCCGTATCGGAACTGCGTAGAGTCTTGGATTCGTCCAGACCACCAATAGAAACGGTATCGTTTCCGTGACCTCCATTGATGACTGTCGTTTCACCCTTATTATTCCCGAGAACATGGAACATGTCATCGCCAGCACCGGCGTCAAAATTGGTCGATTCGACACCAGCAACCTTTATACCAACAGAATTACTGAGCAAGCCATCCTTCGAAATAACGACCGTATCGTCTCCAGTTGTACCCGCAACATTCAACAAATCGTTACCGGTACCGCCATCGACCGATAGGGTTCCGCTTTCGACCGGTTCTGCAACATCACTCGCATTGTCAGGTTTCTTAAGGTAATTATAGATGGAGAATGTATCATCACCTCTACCACCGGCCATACTCAAATCGCCGATATTATGCAGCGAAGTAAACGAATCATTTCCAACACCGCCCTCGATATTCAAGCTCGAGCCCTTGGTAACACCGTCGCTCAAATACTTCTCGTCGGTTGTCAGAACCGTATTAAATCCATCATCCGCCGCAATTCCCTGTGTATTAGCGTTTCGTTCAGAATTGAACAATTGACCCACTTGGAACGAATCATCACCAGCACCACCATCAACATTGGTCGTCTTGGCGGTACCATCGATAGTTACCTTGTCATTACCTCCATTGGCATTCAAGTTGACAACATCGACACCGCTCGTAAAGTTGATACGTTCAATATTTTCGTTGCCAACTTCATCCTTCGGAATATTGGAATCCGGCAATAGTGCGACAAAGCCCAAAGAACCGTCCTTGTTCATGCGCATGAGCAAATTGTCATTGTATTCCGTGCCTTCAATGATAAGCGTATCCGTATCGCGATTATCCGTTCCGGAATCAGTAATATTCGCATAATTCGTTTCGCTTTCACCCATCAGGTTCACGAAGATCTGATCGCTACCACCCTGGCCATCGACAAAGTCCATGCCCGGTCCCGTAGAGATCTTATCGTTACCGCCCTTAGAGTTAGACGTTACATCCTTGAAAATATTGTTTAGCAAGCCTTTATTTTCACCGAATGTTATCTGTCCGCCATCAAACGCATTCTCGTAGTTCTTATCGTAATCAAGGATGCCGTCATCACCATACAAGCTATCGTTACCGGCACTTCCATCAATGATGTCATCACCTGCACCGCCGTAAATGATGTCGTTGTCAATACCGCCGTTAATGGTATCGTTACCACCATTACCATGAATGACATCGTTTCCAATGCCGCCTTCGATAGTATCGCCCTGGTCATTATCCGAAGAATAGCCTCCATCACCAAAGATCAGGTCATCACCTTCGTCACCGTAGATATGGTCTACATCAGCCACACCGGAATCGGTACTATTGGATCCGCCCACCTTGAATTGATCCCTGCTTATAACAGCACCACTCTTAAACTGAGCCGTATTAAATTCATCACTGAAAAAATTCTTATTAAACAGCGAACTGATATCTAACGAAGCACTGGCTAGCGAATCGCCGAACATGATGTCGTGACCGGAACCACCATAGAGGTAATCCTTGCCGGAACCACCAACAATGCGATCATTGCCTTTTTCGCCATAAATAAAGTCTTTATCAGCACCGCCATCGATATTATCATTACCAGCGCCACCATAGAGGTAATCATTACCAGCACCACCGTCGATTATATCATCGCCACCATCAAGACTGATATCGGTACGGGAAATTTCATCAACAGCATTCTGAGATACCTTTCGGTTAATTGCGTATTGTGATTCATTTGCATCAATAGCAAATTCAACCCTACCTCCATCACCGAAGATGATATCGTCACCAGCACCACCATCAATTTGGTCATTGCCAGCACCGCCAATAATGATGTCTCTACTATTACCAGCAACGATTACATCATTACCAGCAATACCGGAGTCAACATAAGCCTCGACAACATACTTATGCTTAGCATTGTCTCCCTCTTTTTCTTCATCAATACGAGCAATACCCGTATCGCCAAAGATAATGTTTAGACCGTTAGCACCCTTGATATTGTCACTTCCGGAACCGCCCCAAATGATTGCTGCATAACCATCTGAAATAGTCAACCCAGACAAATCAATGTTATCGTTACCATCACCACCATTGATTTCGATATCAAAGTTGGCGTTTCCTCTCAATATAACCTTATCATCACCGGCACCGGCATTAATGATAAGTTTCCTACCCGACTTGACTTTTACCTTCTTTTTACCATTGGCCCAAGATACGGTATCACCATTTAGATCGAGAACCAATGTTTCGTTGACATCAGTGAGCGTCGGGTTAGTCTTGTCCGTCGAAATTCTATCACCCGCATTCGGTCCCACATGACCCACGACATCGCCTGTTTCGTTCTGTGAGGCCATCACAGGAATAGAGGAATGCGTGTAATCAAACTTGAACAAGGTAATATCGCCCGTGATATTCCATTTCTTGGTATAGAACAGCAAATCAACGTAAGCATAAAGCTTTGCAGTAATCTTACCATTTACATCAAAGAGACCAAATAGACCGTCTTCGATGATAATCTGGCCCATTTCGCTCAAGCGAACCTTACCATCATGATTCGGGTCGTAAAGGTTGAAGCCCACATTGATGCCAACACCACCACCAATACCAGCAGACACACCTATGTTGATTTCTGCAGAGGCGGTAAGACCACCATAGAACGAAAGTTCGTTGACGTCAACACCATTACTGTCCCAGTCGGCTACATAGAAACCATTGAGCAATCGGCTAAAGTCCTTATAATCGCTCTTGACCCATTGACGAATGCCAAGCGTATCGTAACCAAATGCGAGCTGGATCGTAGCACCGAACGAAACGCCCAGACGTGCACCAAGCGGTCCCCAGATACGGATAAACTGACTCCATTCAAAATCGAAGCAGAGCTGAGGCATGGTATATCTGACGAGATCGATATCTTCACCAAGCAGGAGCTTGAATATTTTAGAAGGATTGCTCCAGATAAACTCCCATGCGCCAGTCCCTACGCTATGGAGACCTTGACTCTTCATTACGGAATTGGCCTGATCCTGAATACTATTATTTGCAAGAGCTGAAGCGTACGTGTCGAGATAAGAATCAAGCGAGGAACTAGACGACTTACCTCTTAAGAATCTATCAGCAGCTTCTTCTCCTTCATTCTCAGCGCCATCAATCAGCATGAAATTGCCCAACCTAATCGCCAAGCCCTTGCCGTTCATCGTCGAAATCGTCTTGGAAAGCGCAATCAAGTCCTTGATGGCATAAATCATGGAATCATCGAACTTGCCCTTGCTAAACTGTTTGGCCAAGTCAAGCGGAGTAATCTTGATTCCAAGGTCCTTAAGCACAGGGAACGGAGTCGTCAAGAAGTCGATAAGCGGTTCAAGAGGTTCAATCACTTTCTGGATCTTGGAAACAATAGGTCCAAGAACTCCACCGATAAAGGAACCCATATCCAGTTCAATATCTGTAAAGCCAAGATTTTTTATCTTCGATTCTTTAGGCTTAGTGACATCATCCGATCCATATTCCCATTCAAACTTAAATCTTCCATTAATATTGGGGAACTTCGGTGTATTTCTTTCAACATCCTTCGTTATACCGACGGTAATTTTGGCATTAATATTAACAGATGCTGAATAATCGAATGTCGGCATGGCAAATGCATTAGAAAGTTTTACAATGCCATACCCTCTATTAGCAAGATCCTTACTCGATACATAATTATTGACTTGTTCATCAGTCAGCTTTTCATATTCTTGTGAGCCCTTTAAACTAGTCGATTGTCCAGAATTAGCGTTATACAAAACACTACTTGGATTATTCAAATCAACGCCAAAATCAAGTTCAATCTTGGCATCTTCAGGCTTTGATATATCTAAAGAAAGTCCCAAACCGGCCAACGAACCAAGTATTTTTCCGTCTAAGGAAGCAATCGCCTTGACGTCAATTTCATTGCCATTTCCAAAGATGAAATAGAACCCATTATCCTTGGAAATACCGAAACCAAATTCAAGCGCCCATGAGAGCGAAAGATTAAGCCCCATATTCGAAGAAAGGCCAAGACCAGGGAATCCCAAATCGAAATCTATGGATTTACCGTAATCGTACAATCCACCTAAGTTGAAGAACCATTCCGCAGAATCCTTTGTGGAACGATACCAAGTTCCCTTTCCACTATTATTCCCCGATTGCGTCCAGTCGCTGTTTCCGGTCCAATCAAAGTAGTAATTATCACTCTTATCATAGCTAACGTTGCGCAAATAATCGCCAAACAAGTCATTCATCTTGTTGGCAACCATTTCAGCCGTCAAACCAGTTGATTCATAAACAAACTTCGAGAACGGATCAAGAACCTTATTTCTAAGAACGCTCAAGAAATCGACACCCGTACTTAAAGCAGAACCAATCACAGGAACAGACTTGAGTTTACTTCCCATGTTGCTATTCATGCCGCTTTCCAGCATTTCGAACAGGTTATTCAACCCGGCGACTGCAAGCTTTATTTGACTGAACCAATCAAGGTTAGCGAAATCGGCAAGCTGTTCAATTTTTTCATAGACATCCGAGAAATCGACAATTAGATTATTATTCAAAGAATCAAAACTATCTTCTCGTCCGGTCTTTATGCCAACACCGAAATTACCATTGCCGATATCTTTAAGATCGTACAAAGACTCCTTATTTTGTTCGCTCTGACTGCTCATATAGGCCTTCATGGCCTTATCAACAGCCTTTTGAGCACTTGAGAACGTCGTATTCTTCTTGAATTCAACTTCACCATCCATGCACTTGCCAATAAATATATCGCCTAGCGACATATTGCACACAGAAATCGGAAGTTTACCGAAAATCGCTACAGGTATCGTATACTTGAATTTTTCAGAATCATCAAGGGTAGAATCAGCAAAATCGTTGAGATTTTTACCACTGATATTCAGCGAGCCATCAAAACAAGCCTTGCCATAAATAAAGGCATCATTTTTGTCGGAACCCACAGAAATCAGGTTACTCAACAAGCTCTTATCGTCCCCTGTATTAATGCCTAAATCAAAGCTCAGTTTGTCACCAGCAATAACAATTTCAGCGCCAAAATTAATGGGTTGGGTAAGCATCAAATCCAATTTAAACGCTTCGGTGCCAAAATTCATTTGTGCTGAGAAGCCGAACCAGAATCCACCTGAAACAGAAAGGTCTATATTACCCTGGACACCGCTACTATTTCCACCGAAGTTGAATCTATGGCGAGTTGCAAAATTCTTTTGAACATCAAAACAGAGTTCAAAGCCATTAAAGACTTGTTTTGACTCGCCATTATCTGTGACAGTTTTATACACAGGTTTCAATTCAAATAACTTTCCACCATTGTGCGAATCGAGATTAAATTCCACAAGGTAGGAATTCAACATGTCACCAAATTTTTGGATAGTCGTTACCTTTTCTGCGCGAAGCTTTGCAATAATACCCCGCAAATCATTGGCAACATCCACCAAATCCCTTACAGACTTGTTGATAACAGGAATCTTAACATCTGTCTTTTTAGTAACGGCATCTATACGGTCAATCAGAGTTTCAAGCAACGCATATAGATTTTCTATCGAGAAATTCTTGAATTGTGCAAGAATATCTTCAAACGCTTTATCGTTGAAATCTAAATCGCCTTCCAGCCTATAATGATCTTGATTTAATACCTTAATATTTCCAGCAACTAGTTCAGTCGCATTACCAAGCACATCGGCATAAGCTTTAAGTTCAAAGCCGTTTTCACCTTCCCCAAGATCTAATGTTGGAGAAGCTTTAAACCCTAAAATATCAGCAGTTTCATCTTTGCCAGCTTTAGTAAGTGTAAACGATGCTTTCAGAGCAGCACTGCCATCTGCAATGACATCAACGCCCAGGAATCCAATGGATGCAGTGGCGCTTGCAACATATACAGCCCCACTCCAATCATTTGAATCGCTCTTTTTAACACCATCAATCGAAGTTAAGGAAACTTCCAATGATTCTATATATTTATTCTCGGCATCAAGATTAACTTTTAAAATCCTATAGTATTTATCAGCAACTTTTATAAATCCATCGGCGTTATAGACATAATCTTTTTGATTAAGCTTGAGGATAACACGGTCATTCTTAACTTCTTTACCATTAAAATCAACCGCATTGCCCATTGAAAGCGACAAATCAGCGTTCAACGAAATATTTTCAAGGCTAATGGCCTTAGCCCAATCGATTTCCACCAACGAGGCACCGACAATTTTCCATATATCGCCAACTTTCCGAGCCTTTTGTCCAGCACTAAATCCGAGCCATTCAAGGACCTTGCTTGTACCAATAGTTTCTATAGCGAAGTCAGTTTCATTTGCATCTAATGAAGTAATTTCAAGATGATCACCCACTATTGCTATATGATAACTTGACAGCTGACCATCAATTTTCGAAACCAGTTCACCAATGGTACTTTCATCCGTTGTTGACGCATCGGTTTTTAAATTCAAAGCATCATTACCAGAGAAAAATTCCTGGAAATTAACTTTATCGTTTCCAATCTTGAAATCTGAATTTAGATTGGTCAACTGCGTCACATTAGGAGTATCCCCAGTGTCTTTGTAAATATTAATAGAGACATTACTTTCTGTCGAAGTAAATACTATTTTCTCATCTACCACATTTACCGATACACCGGACACCGATAAAGCTTTTATTGTAGCATCAATAGCATTCGCAAGGCTGGACATCTTTACGCAATCGCTCGTATTAACGTAAACATGCTCACCACCCACGTCTATATCAAGCACACAATTTGAATTTTTAACAATAAACGCTTCACTGTTGCTCTTTATACTTACAATCCATTTTGAAGTCACCACACCAGAATTAGCTTCCGTAACATTAACTTCGCTATAGACAAATTCTAAATTGCCATTGAATGCGCTAAGATCGATATCCCGAACGGCATCTTCTGCAGCATCGACATCGTCAAATTCTTCATCGAAAATCCATGGAATAAACGTTACGTTTTTCAGCATGTTTTCTTTATACAGAGAAGGATCTTTACTATTTGAATTCGAATCGATTTCATAAATAAACGTTCCCTTCAAACCACTTGTTTTTACTACAGCTGAAGGCGTTATTTCACCAGAAATGCGCATGTAAGTGATATCATTCGCATCAGTTCCACAGAGATAATAATGAAGAACATTCACCTCACCACGGTCATTCGTGGTATAACCTTGAATTCTTCTTGGATCACATCCGAAAATGACATTACCATTAGAATCCACATCCACCACGTATATGCCATACGTGTTCATAACGGAGCGGCCTTCTTCAACACCTGAAGGAAGTTCTACACGATCTCCATACTTTTGCAAATCTAAGTATTCATTTATCTGATTCTTAAGTGTTTTTTCTAGAATGATCCCAGTTTGTACAAGATCACTAATCGTTTTTTCTTTTATTTCAATGAAATCGGTCTTACCAGCCTCATTTGATTTCACAAAACTAATTTTCCAAATTCTGCTACCATTTGAATCGGATACAGTTCCACAACTTACAGTCTGCAGATTGGTTCCAATGAGTTTCAATTCTGCAAATGCATCACCACCAGAAGATGCCGATTCATCATCAGAATATCCCTTTTCGATATCAAACTTCTGTTTTGCGGTAACATAAAGACAATTGTCTGATGTAAATCCAATACTATATGGATCCGAATCTGTTACATCATTCCAAGTTTCTGTAGAACCAATTTCTGCATTTGCATTGATTTTAATTGTTCCAAGAGTAGAATTATCACTTTCACTAGAAACTTCACTGTTGACTAGTTTAACGTACAAATCATGGTCAAAACTACGTTTGTTCTGGACTTCAAAAGTTGCGTAGTAAGAGTCCTTTGTAATATCAATCTTTTTGCCATCTACATCCTTATTTTTCTCAATACCGACATTTGAAAGTTTTGTATCTTCGTCCAAGTTTTCACGAGAAAAATCAATTTTCAATACAAAAGATATACCAGCATTTGCGGAAACATTGATATATCCATTTGTAGAAACATTCGCCAAAGAATTCTTCAAGACATTGGCAAAATTCAAACCAAAATCATAACTCTTAGTAAACGTAAGATTGAATTGAAGCTTACTGCTTAAAATCGTATCAGTGCCAATTGCTTCAGTCACCCCTTCTGCATCTGAATAATAGCCTAGGAGATTACAAACATCTGAATCAACTCCAAATACTGTTTTCCAGGAATCATTAAATACATTGACAAATTCTTCGATATCGCCAAAACGCTTTTTATATTTACCATCTATACATTCAAGGAGACCATAGGGACAATCATTTGTTCCGTCACCGTAAACGACTTTTTCAACTTTTTCGACAATATCTACAACCTTCTCGATCGAACCGTCAAGGAAATCGAGTTTCGTATTGCTTTCAACCAAGCTACGCAAAGCCGTCTGCAACGTATTCAATACTGCATGGACCTGGTTAAGGAGAGCATCTCCAGAAAGTGACGCATATTGCTTGATGGAATCCGGAATCAACCATTCATTGTTTCCAAAGTCGTAACCGAAGTTATCCAATTGACTTTGATTATCTACAGTTAGAAGAGTCGTACCTCCTGCAGCAAGCTTTATCTTTGTATAGGTAAGTGTAATATTGTCCGGATCAACGTTTAAGGAACCGGAGCCATCATTATTAAGACTTACAGCAAAATTAAGATGTCCATCATCTAATTGAGCACTAAACAATCCAAGCGAGAACTTATTGATGTCACATCCAAGATTCAGGTCAATTTTATCCAGCGAACAACTTTCAAAGCTAATATTACCATTTTCGACTTTAACAACCAACTTAAGATAAACATCAAAATCGACATCAAAACCATCAACGCTTAACAAGCCTAAATCAACATTCTTGGCATATTTGAGCGATTTTGGCGAAAGTTTAAATAGCAGCGTATTTTCACCATCATCCAAATCAAGTAATTGAGCCGTCGATGATGTTGGAGTCGTCAACAAATCCACAAACGTCAGCACACCATTACTATCATCAACTACTTTATTCAGCATTTCAATGCCAGCAGGTAAATCGCCGCCTATATACCCAACAAATGCATTCTGCAAAGCATTAATGTCAAGCGTTTTCGCAGTGGCGTCAACAGAACCAGCAAGACCATGCTGAACAAAGTTCCATGTATCACCAAGTTTCTGAACAATATCTTTTACTTCAAATTCTTTTCCACCAATATTAAATTTAGCATCCTTCAAGAACGGGATTTCAATATTCCCTATCACAGACAAGATTGTATCAATATTTATGAAATTTGCTATATCAAAAGCATCATTACTTTCAAGATTCACATCAAATGTAGGCGCAACAGTGACCGTCAAAGGTTCTCCATTTTTCACCTTCACCGGCCATTTATCTGTATTAGAAGAATTTATACCCGGAAGCACTAATTTAAATAGATCAAGAGTCGCTTCAAGAGAAATTTTTCCATCATCGTCATTAATTGCAAACTTCATCAATACCGTAGCATTGACATCCGTATCAACGTTAGCAACACCTAAATTGAAATTAACATCTCCAATTTTGGTCGTAAATTCAACCGTCACTTCTTGGTCAATTGTAATCGGGTCAGTAGTACCCAAATCTCCCAAAAGATTAGCTACATCCGTACCATAATCAATTATTATACTTTCAAAAGGATTATTGACATTTGTAATAACCTGTTCAACAAAATTTTTCACTTGAGATAAGTCTAATTTTACATCATCGCCAACTTTATCCACATAACCGTTCAATGCAAAAGATATATCTTTTACATTCTTTACATTATCAAGAATCTCAAGCGCTTTATCTTTTAACGTACCGCTGATGTACGGAATATTAATCTGTTCAAGGCTATCCCTTACAATCGATAAAGGATCAACGGCTTCAAGAATCGATGAAAAATCTTCAAATTCTGCAGGATAAGCCCAGGTGCCATTGTTATAACCAAGCGATCCGCTTTGTAACGTCACTATGGCAACATTTTTATACTTTAATGCAACTTCATCATAAGACAAGCAACAGTTATTTATTTCAAATTTAGCATCTTTCGTACCATCTTGTTCATCAACAAAAGATGCCGAGGCCGAAGCGACAAACTTTCCTTCAGAAAGGGCAACCTCTAAGCCCTTAAAATCAAAGCCAGTTATATTATCTTTTTCAAAACTAAAATCAAAGCCTCCAAAACCAGCTGATTTCAAAGAAACCGTTCCATTTACATCGACATCAATCGTAAGAGTCACTGAGATTGAGCAATCCGTTGAAATATCACCTAACGAAATATCGCCCAAATCCAATTTATCCAAAGAGCTTGTTTTCGGAGTAAATTTGAACGTAAGAGTCTTTTCGCCTGGAGCGAATTCAAGGACATTACTCAAAGCTGTAGCACCACTATCGATACTACCAACAAATGCATAGAATTGGTCCTCTGCATTATCGACAACGGCTTTTTCCACAAGTTCAATCTTATCGAAAATAGAGCCCATCAAATTCTGCAATTTAGACTTCATCACATCTAAATTCAATTGAATTTTTTCTTGAGCATTATCAACAGCGTCCTTTACAACATCAACAACGCCGTCACCATACAAGGCTTCATTAAAGCTAGTCCAATAACTATCCGCCTCCTTTACTATTTTGAGGATATCGTAATTTTCGCCAGCGATATTCAGCGTAAGCTTATCCATGCCCGGAATTTTCAATTTTTCAAGCAAAGAAAGCACGCTAGTAAGAGAGATATCGTCATTCAGTTGTATTTCCGGAATGACATAGCTCCATCCATCTGCAGCATTCCAGGAAACAGAAACCTTATTTCCATCAATGGTAAACGGTAAGCCTTCAGGGATAACCTTATCCAAGTCAATATCAAGATTTACAGAATTAAATTCGACATTATACTTGATTCCCTCTTCATCATTCTTTTCAATCGTAACCTTTAAAGCTATCGAAATCGAGACACCAAGATTTTCAAGCGAAAGCGTATGGATATTTAATTTATCCAAGTATGCAGTTTGCGGGGTAAACACAAATGTATATTCACCACCTTCCCACTTGTCATAATTCTTTAAAGCAGAAGATGCCGAGCCCCAAATATCAATTCCGTTGGATAGTTCATCAATAGTGTTAACGGCACCTTGCACGACCTTAATATTCGAAAGCCATGCAATCAGTTCACTTTCCTTGCCATCGATAAGATTTTCAAACGTAGACTTCAGAGCGTTTGGATCCATGTCAAACATAGACGCGGATTCAGTCACTTCGACTGCAGTCTGCAATGCTCGAGAAACATTAGTCCAAACGTTGGATATATTATTAAATATATCGGAAACAGCAATGCTTGTTCCGCCTATCTGCAATTGACAATCCTTCAAGATAGGCACACTGCTCAACAGCGTATTAACCAGCTCTAACGAAAGTTCTGGCACGCTAAATTCAATTCCATCAACGCCCCATTCTCCAGCTTCATAGGAAATAACAATGCCATCATCGGCAATTGTAAACGGCAATCCCATGGTACTCGAGGGCTTAATAGCAAACTTAAGCGAATCCAAAGAAACGCTATCCAAGCTTATTCCGCTAGTTTCATCAACATTAACAGCAAAATTTATGCTGATTTCCGTACCAATCGTTACACTCGGGAGTTTGACGCCATAGACATCAAGTTCACTCAATGTCGCATTTTTCGGCTTAAACGTCATCTTAAAGACATTCTGTCCATCATGCAGTCCAAATAAACTACCATCGGCAATTTCACCCAAAAGATTAAACGCTTGCGTTTCGGCATCGGCCAACTTGAGATTGATTGTGTCAAGTAAAGCACTCAACTCTGAACCAGCAATTTCAACAAAAGCGTCTTTTAATGCTCCAACATCAATGCTATACAAGATATCCGTGACTTCATCCGCTTTTTGCATGGTCTTTGCAATTGCACGAGACAAATCATTTCTTATTGTATCAATTTTAGATGCAAGTTGCAGAACAGACAAATTCATTTCGCCAATAGGCAGTTTCAAGTCATTGAGGAACGGAATATTTTGCGCTAAATTTATAACACTTTCAAGCGAGAATGAATCACCATTGAAAAGCGAAGTAAGACTTGAAATTTCTTCAGGCAAGATCCACTTATCTTCGGCATAAGAGTAGGAGATTTCCCCCGCTCCAAGGCTCAATAAAGCCGTACTACCCGATTTAAGTTCTATTCCGCTATATGTAAGACCGGCATCACAAGTTTCCACAACAAGATGATTTTTGTCGTTTACAATAGCCAAGCTTAAATCAAATTTTCCACCCTGAAGAGTTGCAGAAACACCACCCAGCGATATCGTTCCAACGCTAGTTTTTTTCATATCCATGCTGAACTTCTGCAAAGAAATGTCTGCAAAGGATATTTTGCCATTTTCAACGGCTAACGTAAAGTTAACAACAAATGAAGCGCCAACTTCAACATCATTCAAGTCAAAGAGACCCAATCCCAGCTTTTTCAGAGTTCCAGAATTAAGTTTAAGTTCAAGCGCGATATTATTTTCACCATCGACAAGATCCATGAAGGAAGCATTTCCAACTACACTAATGCTCTGGACAAACGCTTCAAGTTCTGTCAATTCTTCAGATACAAGAGACGTTAAAGACGATCTAAGCTGATCCAAGTTCAGCTTAAACTGAGCAACGCCCTGATCCACAGCATTTTCAATTTGTTCAACGCAGTTATAGATGGTTCCAGGGGCATAGCTCCATATCTTTTCCACTTTGGATGCAATTTCAAGAACAGAATATTCCTTATTTCCAACAGGAATTTTCAAACGGTCAAGAATCGGAAGGTTTGCAGACGAAATTCCCCTAAGCACCGTGGCCAAAGAGAAATCATCATTCAAACTGATTTCCGGGATGGTGTACTCCCATTCATCTCCATTCCAAGAAATAGAGACTTCGTTACCTTCAATGACAAACGGAAGCCCCTCCGGGATGCTTTCATTGATGGCGATACCAAACTCGAACGAGTCAAACGAGACATCAAAAGAGGTGATGACGCCCTCATCGTCAAGGACAACGCTGAAACTGAAGCCGATTTCCGAATTGACATCGACATCGGGCAAATCGACTCCCATTATAGAGAATTTATCCAAATTCGTATGGATCGGTTTAAAGACCACGTTGAAGGTGTTCGTGCCCTGTTTCAGATCGAATACACCTGCAACGTTCGAATTAAGGATATTGACAAAACTATTATCGTCCATATCGGAAAGCTTGAGATTGACTATTTCAAGCAATCCGTCGATGTTCGAAGTCAAAATATTGCTGAATGCGGTATGCAAGGCTTGGGCATCTACACGGCACAGCACATCCGTAACGCCATTTACCTTTTCCGCCGTCTGAGCAATGGCATAAGGCAAGGCCGTCCTGAAATCATTTACTTTACTCAAAACATCTTGCAGAGAACATTCACCTATGCCGGGTAATGTAAACTTGACATTGTCAAGATAGGGAACATTGGACGCAATATTGAGAATCGTACCGAAGTCGAAGTCATCGCCCTCGAAAATGGAAGAAATATTCTTAAATTCGTTCGGCAGAGTCCATTCGCCATTCGCATAGGAGAACTCGCCCGCATCGAGTTTCACCAATGACGTCCCAGCTACGGCA
This sequence comes from Fibrobacter succinogenes, assembly GCA_902800345.1. GTDB lineage: Bacteria > Fibrobacterota > Fibrobacteria > Fibrobacterales > Fibrobacteraceae > Fibrobacter > Fibrobacter succinogenes_H. Next base: position 27,574 of record CADCDO010000021.1, read on the forward strand.
AGGCTGATTTCATCGTAAGTGAGAGCGGCACCGCACTTGTTGAATGAGAATCCGTTATCGGTATCACCACTGATTGATGCCGCAAAATCGAACTTTCCGTTGTCCAAATTGATTTCGACGCCACCAACATCCAAGCTAGAATCAATGGACTTGGATACGTTCACGTCAAATTCGCGGAGAGAGATTTTTTTAAAGGAAATCTTACCTTCGGCAAGCGTCACGACGATATCAACGGCGATCGGTGTATCGACATCGAGACCTTCGAGATTGAACAATCCCGCACTAAGTCCATTCAGCGAAAGCTGTTTCGGCGAGAAGAACACAGTGATGGTATTATCACCGGAGATCAAATCAATATACTTATCCGCCAAATTGGCCACATTTTCTACAGCGGAATCAAATACCTTGATTTGAGCCTCGGCCGTATTGATGAGATCCGTTTTTATAATTTCGATATTCTTGATAAAGTTATCAAGTTCAGTCTTCTTTTGTCCAATAATATCGTACAGGTGGTTTTTCAGCTGTTCCATGCTAAGCATGAACTTATTTGCAACCGTTCCGGATTCGACAACGGAGCTATACAAAGAACCGGACAGAAGTCCCCAATAGGTATTGACTTTTTCAACAATGTCCAGGGCACCATACGATTGATTACCAACGGTAAACAAGGTTTTATTCAGGAGAGGAATGTCAAGATTTCTCAAGCCAGCCAGTATGGCATCCAAGGAGAACTCGCCCGTCACTTCAATTTCCGGGACTGTAGCAACAAGGTCTCCGCTTTGCAAAGAAACACTCAACTCATCGCCATTAAGGGCAATCGGCAGACCGCTGGGGAGCTGGATTCCCGTCACACCCAAATTAAATTGTTCGATACTTGGTATACCAAAAGAAACCTTTCCGTCAGCGCTGATATTTACGCTCAATTGAACAGCAAAGGAGAAGTCCGCATCAAGACCGTCCAAATTCAATGAGAACAGGTTCAGATTATCCAAACTGCCAATCTTGGGTTTGAAGAATAGCGTAATTGTATTTTCGCCTTCGACCAAATTGATGGCTTCGTTAGCCACGTTGTTCAAGGCATCGATAATTGCATGGCCGTCGATCTTCAAGCCATCCAGGTAACCCTTCAATTCGTTCCACTTGTCACCGGCAATGGCTTCCAGGCACTGTTGCAGCGTCTGGACATTCAATACAAACTGCTGTTGGATTTGACCAGCCTCCGACTGGACCTTGCTAACGGCGGCACTCAAAGCCATCGATGTTTTCGCCCATACGTCATTCAATTTCTGTGCGACTTGAGCGATTGAAATCTTTTCGCCGCCAAAGTTCAACTTTAGCTGATTGAGGTAAGGAATCTTCGTGAAATCAAGGTTTTCAAGCACCGTTTGAAGAGAGAAATCGCCCTTCATCTGGAAATCGGGCACATGGACATCAAGATTGCCATCGCTGTTCGAAATTTTCAAATAATCGCCTTCTGCAAACGAGAACGGCAACCCGGTGGAATTTTCGAGCTTGAATTCCAAGTCAACAATAGTTGTCACGTCCGAGCCGTTATAAGACAGGCTCAAGTCCGGAGTTTCTTCAGACAAGTTCTGTTCGACAAGGCCCATTTTCATAAACGTGGCATGCAGGCCAAGATTCTGGATTCGGGCTTCGAGTTTTTCGATAACCGGGGTTTCGACGTTTATGTCGCTAACGTCTTCAAAATAATACTCGTCGTTATCGCTGTTCAGATCGACGGTCATTTGGAGCTTGGCAGCTGTAGAAAGCGTCGAAGTTCCATCCATCTTGATTTCGCCCAAAGACCCAAAGTCAAAGCCCAAACCACTTAAGGATTTGTCATAGGTATGGTCGATACTGACAACAAGCTTGCTACCGTCAGCAGAGAAATTCAACCCCTTGTACGAAGTTCCATTTGAGGATTGAAGCACATTTTTGACATATGTGTTCACAAAGTCTTCCAGACTCAGTTCTTCAATTTGGTTATCAGCGTTTTCGACAGCGCTGTTGAAAGCCTCAATTTCAGCCTTGGCCGTTACAATCGCGTTCTGAAGGATTTCAGTAACCTTATCTACAATTTCAGACTTGAACTGGTCGGCAGAATCACCGAGCATGGAGACGAAATCAGCGGCATTTTGAGCAATACCTAAATTAGAAACATCAAACTCCGTAACAGCGCCAATCGCTTCTGAAGCCTTGTTTGCAATAGAATCCGCAACATTGGCGAACTGATTTGCATAGTCTTCAAGTTTTTCAACATCAAAAGCAGCAGGAGCTGCATCCATCATCAAGCGTGGCTCGAGATTTTCGATTTTAAAGTTCTTTTTAGAACTTATTCTCGACCTTGTTGCCTTTTTGGCGGTATTCTTGGTGGTTTTGGTGTTTTTACGGGAGTTGTTGTTTGTTTTTGACATAGAGATTGCCTTTGCACTTTGTGCAATGCTTTGCGGCTCGGTCCTGGCCATACAAGTACGGTCACGTCCCTCGCCTTAGTTGCCTTTGGTACATCTGCATGTACCGATTTTAATTAAACTTTTGGTAAAGATGAGCCTCTACCCCTCGGAGGTACCTCAATTACATTTTTTCAAACCTGTTAGAAAATTTTTATTCCAGTTTCACACAGCGAACAGAACGACCAGTTAAGACGAGTTTTAATGGTTCCAAGTGAAAAGCCTGTAATGGACCTGTAATAGTAGCTGCGGCCATTTTTAGCGGAAAAAGAGGAAGTCTTTTGGATGTTGGAAGACGAAACCTTTTTACAGATGACGAATAAAGACAGTGGTTTCATTAAAAAATTGGATTTTCTCATTCTTAACTCCTAAAATTATGCGATAAACGCACAAATAGGCTTGCAAGTTCTTCTAGCAAAGCTCTGAAATCAAAATTTCAGAGCTCGTTTGAAGAATATTGACTAAGCGTTTTTATTCTCGGGGAGACCGATTTCAATCTTGCCGTACTTGGCTTCGTATGCCTTGAGGGTAGCCCCGAGCATGATCGCAAGACGTTTTGCAGTAAACGGAGTCATCACCACGCGTTCGGCGATATCGACATCCACCTTTTCCTGGTTCATTTTCCAAACGCGGTTAACGCCCAAAAGCATCATCACTTCTTCACGACCGGCAACCACGTTCGTCGCATTCACATAGATGCTCTTCATATTCGCATCGTTCCATACGACTTCGGGTTCTCTGGCGGCTTTTGGTTCGTTCGCTGCAACTTTCTTTTCTTCGGACATATTTATCTCCAAGGGTTAAAAAACTTTTTCTAAGTTTTTAATTGACAATGACTTACGTTATTCTTCCAGTTTTCTTTTTACAGTCAAATTTTATCATTTTTCACAACAAAACGACTGTTAAGACAACCTACAAAAAACGCTTCTTTCTTAGTAAAACCAAGGATGAAAGTTTTTTGCAAGAAAAAAACAAAGTCTTTTCCTACTCCCACACAGACAAAAGAATATAATTAAAATAAGAATAAAAAAAGGATAATTTCTTCAAAATAGCGGTAAACATATTTTTACACCATGCTTATCAACAAGGAAATCACATTATTTTTTTTTTACATTGTTATTATACCTTGACAACATATTTATGGTATTTTAGTTTTGCTCCGTTTTGGGACAAAAAACGCTCTTGGAGGCATTGATGAACTCTCTACGTTCATTTTTCAATTACCGTTTGCTCATAATCCTTTCTTCGTGCTTTATTTTCGGCTGTTCTGTGTCCGATTCCCTTGACAGTGATTATTCCAAATGGGACTTTTCGGGTTCCGTGGTCGATGCAAACAGCAATCAAGGCCTAAGTGGAGTCACAATCACCTACCAGAACACATCTGGTGAAAAAACCGAGGCCAAGACAGACAAAAACGGGTTCTTCTTTATAGACGCCCTCCCCTATGGCACGCGTTCTTTTACATTCAGTTACAAAAAAATTTCTGGGAAAGACACGCTTTACTACACGTCTAAAACGATCAATGTTACATCGACAAACGAATCTTCGCACATGGAAGGCGTTGTCGCCGGGACTTCGGCCGTTGTGCGCCTGAGCCCCATCAACGCCTCGCTAACAGGCGAATTCTACATCAAGGACGAGGACTCGGGCAAGAACTTGCCGGTTTCCGATGTGGAACTGAGCATCGTTTATTACGACACAAGCTTTATCAACTTATTCCCGGGAAACCTTTCCGCGACAACCGATTCCGACGGGCGATTCAAATTCAAGGGACTCCCTGCGGACACGGGATTCATTTTGCAAGTCAAATCCTTTAGCGACAAAGATTTACATTATACGGCAAAAGATATTGCGCTCCCCCGTCTCAAAGCCGATGCAGAAACAAATCTTGGACGCATGTTCCTCGATCGCGATACGACCTATAAGAAAAACAACATTATCAAGTCTTCGAACGTCATCGACGCGAACATGAACGGATACAGCAGCGTTTCAACGCTCTTGACACCTTATTATGTATTCAACGAAAAAATTTCTGATAAAAATTTATCAGTATCTGTAATGGCCGATACGAATGTTTTCTACGTAAAGCCTAAACTTTCGAACGATACGCTGTACCTCAAGCATGATCTCGCATTCCCTTCCGAGACAAAGATTGTCGTAAGCATCACGGCTTACAAGAAAAGCAGTGGCGACCGCATCGCGCTTGAGCTGAGCGGAGATTCCGCTTTCACGACCGACCGCGGATTGTACGCCGTCACCAGCAACGCATGGCCGAGCAACAAAAAATTCAAGGCGACATTTGGAATCGACGACACGATCTGGGTCAAATTCAGCGAAACGCTCGATCCCAACACCGACCGTATCCAATGGAATTACGCCACCGGAATGGCCCGCACGATTTATGCAAACGGTTACTACGCAAACGCAAAATCGTGGGTCAAGAAAGACACGTTGTTTGTAAAGATGCTCGAAAAAATTCTCGACTCCCGCGTTCAGGGTGATTCCGTCGGCATGAACGTCACCGTCTATGCCCAAAACGAGATGTACATCAAGGGATTCATGCTCCGGACAGAACTCGAAGTTCCGCCAACGTCTTCCTCAAGCGAGGCTTCTTCTTCAAGTTCCGCAACCTCGGCAAGCACGGAATCTTCTTCGAGCGTTGCGATGTCGTCATCTAGCGCAGTTTCGTCCTCAAGCGCAACAACGTCTTCGTCGAGCGTTGTGAAGTCTTCATCCAGCAACACAACGTCTTCGTCGAGCGTTGTGAAGTCTTCATCCAGCAACACCACGTCTTCGTCGAGCGTTGTAAAGTCTTCATCCAGCAATACCACGTCTTCGTCGAGCGTTGCGCAATCTTCAAGCAGTTCCAAAGTCACCGAACCTGCCAAAGTGTCCAGTTCCTCCGCAAATTCCAGTTCGTCTAAATAATGATTCGTAAAATTATCACAAGTCTCTCGTTTGCAGCAGCCGCCTATGCAGCCACTTTTGACGGCGTCACCGAGCCAATCGCCCAGGCAAAAATCGGCTTTACCGTATCCGGGAAAATCGACAGCATCTGGGTCAAGGAAGGCGCATTTGTCCACAAGGGCGACACTTTGATGAACCTTGTCAAGACCGAAGAAGAACTGCGTGCAAGCATCACGAAAATCGCCGCAGAAGACACGTCCAGCGTAGTATCGGCCAAGGCCAAGATGAGCACCTACGAAAAGGACATGCAGGTCACAAAAAAGTTGTTCGAAACATCCAATTCAATCAGCGCCGAACAGGTCTGGGAAAAAGAACTGAACTACAACGTGTCCAAGGCCGAATGGGAAGCCGCCAAAATCGCAAAGGTAAAGGATTCGCTGGAATACCGCATGGCCCGCGCCCAACTCGAAAAACAATACCTCATAGCTCCCTTTGACGGTGAAATCGTCGCCATATCCAAGAATAACAGCGAAAGCGTCGAAGGATTGGAGCCGGTCATAGAGATTGCCGATGTTCGCACCTGCCGCATGACCGCCTACATCATCGTCAGCAAGGCGAGCTCGCTAAAAGTCGGCCAACAAGTCAACTTGCAACTCAACAGTGGAAAGGTCCGTAACAAGAAAGGGAACATCGAGTTCATTTCTCCCGTCGTAGACAAAGCGAGCCTTTTGCGAACAGTCAAAGTTGTTTTTGACAACTCCGATAAAGCCGTAGAACCGGGCGTCACCGGAAAGATTTTTGTCAAATGAACAGACAAAATAACGCCATATTTCGGATAAGCGCAAGGCCAATCATTGCCGTGCTGCTTTTGGCCGTTCTGTCGTACGCGCAAGATTCGACGAGTGTATTGGATTCAGCAAAGATCTCGGACACAATAAACGCACAAGATTCGACAAGCGTACAAAATTCGACAGATACGCAAAATTCGACAACGTCGCAAGAGACTTTGGTTTCGCCGGATTCGACAAGTTCACAAGAAGTATTGGTTTCATCGGATTCAGCAAGTGTACAGGATTCAACAAATCCACTAGAAGCAAAAAGCACGCCGGATTCTCTTTTCATCGATTTCGATACAGCACTGGAAGTCATCATTGCAAACAACATTGACATTCAAGAGGCAAAGTACAACTGGATGATGCAAAACGAAGCCGCCATAGGATCGTATGGCGAATTCGAACCGCATTTGACAGCGAGAGCGTTCAAGGAAAAAGGCGACGCTCCGAACACTTTATTTTCTGAAATCAAGGAAGAGTACAAAATCGGTATTCAGGGACGCGCCCCGACAGGTACCGAATACAATGTCGGATTCAACCAGGCGGGTTATTCCCATAGCGACTACACGTCGGAACTTTACTTTGGCGGTGAACTCAGACAACATCTTTTGAAAGATGGTCCCCTGTTCAGTGCACTGTTTAGCAACCAGCGTATCGCAAAACTTCAGAAGGAACTTGCATACCAGCAATATCGCGAAAAGCTGAGCGAAGTTTTGGAAAATTTCTGCGACACATATTGGAACTATTACTTCTCGCAGCAAACGCTTATCTTTGCGGAAAAATCAGCCTCGGTCGCAAGCGAAATCGTAGAAGACGCCCGCAAACGTCATGAATTGGGTATGCTATCGCAGCTCGACTACCAAAAAGCGGTTGCCGAATTTTCCGATCGCGAAGGCGCCCGCCTTGACGCACTAGACAAACTTCGCAGCGCACGTCTCGCCCTTTTGCTGATGCTTTCATCGCAAGATCTGGTGAGGGACCCGCGTCCAATTGCCATCGCTCCCAACAAGGAACTGGATTCCACGGCGGTTCTTGATTCGTTGACGTTCCTGGATTCCATCAGCATCATGCATCCCGCTTATCTCGCCCAAAATGCCGAAGTCGAAATTAGGAACACTAATTTGGACAAGAGCAAGAACAAATTCTTGCCATCTGTCGATGTAATCGGAAATTATGGAATCCGCAGCCGCGACAAGAATGCGGAAGTCGCATTGAACAACTTTAAGAGCAAGAACAGAAGACAAAGTGTCTTTGCCTACGGCATTGAAATTGACGTTCCTTTATTTGCAAATCTAGAAGAAAGGCACCAAATAGCGGCCGAAAAAGCAAGTATCCGCTCCGCACGCTCCAGGCTTGCTTTATTGCAAGGCAAGCTCTACGAAGAATACCGCATACTGCAGCAACGAGCAAAGGAACTCCGTAGCCAATGGAAGCTAAGCGAAACGGCTGTTGCCTACCATGAAAAGGAACTTCAGGAAGAGTTCAAAAAAATGGAACTTGGCAAAAGCAACTACCACCTGATTTTCGACATGGAAGATGACCTGAGAGAGGCACAGCAACGTCACCTGGAATGCATGAGACAGCTTCGAATTATAGACGTCCGGCTCATTCGCGCAACCGGAAAGTTGTTGTCGCAAAACGGTCTTGAATCATGGAAAGACGGAAAGATTATTCTCCGTAAGGATTTGCTCAGTGACTAGCGCTCAAGTAAAACTGGACCCGAACGACATCATCAAGGCGTTACAAGGAGCCTTGAAAACGACCAATGCAAAAATTGGCCAGTTGACAACCGTTTTCGACATCGTCCAAAAAGTACTGGAAAAAGAAAAATTCAAGCAAGCGACACTTACTCTCGCAAGCGAAATCGCAGACCGCCACAAGGCCGAACGCGTAAGTTTCGGCTGGCTGAAGCACGATTACATTGTTCTCAAGGCCATAAGCCACACGGACCATTTCGAAAAGAAAATGCAGATCGTGCGCGATCTCGAAGGCGCCATGGAAGAAGCCTATGAGCAGGACGCCTCCATTCTCTACCCGCCTCCGGAGAACATTTCGCTTGCCACTCGAATGCACGAATCGTACAGCCAAACGTATAACGCCGGCTACCTGCTCTCCGTTCCGGTGCGTCACGGCGACGACATCATCGGCATCATCACTTGCGAACGCAAGGGATTGCCCTTTAGCGATGAAGAAGCAACGCAGATTCACTTGGCATCGAACCTTTGCAGCGCAAGGCTCTTGGAGCTTTTCCGCAAAAGCAGCTGGTTCGGCGCCCGGATGATGCGCAGCACGCGTAAGGGGCTCGGAAAAGTCCTCGGGTACGAACACACTTGGGCTAAGTTCTTTACGATTCTCGGAATTGGACTCGTTCTATTCGCAACGCTTTATCCGCTAGAATACAAAGTAAGCTCCCCCGCCATCTTGAAGACGGACAAAATCATTTATCTCACGGCCCCGTTTGACGGATACATCGACAGCGTCTATGTCAAGCCTGGCGATGTGGTCTATAAAGATCAAATTCTTCTTCGTCTAGACCAAGAGGAGCTTAAGCTCGAAGAAGCGGACTTGCTCGCCCAGGAACAGGACAACCGCCGCGAAATACAGAAGGCTCAAGCAAGCCGTGAACTCGCCGAAATGCGAATCCAGCAAGCCAAGCTGGCGCAAACGCTCGCCAGGCTCAAGACCGTGCGCTATAAACTGTCGAAGGCTGTCATCCGTGCAACCGTCGATAACGCCGTCATTGTCGAAGGCGATTTGCAAAAACGCCTTGGCGCCCCGGTAAACCAGGGTGCAGAACTGTTCCAAATGGCCTCCATCGAAAACATATACGTTGAATCAGCGGTAAGCGAACTCGAAATCGGAAATATCAAGCAAGACGGCGAAGGGCTTTTGGCCATCAAGAGCCGTCCCGATTACGTCTATCGATTCAAAACGGAGCGCATCAGCCCGACCGCAACCGTCAAGGATCAGGAGAACACGTTCCCCGTTCGTGGAGAATTTGTCCGCAAAGTGCCCAGCTGGTTCCGCCCCGGCATGACCGGAATTTCAAAAATCTACGCCGGCAAGAAAACGCTCTGGTGGATTCTTTCGCACCAAGCCATCGACTACATCAGACTCAAACTCTGGTGGTAAAATCTAGGATTTGAGCCGCTTAGCGCATTCGCGGGCGTCGCGAAGTATTTCGTCTTCGCCTTCGACGTGGCGGTTTCGCATAACAAAATTGCCGTTGCACATCACAGAATCAATCGCGCCAGAATTAGCGGAATAGACCCAGTTGCTATAGACGTTGTAGCACGGCACCATGCGCTCGTTGTTGAGGTCAATCAGCAAGCAATCCGCAAGGAAGCCTTCCTCGATCCGGCCCGCCTTGAGTCCGAAGAAATTAGCCACGTTGCAAGTCGCCATCTTGAGCGCTTCTTCGGCCGGGAGCGTTTCTGCAGTCCCGAGATACTTGGCCAAGAGCGCAATCGTCTTCATTTCTTCTTGCATATCGAGATTGTTGTTCGACGAGTCGCCATCCGTCCCGAGTCCAAGTTTTATGCCGTCCTTGAGCATTTCGGCAATCTGCGGAATGCCGCTGTTCAACTTCATATTGGAGCACGGATTCAGAATGGCGGTCGCACCGGATTCCGCGAAAATCTTGCGGTCGGACGCGGAGAAATGCGTACAATGTGCCGCCGAGAAATTCGAGTTCAAGCCTCCTAGGCGTTTCCAGAACTCCACTGGCGTGCAGCCGAACTTTTCCTGACAATTTTTCAGTTCCAGCACAGTTTCTGACAAATGCGTATGAATCTTGTAGTTCTCGGCATGGGCCAGTTCAATCAGTTCCGCAGTTTTTTCCTCGCCCACCGTATAAATGGCATGCGGCATGACCACAAGCTGCACGCGTTCCGATTCTCCCGTATGATTTTTCAGGAACTCGACGTTGTTCGCCCAAGCTTCTGCCGTCATCAGCGGTTCCGCAAAAGTGACGCCGATGGCCGCACGGATTCCCATTTCCTCGACGACACGCATCGTCTGTTCGCGATGCCAGTACATGTCCGCGAAAAAAACCGTCCCGGACTTGATCATTTCGAGAATTGCAAGACGGCTACCGACAGCGATATCATCGGGCGTCAGTTTTGCTTCCGTCGGCCAAATGTATTCCGAGAGCCACTTGTAAAGTTCCATATCATCGGCAAAACCGCGTAACAACGACATCGCCGCATGCGTATGGCCATTATAGAACGCAGGCATAATCGCAAAATTCGAGCAATCGACAATTTCTGCATTGTCGTAATCAGAAGGTACAAGGGGTGTAGAAACCTTTTCAAAACGGTTCCCGGCAACAAGGATATCGGCACGAACGGCACCGGAAGCTTTCGGCAACAAGACCGACTTCAATATGATTTTTTTCACACTTACCTTCTTTTTGCAAAGGGGACAGACTATTTTCACCCATTTTGGAATATATTATATAAATATGAAATACGATTGTCCAGAAGCTTTGCCAATTTCAAGGAATGAATTTTCCCAGATATACCTGTTCAGGAATATCCAATTCGAAAAACTCGCCGGATTCCTATTAGGGTGTTCTGTCATAAACTACAACAAAGATGAAACAATCATCAATCCCACGACTTCCACAAAAGCCGTTTATATTCTCATCAACGGTTTACTTCAGGTCAATGTCGAATCGGAAAAGGGTGGAACATTTTCTCTAACCATCAAACCCGGCCAATGCGTCGGGGAGATGTCCGTTTTGGATGATGTCGCGCCCTGCGCTACAATCATCGCCAAGGAAAAAAGCAAAATCCTTTACATCCCGTCGGATATCGCGCTGTCGATGATACGCGTTTCCCACGAGCTTTGTCTTAATTTTTTGCTGATGTTGAGTCAACGTCTCCGCACGAACAACATGATGGTCTGTGACGAACAGTATCACATCCGCTGTATCGAGGAAAACGCGAGAATCGACCCGTTGACGGGACTGCACAACCGCCGCTGGCTAGAAGACATGTACACGCGTGAAATGCAGCGCAGCAATATCGGCAATTACAAGCTCACGGCGTTCATGCTTGACATTGACCATTTCAAGAAAATAAACGACACCTATGGTCATATGGCCGGAGACCAGGTCCTTATTTCGATTGCACAGACGCTTCTCCACAGTCTGCGCCCCTCCGACATGCCGGTACGCTACGGTGGCGAAGAGTTTACCATATTCCTTCCGGGAACAACCGACGAAAATGCAAAAATCATCGCAGAACGCATCCGTCGGAACATGGAAAACACGAGCATCACATTGCCTAACGGGACAATCCTGCAAATTACGGTAAGCATAGGCTATGCAGAACGCATAGAGAACGACACCGTAACATCGCTCATCGAAAGAGCAGACAAGGCCATGTACTACGCCAAGGAAAACGGAAGGAACCGCATCTGCAAGAATTGTAATGACGGAAAATTTGAGTTGATCATCTAAGGCCGAGGAGACGGCGCCAAAAGCTTAACGTTCTTCGAGAAGTTTTTTCACGGAGAAAGCAAATTCTTGCAAGCTGGGGTCTCTAGCGCCCATCAGCAAAATCGTGTCTCCGGGTTCCGCGTACTCGAGCATTTTCTTTGCGCACTCGTTGCGGTCGGCTATATAAATCGCTTCGCAGCCCTTTAAAATCAGGTCATCCGCAAGGTCACCCGCACTGATGTCACGTGTGACCGTTCCGCCAGCGTAATAGATTTCGCTGAAGAACATCACGTCGTTCTTGCGGTCAAAATCCATGTCCATCGGACGGAGCGTATTTGCAATAAATTCAACCAGGTCCTTGCGCAAGAATCGCGTGGGGCCAAAGCCATGCGGCTGGAACCAAGCAATCACGCGGCCTTCGGTAAAGTCCTGGGCGCTCTTGATGCTTGCGGCAATTTTCGCCGGATTGTGAGCAAAGTCATCGACAAGCGTAACGCCGTTGAACGTCCCAAGAATCTGATGACGGCGGAACACTCCCGGGAAAGACGAAAGCGCATCGGCACATGTATGGAGCGAAACACCGGCGCGGAGAGCGGCTGCGGTTGCGGCCAAGGCGTTTTCCATATTGTGCTTGCCCGGCAGCGGAATTTCGAACTTCACAAGTTCATTGCCATGGCGCACGCGGAACTGGATATGCGTCCCGACCGACTTAAAGTCAATTCCCTGAACGCTCACATAGCTTTCATAGCCAAAGTCAAATTCACGACCAGCGCTGAACTTCTTTGCAAGCGGATGTGCATCGTTCACAATCAAGATGTGACCTGCACTCAAGACATTCTGGCTGAACTTCAAGAAAATTTGTTCGAGTTCCGCAATTTCCTTGTGATCCTTGTCGATGTTCAAAATGACGCCGATTTCCGGTTCATAGCGAACAAGCGTTCCATCGCTTTCATCGACTTCGGCAACGAGCCACTGCCCCTTGCCACTCACGGCGTTACCAATCTTGCCCTGAGCCTGCAAGTTCACGAGGCCGGCGCCCGTCATCACGGACGGCTGGAGACCGGCGTATTCCAAGATGTGGTAAACCATCGCGGTCACCGTCGACTTTCCGCTCGTGCCGCTAATCGCAATCGTGCGCGCTTCCTTGGAAATCTTCGCGAGCATTTCGCTGCGGTGCATCACCGGGACGCCAAGTTCCTTGGCACGCTTCAAATCGGGATTCGTATCTTCGATAGCGGTGCTCACCACGACGGCGGTAAGACCTTCGACAACGCCGGAACCGTCCTGCGCAAAGCACTTGATTCCGCAATCTTCGAGCTGGCTCATGACAAGCGGCTTCTCGGCTTTTCCGTTCAGGAACTCGCCGAACTGACGGTCGCTACCGCTCACGGCAACGCCCTTGCCCACCAAATACTGCGCGATGGCACTCATGCCCACGCCCGCAACACCGATAAAGAAGTAAGAATTAGTCATTGGTCACTAGTCTTTAGTCAATAGTTATTAGCAATTCGAGACTTTACTGGATTCTTCGACTCCGCTACGCTTCGCTCAGAATGACACCTCTTTCGTCTTTGGACAAGTCCCAAATGCTAGGCTCAGTTATAGGTCTGCAAGCAGCCCTGCAACATTCGCCTTTAGCATTTGTCGTCTGTAGCCACGCAGTGGCGTTCTTTCGTCTATTCCAACAGCTCCGGGTCGATTGTGGGTTCGTAGCCGGGTTCGACGAAATCTTCGGGGGCGATTCCCTTACGGCGAGCAGCCTTCATCTGCTTGATGAGCTTGCGTTCGGCGGCCACTGCACGACGCTTGGCGGCTGTTTGAGCCTTTTCGGCAAGGCGTTCGGCACGGGTCTTGCGGACCTTTACAGGAGCGGCGTCTTCGGGAGAAATGGCAAGCGGTTCATCGTATTCGTCGAAATCATCGTCATCTTCTTCAAAGCGAATCTGCGCATCGAAATCGCGGAAACCTTCGTCTTCGTCATAGACTGGAGCGGACGCCGGGCATTCCTTCTTCAAGAGCTTGAGCACATTTGCAAACGGCTCTTCCATCGGGACCTTGAACGTAAGCTTCTTGTTCGTGCGCGGATGGATGAGTTCGATTTTCACGGCCTGCAAAAGCTGCGCCGGAGCAATTTCAAGAACCTTCTCGGCCACAGGCTTCATCAGAGGCGGCACGCGGTTCAAGCTTTCGTCGCGGCCATCGTAAAGCGGATCGCCCACGACCGGGTGGCCCGTGTAACGACAATGCACGCGAATCTGGTGCGTACGACCGGATTCCAACTGCAATTCCAAAAGCGTTGCAATCGCAAAGAACTGCTTTGCCGTGTAATGCGTGCGGCTTTCCTTGCCGCCCTTCACCACAGCCATCTTGAGGCGATTCTTCGGGTTACGGCCAATCGGAGCGTCAATCGTTCCTTCGAGGTCACGCGGGCAGCCCCAGACAAGCGCATTATACGTGCGGTGGAGCGTACGCGTTTCAAGCTGGTGCGCCAAATGCCTGTGTGCGGTGTCATTCTTCGCAACCACCATAAGCCCCGGCGTATCCTTGTCCAAACGATGGACGATACCTGGACGAAGCGGACCGTTCACCGTCGATAGGTTTTCCTTGAAATGGTGCAAAAGCGCAGCGGCAAGCGTTCCCTTGCTCACACCATTGCCCGGATGCACGACCAAATTGCGAGGTTTGTTGATGACTACGATATCCTCATCTTCGTACACAATGTCGAGCGGAATATCTTCGGGTTCAAGCGTCGAAGATTCCTTCTCGATCATCTTTTCGACGACAACCGCCATTCCCGTTTCTACGCGGAAGTTCTTCACGACCTTGCCACCGCCGACCTTGACCTCGCCCGCTTCAATCAGCTTCTGCACGTCCGTGCGGGAGACATTTTCCATAACGCCGACAAGAAACTTGTCGATACGTTCACCATTATGCTTTTCTTCTACGATGTAATTCATGTTGGTGGTTTGTGGTTAGGACGGCTTCGCCGTTTTGAGGAGTGAGGTGTGAAATGGTTAATGATTTGCAAGGACGTCATCCTGATTGCGAAGCAAGAAGGATCCAGTTATGTTTTAGCCTGGATGTTTCGCTTCGCTCAACATGACGTTTTCATCCTTCGTTCTTAATTTCTTCGTTTTTCTTCTCCGCTTCCTTCTCTTCCTTAATTTGCTTGTGCAACTTACGCAAAAACACCGGCGACAAGATTACAAGGGCAACACCGACGGTCACGAACGAGTCCGCCACGTTGAACGTCGGGAATCGCGTCATGATAAAGTCCGGAAAATCGCAGTCGATGAAATCTACCACCTGCTGCATACGCATGCGGTCAATGAAGTTTCCGACAGCACCGCCGAGAATCATCACCACGCCCAAACGGCTCAAGTAATCGCGCTTGTCGATGGACTTGTAAAACCAAGCAAGGGCAAATGCGGCGACAATCGAAATCAGCAGAAAGAACAGCCACGGCGGCAAAAACGGCATCAAGTCCTGCGGACGGCTACTGAACGCAGCCCCCTTGTTGAACACCAGCTGGAACCGCACCAGTTCGCCAATCACTGGAATTTTCTCGTACGTGTAGGCTCCCGTTTCATCGGTAAAGCGCGAGAGCGCCCACAACTTCGTCAGCTGGTCCGAAACAATGCTAAAAACTATCACCGCCACATGGAACGGCCACTTGTTATAAAACTTCGTATTATTCTCCATTACGATTTCCTTTAAAAAGCACTGGATCCTTCGACTTCGCGCTACGCGCTCCGCTCAGGATGACAAGACTCTCGTCTCTAGTCTCTCGTCTTTCGTCTAAATGTTCCTCTTAATTTTCGCGTAAGCCTGGTCAATCCACTTGTCCGAATAGAAGTGCATCGATGTTTCCTTCACAATCCGCTTGACGGTATCGCGCGTTATCTTTACTTTCTTGTCCGAGGTGAACACCGACACGCCATCCCCGATCAAGCTCAAGTTCTCCGCCGCCATAAAGAGCGGCCAAAGGCAGAAGAGTCGCGTGCGCATCTTGATGTTCGGGATAAGTTTCGTATAGGCAATAGCATCATCCAGATGATGCCAAGCCTTTTCGACAAGTTCCGCAAGCACCGCGCCGCACTTTTGAGCGTCCGCACCTTCCTTGAACAAATCGCTCGAATGCGCAAATCCATGGCGACGGCAAATTTCTTCAGGAATAAAGCACACGCGGCGACCGGAATCCTCGACGCAGTCCTTCACGATGTTCACGACCTGCAAGGCAAGCCC
The DNA here is from genome assembly GCA_902800345.1 of Fibrobacter succinogenes. Lineage (GTDB taxonomy): Bacteria > Fibrobacterota > Fibrobacteria > Fibrobacterales > Fibrobacteraceae > Fibrobacter > Fibrobacter succinogenes_H. The sequence continues at coordinate 43,452 of CADCDO010000021.1, forward strand.
AAAGCTCACGTCCAGTTTCGAAAGTTCCGCCTCGCGTTCTGCATTGATAAAGCACGTGTCCGCAGAGAAAAGTTTCGTCAAAAGCTTGCCGACAATGCCCGCCACATAATAACAGTATTCATCGAGTTCGCCCACGTTTTCAAGCGTAAACCAGCCCGCCGAAAGAGCCGCTTCCTGACGGAGCGCAAATTTCGCCATGCCGCCGCACATTTCAATCACCACATCGCAAACCGGCTTTCTGTACGTTTCCGGGAGCGACTTCAAAAGCGGCACCACGACTTCGGACTTGACGCAGAGATCCTTGTTCGGGTCATCGGAACCATGCCAGGACTGCGGGAGTGCGGCTACGAACGTGCGGATTTTTTCGGTTTCCAGTTCGCCCGTCTTGAATACATCGGCAAACAGAGCAAGTACGCGATCCTTTTCGGTCGCCTTCATATCCGGGTCATCCTCGACTGTATCCGCAATGCGTAAATAGAGGTATGCGAGCAAAATGCTGCGGTGCAACTTGCCACGCAAGACCTGGATGTTCAACGCAAACGTGCGCGACACCAGCTGCAAGGTGTCTTCGGCGTACTTCCACGCCGCCTTGCCTTCGAGGACTTCATCCACCTTGTATAAACCATCCAATTTTTCAATCATACTCGTTCAATTTGGTCAATAGTCATCAGCTATGGGGTATGGGGCCGGTCATCTTCGATTCCCTTTGGGGTATGGGCTATAGCTCAAAGCGTAGCGACCTCTCTTCTCTCTCGTCTTTCGTCTATAGCCCGAAGGGCGTCCTTTCGTCTAATCAATACACCTCAAACATTTCCGGCGGGGCCTTCTTGGACGCAGCCATCGCCTTGACGTACTTCCAAAATCGGTGATGATCTTCAGCATTGCGGAGCTTGCGCGCAAAACTCAATCCAGCACGGTCCCTTACATTTTCCTCCGACATCGCAATTCCCTTGCATTGAATTTCATAATTCACCCAACGGTACTCCAGATAAAAAGCCGACTGGAACAAGTCCGTGAGCTTGAGTTCGGTCCTGCGAATCATCAGATAAGAGAGCAAGAAAAACACAAGCACTGAAGCAAACCCATAATCAGCAAGCGACTCAAGCCCATATCTTTTGAGGCTCCATACGACAACCGAAGCCGTCGCCACGGCCACCACAAGCGAGAACATCACATCGCAAAAACGTAGAAAGCTTACACGACCGGGGTATTTGACGTATCCCTCGGACACATACGCCCACTTTTGCCCCCGATTGACCTGTTTTTTCATGAAAACGACGTAAGAAACATTCCTGAACCAAAAATGGAGCCCCACCCACAGAAAAACGGGCACCCAAAAAACGTATTCCAAATAGTAATTCAAATCCATTGCTGCATAAAATAGAAATTTTGAAAAAAACTAAGGACAAAGCGCTAAAAACATGCGAAAAAACAAAATGTTAAATTCTATTTACATTCAAACGGTTCATTTTTTTAACATAATTTTGAAAAAATCTATCAACATTCCGGAGAATTAGCTAAATTATTACGCCTAGTTGTTGATAAACTTCGAACCAGAACGGATGAGGATTGAAGATGCAGGTTGAATGGGAAAGATGTTTGAACTACCTCCACGGGATGCTGTCGGACACGGTATTCAAGACATATTTTGCACAGACCAAACTTGTAAGCCAGACTCCAGGGCATGCGGTTATCGCAGTGCCTCCCGGACTTGATGTTAAAGTTTATTCCGCCTACAAAGACCTTATCCGTCTCGCCTGGAAAGATGTGTCGCACGACGAATCCCCCATCGAATTCGACTTCCAGCCGCAAGATGTATTCCAGTCGCAGATAAACGTCTCCGAAAGCGCCTTCCGCGAATTTATCAAGCCGAGCGTTCCGCTGTCGGGCAGTTTCCGTTTTGAGAACTTCGTCCCGGGCGACAAGGCCCAGCTCGCATTCAACGCAGCACTCGCCGTCGCAAGGAACCCGGACGGAACGCAGTACAATCCGCTATTTATTTACGGTTCCTCGGGTCTTGGAAAGACGCACCTTCTCCAGTCCATCGGAAACTACATCCTTGAAGAGGACCCGACCAAGCGCGTCATTTACCTCACGTCCGAAGACTTCTCGCAGCAATACATGAAATGCCTGCAAGAAAAGCGCATCTCCGAGATGTCCGACTTTTACCGCAACGAAGTCGATATTCTCCTCATCGACGACATCCAGAACTGGACGGGCAAGTACGAGACGCAAAACGAATTCTTCTTGATTTTCAACGCGCTGCATCAAGCCGGCAAGCAGATCGTGCTTACGTCCGACGCCCCCGCCGCCGAAGTCAAGAACCTCTCCGACCGCCTCGTGAGCCGTTTTTCGTGGGGCTTGACCGTTGATATCCAGCCGCCCGACGTCGAGACGCGCGAAGCCATTCTCCACAAGAAGGCCGAAGAACGCCACCTCGAAATCAGCGACGAAGTCATCCGTTACCTTGCTGAAAATATTGCAAGCAACGTGTGCCATCATCAAGCTCACGCTCCAGTCGAGCCTCATGAGCCACGACATCGACATGAACATCGCACAGAAAGTCGTCACGGAAATCGCCCCGACGCTCCGCCGACGCGTAAGTCTCGATGCCGTGCTCCACGCCGTATCACAGCACTACGAAGTTCCCGAGACAAAGCTCATCGAACCGGGCCGCGGCACCAAGGAAATATCGAAAGCAAGGCAAGTCGCCATGTTCCTCATGCGCGAACTCTCCCCCATCAGCTTGCAGAGTATCGGGTCGCGTTTTGGCGGCAAAGACCATTCCACCGTCGTTCACGCCATCAAGAGCGTCAAGAAAGAGATGGAGACCGACCTGAGTTTTGCACGCTTGATTGAAAGTTTGAAGAATACAATTCACGACTAATTTATATATTTGACAAGCCCCATCGACGACCCGGGAAAACATCCCGACAGCCGCCAAACGAGAACGGTAGCGTTCACACGGATTGCACCTGTGGACCGCACCGACCTAAAAGGCAAAAATAGGCAAAACGATGGACATCAAGATTCTACAGCAGCCCGACGACGTAACCTGCGGGCCGACTAGCCTGCAAGCGGTCTATAGCCACCTCGGCTACAAGATTCCCTTAAAGCAACTGATTTCTGAAATTGAATTTTTGGAAGACGGAGGAACGCTTGGCGTGTTTCTCGGTATCGATGCACTCAAGCGCGGATTCAAGGCGACCATACATTCATACAACCTCACGCTCCTCGACCCCACCTGGAGTTCGCTTTCAATGCAGGAACTCCGCGCAAAATTGGAACTTTTACACAAGGCAAAGCACGCGCCAAAACTCCGCAAGGCCATCGAGGCGTATATCCGCTTCATCGAATTGGGTGGCAAAGTCGCTTTCGAAGACTTGCGTGCGGCGACGTTCGAGAAATACTTCAAAAAAGGCGTCCCCGTGCTATGCGGGCTTTCGGCCACCTACCTGTACCGCAGCATGCGCGAATTCACCGGCAAGGACGACCGTTCCGTATTCGACGACATCCACGGCGAACCCATGGGGCATTTCGTGGTGGTCTATGGTATCGACGACAAGAAACAGTTCCTAGTCGCAGACCCCGACGGCACAAACCCACTCCATAAGAAGCCCTACTACAAGGTCGACAAGTTCAGACTCATTCACAGCATTTTGCTCGGCGTCATGACCTACGACGGCAACGTGCTGGTGATAGAAAAGAAATAAACAGAGAACGTCATTCTGAGAGGCGCAGCCTCGAAGGATCCAGACAAGAAAAGTCCAACCTGGATCCTTCCCCCTACGGGGGTCAGGATGACGAGAGCAAAAAAACATGAAGAAATTAATTGTTGTCAATAATCCCAAAAATTGGAAATTACACGTTCCAGGAATAGATATCGTTTCGGCACAGGACTACCTGATTTCGAGCAAGTACACGAACGAACGCAACATGCGCGTGTTCAACCTCTGTCGAGATTACAGCTACCAGAGCAAGGGCTACTACGTGTCGCTCCTGGCCGAGGCCCGCGGGCACAAGGTTATCCCGGGCGTCAAGAACATGCGCGACTTCAAGGCTCCGGCAGTCATCAAGCATATCTCCGACGAAATCGACAACCTGATTCAGAAAAGTTTCCACAAACTCACCGGCACGGAATTCGTACTCTCGATTTATTTTGGGCAGAACGTGAGCCCGCAATACCTGGAACTTTCGCAGGAACTCTACCGACTGTTCCAGGCACCGCTCCTGCGCGCGAAATTCGTATTCAAGCAGAAGTGGTTCATCCAGAGCATCCGCCCGATTTGCGTCGATGAAATTCCCGAATCGCACATGGAATTCGTCGACAAGTTTGCGCAGGAATACTTCGAGAAGAGCCGCTATGCCTCGAGCAAAGAAGAAGATTACCTCTACGATTTGGGCATCCTTACGAATCCCGACGAAGTGGAACCGCCGAGCAACGCGCAAGCCATCCAGAACTTTATCAAGGCCGCCGAAGAAACGGGATTCCGTGTGGAGATGATTACCAAGAAGGACTACCCGCGCGTAGGCGAATTCGACGCCATCTTCATCCGCGAAACGACGAACGTGAACCACTACACCTACAGTTTCGCTCGCCGTGCGCAGTCGCTGGGCATCGCCGTCATCGACGACCCGGACAGCATATTGCGCTGTTCGAACAAGGTGTACCTGCAAGAACTGATGCAGGCGGCCAAGATTCATTCGCCGAAGACGATTATCGCGCATGCGGAAAACCGCCATACGCTCGCCAAGGAAATCGGGTTCCCAATGGTCATCAAGTCGCCGGATTCCAGCTTTTCGATGGGCGTAAAGAAGGCGAACAACAAAGAAGAACTGGAACAGATTCTGGACGAGATGTTCGAACACAGCGACCTGCTGATTGCCCAGGAATTCACGCCGACGGAATTCGACTGGCGCGTGGGCGTTCTCGACGGCAAGCCGCTTTACGCCTGCAAGTACCACATGGCAAAAGGCCACTGGCAAATCTACAACTGGGAAAGCGACGACAAGAAGAGCGAAGCTTTCTCGGGAAAGTGCGAGAGCGTGCCTATCGAGATGGTGCCGCACGGAATCGTGAAGACGGCGCTGCGCATTTGCAGCCTCATCGGCAACGGGCTTTATGGTGTTGACTTGAAGGAATGGCACGGGCACCCGATTGTCATCGAGGTGAACGACAACCCGAGTATCGACGCGGGCATCGAAGACGGCGTCGGCAAGAGCAAGGTTTATCACGCCATCATGAGGTCACTGCGCCACCGCATTGAAGAACGCATGAACGCCGCCCAGCATAAACTGCAAATGCACGAGAGGGATTTCTGGAACTATTAACGCAACGTCATCCTGAGCGCGAATGCGCGAAGGATCCAGACCTGAAAAAGTCTAACCTGGATTCTTCCACCTTCGGTGTCAGAATGACGATGTAAGAGAATGATTATGGCAAATTTCAAGTTATGGCAGCGTTACGGTATCGAGATGGAGTACATGATCGTGGACAGGAACACGCTCGATGTGCTCCCGCGTGCCGACGTGGCTCTCGGAAAAAATGAAAAAGGCGAACAGCTCTCGGACGTGGAACACGGCCCCATCGGACTTTCAAACGAACTCGTGAGCCATGTGCTGGAATTCAAGTGTGCCGAACCCGTCGAAAGCCTCCACCATCTGGGAAAGACATTCCACAAGGAAATCGTGAAGGCGAACGAAACGCTCAAGAGCATCAACGCGATGCTCTTGCCCACAGCGGCCCACCCTTTCATGGACCCCGCCGTGATGCAGCTCTGGCCCTACGACTGCCTCGACATCTACGAGACTTATGACCGCATTTTCAACTGCAAGGGACACGGCTGGGCGAACCTGCAATCCACCCACATCAACCTCTCGTTCCACGGCGACGAGGAATTTGGCAAGCTCCACGGAGCCATCCGCGCGCTGTTGCCGTTGATTCCTGCCATAGCGGCCTCTAGCCCGTTCCTGGACAGCAAATATTGCGGATTCCTGGACGGACGCATCGAAACCTACCGCCACAACCAAGAAAAGATTCCGAGCATTACCGGAAAAGTCATCCCCGAAGCGGTATTCACGTACAAGGATTACGAAGAGCAGATTTTCAACCGCGTCAAGGCCGACATTGCGCCTTACGACCCGGAACATCTGCTGAACCACTTCTTCTTGAACAGCCGCGGAGCCATCGCCCGTTTCGACCGAGGAGCCATAGAAATCCGCCTCGTCGACATCCAGGAATGTCCCGATGCAGACATCGCGATTGCCGAATGGGAAGTCGCCGTCTTGAAAGGCCTTGTGGAGGGCGCTTTCGCAGGCGAAGCGGAAATCCGCAGCCTCGACACCGACGCCCTCGCCAAAATTTTACTTGCCACCACGCATTCCGCCGAAAAGACAGTAATAAGCGACCGCGACTACCTGAAAATCTGGGGAATTGACGCAAGCGAAATCACCGCAGGTGAACTTGTCCAAAAAATCACCGACACGGTAAAAAGCAAAATTTCTTCGCACTCGCAGGAACTGCTCGCAAGCCTATTCAAACGCGGAACACTTGCCAGCGCCCTCGTCAAGGCCGTCGGGGCCAACCCGATTCGCGACGATTTCGTGTATGAATACGGAAAATTGGCAAAATGTCTAGCAGAAAACAGACTATACGGAATATAAAAGAATATATTTCATAGAGTACAACCCAAAATCACTAGCATAAACCGCCAACGAGGGAACACATATTCCAGATGCCAAAGAAGTACTCTATTCTTGCTGCATTCCTTTTCTGCGCACAGGTATTTCTAGCCTGTACCGAATCAAATCCGCCATTTCCTACAGAAGGGATTGGAGAGTCCCGGCCAATACAGGAAGAGGCCACAAAGCCCGATTCAACCCAAAAAGAGGCCACAAAGCCCGATTCAATCCAAAAAGAAACAACAAACCCCGACTCAACAGAGGGTTCAACAAAGCTCTTTACAGGTTTTGACGAGAGGAACGCACTCCACACCTACATTTCGGGAAACGACTCAGGCGAGCTCTTTTCCGGCAGACTGTATCTGGACTTTCCGGCGGATTCCTTCCTGACTAAATTCGAACTCGGCGACATCGTGACTGTGGCGATAAACGGCTACGACACCCTTGAAATGCCGGTAGCGGAAGCCTCGGGTGACGTGCCCATCGCATGGTTCGTGCTTTCGGCAATAAGCGGTTCCAACAGCCTGCTCTTGACCATGCATAACGGGGAACTGGCAGAAGTCCTTGGAATCACCGACGTAAAGACTCCCGTAGAAGTCATCGTGTCCATGAAAGACAAGGGCGGCTTTAAGTTCGGTCTCGAAATGCTCAATGTCCAGTACATGGGCGTTTACACGGAAAATTACCCGACCCTTTCCATTGAAGAATTCGCAAACTTCAGGGAAGTCCGCACCACAGGCATGGGAAAAAATAAGCTCTACCGTTCCTCCAGCCCCATCGACCCCGGCCTCGGACGCAATCTCAAAGTGGATTCCCTCGCGAAAGAAGCGGGCGTCGCCACGTTTATCAACCTTGCAGACACGGAAAATAGCGCAAGATCCTTCAGGGACTTCGACAGTTCCTATTACGCATCGCAGAACGCCATCTTTTTGGCATTACCTGTAGAGTTCTTTTCCAGGCCTTTCGAAGAGGGACTTGCAAAAGGGTTCCGCTACATGATCGAACACGAAGGGCCGTACCTGGTACACTGCACCTATGGCATGGACCGTACCGGCTTTTCAATCGCCATTCTGGAAGCGCTGATGGGGGCTACTACCGAAGAAATCCAAGCCGATTACGCAAAGACATTCAGCAACTACTACTATGTCACCGATGGAACACAAACCATCCTGAACGGGCAACAGGTAGACTTTTTCAAAGCCGTCGTTCTAAGGAATCTAAAGGTCGTCTATCGCGCCAGGGGAATCGACATCCCCGACACAGGCAATATTGACTGGGCCTCCGCCACAGAAAAATATCTGGAAAAATACGGGTTGACCCCAGAAGAGATTTCCGCTTTGAAGGAAAAATTGAAGTAACGCTATTTTCGACAAAGAAAATTTGTATTTTACCAGAAATACAAGAATCATTGAACACATTATTCAATGTTCAGGGAAAATATGAAATTTTTTCAGTTTTTGTCCGCAATAGCATTCTCTTTTGCCATGGTAGCCTGCGGTGACGATTCATCCGCATCAGCCAATACCGAAGATGAATCCTCATCCTCGAATGTAGAGGATTCAAATTCCAGTAAATCCAAGAACAGCTCAAGTTCCAAAACGGATCCACTATCAAGCAGTTCCAAATCCGACATTTCATCATCTTCTTACAAACCAGCTTACGATACGTCCAAAGTTAAAAAAGGAACATTCATTGATAAACGTGATGGGCATGAGTACAAAACCATTACTGTCGAAGGACAGACTTGGATGGCGGAGAACCTGAACTACGCACCCGCATCAAGTCTCGGATGCATCGAGGGCGACAAGGATTGCAGCAAGTATGGAAGAATCTACACTTGGGGAGAAATTATCGATTCTACAAAATCCCAGTGCGGACACACAACCATCTGCGAAAACCCTATTCAGGGCATTTGCCCGGATGGATGGAGGATTCCTGTATGGGACGATTGGGATATTTTGTTTGAAAAATTATATGGTTCCCACCCTTATTTCCTCAAATATGAGGGACTAGCCCCTTATCTGTTATCCAAGGATAACGAGCCGCCTTATAATGGAGTGGATTCATATGGATTTTCAATTTCTATTCCCCCCCAAAGAAATTCGGCAGCATCGAGTTTCTTCATGGCAACGCAAGTGGAATTTGGAAAAGAAAGCTTTACACCCTATTTTGTTGGAGTTAGTTTTGATAATGTTGACGATTACTATGATTATGCTTCAAAATTTACGGAATCAGGCATGCTGCGATGCATAAAGGGCGATTTGATCCCCGATGTGAGTAGGCCAGAAAATACATTTGGTGTGCGAGGCGACGACCGGAAGGTATGTGGTGGCGCTAAGCCACAATCTTTTATTTCAACGATGGCCTGCAATAAAAACGGGGAAAATAAGTGTACAAGAAATGAAGACGGTAGCGTTAGAATTGGACCTTGGTGGCATAATGGTACCGAATATGGACCGTTTGAAATGCTCATTGTGGGAAACGGCAAGAAAGAATGCCCCTTTGAGTGGCACATTCCTACCAGAACCGAATGGAGTAACCTTTTATATACCGTTGGAGGCTCCTGTTTTGCTGGGTACACACTCAAAGCGACGGAAGGCTGGGGCGACGACCATGCCCTTGATGCGTTTGGAGTCGGCATCAAGCCCACGGATGACAAGGGCGCAAGTTTCTTTATTGGAGGCTCTAGAAAAGGACAGATTGTAGGTCGAGTCGTATTTGCAAAGGGTTCGAACATCGCGAAAATCGAAGACGACACCTCGAATGTGTCCGGACTGTTCTGCATGAAGGGACGTTTGTTAGACGATACCTTAAGCTTGATGAATCCGAACCTTGAATATGGCTCATTTACCGACACCCGCGACAACAGAACCTACAAGACAATAAACATTGGACACACCAAATGGATGGCGGAAAACTTGAATTACAAAACGGATAGTAGCATCTGTTACAACAACTCTAAAGACGATTTTTATTGCAACCGTTATGGACGGTTCTACACATACGAAGAAGCAAAAAACGCATGCCCTACAGGATGGCACTTGCCCACAAAAAAGGATTTTGACACTCTGTTATATATAGGATCACCAACCAAACATACATACAGTTTAGTGTCCGCAGAAAATCCTGGTTATGATGGAAACAACAGCTCTGGATTTTCACTTGTAACGATGGGTTCCCAGCATAAAAACGGCACATTTTACGCCAAAGATAAAAATGCATTTTTATGGTCAGCTACAGAATTGGACGACTCCATCACTTATGTTCTAGACGTTTATCATGGCGATGGCATTAGCGATACAACATACATTGCAAAACTTTTATCAAATGTTAATTACAAAGGAAACATCCGTTGCGTCAGCGAAGAAAAAGTACCTTACGGATACACAGGAACATACGGCACACTTACAGACAACCGCGATGGACACGAATACAAGACCGTAGAAATCAACGGCGTAACATGGATGGCAGAGAACTTGAATTATGCATCAAGCACAGCCACCTGCTATCGCGATTCCTGCGACCACTATGGAATGCATTACACATATCCGTTCTCGGCAGATACCCTGGAGCCATTATGCCCTGAAGGCTGGCACATATCCACTACCGCAGATTGGGACAGTCTGCTCGCCTTCGTTCGCGCAAAAGACTCTTTAAATTACGCCTACGATTTGAAAGACCCTTTCGCGTGGCCATCACGCGAAAGAGGCTACGACAAGTATGGATTTGGCCTTCTTCCCAATAGTTGCTACGATTCAAGGAGCAGAAATGAACCGGCCGCATGCATCGGTGCCGAGAGTCTTATTAATGTAAATGCAGGATACTACTACAATCTTTCGACAAGCCCTAGGACTATTTATAAAAAGCAGATTGATAAAGTCGACCGTTTCCGCTTCGGTATCCGTTGCGTCAAAAACGATTAGGGTTTAAAATAAAGAAAAGCCCCGGGACTTACCCGAGGCGATTTTCTTTTTGCTCAAAGTCTGCCGAAGGCAGACGCGCCCATACCTCAAAGGCGCCCAGAAGGGCGCCGAGCTCATACCTATTACAGGCAGTGAGCGCGCAGGTCTTCGTCGCTGAGCGTGCTGAGGTATGCAGGCGGCACGTCGAGCACGGTGAAGCAACCGGTCTTGCCGTCGTTAGCCTTCATGCGGAGAGCGGCGCGGGCGTAGGCCACGAGAACGCTCGTCGTGAATTCCGGGTTGGAATCGAGCTTGAGGCTGTATTCGATCACGTGCGTGTGTTCCTTGTTCATGCCGGTCTTGCCGGTACGAATCACGAAACCGCCGTGAGCGAGGCCGCTGTGGTTCTTGTTGAATTCTTCTTCGCTGATGAAGTTCACCGTGGTGTCGTATTCATCGAAGTAGTTCGGCATCGTCTTGATGGCGTTTTCGATGTAGGCCTTGTCGGCACCTTCTTCGGCAACAACGTAAACCAGGCGCGTGTGCTTCTGACGCGTGGTGAGTTCCGGCATGGAACCGCTACGCACGGCTTCGAGAGCGGCTTCCACCGGGCAGGTGTACTGCTTGGCGTTCTTCACGCCCTTGATGCGGCGGACAGCGTCGCTATGGCCCTGGCTAACACCCTTGCCCCAGAACGTGTAGTCCTTGCCTTCCGGGAGGATAGACTGGGCGTACACGCGGTTCAGGCTGAACATGCCCGGGTCCCAACCGACGGAAATCATCGCGATCTTGCCGGCGGCCTTGGCGGCAGCGTCGACGGCAGCGAAGTGATGCGGAATCTTGGCGTGCGTGTCGAAGGAGTCGATCACGTTGAACATGGCAGCGTACTTCGGGGTGAGCACCGGCAGGTCGGTAGCGGAACCGCCACAGATGATGAGCAGGTCCACCTTGTCCTTCCAGGCTTCCATTTCAGAAACGTTCAGCACCGGAACGCCAGCCGTCTGGATCTTGACCGTAGCGGGGTCACGACGCGTGAAAACGGCGACGAGTTCCATATCCGGAGCCTGCTTCACGGCGCATTCCACACCGCGACCGAGGTTTCCATAACCGAGAATAGCAATCTTTGCCATAACAATGTCCTTGTTAAAAATTTTTGCGTGGAAAATATAGGAAAGTAGGAAGTAGGAAGTAGGAAGTAGACAGTGAAATTCATGTAAAAATTGTAGGTAGGGAAAGGGCGGTGCCCTAAAGCCCCGAGATTTCACTCAAAAAAAACTTTGAAGAATAGGACAGCACAAAAGGTTCCGATAAAAGGGACTCCTGCTGTTTTGCGAAGGGAAGAAAGAAGAATACGGAAAAATTAATTCAGCATCACAGAAAACATGAGCATCACCGACGATGAACGGAAAACCCCATCGTCCTTGGACCAGTATTCACCGGAATTGTACGACAGCGAAACTCCCAATCCAATATTCTCGCTCATCCACCAATCCTTACCGACACCCATATCAAAGCTAAAAGCCCTGAGTCCCGTGTTGCCGGAATATTTACGACTATTGAGCCTGTAACCCGTCACACCTAGCGCACCACTCAAAAAAACATTGTCCCAAACAGGCACGTAATAGGTCACTCCCCCGCCGACAAAAACAGAACTCACCACATAAAAATCATGTTCCTGATACAACGGAAGCCCATATCGTGCTTCCCTGAAATTGGAATACATCACATAGCCCAAGTCTGCATGCAAAGCTAAACCGCGAACGACATAATAACCCAATTTGCCATGGAGTTTCACTCCAAAGCCATCAGCCGTCAAAGAGGCCTCGCCATCCACATTTTCGAACGAAGCATACCCAAGCCCCATCGCCGCATTCGCAAACAAGCCGTCATGCGAAAACGGTTCGGCCAAAACAGTAAATGGCCCGGCCCAAACGGACGATGAGGCGACCGAAACGACAAGAAGCAATAAAGCGAAGAGGTGTTTCATAATGGTTTCCGTCCACACAATTTAGAAAAAACACCGCTCAATCAACATAGACATAATCCAGTTTTTTTAAGCGTTCTGCCTGATAATACTTTCTAGGCCTATAGGACGGATCAACCGCCGTAATCATTCCAAAAATGGAATGCCAAGTAAAGCCAAGTGAAATGTAGGGCAAAATTCCGTGAGCTTGGCAATTCCTTGTATTATTCATGTTCATGAAGCCCAATTTCAATCGCACACCATAACGTGTCACCGTATGACCTCTATACGGAACCGGTTTTCCAATGAAATTAGGGAAAAGCAAATCAAAGTAGGCCCCAAACCCATAGCGGAAATAATTTTCCCCAGCAGAAATAGATTTTTTCTTTTCATCAGTTTTACCCGAAGACACAAAGCCAGCAAAGCCAGCAAATCCCAGATTTCCAAAGACAACGCCCTCGATATATTTCGATTTCAACCATGTGTAGCCCAGCAACCCTTGAAAGCCAATATCAAGCGTTCCGCAAGAATCACAGTGAGCATCTAAAATATGAAAAGTCAATTCGATCCCGTAAACCCAATTTTCAAAGGAAAAATTAAGATTAAATCCAACATAAAGCAACGGGTTATAATCTGAGAAATTGCCCTTCAAAGAAGGCTGTCCTAAATCAATAGAACCATTAAATATAGCATCTCCGTATTCTTTATAAATCCGTTGCGGTTGTTTATACAAAGCGACTTTTTCGACAACATCGCAAACCGCAGACGCATCGACATCGGGCACGTTCTGCACCGTCTCGCAATACGAGCCCTCTTCATACGCCCGCCGAACAGTTTTATCCAAGGCAGAATCTAATCCATCTACATAATAATAATTATTATAGTTATCCAAATAGTACATCGTTGAATCTTTATTTAGAATAAAATCATAATCGCGATTTAGAATTTTTAGGATTATCTTTGAGCGAGGAGCCAAATCCGCAGAATCGGCAAGCATGTCCGCAGCCGCATAGTTTCCATTTTCGATGAGCGCTTGCATTTTTTCACGGACTTCTACGGCAGGATTTTCAGGAACATAATACTTTAATCGAACTGGATAATAACGCAGGTTTTCAAAAGTTGACGAATCCGTCAAATTATCGCACTCCTGAGAAAATCCGTCAAGGAAAAATATTCTTTTTTTATCAGAACTTCGAATAACATCAAATTCATCAACAACCAAAAGATTCATCAACCGTTGAGAAAATTTCCAAGAAGACGAATCCATGGAAATATCGGTTCCGACATAAGCCATATAAAACAAGCTTTTTCTCGATTCTTCGGGCTTAGGCGTAACCCATTTTTTCGTAGTCTTGTCATAGATTTTTTCAACAAGGATCAAGTCGTGAATTAAAAAATACCCGTGTTGAACTATTGCGGCATTTCGCTTTTCAAATATCCTGCGATATTTTTCGGGGGCCTGAGCCAAGCGCTCGTTCAGCATTTTTTGCTTATAAGCACTCCAGTCAACAAATGCCTTGTAAACTTGCGGATAATTTTTAGCCACTTTCAATTCTAGCTTCTGCTTGTCATCAATCGAATAAAGCACTCTTTCAAGATGGGTTCCGTAATAAGCGACTGGAGCCGTTTCCATTTTTTGAGAGACCGTCTGCAATTGCGAAAATTTATCCGCCACCAAATCAAAGTCAACATTTTCATCGCCATAGCAAAATGGCAACAGAAGCAAAGCAATCAACCTTTTTACAATCATTTCAACGGCCCCCTACAATTCAATAATCAAATTCGAGTTTACCCTTTTTATAATAAAGGAAAAGTAATTCGACAGAACCATACCATCGGTAGCCTGAAGCGTTCACAAGATTATCCGCCCAAACATTTTTGATTCCAGTCCTTAAGCGGATTCCTAATTGAAATGGACGTCTTTTTGTAAAAAGGACATCGGCCATGCCACCTGCGCCAAACGAAAAATAATCACGGACAACTTTATCAAGGCAATCGTCATCTTCATGACTTTTGCAGAGGAGCATATTTTTGCCATACCCAAGCGATATAAAGCTATAAAGGCGCAAGTATTCAGCATTCAAAAAAGTATAGCCCAAATTATAGTCAACATTCGAATCATAAAAATCTAAGGAATCAACATTATTATAATCACCGTAATTCCAATCAATAATAAACTCATGTAAAAAATCATTATAAACAAAACTTATATCTATAACACCATTCAAACCATGCTTAGTTCCAAAACCCGATTCCATGCGTTTTGAAATATCCCCCAAATACAACGAATAAGGAACGCCTATGGAAATTCCGCCATATATGCGTTTGTCAATGCCGGTCACATCCCAATAATTTTCAACAAGATAATCCAGCTGTTTTTTCTTGGTAAGTTTGGACTTATATTTTAAAATCAATTCAGAAATATTGTCCTGACGCTCCGTCATTTTCATAAGCAAAAGACGTATAAAAACCCGATCACTTTCATTTTCAACCTCTTTAAGAGTTTCCTCGAACGACCCGGAATCCATTTGCGAACGAAGCATTTCTGCATAATAGCCATAACGAGAAGCGTAATGCTTATAAAAAGACACGGAATCGACATCGCTTAAAAAATCAAAATCTTTGATAAAATACTTTATCCAAATTTTTTGACTTTCCCAAATCACCTGATGCGGCGGATTTTCTTTTTCAAAAATTTCAGCATCCGCAACAGTTTTCTTGAAATCGTCATAACGTTTTTCAGCTAATGACGTTTGCATCGCCGAACGAAGCGAATCGGCTTCGGCCTTCTGTTTTAAGAATTTCAAATAAAGAACTCTTTGGGCTATCACGGCAGAATCCGGCTCAATTGTAGATTCGTTGGCCCGTTGCACGAACAAGTCCATCACGGAATTTAACTTAACAAGGGAATCCGCACGGTCAGTAAAACGCCCTGTAGCGGTATCAGAAGCTTTAAAAAGAGCGTTTCCTGAAGCACCATCCATTGTATTTCCGGCAGCATTACTCCATTCTCTTTGCGAATAATGTTCTAAACCAGATTCAGCCACGATTTCCGCTGCAAACAGGACGCCCGGCAAAAACAATACCCCACTCACAAGGAATGCCCAAAGGTGCACGCACAACGCAGAACACGCACATAACGCACCACGTACACGCAACGCTGAACGCTCGAACAATGCGAAACGTAGATGGTCAAAATAAACACGCATAAAGCAAATATACATAATGATGAAGTACTGGAACCACGATATTTACGTACTGCAAGAGTTGTTTTAAAGCACTTAGTACGTAAAAACAGAATTTAAAAAAGCCCTAGTCTCACCATTTACGTACTGCAAGGCTTAATTTTGAGCAGTTAGTACGTAAAAAACGAAAAAAACACGTCCAAAATTGGCATTTATGCCCCCTTAAAGTTCCAAACGACCGAAATTTTGCTGTTTTCAGACCCAAAAATTGCAAAATTACGTACTAAAAGCCCCCAAAACACAGCCCAAGTACGTAACACACAAATTAAGCAATTTTATTTTACGTACTAAGCAAGAAATTTTCCTCCCCAAAGTACGTAAAACACGTCATACAAAGTCGCACAATCGTATTCCGCCTCACTCACAATCCATCGGGATGTTGCATCTTCAATGTATTCGTCCTGCAATTCAAGAAACATAGAAAAAGCTCAGTGCAAAGCCAAGCTTTCGTTAAGCAGTAAAGCCTTTCGCATTGCCGAGACTTTTTCAAACAACATATTTCAACGTCAAGAATTGAAAAGGAATACACACAGCCAAAAGGCAACACGACCAAAGCAACGGAGCATAGGACCAATATACAAATTGTCCGGTCCTAATAGTTCAGAATTCTAAGCCTTGCTCTTGCGAGGTGAAATCGCGATAAACACAAGGACACTGACCAGCAAAAGGAACGGATAGAACATGTATGGAATCAAGTCGAAAGCGCTCACCTTGGCGTTTGGCAAAGCCGAAGAAATTGCGGATAGCGCCACCAGCATCTGCGCACCATAAGGCAATATACCCTGCACCACGCAACTGAAAATATCCAAAAGCGAAGCCGTTTTCTTGGGTGAAATTCTGTACTCGTCGCCCATCTGTTTTGCAATCGGGCCCGCCATCACAATAGCGACCGTATTGTTCGCCGTCGCAATGTCCAGCGCACTTACCAAAAGACCGACTCCGACCTGACCGCTGCGGTGTCCCTTGAAGACCTTATGGATAAAGTCTAGCAAAGCGGCAAAGCCGCCATGTATGCGGATGAGCCCGCACAAGGCGCTCACCAGCACCGCCACAAGAATAGTCTCGTACATGCCCGAAATTCCGTTTCCGATATTCTGCAAAAGTCCGATCATGTCAAGCGGTCCAAAGCCGACCATGACAACTGCCGCAGCAACAATCCCCACCAGCAATACCGTAAACACGTTGATACCCGTAAGCGCAAGTGCCAAAACAAGGACATAAGGAATAAGCTGAATCAAGTTATAAGAGTTATCCGCAACGGTATTCGCATGTGTTGCAAACGAAATCGCCGTAATAATCGCCACCGCCAAAAGTGCCGCCGGGAGCGCGATAATAAAGTTGACATGGAACTTGTCCTTCATCTTGCAGCCCTGCGTCGATGTCGCCGCGATTGTCGTATCCGAAATGAAGCTCAAGTTGTCGCCGAACATGGCACCGCCAATCACCGTCGCCACACAGAAAGGAACGCCAAATCCCGCCATCTGGGCCACTTCGACGGCAATCGGCGAAACGACTGCAATCGTTCCCACCGACGTTCCCATCGCCGTTGAGACGAACGCCGCCACAACAAAAAGAACCACCACCGCAAACTGAGCCGGAATAAAGTCCAACAGCAAGTACGCCGCAGCAGACGCACTCGAACGTCCGAGGATTCCTGCAAAAATGCCCGCACAAAGAAAGATGAGAATCATCAAGAAAATATTGCGGTCGCCAAGCGCCCCCGCCATAATGTTCATCTTCTTGTCAAAATTCAGCTTGCGGTTCTGCAGACACGCGACAAAAATCGCAACCAGAAAAGCCGCAACGATCGGGATGTTGTAAAATCCCATCGGAATCTTGAGGACATATTCAAACGTGATGCCCAGTCCCAAATAAAGGACCAAGAAAATGGCGACCGGCAAAAGAGCAATCGGGTTGCCCTTGATTTTTTCTTCATTGTATTCGTTCTGCATGCCAAAAAAGATAGAAAAAGCTCAGCCCAAAGCCAAGCTTTCGTTAAGCAGAAAAGCCTTTCGGATCGCCGAGGCTTTTCTGAACAACATATTTCAACGTCAAGAATTGGAAATCACCTTACAAATCTTGCAGCCATCTGGCATAAAGGTTGAAATTTCAATCTCCGTCACGCCAGAAGGACTGTTCATTAAGCCCTATTCCTTAACACACCGGATACTGATGTAAGCTTCAGGATCACAACCATATCCGATCAAATCCGTCGAAGCACATTCATATTTTTCCTTTACCGGATCTTCCGAGCTAGTCCAAAATGCAGTATGAGTTCCAGCATCGGAACATAAAATACCTTCATCTATTAAACTATAATCATAGCAAGTACCGGCAGGAATTGCAGTAAAATCAAAGTCGTCGTCACTATAACTGAACGTTAAACCAATCCAGCCATTAGATGACCTAAGAGAAAGCCTATCTATAATAGCCTCCGAAGAATCCTTGTAACTAAGAAGAGTATTCCACTCCTTAGAAGACGGCAAACGCCAACCCGGTGGGCAAGCATTCATTGCAGCCGAATGATTGTAAAGTCGCCCAGAATTCTTTATCGCGTTTCGACCCGTGTATTCCATACTGGAATCTGTTACATAATTCAGATTTTCCTGCATCCAAATCTGATTTGCCAATCGAATCGTCTTGTACGTCTGACCATCACGAGAATCTTTCATCGTGCCCTTGTTTTCATGAATGCAACGAACAGAGAGTTTATCACTCTTTTTTGAGAGCACGTATCCATTATTTGCTGAATCCAAAAACAAATAATTGCGCTCCGAATAGAATGTCATCGAAGCAGCATATTCATCATTAATTTCTTCGGCATCCCAGAAATAGGCACTTTCATTTGCACTATTCCACTTGAGCTTATCATTCCATTCCGAATAGTGTCCCGCTTTCATAAGGTGGAAACCTTTGGAATCGTACAAACTTCCATAATAGATATTACCTTCCGTCGAACTGAATTTTATCAACGACAACCAGTCCTTGGAAGTCGGTAGCCGCCACCCTTCAGGACAAGCTTGCTTTGCGGATTCCCAAGAATAGGCGCGCCCCAACTGCTCACAATTCTTTTCATTATTGTTATAGCACCAGCTTGAATCAATTGCGTAATTCATGTTGCGGGCTAGCCAACGTTGGCTCTTGATAGTAAATATCGGATACTCCTGGCCATCGCGAGGGTCTACGAATATGCTGTCGGATTCCAGGTTCGCCGCAGAAGAAGAGCTTTTATTTTGTTCAACTTCGCTAGATGTTCCGCGCAAACTGCTAGAAGAATTTTTTGCATGGCTAGAAGAACTTAGCGTTTCTCCCGCCGCATTTTCAGACGGGTTCGTAGAATTGTCTCCGCAAGCCAACAAAAGCGCTGAAGACAAAAGAAAATATTTATAGTTCATATAATATATCCAAAATAAGTTTTTCATAATATACAAAAAAGGACTCCGCAGAAAAGCGGAGTCCCTTTGCTTTTTGAATCCTATTTAATTACTCGAGAGTAATGAGCGTAAGGGTGCGCTTGGCAACCTTGATACCCTTCGTGATATCGACTGTCTTGGCATTCTTGGACGGGTCATTTGCCCAGCCTTCCTTGAGCTTTTCAGAAGACTTGTCGAGGGTCTGGACCTTAGCCTTGCCCTTGAAGCCCGGAATGTCGAGCTTGATGTCGAAGTCGCTGTACGGGCTCTTGTTCACGAGGAGCAACTGTTTCTTGTTGCCGTTCTCGGTCCAGTAGGCCGTGAGGAGAGCGTCTTCGTCACCCTTGATCGTGGTCTTCATGAGCTTGCCGCGGAGAGCATCGGATGCCATCTGGAATGCCCAGTAGCTCGGACGCGGGCAGTTCATGCAGTCTTCACCGGAACGGGTCAAGTAACCGTAGTCACCGCCTTCCGGAGTGATGTCGTTGTGGATATCCCAGTACTGAGCGTTATCGACGTTTTCAGTAGCGAGCATACCGCAGCAACGAACAAGCCGTTTTCGACAGACAAAGTCTGCGGACCCGGGTTGAAGTCGACGGAGTTCCATTCGGTGAGCCAGAGTTCAATCTTCTTGTCCTTGTTGAACTGGGCTGTCCAGCGGTCAACGACCTTGTGCAAACGTTCGTAGATAGCCGTGAGCGTCTGCGGAGCGGAGAGCATGGCGAAGTCGTTTTCTTCACCGAAGTGCTGCGGGTAATGGTGGACGATAAGACCGTCAGCGATGTCACCTGTTTCGGCAAGCACCTTTTCGTTCCAGTCGCCTTCGAGAACGCCGAGCACAGCCACCTTGATGGTCGGGTCAACTTTCTTCATGGCTTCGATGAACTTACGGGCGCGCTTACCATAGATGGTACCGCCGTCCTTACCATACTTTTCGTAGTACGGATGCCAGTTACCATAGACTTCGTTACCGATTTCCCAGTAGAGGATGCCGGCCTTCTTGTCGATGTTGGTGTGCTTCACCCAGGCAGCGGCTTCTTCTTCCGTGCCGGAACCGAAGTTCACAGTGAACATGGCGTTACTGCCAGTCTTCTTCAACCATTCGAGGAATTCGTCGGTATCGACCATCCAGTCGTGGTTGTCGAGGATTTCCTTCCAGTGGTCGTCATCAGCACGGAGACCCGGTATCGACCATCCAGTCGTGGTTGTCGAGGATTTCCTTCCAGTGGTCGTCATCAGCACGGAGACCACCCGGGTAACGGATAATGCCGTGGTTGATGCGCTTGGCAAATTCGCGAGTCTGAACCTTGAAGTTCTTGTTGTCGAGCATGTCGCCATCCCAGAGGGCGGCGTTGATACCGAAGAGGCCACCGGAAATATTCGGGTTGAGGACATCCTTTTCGCCCTTCACCACGACCTTGATTACAGGCGGACGTTCCTTGGCCTTGACTTCACGCTGGTTGGTCAAGCGGACATTGTCAATCTTGAAGCCACCGGCAGTACCTTCACCACTCGGCTTGAAGTCGAGAGAGACGACACCCTTGAGGTCGAAGAGACCGTTTTCGATAGCGTCAGGCGGTTGATAGTACGGGAACTTGCCGAAGGTACGGAACGGAACGAGCAGCGTCGTCTTGCCCTTCGGAGCACCGACGTTGGACACGAAGATTTCGTTGCCGGCATCAGACACCTGGACAGTGATGGACTGCCAAGCCTTTTCGGAATAGACATCGAACATGATGCCCCAGTGCTTCGTCCAGTCGCGGTCCACTGCAGGACGTCCGGTCTTTCTCATGTCAAACACGACGTCCACCCAGTCTGCGAGGAGGTAGTGCTGGATGTTCAAGCAGTTGCCCTTGAATTCCGGGCAGTTTTCGATCTTGAAGTTAAGCTGGGACTTCGGACCCGTAGACGGTTCCCACAAATCCTTCGAGAACTTGGATTCGAAGTCGGTGATGATGAGATCCTTTTCGTTGGACTTGAAGGAATCCCACTTGAGATCCGGATCCACCCAGTCGATGTTCTCGGTGAACGTGATCTGGTCGACGAAGACTGTCACAGGAGCCGGCTTGCCCGGTTCGCCCTGGTTTTCGCCCTTGCCCACGGAGAAGCGGATTTCCTGAATCTTGTCCCACTTCACGTCCTTGGCCACTTCAGCGGACTTGTTAGCGTCCCAAGCCTTACCCTTGTCGGTGAAGCGCTTGAGAGGAATCTTCACAAGCTGCCAATCCTTGGAAACCTTGGCCCAGTCATTGAGGCCGACCTTGGTCTGGCTCTTGATGTCGTTGCCCTGGTTGTCGAGGATACCGACGTAGAGCTTTTCACCGCCGAGCTTACCCTTGATCCAGAAGGAAGTAGAGACCACCCTTGTTGCGGACCTTGGAAAGGTCGATGTACTTGCCTTCACCGAGCGAGTAGGTCACACCGGACCAGTCGTTGTTGTCGATGTACATGGCGAGCACATTGCTGTTGCCCGGGGTATTGGACTTGGCTTCACGCTGGGCGGTAAGACCACCGTAGTTGTAAGCAAAGCCCTTGACCTGATTGTCGTAGAACGTAGCGAGCGTCTTCGCCTTGCCGTCAAGCTTTTCGGGGTTTGCCGGACCGTCGATGATGTCTTCGTTTTCGTCCCAGTAAATCATCTGCTGCTTCGGAGCTGCCTTCGGGCCACCCTTCACAATTTCGATGTTGTCGACCCAGACTTCGAATTCGCTAGCAGCGCTCTTGTCGATGGAGAAACGAATTTCCGCAATCTTGTCCCAGTCGATACGGGCCGGGAATTCGGACTTGCGGGTGTTGTCCCAATAAAGGCCACGATCCGGGAAGTCCACGAGAGGAATGGAAACCTTCCTCCAGTCTGTCGTCACGGAGCCACCATCGATGTACTTGTTCAACGGAAGCACAACCTGAGTCTTCTTGCCGTCGCTGACTTCTTCGTCCAAGAGGCCGACTTTAACGGCTTCGCCGCCGTTCTTGCCCTTGATCATGAACTCGACCCTGGAGTCGAGCATAAACTTGTCCAAGTTAAAAAATTCATTGTAAAGGCAGATGGAAGCACCGGAGTATTCCTTCGGGTCCAGCTTGATGTTCAAGGCAGCCTTGGACTTGAAACCACCAGTCTTAGTGATGGTAACGCCCTTGCTCGTTCCGCCGTAAGAGTAGTCGTATCCGCCCGGACGATACTGTTCATCGAAGAACTTGTACACGGCCAGATGCGGTCTTTTCGGCTGAGCCATTGCAGCTGTAACGCTTAAGCCAAGAATGGCCAGCGAGGCAACTTTCAATGATTGCTTAATCATATTGTGCATCCTTTTGTTGTTTTTTACCTTAATTTAAAATCTTCTATAAGAAAAAACGTACACGCCAAATTCATTAGCGTGCACGCTTGAAAACGAAATTACTTGGCTTCCTTCAACATCTTTTCTACGAGATCCGGGCTGAAGCGGTCTTGACGCTTGCCGTTGATGTAGAAGTTCGGAGTGCCCTGAACGCCAACCTTGACGCCCAACTGGAAGTCCTTGTCGATGCGAGCCTTCATGGCAGAGTCGAGCACCATGTCCTTCTTGAACTGTTCAACGTTGAGACCGATTTCCTTAGCGACAACGAGGTAGATGGAATCGGAAAGTTCGCGGCTATGCGGAGCGAGTGCGTAGCGGTATTCCCAGAACTTGCCCTGCTTCTGTGCTGCGATAGAAGATGCCGCTGCGGCCTGGGCGTTGGAGTGGAAGCTGAGCGGGAAGTGCTTGTAGACGAACTTGATCTGGTCCGGATACTTCTTGTTGAGGTCCTGCATCACCGGAGCGATACGGGAGCAGTACGGGCACTGAAATTCGGTAAATTCGACAATCGTGAGCTTCGGGTTCTTGGTGTTGCCAAAGACCGGGCTGTCTTCATCAGGAATATCCCAAACCTTGTTATCCTCTTCCATTTCCTTGCGGGCCTGTTCGAGGGAAATTCCGCGCTTGTCGAGAGCGTACTTGATGATTTCAAATTCTTCCTTGACCTGCTTAAAATCCTTTTCGAGGCTGTCGAGGCGGGCCTGCTGGTTGAACGAACCGCCAGCGGAAGCCTGATTGCAAGCGACGAAGCTGGAGACTAAAATTGCCATAGCAAAGAGAGAGAAACGTTTCATGTTTGTCCTTTAGTTAAGAAAAATTTCAAGCCGGATGGCTTATGGTTTTAATGAAATATAATAATGAATGATTCGTTCGATACGAGAAAAACCGCAAAAAAACATATCGATAGAGCCCTAATTTAGGGGGATAAAACAATTGTAAATTTTTATTTCAAGAATTTCCAGGTTCGAGCAACAAACCGTAACTGTATGATAGTCAACAAATTACATCGAACAGCAAGCTCAAAACAAGAGCTAAACATGCTTAAAAAAATTTACATACGGCGGACACGTAGCAAATAAAAGAATTTCAATTTTTTTTTGTATTGAAAATAAGAAGTATTTTTGTATATTTTTTGTAATGTTTTTGAATAACATTTCAAATTCCTGCTAACGTATCAACCAATGCGAGAAAAAATGACAAACAAGACCACACAACAAACATGGACCTGGAGTATCGTAACCGTACTCCTCCTATCCCTTTCAACAGTATCATCATGGGCAGAAACATACCCCACAATCGGGCAAATGACTCCCAGTAGCAAGGGTGTGTACACTATAAAAAACACTAATGACATCTCAGCTTTGATAGATTACGTAAACAAGCAGGGCAACAGCTGTAAAGGTTACACGTTCGAAGTTGTACCTGAAAACAATTATGATTATTTAAAATTACAGGATTTAACAATCCGTAATACTGGTGGTCGTAGTATACATACGCCCATTGGCACCATAGCAACACCATTCAGAGGCACTTTCGACGGGAAACACATAAGACTCCAAGTAAGTGAATACTCTGGATCCATTGAAAAAGTCTTCACAACGCAAAGCAACGGGACTCAAACCGAATCAAGATACATTAATTGGGGAATATTCGGCGTTCTCGGTCCTGGGGCTGTAGTAAAAAACGTACGTTATGAGTCAGCTACTAAATTCGAATACGTGATTACCAGTAGAGATAACGAAGTAAATTACGTGAATCTCGGTAGCATCGCAGGAATGAACAAGGGTGGCACCATCCAAAACAGTTCCGTAAGTAACGCAGGCTCAGCAATCTACGCAAACGTCAAAAAAAGCACCGTTTACGATCGAACAACATATGCATACCTTGGTGGAATTGTAGGCTACAACAGCAAGGGAATAGACGATAATGGAAACGAAGTAAACGGAATCATAAAGAACGACACCTTAAATGCCCAATGGCGTACTGATATACAAGGGAAAATTGTGGGCAATATCGGTGGAATTGCAGGCAACAACTACGGGGAAATCTCTAATGCATACGATTTAAACAAGGTGTATTCTTCAGGAGATGGGACGAATTATGTCGGCGGAATTGTAGGTACAAACTACGGTTCCATCACTAATTGTATAATGAAAAATTCTGTAGTTGCAGAAAATCCTGTAAATGGGGATCTTACAAATAGGAGGCCCATAGCCACCGTCGGCGGCATTGCAGGCTACAACAAGGCTATTATAAAAAACAACAGTGTCATGGAAACTAAAGTATCCGGTTCAAATGCGGGCGCCATCGTCGGAAGCGAACAGATAGAAGGAACCCTCAATTTCAACTACTACTATGACATGACCATTTACGAAACAAAAATGCACTCCGGCGCTGGAGTCGCTATGTACAATAATAGTGGCAGCAATAAAGACGTTTCTGGTACAGACGCCTTAGGAAAAATCGAAGTAACACCACCAGCAAAAATCAAGACAACGGCCATAACAATTGACAATCAAGCTTATTATCCATACAATTCCACAATCACCCTCGGCTTTTCGGATAACATTTCCGAAGGATACACCGTCGTATATACTATAAAAGATAACAACAACAACGAAGTTAAACCCAATTACAAGTCCAATACCAACGACGCTACAATTACCATGCCGCCATACCGAGCCTCAGTATCTGCGAAAAAACAAATTATCAATTACAAAATAACCTACGTACTCCACGGAGGCACAAATCCATCCTCAGCCCCAACAACTTATACAGTCGACAAAACGACTACCCTTCCAAACCCAACCAGATCAAGCTGGGTTTTCGGCGGATGGTACACAAACGAAAATTTCACCGGTAACAAGATAAGAGAAATCCTCTATGGTTCTACAGGAAATAAGACTTTCTATGCCAGATGGATTCCGAATATATCTACAAACGATTACATCAACATCAGCAATATTAGTGATCAACCATGGACTGGGAAAGAAATTAAGCCCCAAGTTAGCGTTCTATACAAAACAACAGACATCACTAACGAGATGACAATCACATATTCAAACAACATAGATATCGGTACCGCTACAGTGACGATAACGGCAAAGAGCGAATCTGAATACAAAGGTTCTAGACAAATAACATTCAAAATCGTGAAGGCCACGCCCTCGACAACAGTACAAGCGGCAACCAATCTAACATACAACAGAACAGAACAAAAACTTGTAACAGCAGGGACAACGAATCACGGTAAATTGCTGTACAGTCTCGATGGCAACGACTACAGCGAAAGAATTCCCACCGCTGTCAACGCAGGTAGCTACACCGTTTATTATAAAGTAGAAGGAGATGAACATTACAATCAGGTTAACGGCAGCGTCGCAGCAACCATTCTTGGAACATATACGAAAAACGGAGCTATCGCGATTAACGAGGACGCCAACGGCAAGCATGTTTCCATCGACGGTGATTACGGTGAAAATGATGTCTTCAATATTCCAGAAGGATTCGATGCGGCTGATGTCACTATCAATCGAACGTTCGCGACAATCGCTTATCAAGACGAAAACGGGGATCCGCTTCCCAATTATTCCACCATCGTGTTCCCGTTTGACATCAACGCAGACAATATCCTGAACGTCACACAGGTCGCGAAATTCCTCGGCGTCCGAAAGAACAACGGCGTCATGGAAGTATGCGTGGGAATCGTCCGCGGGTCCCTCAATGCGTACACCCCGTATTTGATACAGCTGAAATCGGGGGCAACGGATGTCGCAATTGACGGCAACGTCACCTTCCAACAGACGCCGACCATGGGCGACGAAAGCGCCCTTGACGTTGGCAAGGACGAAACCAACTGTCCCGAATGCTTGTCCAATTACGTATTCCGTCCTGTACTCCAGAAGAAAACTTGGACTAGCGAAGACGACGAAATTAAGGGAATAAATGGCGCTGCGGCCTACGGCTATGTAGCCCAGGACAAGGACGGCATCGCCAACGCAGGCGAGTTCGTCATAATTGGTGCAGGCTCCTACATCAAGCCCTTGCGCGCCTACATCTACAAGAAACCAAATCCGGCAGCAATCAACGCCCAAGGGTCGTACGAACAACGTCATACATTATCGATCAACAACGATGTTCCCGACCGCATGAACGTTGTCATCGTAGACAAAGACGAAAACGGCAACGAACACACGACCGTCATCGGACATATAAACACCCGCACTGGCGAATTCCGCTGGAACCGCACAAATCGCACGTTCGACCTCAAGGGACGCGCCGTGAACAAGAACACCCGCAGCGCCCGCGGAGCCTATTACGGCAAGCAGTAATTAGCGGAGTGCTATAAATTACGCGAACACCCCGATATTTCAAATGCCGGGGTGTTCTTTTACATTCTAAGCGGAACGGAGCTATCCCCTTCCCTGTTTGAACTTCAAAAACTCGTCGTAATCGCGCCAGTAATCGGACTCGTCAAACGCATGCGAGGTGAGCACAAGACAGATGGAACCCGATGAAAAACCGAGTTCCTCGGCCCAAACGCCAGGCGGAATATGCAGCCCGAAATACGGACGGTCCAGGCGATAGATCTTTTCGTCCTTGCCATCGGACACCCTCACATCAAAGGCGCCACTCGCAGCAACCAGCATCTGGTGGCATTCCTTGTGGGCATGTCCGCCGCGCGTCTCGCCGCCTGGAATATCGTACAAATAAAATATGCGTTCAACGTCGAAAGGAATCTCCTTCGAATTCTCAATCGGCGTAAGGCTTCCGGAACGTTCGCTTATCCTTGGGAGCGTAATGAGCGAGCAATCGGCGATACGCGAATTCCTTAATTCCAGCTCGTTCATTTATTCACCTCACGTATAAACTCGTCAAAATCACGAATGTAATCCTCTTCGGTAAACTCCGCCGAAGAAACGACCAGCGCAAGCGAATTTGTCGAAAAGTTGTCGAGAGTGCGCCAATGCATGGGCGGCAAATAAAGCCCATAGTACGAACGCGAAAGCGAATAGCGTCGTTCTTCCACACCGTCATGAATGACAGCATCGAAGCTGCCCGAAAGCGCAATAATAAATTCGTGCTGAGTCCTAAAAGCATGACTTCCGCGGAGACAGCCTCCCGGCACATCGTAAATCCAATAACTGCGCTTGATCCTGAAAGGAATATGCTTCCCCGATTCCAAAACGCTCAAATTCCCACGTTCGTCCAAGAACTTGGGCAGCTGGATAATCTGCGCTTTAGCTTCTAAAATCGACATTTACGGAGATAATATATTAATTTTTTTAGGTAGTAAGCAGTTGGTAGAACTTAGAGCTTAGTAGGAAGTGGTTAGTGGTTAGCGGTTAGTAAACAGTAAGCAGTAGACAGTAGGAAGTAGGAAGAACGCGTCATCCCGAGAAGCGAAGCGACGAGGGATCCAGTGAAGGTATGGGGTATGGGGTATGAGGTTTAGTTGGTAGAACTTAGAGCTTAGAGCTTAGTAGGAAGTGGTTAGTGGTTAGCTTGATTTATAAGCAACAATAAACAAAAACTATTGTTGCAAGGCAATCAGCAAAAGACCAACCTCTTCCTACTGTCTACCGACTACTTCCTACTAAAATCTTTACTATATTTATGCATATGAGTGAATATTTGCATAAATCGTTTGGTCCCGTAATCCCGAAGGATTTCAACAAGGATTATGGTGAACAGGGCTTTTTGCTGGAGAACGGAAAGACTCTCCCCGCCCTCACCATCCGTTACGAGACCTATGGCACACTGAACGCCGCCGGCGACAACGCCGTGTGGGTCTGTTCGCCGTTGACCGCCGATGCGCACGCGGCCGGCTGGTACACCGAAAACGACAAGAAGCCGGGCTGGTGGGATGAACTCATCGGGCCGGGCAAGGCTATCGACACAGAACGTTTCTTTGTAGTTTGCAGCAACATCCTTGGCGGATGCAAGGGCACCACAGGCCCGGCAACCATCAACCCGCGCACGGGTAAGCCCTACGGCAGCACCTTCCCCACCATCACGATAGGGGACATGGTACACGCCCAGAAAGAACTTGCCGACAGTCTCGGCATCAAGGAATTCTACGGCGTCATCGGCGGATCCATGGGCGGATTCCAGGCGATGAAATGGGCCATCTACTATCCGGAACAGGTGAAGCGCATCATCGTCATCGCTAGTTCCCCGCGTTTTTCGAGCCAGGCGCTCGGCTTCGAAGTCGTCGCACGAGACATCATCACGCAAGACCCGAACTTCAACGGCGGCGATTTCTACGACGGTCAGGAGAAACCGGACATCGGGCTTGCCAACGCACGCAAGCTTGCCCATATCACGTACCTTTCCGCCGTGGGCATGGAGAAAAAGTTCAAACGTGCGCAGGACCAGGAAAACAAAAACCACGCGGTAACCTACTCGACACCGTTCGACTTGAACCTGCCTATCGAAAGCTATTTACGTTATCAAGGCACAAAGTTCGTCAATCGCTTTGACGCGAACAGCTACTTGCACATCGCGCATGCGACAGACGCTTTCGACCTCGAAACGGAATACGGCAGCATCGAAAAAGCGTTCAAGGACATCAAGGCCGAAGTTTTGAACGTGAACCTTTCGACGGACTGGCTGTTCCCGCCGCACGAAAGCCGCCGCATCACGAGCGCGCTCTTGAACGACGGCAAATCGGTCACGAGCCTCGAACTCGACACGCAGTTCGGACACGACGGATTCCTCATCGAAGTCGGCGAACTCGGCAAAGCCGTAGGTCGTTTCCTCGATTCGAAAATTATCCCGCAGAACGGGACGCAGGCCGTTCCTGTATTCCACAACCAGAGCGACTTTGATCTTATGGGCAAACTCGTGAAAGAAGGGAGCCACGTGCTCGACCTCGGTTGCGGCAGCGGAGATTTGCTGGACTACCTTATCCGCAAAAAAAAGGTCACTGGATTCGGCATCGAAAAGAACATCAAGGGTATCCTCGACTGCCTCGAAAACGATGTCCAAGTGATCCAGCGCGACTTGGACGAGAGCGGCCTCAAGGACATCAAGGACGCAAGCTTTGATTACGCCATCATCAACCGCACGATTCAAGAAATCCGCGATCCGGTGGCTCTGTTGAACGAACTTTTACGCGTGGCAAGGCGCGTCATCGTGACGTTCCCGAATTTCGGTCACTGGTCCGCACGCGGAAGCCTCATGCTGCACGGTCGCATGCCGATTTCCAAGGAACTCCCCTACGAATGGTACGATACACCGAACATCCGCGTGCTCACGCTCAAGGATTTCTACACTTTGTGCCGCAAGGAAGGGTTCAAGATAGAGAATCTGCACTTCCAGAACGAACACAAGATAAGCAAATTCTTGACGACAATAGGACTCCCGAACTTTGGCGCCGAGCATGTGATTGCGACGATTAGTAAACTATAGGTTCTAGGTATCAGGTAACAGGTTTTAGGAATATAATCGCGCCATAGGCACCAAACTAACCTAATTCCTATAGCCTATCTATATTTTAAGAGCGTAGAATTTAGTCCATAGTCATTGGTCAATGGTCATTAGAGCTTTATAATCAGTCAAAAAGCACCTAATATAAACTACTGACTAATGACCAACAACTAATAACTTACTAATTTCTAAGAGCGTAACGATCTAAGTTCTACCAACTATTTTTAACTAATAACTGCGGCAAAGCCGCAAGAATCAAAATGTCCATAATCTCCATGACCGGGTTCGGAAAAAGCGAATCCACCCTGCAAGGAATCACGTGCGTCATCGAAGTGCGCAGCGTCAACAGCCGTTTCCTCGAAATTTCAAGCAAGATTCCGAAGAACTTCGCCTACCTGGAAAACGATTTCAAGGCTCAGATCAAGGATAAGCTGGTCCGCGGTTCCGTGAACCTGTCCATTACGCTCGGGGCTGGGAACTCCGGGAACATTCCTGTTTGCTACAACGAAGATGCCGTCGGCAAATTCGTCGAAATCACGAAGGCCATGCAGGCTAAATACAACATCGCTGGAGAAATCAAGCTCGAACACGTGCTCGCCATCCCCGAAGTTTTGCAGTTTACGGACGGGAACGCCGACAACGAAGTCTGGGAAAAGCACCTGAAAGCGGAACTCGACAAAGCTTTGAACGGCGTCATCGCCATGCGCGAAAAAGAAGGCGCAAACCTTGCCGTGGACCTCACCCGTCGCGTAAACCACCTGAACGATGTCATCGACAAGGTCGAAGTCCTCGATCCGCAGCGCATCGAGACGTGGAAGGTCAAGTTCCGCGAACGCATCAACACGCTCATGAAAGATTCCGAAATCGACGAAGTGCGCCTGTTGCAAGAAGCCTGCATCATGGCGGACAAGCTCGACATCCACGAAGAAATCACGAGATTCAGGAGCCACAACAAGCTGTTTCTCGACGCCCTCGCCAAAGGTGGCGCCCAGGGCAAGAACCTCGGGTTCATCTTGCAGGAAATGGGCCGTGAAGCGAACACTCTCGGCACCAAGTGCCAAAACGCCGAAATAGCTGCTCTCGCCATCGAACTCAAAAACGAAATTGAGTGCATCAGGGAACAGAGTATGAACGTTGCGTAAGCCGAGCGATGCAGAAACATGCTTGCATGTTTCTATATCCGAGGCGAAGCAACACGCACTACGAAGTAGTGCCACGTCGCCTAAGCCGAGCGACGCCCCGAACATTTTCAACACGATTTCTCATCATGGATTTTTTATCCATAAAAAGCCCTACAAAAGTAGGGCTTTTTTCGTCAAAACAATCTAGAATTAATAATGTAAAGAACAAAAAACATCCACACTCCAACAACAAGCGTCTCGAGCAAACAGCCCGAGACGCTTTTATTGAAAAAAATTAAATCCTACTCCTTTTTCATCGTAAAGACCGTCGTAATCTCGGTCGAATCCCTTACGCCATACAAATCCGTATAATACGCAGTCCACATGACCGTGGTATCCCTCTCGAGGGGGCCGTCCAAAAAAGTATAGATGTGCGAGTTATACCTTTTCAAAGTCAATGGATAATTTTTGACAACTACATTTGACATGACATACTCTACGGAAACATGCGCCACACCATTTTCATCATAAGAAATGGAATTTTCATACGATGAAATGCCCGCCCAATCAGGCAATCCATAACCATCAAATTCGTAATAGCTGAGGAAATTGTCAGTTGCCCCATAAAATTCCCCCTCACGATATTCATAAGGCCCAACAGTCACCGTATCGAACACATCCCGCAATTTTTTCTTATCCAATTTAGGTGTTTCTACATACGGCGGGATATAATCCACTTTGCGGAATTTTCCATAATTGACGAAAATAGTATCGACACGCTTGATTTCAACTTTTTCGTGAACAACGGAATCCTCCGAGACATACCTTCTCTTTTTTGAAAGCCCATCAGCGGAATATACAGCGACAAAATCCCGATAAACTTTCTTCCAAGTACAACGAAAATAAAAGTCCTCGATATCGCAGGTCATCTCGTCAGTCATCGCGGTGACCGTATCGAGCTTATTTTTCCCCGAAAAAATGACAAAACTATAAGCCTGTAGATCCGTATAAACCGTATCACAAACAACATTTTCCGGACAATTGTCGTGTGCGGCAACACCCTTGAGTTCTCCACCGCAAGCAAAAAGAAAAATGACGACACCGCTTAAAAGAAAATACTTGAGCAAACCTTTTAACATGCATTCCAAACTTGTAAAATCATTCGCAATCGAGACAAGTCCATTCGACAACGCCGTCGCCGTTGCCGTCAAAACGTTCGCGCGTATATTTTTCAATGTCGATAAGGAAGCCGATATCGCCTGCATTTTCCGTGCAGCAGCCGTCACAATCGCTGTCGGAGCACATGTCATAAACTACAGCGTCAATCGTCGAACCGTTCATGCGAAGTCTGAATGTTTTCAGTTTGTACTTTTTCCAGTCCTTTTCGTGGACCGCAATGATATTGTGCTCTTTCACCCACTCTTCGGTCATTTGACCATCGACGCCTGCAAAGTAGCCCGCCCACGTGCAGCCATTGTATTCAATGCATTCTTCGCTGCCAGGTTCCGGCCAAGACGTGTACCACGTAAGATTCGCCTGATGCCAGACGGTATCCGCAACAGTCTCGCTTGCAGAAGAAAGCGCACTTGACGAAGATGGAGCAACGTTTTCAGAACTGCAACAAGAAGTAGATTCCGGAACAGAGTCCGGAATGACATTCGCAGAAGAAGATTCCGCGACAGATTCGCTCGACGAAGACGGCGCAGCATTATCACCGAACGACAAATTCACAACAGTCGACGAACTCAGCGAAGATTCAGCCACATTCCATACTGCAGGAGGATTTTCATCCGTGCATGCCATTAGACCAATCACAGCACCAGCAACGGAACAAACAACAACAGACTTCAACAGTTTTTTCATCATAAACATTCCACGATCAAAAGCATTCAATCTATCACTGTAAATATATACTTTTCGTATCAGCAACAAACTTTCTTTATTCTGTCAACAAAAAAAGAACCCGCGAACGGGTTCTTGAGGTATGAAGTCGTGAGCTATGAGCACGGCACTACGTGCCTTTGGGCTTTTAGTTAGGCGTCTCCGACGCGACAATAAAGCTCAAAGCGAGCAACGCGAGCGTGCCCACACCTCGAAGGGCGTAAGCCCGCGCCCATACCTACTTAACAACCGAGCTTAGCGGAGAGGTAAGCTTCGAGTTCGTCGATCTTGACCAAGTCCTGCTTCATGGAGTCGCGTTCACGGACCGTCACGTAGCCGAGCTTTGCCGGATCGGATTCACCCTCGCCCACCGTGTCGAAGTCCACAGTCACGCAGAACGGTGTGCCGAGTTCGTCCTGACGGCGGTAGCGCTTACCGATGGACTGCGTTTCGTCGTATTCCACGTTCCAGCGGTTGAGAAGTTTCTGGTAGAGTTCTTCGGCCTTGGCCTTCACCTGGCCCTTCTTCACGAGCGGAAGAACGGCAACCTTCACCGGAGCAATCTTCGGGTCGAAGTGGAGAACGGTACGTTCGTCGTTTTCGAGTTTTTCGACTTCGTAAGCGTCGCAGAGGAGCACGAGGAGCAGACGTTCCACACCGAGGGACGGTTCCACGACGTACGGGATGTAGCGCTTGTTCTGGACCGGGTCAATGTATTCCTGCTTGACCTTGGATTCGTTCTGGTGCTGCGTCAAATCGTAGTTCGTACGGCTGGCGATACCCCAGAGTTCGCCCCAACCGAACGGGAATTCGTATTCGACGTCGGTGGTACCGTTACTGTAGTGGGAAAGTTCTTCCTTGGCATGTTCGCGGAGGCGGAGCTTTTCCTTGTTCACGCCGAGGTCGTTCACGAGCCAGTCGAAGCAGTACTTGCGCCAGAAGTTGTACCAGTCAAGTTCGGTACCTGGTTCGCAGAAGAATTCGAGTTCCATCTGTTCGAATTCGCGGGTACGGAAGATGAAGTTACCCGGAGTGATTTCGTTACGGAAAGACTTACCGATCTGGCCCACACCGAACGGAATGCGCGGGCGGACGTTGTCGACAATGTTCTTGAAGTCAACAAAGATACCCTGGGCCGTTTCCGGACGGAGGTAGACCTTGTTGCCTTCGCCTTCGATCACGCCGATTTCGGTCTGGAACATCAGGTTGAATGCGCGGGGCTTGGTCCAGTCGGTCTTGCCGCAGGTCGGGCATTCAATCTTGTTGTCCATCATCATCTGGTGGACTTCGTCAAAGTTCTTGCCGGCGCAGCAGCCTTCGCCGAGCTTGTCTTCCAAGAGTTGGTCGGCACGGAAACGTTCGTGGCAAGCGAGGCAGTCGACCAACGGGTCAGAGAAGTTGCCCACGTGGCCGGAGGCCTTCCAAACGCGGGGGTTCAAAAGAATGGAGCTATCGAGACCGAGCACGTCCTGGCGGCTCGTAACAAACTTCTTCCACCAGAGGTTCTTGATGTTGCGCTTCAGTTCCACGCCATACGGACCGTAGTCCCAAGTGTTGGCGAGGCCGTCGTAAATTTCGGAGCCGGGGAAAATGAAACCGCGGCGCTTGCAGAGGGAGATGATGTCCTT
>CADCDO010000022.1 GCA_902800345.1 Fibrobacter succinogenes
TCGGCTTGTCAGCTGCGTCCACAAGCTTCCACTTGCGGGAGACAGTCTTCGGGTTTACCGTAATGGTCTTCATGTAAATCCTCTAGTGAGTGAAATTCCAGGGCAAAGGCGCCCCGAGAAAAGCAAGCTAAATATAGATGATTTCAAGAGGCCGTTCAAGGGTAAAAAAGTCGAAACTTTTAAAAAAGTAGTATTTTTACGGGTTTAGCATTCTATCAATTGATAGAATCATAGCAATTAGTATAGTAATTTCGGTTATTGGTCATCGGTCAATGGTCAATGGTCAATGGTCAATGGTTATTAGTCATTGGTTAGTAGTTAATAGTTATTGGTTGGTTGAATTTAGAGATCCTTCGACTTCGCTCAGGATGACAAGTCCGTCCTTGGAACGTATGTGTTAATGGCAACCACGGGATGGAATCCAGGGAGACAAAGTAACATTTTTACCTTTAAAAAATATAAATTGTTTTTATGCATATCCTTCCTATCATTCTTTCCGTAGTCTGTTTGATTTTTGCACAAACAGAACAAGATTCTACGCTTCGTCATAGAGATTGTTATTACAATTCACCCCTCATCACACATGATACAATAGATTACGTCAAGGGAATGCAATTAAAAACTCAATCCACCGACAGTACAAAAATCAACAACGAGCCAAGCATCATTCATACTGTGGAAATATCGGGAATTGTCGATTCTGTCATCGATACAGCTTCTTTGGAGCTTATAATGTACAATGGCAAAACATCTTTCAAACGAGGTTTGTTTTATATAGGGAAAGGCAATCCAATATTTACTCACCGACTTTTTTTGCGTAATTTTAAAGCAACCTATACGGCAGAGTCACCCATGACAAAAGCCCTAGATTCTTCATGGATTTTCATTCCATATGCTTTCCAGGTAAAAAAATTTGATTCAGTGTATATAAAAGGGTATTCCACACTGTACCAGTACATTTGGTCACAATACGATTGTCAATATGATCATGCAAATTATCTTGTTGGCGATTTTGCAGTATTTCCAACAACTTCTGCTATAAAAAACACAAGGGCACGCAAAGAGAACATTGTCAAGAAACGCGACCGGGATGCCAGCGGCAAAATGTTAAAAAACAACACAGCCCGGAAAATTATTTATTAAAGCTTTACAAAACTGACAATTAAAAACGGAAAGGACGGCCAGCGGCTTGGCAACAACTGACCGCACTGGATCCTTCACTACGTTCAGGATGACACATCACCAATTGCACCTCCGCTTCGCTCACCCTACACAACTGCCCGAATTACCTTACAGCCCACTTGCCCATACCTTCACTGGATTGCTTCGCTTTGCTCGCAATGACGTTCACCTCCTACTTCCTACCGTCTACTGAAGTACTGTCCGCCCTCCCTGACGGTCGAGGATGACACGTCCGCACCTTTCGTCTTTCGTCTGTAGGGCTTCGCCCGTTCTCTCGTCTAAGTTCTACTGTCTACTATTCTTCCTCATGCTCGCAAGCGCTTTCGACTTGCGGCGGGCGGTTTCCTGGAGATTCACGGCGACGTCGAACTCATCGACGATTTCGCGACCGAGGATTTCTTCGAGCACGTCTTCGAGGCTTGCGATACCGGCAATTGCACCGAATTCATCAACTACGCCTACCATGTGACCACGCTGCTTGAGAAAACGCAGCAGGAGTTTGTCCGTCATGAGGCTATCGGGCACAAGCTGCATCGGACGCATGAGCTGCCGGAGTTTCACATCGCGTTTTCCTTCTGCAAGCTTGTTGTACGCATCGCGGCGCAGCACAATTCCAATCCAATTGTCCTTGTTGTTATCATAAAGCGGAACACGCGAGAACGGCCAGTTGCCGCGTTCGTCGAGCGTCTCGCCGATGGTGCTATCCGCAGAAAGCGAAAAGACGACCTGACGCGGCGTCATCACGCGACGTACCGGGAGTGACTTGAGCGAAAGAATATTCTTGATGACTAGCGCTTGCTGGCTGTCAATAACATCTTCGCGTAGGCCAAGGCTCACGAGGCTATTGATGTCCTCGATGCTCACGTCCTTCTTTTCTTTATCTTCACGAGTCCAGTGCTTGGTAAGCGTAAGGCAAAGCCAGATGACTCCCGTCCATCCAAGAATTTTCGTGATGTAATAGAACGGCACCGCGACAAGCGGCGCACAAATTTTAGCCTGCTTCACGCCAAGCGTTTTCGGGGTGATTTCGCCAAAGAGCAAAATGAGAATCGTCAAGACGACAGGCAAGAGCATCGCCGTCGAAGGCGACAGACGTTTCACGGCAAGTGCTGTCGCTAGCGAAGCCCCGATGGTATTCGCGACCGTATTCACCACGAGCACGGAGGCGATGTAGCGGTCGATATTGTCCTTCACGTGTTTCAAATAACGTGCCGTGAATTTCTTTTGACGTTCCAGCACCTCCACCGTCGATGGAGGAACGCTATAGAACGATGCCTCCGTCACGGAGCAGAACGCCGAAGCAGCAAGGCAGCAGAAAACAGTTAAAGCAATTTCAAACATAATTTAGTCATTAGTTGTTAGTCAATAGTTAATTAATAGCAATTACTTTACATCGTCATCCTGACACTGAAAGTGGAATGAACCAGTTATATTTCACTAAAACATTACTAGATCCTTCGACTCCGCCTAACGGCTTCGCTCAGGATGACAAAACACGCGAGAACAACATAGCTGATGACTACTGACTAATAGCTATCAACTAAAGTCGGCTCTATTGCCCAGAACTGGGTGCGTTCCAAGTTGCGAAGGACCTCGTCCAGCGTTTTTGCATTCATCAACGGCACCACAAACGAATCCTCCGTATTCATTTGCACAAGCTCAATTTCTGTAGATTCCGGGATTTTCGCCATTTTACGGATTTCTTCAAGCGCATCGTCGATGCCACCCAAACCATGCACAAGCCCCGCTTCTTTCGCCTTCCAGCCAACAATGACTCGTCCCCCGCCATAAACAGAATCAACCACAGCCTGATCAATTCCCGTGGCTTGAGAAACCACACCCGTAAACCGGTTATAGAAATCGTCCATGTACTCCTGAAGAGCCGCCTTTTCCGTATCCGTCCACGGACGAGCAAAGGAGCGCGCATCGGAATAATCATTCGTCTTCACGGGTTCATTGCGCAAGCCAAGCTTACCCATCAAGCCGGAAGCATCAATCTTTCCGCCATAAATTCCGATGCTCCCCACAATGGAGAACGGTTCCGAGATAATCTTGTCCGCTCCGCAAGCGATGTAATAAGCTCCCGACGTTCCGCTACTCCCGATGCTAGCCACAATGGGAATATCGAATTTTTTCAAATTCTTGAGAGCGCCCCAGATTTTATCCGAAACAATCGCGCTCCCGCCCGGTGACGAAATCCGCAAGAGCAAAGCCTTCACACCCATCGAAGGAACTTTGCGTAAATTTTCGAGCACCGATTCTTCCATGCGATCATCAATCGTCCCGTTGATGTTCAAGAGAGCGACCTTCGTACGGTGGCGCCAGCTTTCATCGAAAATTTTCTTGTTAGACGGGGACCACGTCCTAAATCCCGCATACGGAGCATCTATATCAAAGAACGTCTTTAACGCATACGCAGGGACCTGGTCTATATAAAGTAGCGTATCCGCAAGACCGACCTTTTTCGCCCCGACGGCCGTAATGACCGGTTTCTGTGCAAGTGAATCGAGCGTTTCCATATTCATGGCGATCGTTCCCGACTTCATCCGGGGCGCCACATGCATACGGACAATCTCCCAAATGTCCTTGTAAAGGGATTCTATGTTCGTGCGGGCGTTGACGGACATGGAATCCGCCGTATAGGGTTCCACCGCCGACTTGTACTCTCCGTGCTTCAGGAATTCCACCTTGACACCAAGTTTATCCAAAAATCCCTTGTAGAACGTAATCCCGCCGCCAAGGCCAAGCCAGGTGAAATGCGCCGACGGTTCCACGACAATTCGGTCCACATTCGATGCGGCCAAAAGTACCGACGGACGAACATCATCCATATAGGCGATTACGAGGCCACCGCGTTTCTTTAGCTTTAGTACGTAACGGTTGATTTCCTCGGAAATTGCAAGGTTGCCCTGATAGCCCGAAAAGTCAAGCACCACAAGCCCTGCTGCCGGGTCACGCAACAAGTGTTCGAACAAATTGCGAACTTTCATAAGTCCAATGGAAGACGGAGCAAAGAAAGGCATTTTCTTTTCGACTTCGCTCACAGTCATGCTCAAAGGCACTCGGACAATCTGCGCCGAACGCGATGCCCGCGGATTACGCGCCTGGTGGAATCCGATGCTCCCACCCTTCGGCAAAAAGTCGTCGAACACCTTCAATGAAGCATCGAAATGCCCGCCAAACGAAGTCGCAACCGTCAGCGTATATTCGTCATCGTCACCGTAAATCGGCATCTTGAAGCCAAAACGGATGCCATAAAGAGACAATTCAAAAAGCAGCCGGTGTTCCTTCCAGTTTTCGACATCGTAGCTTGCACTCAGGAAGTCTCCCAAGCGGAGCGTCGCACCCGCATTATGGATACGTTCCATGGAAGCTGGCCCCATGTAAAGTAGATTTTCACAGGAATAGCCCAAAGAAATCGCACGGAACGGTCGAATCATGATGCCAGGCGAATATGTCCATTCCGTCCCCTTGAAATCCGCACTGCGGAACGCCGTAATTCGACCGCCCAAAAACGCGCTGCGGTCAAAAAGCGGGAATCCGTGAGTCAGGTTCCAACGAGATTCGTCCATTCCCTTGCCGTCAAAACGGTACTCGAAACCTGCCCCGATACGGTCCAAGTTGCCACCCACGCGGAACTCGGTAATTCCGTCGTCATACTGGTACGAGGCAAGCGCCCCTTTGGAATCCAAGGCCGAAAGACCGGCAGGGTTCCCGAAAACGCCATGCGAGCCATCAAGCGAAACAAAGCCGGATTCCCCGGGAAGGTAAGCGAAAGAGGCTGCAGCGGCAAACAATAGCGATACAATAACTTTTCTCATCACTGATATTTTAGAAAAAAATCAAAGCTTCATCGCCTCAAGCCACAATTTGGATATACCCCAAAGCCCCAAAAAACATTTTTAAGGTTTTAGCATATAAAAAAACGTACAATTTATACCAAACGGATATATATTTACTATTATGAACTTCTCCGAAAAAAATTTCGCCATTTTCTGTTTCCTTACAATTTTTCTCGCATCTTGCGGCGACGATTCCGGCAGTTCTGCCAAAAATTTCGAATCCATCGAAAACAAGTCCATTTCGGGCGTAGCCCAGTTGGGGCCTTTCGAAAAAGGGGCGACCGTCGCCGCCTTTGAACTTGACGAAGAATTCAAGCCGACGGGCCGCAACTACCAAACCGAAATCGAAAACGACTGGGGCGAATATTCCATAAAGGTCAAAAACCTGAAAACGCAATATGTACTTTTAAAAGCGGACGGCTACTACTACAGCTACATTACAGGCAAAACGACAAAAGAACGAATCTCCTTGAACGCTTTTACCGACCTGAACGAACGCAACGGCGCAAACATCAACGTTTTTTCCCATTTAATCCATAAACGCGTGCAATACTTGATTGCAACCAAAAAAAAGTCCTTTGAAAAAGCAGAGGAACAAGCGATATCGGAAATTCTAAAAATTTTCGGCTACAAGACCGACATTAAGGCCATCGAAGATTTAGACTTCTTTGGAGAAGACGAACAAAGCGCAATAGGGCTAGCCATATCCATATTGATGCAGGGCGACCTCACCCCAACTAACCTTGAAAAGCGCCTCGATGATTTTTCCAAAGATTTCGAAGAAGACGGGGTTTTGGACAACGACAAGCTGACAAAACTCGCCGACTGGGCGTACCTGCAATACATATTTTCTAAAAACGGAGCCATCCGGGAAAACATCGAAAAGCTCCACCCCACGGCAAGCATCCCGTCATTCGAAACGACCATGGACAATTTCTGGTGGCAAAACTACGGACTCGGCAGTTGCGAAGAAAACCGAAAAAACAATATCAAAAAGAACCAGAATTCCGGCAGCGAATTCAACGAAAAACTCTTTATTTGCAGGCCGAGCATATGGAGGCCCGCCTCTGAATCAGAAATACAGAAATACTATTGGCCGGACGATATGAAAAACATCGAAGGCAAAGACGGCGACACCTATCAAAGTCCAACCGATTCCACAACCTGCTACATCTATGAGGGCAAATGGCGTAAAGGCTATTTGGAAGATTGTACGCTCGGTTTACCTGGATGCACAAAGGATCGCCAACTGGAAATCAGGAAAGCCTCAGACGACTGGTATATTTGCGACAACCAAAAATGGTACAGCTGGCATAGCGAAGAAATCAACGGCAACGATGACAAGTGGAAAATTTCCATAACGAACGAAAAAGACACTGCAGGTTGGAAAAGCGCAAAGCAGGGCACCATCCGCAAAGGAAACAAGTCCGACATCGTTTATATTTTCGATAACAATGCTTGGCGACTCGCGACCATTCCCGAAGCGACACTTGGTGGCTGCACCGCCGAAATCCAAGATTCTATCGGCTACGCCGAAATACTTAACGGGCAATATTTTGTCGATTCCATCGCAACAAGCTGCGTAAGATATCGAAACAATTACAGCAATGTCTGTCCAAAAGAAGCTCCCTCAACGGGGTATTACAGTTGTACACAAAGAGAAGAATGCTCGACACCGTTCTATCAAAATGGATATTACCATTGCGACAACGGAAAATGGCATTGGGTCAGCGACTGCTTTGTCGAAATGAAAAAATTAAGCACCAAAAAAGCCAAAGATGGCGATAGCCAATGGGGCAAAAAATGCACTTCAAAATGCTACGTATTCGAAAGCGACACTAGCGATTCCACCCGCGGAAGCTGGCGTTTCGGAGACATTACCGAATGTGTTTTAGGATTGGGTGGTTGTACAAAAAAGCGTAGAGGCGAAACAAAATTTGGGCCTTATACCGAAATTTCTACGAATTGCGATGGATATTATTGTTGGAAATACATAAAACCCTTGGATAAAGACGCTCCTCAAGATGCACCATACTACTGTAGATATGAAGATGATGTCTGTCACCCCCATGAATGGCGTTAACAGAAAGGAGATAAACTATGAAAAAAATTTTCATTCCTTTTTTTCTTTCATTTTTATTCGCCTCATGCGGAGACGACACGGACAACTCTGCAAAAAGTTCTGATACCGGAAAAACCATTTCTGGCGTAGCGCAGCTGGGGCCTTTCGAAAAAGGCGCCACCATCTCCGTCTATGAACTTGACGAAGATTTCAAGCAGACCGGTTTTAACATCGAATCCGAAATCAAAAACGACCAAGGCGAATTCTCGATAAATCTCAAAGATTTTGAATCGAAATACGCATTGCTTAAAGCCGATGGATATTATCGCAGCCCGGTCACCGGAGAAAGAACGAACGAAAAAGCAACATTATACACGCTTGCCGATTTGGAAAACGACAGCGAATTCAATATCAACATTCTGACGCACTTGTCGCACAAGCGAGCAATCTACCTTGCAACCGAAAAAAACAAGCCCGTTGCCAAGGCAAAGAAACAAGCCGAAGCAGAAGTCTTAAAATCGTTTGGCATCGACGAAGAATTTGACGATGCCGAGACTTTGAACATCATCGGAAAAGACAACCAAAGCATAGCGCTGTTTGCCATGTCGATGTTGATGCAAAGCGGCGTTGACGAAACAGAGCTCAAGGAACGACTGACAAATTACGCCACGGATATCGAAGAAGACGGCGTTTGGAATGACGAAGAAACGATTGCGCAAATTGCCGACTGGGCATACAAGGTATATTACCTCTCTGCATTCGGAGCCATCAAGGACTACGCCAAAAATTGGAACAGCTCTGCCGTATTTGCAATATTCGAAAAATATGTGAACAGTTTTTGGCACCTCCATTACGGCATTGGAATTTGCACAGACGACCGCATAAACGAGGTCCGCAAAAACGAGTTGTTCGCCAGCGATTTCGAAGACAAATATTTTATTTGCAGGCCCGGCGGCAAATGGAAAGAAGCATCCGAAGAACAGGTGCAAAAGTTTTTTAAAAGCGACGAAAACGCAACAGACGGCATGTCACGCATGATAAAAAATGCGTCCACCTACTTAAACGAATGCCAAGTCTATGAAGATGGAAAATGGAGAATTGGAAACTACGACGATTGCAACCTCGGATTTGGCGGATGCACAAAAAAACGTGAAGGGCTGTCAAAAATAAATCTGGAATATCAATACACATGCAAAAATCAGGAATGGGTTTATACTTATATATTGGAGAATATAGAGTACAACGATTCATCCTTCATTCAGCCCATTAGATTCGACCTAGACACCATCGGATGGAAAGACACGACAGACGGCTCTATCCGCAAAGGCAACTTCAGCGATGTCGTTTACATTTTTGACAAAGATGCATGGCGTGTAGCCAATATCCCAGAAGCATCTCTCGGCAAATGCACCAAAGAAAACCAAGATTCCGCAGGTTATGCCGAATACCATGACGGACAATCCAATCTCAATCCTTTACATTTTATATGCAAGGACAACAACCAGCTCAACAACCAATACAACGATTGCCTCAATAGCCTTTACCAATCGAGCTATTATAAATGCAGCTATGCCATTATCGAAAATTCTAAAGATACAGTATATGCATGGTCAGCCGTTGATAGCAAATGCATTCTCGACAAATACGACTTAAAAAACGAAAAACTCATTCGATGGAAAGATGGCAAAGAAGGCGAAACGCGCTGGGGTCTTTTTTGGAAAGAATATGCCGAAAAAGGAGCCACTTATAATTCTTATGATGATATATGCCAGCAAAGATGTTACCAATTCACAAGTGGCAAATGGATTCAAACAGAGATTACACAATGCATGGGCTTAGGAACATGTAACGACAAGCTTATAGGAACAATTAAAGAAGGTCCGGCCGTCTATTCCGAAAAGAAATGTTACAGTGAATATAAAGATTGTTGCGATAATAGTTTCGATTACTGTTATAACTTTTTGGTTAAAGTAGATTCCCTTAAAAAAATAAATTACGTCTGTCAACACTCTCATGAATACGAAAAAAAAGACTGCGGAAGTACTACAAAATACCCCTATAGTTATTGCGAATACAATCCTGCTCCTGTTACTGGGAGATGGGGCATCGCAACAGATATTCGCACAGAATTATCCCAATTAAAATGCACCCAAGATGGGGCACTTGTTTCTATAAAATCCGACTCTCTGAATCAATATGTTTGCGATAAAAACGAGTTCAGACAAGCGACAGAAGAAGAGAACATGATCGGGTTGGGCTGCACCGATTATACACATGGAAAAAAAATCATTCCGGATGGATTAAAGTCATATTTCACATGTAGCTATGGAATTAGAAACGAATTTGAATATGATTGGGATGAAACGGGGTACGCATATTTTTGGGGCTTTGCCCCCCATGAGAATCAAGGAACAATGACCGACCCTCGCGACAGCACGGTCTATAAAACTATAAATATCGGTTCAAAGACTTGGATGATGGAAAATTTAAACTACGCAGACAGTGCCAACTATCCCAGCATGTTAGAAAAAAACAAATGCGAAGATGACAATCCCAGTAGCTGCAAAAAATATGGGCGTTTATACACATGGAGCGCAGCCATTGATTCAGTCTATTGGGCTAGCAAAGGAAAAACCTGTAGGGACACGATGGAAATCGAAGAAAAATGCGAATTGCCCGACGTGGTGCAAGGAATTTGCCCCAAGGGTTGGCATGTGCCCAACTTTAAAGATTGGCATGATTTTGAATCATGGATGTCTTATTTCGCTACAACAGACACATACCGCTTTGACAATTTCATATCTACCGAAGGAAAGAATCTCACATTTTGCACATCAACCAATTCAGTAAAAACAATCTATTACATAAGTTCTTTAAAATCATCTAAAAACTATAGAATCT
Source organism: Fibrobacter succinogenes (assembly GCA_902800345.1). Classification (GTDB taxonomy): domain Bacteria; phylum Fibrobacterota; class Fibrobacteria; order Fibrobacterales; family Fibrobacteraceae; genus Fibrobacter; species Fibrobacter succinogenes_H. Next base: position 9,988 of record CADCDO010000022.1, read on the forward strand.
TTTCTAGTATAGAGCCATCCTATATTGAACCAGAAAACGCTCATTGCTCAGTCCGATGCGTGAAAGACGAATAACAAAAACGTACTATTCTAAATCAATGGAGCAGCCCATGACCTATCATTTTTTTAAAGTCTCTTTTTTTGCTTTTCTTTGCTCGATGCTCGCCATCTCCTGCGGCGACGATTCCGGCAGTTCCGCAAAAAATTCCGAATCAATCGAAGAAAAGACCATATCGGGCGTGGCACAATTAGGTCCTTTCGAAAAAGGGGCGACCGTCGCCGCCTTTGAAATCGACGAAGATTTCATTCAAAGCGGATTAAACATCGAATCGGCCATTTTAAATGACCAAGGCGAATACTCGATCAATCTAAAAGATTTAGAATCGCCGTACGCATTGCTCAAAGTGGATGGACATTACCGCAATGCCATTACCGGCGAAAGAGCAAGCGAGAAAGCAACTTTATACGCACTTGCCGACTTGAACGAACAATCACAAGTCAATATCAACATTTTGACGCATTTGTCGCACAAACGTGCCATATACCTTGCAAAAGAAAAGAACATGACCGTCGCCGAAGCGAAAAAGCAAGCCGAAGCAGAAGTCTTAAAATCGTTTGGCATTGACGAAGAATTTGACGACGCAGCAACATTGAACATCATCGGCAAAGACAACCAAAGCATCGCGCTGCTCGCCATGTCGATAATGATGCAAAGCGATATTGCCGAAACAGAACTGAAAAAACACTTGGCAAATTACGCCACAGACATCGAAGAAGACGGAACTTGGGATGACAAAGCAACGACTGCAAAAATTGCCGACTGGGCGTACAAGGTTTATTATTATTCCGCATTCGGCACCATCAAGGACTATGTCAAAAAATGGAATAGCTCTGCCGTATTTGCGACATTCGAAAAATACGTGAACCGTTTTTGGCACCACCATTACGGCCTTGGAGTTTGCACCGACGATCGCATCAACGAAGTCCGCAAAAACGAGCTATTTACCAGTGATTTCGAAGACAAATACTTTATTTGCAGACCCGGCGGTAAATGGAAAGAAGCTTCTACGAGCGAGTTTCTAAAGTATTTTAAAATTGACGAAAACGCCACAGACGGCATGGAGCGTTTGGTTCAAGCATCAACAAACAAAATGGAATGCCAAGTTTTTGAAGATGGAGAATGGCGCAAAGGAAACAACAGCGACTGCAATCTCGGATTTGGCGGGTGCACAAAAAAACGCGAAGGGATGACCACAACAAAAACAACCTATAATGCGATTTACCAATACACATGCAAAAATCAGGAATGGATTTCTACATCGAAAAAAATAATGTACAACGATTCGGTCTTCATTCAGCCGGTTATGTTCGACATCGACACCCTCGGATGGAAAGACACGACAGACGGGACCATCCGTAAAGGCAATTTTAGCGATATCATTTACATTTTTGATAAAGATTCATGGCGTGTCGCCAATATCCCAGAAGCATCTCTCGGGAAATGCACCCACAAAAACCTAGATTCTGCAGGATACGCTGAATACCGCGACGGACAAGTGCAACTCGATCCATTATCTTTTGCATGCAATTACAACATGCAACTCCACCACACTTACGACAATTGCTCCAATAGCACTTACCAATCGGGCTATTACAAATGCGACCATACAATTATCGAAGATTCTAAAGCAATATACGCATGGGCGGTCGTTGAAAACAAATACCTTCTCGACAAATACGACTTAAAAGATGGAAAACTAATCCGATGGAAATATGGCAAAGAAGGCGAAACGCGCTGGGGTAATTTTAGGAAAGAAGATTGCAAAACTACTTATAACTCTCGTGAAAACGTCTGTCAACAAAAATGCTACGAATTCACAGATGGAGAGTGGATTCAGGCGCCGATTACACAATGCATGGGCTTGGGAACATGCAACGACAAGCTCAAAGGAAAAGTTAAAGAAGGCCCCGTTGTCAAATCTCAAAGAATTTGCCTCAGCCTCCCCGAAACCACCTACGACGATTGCTATAACGTTTTAATTGAAGTCGATAGCCTTAACAAAACAAATTACGTCTGTTATAGCGATAAGACTTACGAACAAGAATCCTCCGGCAGCTATATATCTCCAGAAATTTACGATCCAACTCCTGTTACTGGGAAATGGATTATAGCAACAGATTTTAACATAGAAACGGCCCAATTAGAATGTCCCAAAGATGGAGCTCTCGTTTCTATAAAAGCAGATTCTCTAAAACAATATGTTTGCGATGAATATGGATTCAGACTAGCAAAAGAAACGGAAATAATGGTAGGATTGGGTTGCACTTATTTCACAGATGGTAAAATATACCTTCCAAAAGGATTAAAGTCTTATTTTGAATGCAGCAATTGGGAAAACGGTAATTTTACTTGGTATTTTGCCCCCTCAAAAAACCAAGCCACCATGATGGATCCTCGTGACAGCACGGTCTATAAAACTTTAAATATCGGTTCAAATACATGGATGATGGATAATTTAAACTATGCAGACAGCGCCAATTACCCCAGCATGTTAGAAAAAAGCAAATGCAAAAATGACAGTCTCGATAATTGCAAAAAATATGGGCGTTTATACACATGGAGCGCAGCCATCGATTCGGTCTATTGGGCAAGCAAAGGAAAAATCTGCGGGAACACGAAAGAAAGCGGGACCAAATGCGAATTGCCCGAAGTCGTGCAGGGAATATGTCCCCAAGGTTGGCACGTGCCCAGCATTCAAGAATGGGAAGATTTGGTGTTATGGCAGTCTTATTTCGCTTCGATGGAGACATTCCGCAATGACAACTTTATACCCACCAAAGAGGAGCACCACGATTTTTGGACATCAAGCGAATCAACAAAATCAATCACTTACTCAGCTTATTTAGAAAAATACACCTCTGAACGCAATTACAATATTGAACAAAACTTTAAAGAACCCAAAGACACACCATATTCCGTCCGCTGCGTGAAAGACAACTAAAAGGAGAAATCTATGAGCCTCAATTTATTTAAAAAAAGCATTTTTTCATTCTTTTGTTCGCTATTCTTCGCCTCTTGCGGAGGCGATTCCAGCAGTCCCATCGAAAGCTCAGAAAAAATCGAAAACAAGAGCATTTCGGGCGTAGCACAGTTAGGGCCTTTTGAAAAAGGGGCGACCGTCGCTATCTATGAACTCGACGAAAACTTAGAACAAACGGGCCGAAATTACCAAGCGGAAATCGAAAACGACTGGGGCGAATATTCTGTCCAGGTCAAAAATCTAAAAACGCAACACGCGTTGCTTAAAGCAGACGGCTACTACTACAGCTATATCACCGGAAAAAAAGCAAAAGAACGGATTAGCTTGTACGCTTTTAGCGATTTGAGCGAACGCAACAACACCAACATCAATTTATTTTCGCATTTAATCCACAAACGCGTTCAATATTTAATTACACATAAAAATGAGTCCTTTGCAAAAGCAGAAGAACAAGCGACATCAGAAATTTTTAAAATTTTCGGAATTAAAGGGGATGCCAGTTCCGCCAATGACATTGATCTTTTTGGAGAAGACGATCTAAGCGCCGCCTTGTTCGCCATATCTATAATGTTGCAGGGAGATCTATCCCCAGCAGACATCGAAAAACGCCTTGACGATTTTGCCCGCGACCTCGAACAAGATGGAGTTCTGGACAGCAGCAAAACAGCGACTATCGCAGACTGGGCTTACCTGCAATACATATATTCTAAAAACGGAACCATCCGAAGCAACATCGAAAAGCTCCACCCCACAGCAAGCATTCCTGCATTCGAAACAGAAATGGACAATTTCTGGTGGCAAAATTACAGTCTCGGAAGCTGCACAGACAAGCGTAAAAATAAAATTCTGAAAAACTCGAATTCCGAAAGTGAATACCACGAAAAACTCTTTATATGCAGGCCAAGCTTTTGGAGGCCAGCCTCCGAAGAAGAAATACGAAAGTACTACTGGCCAGACGATATGAAAAGCATCAAAGGCAAAGAGGGCGATGTCTATCAAAGCAAAATCGATTCTACAGCATGCTACGTCTATGAAGGCAAGTGGCGCAAAGGGTATTTGGAAGATTGCACGCTCGGCTTGCAAGGTTGCACAAAAGAACGTCAATTTGAAATCAGTAAAGGCTCAGATGACTGGTATATTTGCGATGACCAGAAATGGGTCGGCTGGCATAGCGAAGAAATCAACGGCTATGACGATAAATGGAAAATTTCCATAACGAACGAAAAAGACACTGCAGGTTGGAAAAGCGCAAAGCAGGGTTCCATCCGCAAAGGCAACAAGTCCGACATCATTTATATTTTCGACAACAACGCTTGGCGACTTGCAACCATTCCCGAAGCGACACTTGGTGGCTGCACCGCCGAAATCCAAGATTCCATCGGCTACGCCGAAATAATGAACGGGCAATATTTTCTCGATTCCATCGCAACTAGATGCATTTCATGGCAACGCAGTTACCCTTGGGACCATTGCCTTGAAGAAGTTCCTTCAAATGGCTATTACAGTTGTGCACGAGAAGAATGCTCTACCCCATTCTATCAAAACGGATATTATCACTGCGACAACGGAAAATGGCATTGGGTCAATGAATGCTTTGTCGAAATGAAAAAATTAAGCACCAAAAAAGCTAAAGATGGCGACAGCCAATGGGGCAAAAAATGCCCTTCAAAATGCTACGTTTTCGAAAGCGACTCCACGGATTCATCTCTCGGAAGCTGGCGTTTTGGAGACCTGACCGAATGTGTTTTAGATTTGGGAGGTTGCACTAAAAAACGCCAAAACGAAACAGGATTAGGCCCCCACATTGAAATCACTTCAGGCGGTAACGACAATTATTGGAAATACATAAAGCCCTTGGATAAAGACGCTCCACGAAATGAACAATATTTCTGTGTATATGACGACACCAAACACCCTCATGAATGGCGTTAACAGAAAGGAAAAACAACCATGAAAAAAATTGCCGTTCCATTTTTGCTTTCTTTTCTTCTCGTCTCATGCGGAGACGATTCCAGCAACGCTGCCGACAATTCAGGGAAAAACAAGACCGTTTCGGGCGTAGCGCAATTGGGGGCTTTCGAAAAAGGTTCTACGCTCTCCGTGTACGAGCTCAACGAAAATCTCAAGCAGACTGGATTCAACATTGAATCGTCCATTTTGAACGACCAAGGCGAATTTTCAATCCATCTAAAAGATATAGAATCGCAACACGCATTGTTTAAAGCGGACGGATATTACCACAACACGATTACAGGCGAGAACGTCCGCGAAAAAGCCATTTTATACGCCCTCGCAGATTTGGACAAACGTTCAAAAGTCAACATCAATATCTTAACGCATTTGTCGCACAAGCGTGCAATCTATCTCGTTTCAGAAAAGGATATGTCTTATGCCGAAGCAAAAAAGCAAGCCGAAGCAGAAGTCTTAAAATCGTTTGGCATCGACGAAGAATTTGACGATGCCGAAGCTTTGAATATCATCGGGAAAGACAACCAAAGCATAGCGCTGCTCGCCATGTCGATATTGATGCAAAGCGAAAGATCCGAAACAGAACTTAACGACCGGCTAACGCAATACCCCACGGATATTGAAGGAGACGGCATTTGGGATGACGAAAAGACCATTGCGAAAATTGCCGATTGGGCGTACAACGTGTACAAGAACTCCGCATTCGGAGCCATCAAGGAGTACGTCAAGACATGGAACAGCTCCGCTGTATTTTCAATATTCGAAAAATACGTGAACGCCTTTTGGCATCACCATTACGGCCTTGAAGTTTGCACGGATGACCGCATAAACGAAGTCCTTAAAAACGAATTGTCCGCCAGCGATTTCGATAACAAATATTTCATTTGCAGGCCCGGCGGCAAATGGAAAGAAGCATCCGAAGAACAGGTGCAAAAGTTTTTTAAAATTGACGAAAACGCAACAGAAGGCATGTCACGCATAGTCCCCAAACAATCCTACCCCTACAAAGAATGCCAAGTCTATGAAGATGGGCAATGGCGAAAAGGGAACGACAACGATTGCTATCGCGGACTTGGCGGATGCACAAAAAAACACGAAGGCCTCATCAAAACAACAACAAATTCAGACCAATATGTATGCCATAATCAAGAATGGACTTATATTTCGCCAGATTTAGAATCCTTATTTCAGCCGATTAAATTCGACCTAGACACCATCGGATGGAAAGACACGACAGATGGAACCATCCGCAAAGGAAACATCACCGACATCATTTACATTTTCGACAAAGATGCATGGCGTGTCGCAAATCTCGTAGAAGCAACTCTTGGAAAATGCTCCAAAGAAAATCTAGACTCCGCAGGTTATATTGAAAAACGCAGTGAACAATCGCCACTAAACCCATTATCGTACGTATGCCAACACAACATGGAGATATCCGGCCATTACTACGGCAATTGTCCAGATAACATTTATACCCCCGGTTATTACAAATGCCATTATGGAGTTCTCAATGATTCAAAAGACACCATATATGCTTGGTCTTATGTCAACGACAAATGCAGCCTCGGCCCTTACGACCTTAAAGATGGAAAATTAATTCATTGGAAAGATAGCTATGAAGGCGACACCCGCTGGAGCAATTTGTGGACAGACAGCCAAGAAACGGAATACACGTCTCAAAAGCGATGTGAAATAAATTGCAACAAATTCAAAGATGGAAATTGGAATTTTGTAGATAAATCAGAATGCTTGGGGTTCGGGACATGCAATGAAAATCTCATAGGAAAAATAAAACAAGGCCCCACGCTCTATTACGAACAAAATACGCTGGTTAAAATAGATACCCTTAATAAATCGGATTACGTTTGTCGGGCACCCATAAGCATCGAAGAATATGATTATACTTGGCGTGTCGCAAACAGCATTGATATAAAAATGGCAGAATTTAAATGCACCCGAGACGGAGCACTCGTTTCTACAAAAGCAGATCCTGACGATTTATATGTTTGCGATGTTAACGGATACAGAGAAGCATCGCCAGGAGAGAAAATGATAGGTTTAGGCTGTACCTATTTCACACGAGAAAAAAAGTACCTCCCTGATGGATTAAAGTCCTATTTTATATGCGACAATTACGACAGCTATGATTTTGAACATAATTTATGGTATTTAGCTCCATGGGCAAACAAGGGCACCATGACAGATCCTCGCGATGGCACCGTCTATAAGACAACAAACATCGGCGCAAAAACGTGGATGGCGGAAAATTTGAACTACGCAGACAGCTCTAATTATCCTAGCATGTTAGAAAGAAACAAATGCGAAGACAACGATCTTGACAATTGCAAAAAGGACGGGCGTTTATACACATGGAGCGCCATCATCGATTCTGTTTACTGGGCGAGCAAAGGCAAAACCTGCGGCAACACAAAAGATAACGACAAAAAATGCGACTTGCCCGATGTAGTGCAAGGAATTTGTCCCAAAGGATGGCATGTGCCGAGCGTTCAAGAATGGGACGATTTAAGTTCATGGATGGATATATTCTATACAGAAGGTTCCTACAGCGATTATGGATTCATAAAATCGGAATATAAAGAGTTTTATTTTTGGACATCAACTGCTTCAACAGATTCCACTTCTTATAGCAACATTATTGAATTATTGAAATTTGCCTCTTATAATCATATAAGATCCATAGTTTCTAAAACAAAGGACACGCCCCTCGCCGTCCGCTGCGTCCAAGACGACTAACAAAAACGCCCTATTATAAAACAACGGAGCAACCCATGACCAATCATGTTTTTAAAGTCTCTTTTTTAGCTTTTCTTTGCTCAATGCTCGCAATCTCCTGCGGCGACGATTCCGGCAGTTCTGCTGAGAGCACAAGAAAAATCGAGAACAAGACGATTTCGGGCGTTGCACAGAAGGGGCCATTCGTCCAAGGCTCCGCAATTACAATATTCGAACTCGACGAAGATTTAAAGCGGACAGACTTCAGTATAAAAACAGTCACAAACGACCAAGGCGAATTTTCCGTGAAGGTCAATAATCCCGCATCGCCATTCGCGATTTTCAAAGCGAACGGCTTTTACCACAACGAAATCACTAGTGAGGATTCCCATAACAAAGTAAGCTTATACGCATTCACGGACTTGAGCAAGCGAAACGAAGTGAACATTAACGTGCTCACGCATTTAGCCCATAAACGAGCTTTATACCTCGCTTCAGAAAAAGAGTTGCCCGTCGATTCCGCAAAAAAGCAAGCCGAAACCGAAGTCTTAAATGCATTTGGCATTGATGAAAATTTTGACGATGCTGAAGATTTAAGCATTTCAGGAGAGAACGACCAAAACGCAGCATTACTCGCCATGTCGGTATTGATGCAAGGCGGCATTCCGGACGATGCCCTTAACAGAATCTTGTCTGAATTCGCTTCGGACTTTGAAAAAGACGGAACTTTGGATGATGCAAAAACAGCGACACTCATCGCAGACTGGGCGTACAAACAATACGTCAATTACAAACTTGCAAAAATTCCAAGCAATCTCAAAAAATGGAATCTTTCGACAAACGTCGCATTGTTAAAGAAATACATGAACAGTTATTGGCACCACAATTACGGACTAGGAAATTGCTCTGGGAAACGCCAAAACGAAGTTCGAAGAAACAAGAATTACATGAGCAACTACGATAGTTTTTATTTTATTTGCAATTCTAAAGAATGGCGAGAAGCCACTGAGAGCGAAATAGAAAAATATTACAAACCAGACTCTTCTGAAAGCGGCGAAAATAATAGCAACAAGAAAAAGGAAGGCGATGTTCGCGGCAAAAAAGCCAATTATGATGGCAATCCGATGACATGTGAAGTTTACGAACATTGGGAATGGCGTCCCGGCAACCCTAGCGACTGCATGCTCGGATTTGGAGGCTGCACCAAGAAACTTCAAGGAATAGTAAGGCAAAATTCAGACGGAGTCCAATACGTTTGCGACCACCAAAGATGGCTAAGCCTCGACGATTGCAAAAAAATTCTCGGCTGCGAGCTTTACTCTGAAATGCCGAATTTAGGATGGAACAATGCACAAAATGGCGACATCCGCACCGACAAAAAAACAGGCCTCGTCTATGTTTTCGATTTAGTTGCCTGGAGGCTCGCCTCAATCCCCGAAGTATCCCTCGGCGGCTGCACCGAAGACAATCTTTATTCCATCGGTTTCGCTTCAAAACGAGAAGGACAAATAGACTCCGCACTGAATTGCGAATACAAAAAAACAACCAAATATGACGAGTCTCGTTGTTACGACGGACACTTTGACGAAGGGTATTACAAATGCGTCAAAAGCACCAACATGACATACGACCCCAAAAAAGAAAGTTTCGACCAGACCAAGTTTTACAGCACCTACAAGTGGATTAAAGCAACCGACTCAGAAGTTGACATATATATGCTTGGGGAGCTTAAAGACGGCAAGCCCGGAGAAACTCGCTGGGGACCTGTCAATACAGACAAATGCTACGCATTCGGACAAGCATGGAACTCGGTTGATGTGACGCAATGCATATTAGGTCTAGGAGTATGCAATTCCGAACGCAAAGGAACGGTAGAATTAGGGCCGGCGATTTCCATTGGCTGCGGTAATCAATCCTGCGAAAGCGGTGGTGCATATAGACAAGCAAGCATCATAGAAGGTGCAGAAAAAAGATGGTATGTCTGCCACGTCGGAAAATTATCTCAAGCAAAATCGCCACATACAACTTCTTGGGATCGAGCAACAGACATCGAAATTGACATAGCGCCAGCAGTATGCGAATACCCGCACAATGGAGAAATCATGGCAGGGAAAAAGGGCATATATGTTTGCTCCGCTAAAAAAGATGAATTTAGAAATGCAAACAATTACGAAATAGATATTTACAACGCACTGGGATCTGTAACTTGCAATAGCGATAATTTCGGAAAAATGGTTTCTGGCAAAGAAAATAAATATGTTTGTGACAATCCCAATCCCGGCGTTTTCACTGGCGAAGTTTTTAGATTAGCTAGACCCATAGAAGTTGGCTTGGATAAGGCTTGCACAGTAAAAAAACAAGGCGAATATGAATTAATGGATGGAACCAAATCCTATTTCAGATGCTGGCTAAACGCTGATACAAAGGACAGCGTCAGATATGTTTGGAAATTTGTTACACAAACTAATGAAGATCGCTGGTCACAGCCTATGAGAGAATTCTGGAACGACGGCCTAATGACAGACCCTCGAGACAGTTCAACCTACACGATTCTAAACATCGGGATGCAAACTTGGATGACAGAAAATTTGCATTACGCCGACAGCGTCAATTATCCGAGCATGCAAGGGCGAAGCTGGAGAGCAGAAGAGGACAGTGAAGCTGGGCTTCTATACTCATGGAGCGCTGTTATCGATTCTGTCTATTGGGCATCCAAAGGCAAAACCTGCGGCAACACGGGAGATAACAAAAAATCCTGCGAGCTCCCCGAAAAAGTGCAAGGGATATGTCCTGACGGTTGGCATATACCCACCGTCCAAGAAATCGAACAACTAAAATCGTGGATTGCAAAAATGCAAATCAATAAATCCGACCTCGATTTTATACAAGTCTATTTGGGCAAATACAACCCCGATAATGGTTTTTCTGACGACGGGAAATTCAGCTATTTTTGGACATCGACCGAAATAGACGGGGCAAAAGCAAGCGAATGGAAAATGAACAATGACGAAAGCTCATTCACTGAAAATGAAAAGAGAATCGGCAATGCCGTCCGTTGCGTGAAAGACGACTAGCACAAAGAACCTATTATAAAACAACGGAGTTCTCCATGACAAACCATTCCCTAATAATCTCTTGTTTTGCTATTCTTTGTTCTCTATTCGTCACCTCCTGCGGCGGCGATTCCAGCAGTTCCGCCGAGAGCACAGGAAAAATCGAGAACAAGACGATTTCGGGAATGGCACAAAAAGGGCCGTTCGTTAAGGGTTCTGCAATTACAATATTCGAACTCGACGAAGATTTCCAACGGACGGATTTAAGCATTAAAACAGCCACAAATGACCAAGGCGAATATTCCGTGATGGTGAAAAGCCTTGTATCGCCTTACGCCATTTTCAAGGCGAACGGTATTTACCTCAATGAAATCACTGGCGAAGAACTCAATAACAAAGTAAGCTTATATGCATTCACCGATTTGAGCAAGCGAAACGAAGTAAACATCAACGTGTTCACGCACTTGACACACAAGCGTGCTTTGTATCTCGCTTCAGAAAAAGGGCTGCCCGTCGATTCCGCAAAGAAGCAAGCCGAAGCAGAAATCTTAAAATCATTTGGCATCGACGAAAACTTTGACGATGCCGAAGATTTGAACATTTCAGGAGAAAGCAATCAAAACACAGCGTTGCTTGCAATGTCGGTGTTGATGTTAGGAGGCATTCCCAATGATGCCCTTAATAGAATTTTATCAGAATTTGCTTCGGACTTTGAAAAAGACGGAACTTTGGATGATGCAAAAACAGCAACGCTCATCGCTGACTGGGCTTATAAGCAATACGTCAATTACAAGCTTGCAATAATTCCAAGCAATCTCAAAAAATGGAATCTTTCGACAAATGTCGCACTGTTAAAGAAATACATAAACAGTTACTGGCATCACAATTACGGACTCGAAAACTGCACTGAAAAACGCAAAAACGAAGTCCGCAAAAATAAAAACTCCACCAGCAACTACGCCAATTTTTATTTTATTTGCAGTTCCAACACGTGGCGAGAAGCCACCGAAAAAGAAATCGATAGATACTACAAGCCGGATTCTTCTGAAAGCAGCGAAAATAACAGCAACAAGAAAAAAGAAGGCGATGTCCGCGGCAAAGAAGCCGAATATTCGGGAGAGCCGATGACATGCGAAGTTTATGAAAATTATGCATGGCGTGAAGGAAACCCTAGCGACTGCATGCTCGGATTCGGAGGCTGCACCAAAAAGCTCCAAGGAATTATCAGACAAAATTCCGATGGAGTCCAGTACGTTTGCGATCACCGAAGATGGCTAAGCATCGACGATTGCAAAAAAATTCTCGGTTGCGAGCTTTCCTCTGAAATACCGAATTTAGGATGGAACAATGCAAAGAATGGAGACATCCGCACCGACAAAAAAACAGGACTCGTCTATGTTTTCGATTTAGTCGCCTGGAGGCTCGCCACAATCCCCGAAGCATCCCTCGGCGGCTGCACCGAAGAAATTTTAGATTCCGTCGGCTATGCTTCAAAGCGAGAAGATCAAATCGATTCCGTACATAATTGCCAATACAACCAAAGAATGGACGAGAATTTTTGCACAAATGGACGTCTTGAAGAAGGGTATTACAAATGCGTTTCTGCAATCAACACAACGTACGATCCTCAAAAAGAAAAATTCGACCAGACCAAACATTACAAGACCTATAAGTGGGTTAAAATGACTGGCCCAGAAACCGATATATACATGCTAAATAAAGGCGAAAAAGCAGAAATGGGAGAAAGCAGCTGGGGACCTATAAACAAAGACAAATGCTACGTTTTCGAATGGAATTGGCGCGAAGGCGATGTGACGGAATGCATTTTAGGCCTAGGCGGGTGCATAAGCAGCCGCAGCGGTACGATTGAATTGGGTCCCGCCATCAAAATAGACTGCGGAGAATACTCCTGCATCTCATATTCTGCAAAAAGAAGAGCCGAAATCATAGAAGGTGCAGAAAAAAGAAAGTACGTCTGCCACTATGGCAATTCGAAAAAGGTCCAATATCCGCTCAATAGTTCATGGGATCTAGCAACGAGTACCGATATCGATGTGGCGCCAGCGACATGCACGAACCAGAACGATGATGAAATTATTACTGGAGTCGAAAATATGTATGCTTGCCAATCGCAGGAATTCAAACTACTTTGGACGAAAGAACTCCAAACGTACGATAACATCGAACAAGCTAAATGCAATAATATTAATAGTAATAATTATAATTCAGGCCAAATCGTTTCTGATAAAACAAACAAATATGTCTGCGATAAAGATACTTTTAGATTGGCAACTCCATTAGAAATAGAAATGGGGATTGGCTGTACAGATCGGACGTCTAACTATTACAAAAAAATGAATGGAACCCAATCCTATTTTACATGCACAGCGAAATATGGTTCGGGAATAACAACGTACAAATGGATTTTCCGGTTGGCAAATAATCAAAAATCCATGACTGATCCTAGAGACAGTTTAACCTACGAGACGATAAGCATCGGGCCACAAACTTGGATGACCGAGAACTTGCGCTATGCAGACAGCGCCAATTATCCCAGCATGCGAAAGCGTACCTGGAGCAAAGAAGGCCCCCATGCAATAGGCCTTCAATACACATGGAGTGCCGTTATCGATTCTGTCTATTGGGCAAGCAAAGGAAAAACTTGCGGCAACACGAGCAATAGTAAAGCCTGCGGACTCCCCGAAAAGGTGCAGGGAATTTGTCCCGACGGCTGGCATATACCCACCATCAAAGAATGCGAGCTGTTAGAAACAAATCTCACTACATGGGAAATCGACTTTTCCAAAATTCATTTCGCAAACGCCTATTTAGGAAATTACGACCCTGACGCAACATCTTCGGACAGGTCAGACTTCAATCACGTTTGGACGTCCAGCGAAATAGACGGGGCAAAAGCAAGCGAATGGAAAATAGGCGACCGTAACGAGCTCCTCACCGACGAAAATGAAAAGAGAATCGGCAATGCCGTCCGCTGTGTGAAAGACGACTAAAAAGAAACCATCCGAGCGATCTCGAACTATCTTTTTTTCTAACTTAGGGTACAGACTTCGTAAACCAAGGATAAAACCGATGGCATCCACAAAAAAAGAAGAAACTGACCTTTTCGATTTATTGAAAGATTTGGCCAAGAACTGGAAAATCATGATTCCCTGCATAATCTTGGCAGGAATCATCGGCGTTATTGTCGCCATGTGGATTCGCCCCATTTATACGGTAGACGCACTGCTACAAATCGAGTCCAAGAACAACAAGAGTGCAGGTCTGATGGGTGGACTCCCCAGTCTGTTTGCCCCCACGAGTCCCGCCGAAACAGAGATCGAACTTATCAAGAGCCGCCAAATCATCGGAGACGCAGTCGAAAAGATGCATTTGCAATACGAGGCGGTACCGATTAATGTCATGGACCGTTTGCTGCACCGCGAAGGTCGCATGGAAATAAACAAATACGAAATTCCCTGGGACAATATTCCTTCTGACGAGAATATAAAGCCCTGGATTGCCGAAGCGATAGACAGTGTCAGCTATAAACTTTTCGATCACAATGACAAGGTTGTCTTGACAGGAACCGTAGGCACTACATACCACTTTCCCTATGCAGGCGATTCCGCCACGTTCAGCGTATTCAACATGGAAGCCAAGGCCGGGCAAAGATTCGAACTTTACAAATACAGCAGACTTGACGCCATTTCAAAATTCAAAGGGGCTTTTGACGTTGGCGAGAAAGGCAAAAAGACCGGAATTTTGGAATTCAGCTACAAGGACATCTATCCAGACCGTGCCACCAAAATTCTAAACGAGATTGCGACAACATACCTGCGCCAGAATGTGGAACAGCGTAATGCCGAAGCACAGAAGACCTTGGAATTTTTAGAGAAGCAATTGCCCGATGTCAAGGCGCAAATGGACAGTTCGCTTCTCAAGTTCAACACCTACCGCAACCGCGTGGGTTCTGTCGATATCGACGCCGAAACGAGACTCATTCTGGAAAAACGCAACAGGCTACAGCAAAGTTTGCTCGACCTGCAACAAAAGAAACAAAGCGCCATTCGTCTTTTCCAGCCGGAGCACCCGACTATCAAGACGCTCGAAGAGCAGGAAAACAACCTGAAACGCGAACTTGCGACCAACACTGCGGCTACAAAGAAGCTCCCGAACACACAACAAGAGGTGCTGAAACTTACAAACGAAGTTGACATGAGCAAAATCATGTACACGACGATGCTCAACAACATCCAGCAACTCAAGCTTGTATCCGCCGGCGAAGTAGGTTCTGTCCGCATCATTGATTTTGCCGAAGAAGTTTCGCGGCCCTCCAAGCCTAAAAAGAGTCTTATCATTTGCATCGCCCTTTTCCTCGGATTCCTTCTTGGCGCATGCATCGCAACACTCAAGAGCAAATTCAGCAACGGCATTCGTGACGCGCACTTCATTGAGCGTGAAACTGGATTCAGCGTCTATGCCAAGGTTCCAAAAGGCAACCCCAAAGGAACCAAGGGGACTCGCCCGCTCGCCGTGGTCGAACCGGACGATGTCGCGGTCGAATCGCTCCGCACGTTACGCAGTTCGTTGGAATTCAGCATGGACGAAGGCGCAAACCCGATTATCGGTATCAGCGGTCTCATCCCGGGCGTGGGCAAGAGTTTCATTTCCGTAAATCTCGCAGCGCTCTATGCAGGTCTAGGCAAGAAGGTCCTGCTCATCGACGCCGACCTCCGCAAGGGGCGTTTGCACAAGGAGTTCGGCATCAAACGAGGCAAGGGACTTTCGCAGATTTTATTGCATTCGGCAACATTCGAAGAAGTTGTCAGCACAACCGAAGTCGAAAACTTGTTCATACTTCCCTGCGGGAACGTTCCGAGCAACCCTTCGGAACTGCTCGGTTCCAAGCGCTATAGCGACTTGATCAACGAACTCAAGGGCAAATATGACTTGATAATCATCGATACGCCGCCGATCATGCTCGTCACGGACGCCGCTCTCGCCTGTCGTGTCGCTGCGCAAATCGTCATGGTCATCGAGTACAACAAGCACAGTATCGATGCCATCAAGGACGGAATGTCGCAACTTTTGAAAGGCAACAACACGGCCCATGCAAGCTTTGTCATCAACAAGTACGAGCACAGTCACAACGATGGCTACGGATACAAATACGGGAAGTACTAGCCTTTCGCCATGTCTTCAAAAGCAACAATCATTTCGTCGCTTATCTGGAAATTTCTTGAACGAATAGGCATCCAAGGGACGCAATTCGTCGTCTCCATTGTTCTCGCACGGCTACTGGCTCCCGAAAATTTCGGGCTTATCGCTATAGTCACGATTATAATTTCCATAGCGAACGTCTTTATCCAAAGCGGTCTTGGAACTGCGCTTATCCAAAAAAAAGACGCCGACGACCTGGATTTTTCGTCCGTTTTCTACGCAAGCCTTTCACTTGCGACAATCATCTATACGGGCATCTTTTTTACGACCCCACTCATAGCCCAATTTTACAACAACGATGAACTCATCCCCATCATCAGGGTTCTCACGCTGACGCTTTTCATCGGTGTTTTCAGTTCTATTCAGTACGCTTATGTTGCCCGCAACATGATGTTCAAGAAGCTCTTTTTCAGGAGCATGGGTTCCATCATCCCCTCAAGCATTGTCGGCATATCATTGGCGTTTGCAGGTTTTGGAGTATGGGCGCTTGTGGCACAACAACTTTTCAGCGCATCGTTGTCGGTCATTATATTGTGGTTCACCGTTCCCTGGAGACCCAGGCTTTCGTTCTCGTTCCAACGTCTCGGAAAACTTTTTTCATTCGGCTGGAAACTGTTGCTTTCCTCCATATTGGATACGATTTACTCGCAGATTCAAGGGATTGTCATCGGCAAGATGTTTTCGCCGGCAAGCCTCGCCTTTTACGATCGCGGCAGTCACTTTCCCTACATCATCGTAAACAACATCAACAATTCGATTCAAGCCGTCATGTTGCCGTCTCTTGCGGCATACCAAGATGACAGGCCGCAAGTCAAAAAAATGATGCGGCGCGCCATCGTCACTAGCTCATTCCTGATTATCCCGATGATGGCGGGACTTGCCGCAATAGCGGAGCCTCTCGTGCTCGTTTTGCTTGGCGAAAAATGGCTGCCATGCGTACCTTTTGTCCGTATTTTCTGTTTTTTCTATGCGTTCTACCCCATACATACCTCTAATTTATCTGCTATAAACGCACTGGGTCGCAGCGATATTTTTCTAAAGTTGGAAATCATCAAAAAAATATACGGTCTTGCCATACTTATCGGATTTATTTTTTACTTCAGATCCCCTATCGGTATTGCCTACGGAGCGGCACTCAGCGCATTAATCGCTTCTTTTGTCAATGCTTCCCCGAACAAGAAACTCCTCAATTACAGCTATTTTGAACAGCTCAAAGACATTGCGCCTTCCATCCTTTTAACATGTCTCATGACGGTTGTCATCTCAAGTCTGACCTACCTGCATCTAAACAACTACATAACTATCATTTTGCAGATTACCGTTGGCTGCATAATCTACCTCGGGCTTGCCAAAATACTACATTTTGAATGTTTAGACTATCTGATCAAAACTGTTGCCGAGTTCAAGAGAAAACATGGAAAATAAAGAAATCACAGTTACATCGCCTCTTCTCCCAAACCTGGACGATTTCATCCCGATGCTCAAGGATATCTGGGATCGCAAGTGGCTTACGAACAACGGCCACTATCACAAGGAACTCGAAAAGGCTCTCGCCGAATATTTGGGCGTAGAATACCTAAGTTTATTCACAAACGGGACTCTGCCGCTCATCACGGCACTCCAGGCCATGCGCGTCACGGGTGAGGTCATCACGACCCCCTACAGTTTTGTCGCGACTACGCATTCCATTTGGTGGAACGGCCTCAAGCCTGTATTTGTCGATGTCGAAGAAGAGACGGGAAACATCGATCCCGAAAAAATCGAAGCAGCCATCACGCCGCATACAACCGCCATCATGCCGGTTCACGTGTATGGAACGCCCTGCAACACAAAGCGCATCCAGGAAATTGCCGACATTTACGGTCTCAAGATTATTTACGACGCCGCACATGCCTTTGGCGTACGCGTAAACGGGCAGTCCATCTTGAATGCAGGCGACATGAGCACGCTGAGTTTCCATGCCACAAAAGTCTATAACACCATCGAAGGCGGAGCGTTAGTTTGTCACGACGCAGCCACCAAGAAACGCATCGACTATCTCAAGAATTTCGGTTTCGCCGGCGAAACGACCGTTGTCGCCCCCGGCATCAACAGCAAGATGGACGAGATTCGTGCGGCATATGGTCTCTTGAACCTGAAGCAGGTCGATAACGCCATCGCAAACCGCAAGGCCATTGCCGAAAAATACCGCAAAGCCTTAAAGAATGTGCCCGGCATCCGCACATTGCAAGATATCGAAGGCGTTCACCATAACTACGCCTACTTCCCGATTTTCATTGACGAATCCGTTTACGGAATCAGCCGTGACGCGCTCTATGAAAAGCTCAAGGAATACAACATCTACGGACGCCGTTACTTCTACCCGCTCATCAGCACGTTCAGCGCCTACAAGGGCTTGGAATCGGCTAGTCCGGCAAACCTCCCAGTGGCCCACAAGCTTGCCGACCAGGTACTTTGTCTGCCCATGTTCGCCGACTTGGACGACGAAGGTGTCAACCGCGTCATAAACGTTGTCGTCAATCGAAAATAATTTCGTGCACCTATGAAGAAGAATATTCTTGTATTCCCCTGTGGCTCCGAAATAGCGCTTGAAGTATATCGTGCGGTCAATCATTCGACACACTTCAATCTTATTGGCGCAAATTCGATAGACGACCACGGGCAATTTGTATTCGAAAACTACATCGGCGGACTCCCCTTCATTACGGACCCGGACTTTCTTGAAAAATTCAGACAGGTCGTTCGCGACAACAACATCGATGCCGTCTATCCGGCAATGGACGCCGTCATCGAACTTTTAAAAAGCAACGAAGACTTTTTAGGATGCAAGGTAGTCTCCTCCCCCATCGAGACCACGCAAATCTGCCTTTCAAAATCCAAGACGTACAAAGTACTCGAGAATGTCGTAAAAGTTCCCAAAACTTTCACTGCCGATGAACTAGTCATAGCAGGCGAGCCTTTTCCCGTTTTTGCTAAACCCGATATCGGCTATGGTTCCCGCGGCGCAAAGAAAATATCAAGCGTCGAAGACCTCAAGGCTCACTTGGCACTGTATCCGTCATGCATCCTTTCGGAATTTTTGCCGGGCAAAGAATACACGGTCGATTGCTTTACAAACAGCAACGGGAAATTGCTTTTTGCTGCAGCACGTGAACGTTGCCGCATCATGAACGGCATCAGCGTCAACACGAAACCCGTCAAGGAAAACGCGGAAGAATTCGTGGAGTTCGCAAAGAGAATCAATTCAGCCATAAAGTTCAACGGAGCATGGTTCTACCAAGTCAAACGCGACGCAAACGGCAAGCTTACGCTTCTCGAAGTTGCAAGTCGTTTCGGCGGGTCTTCTTCGCTGTTCCGCGCACAGGGTATCAATTTTGCACTGATGTCGCTATTCGACGCATTCGACATTCCCGTATCCGTACTCCGCAACGGCTACGACGTCATCATGGACCGTGCGCTTGACAACAAGTACAAACTCGACTTGAAATACAGTGAAGTCTTTGTCGATTTTGACGACTGCATTTATCTCGAAAAGAAATTCGTAAACGATGCCTTGATGGCGTTCCTTTACCGCTGCGTCAACAACGGGATAAAAGTCACACTTCTCTCCCGTCACGATGACGAAAAACTTGGCAAACTGGACGAACTTTTGGACAAATTGCGTATCCGTCAGGTATTCGACCGCATCATCCATCTTAATCCGAGCCAGAAAAAAATCGATTCCATCGACAACACGGATTCCATTTTCATTGACGACTCTTTTGCAGAACGCAAAGCTGTCGCAGACAAGTTTAACATACCCGTTTTTAGTCTAGACATGATTGAGGCCCTTTAATGGAAACGCCCTTCGACATCAAACGCGCGCAGGCGCGCCTTTTAGAAATGGCAAAAGCAACAGCAGCCATTCTTGAAAAGCACGACATTCCCTACCAAATTGCATTCGGCACGTTACTTGGAGCCGTAAGGCACGGAGGGTTCATTCCGTGGGATGACGATTTTGACTTTTTACTTTTCGACGATTCTTACGACAAGGCAACGGAAGTATTGCTGAAGGAGCTCCCAGAAGACATGCTCCTCGAAAACGAAAAGACCGAGCCCAAGTATTTCCATGGCTGGGCTCATGTCAAAGATTTGAAAAGCGAATGTGACTGCGCTCTTTTCCCGCAAGATGCGGCTTACGCCCACCATGGTTTAAGTGTAGATTTGTACAAGCTCACAAAAATCAAGGAAAAGGATTACATCCAATACCGACTTGACGAAGCTCTTGCTTATATCGATCGCCGTCTCAAGCAAGGGCTCATGACAGAAGAAGAATACAAAAACAAAAAGGAATCTTTCTTAAACTCGTTCAAGCCGGATGGAAACACATCTGAAAAGGAAATTCTAGCCTACCCGTTTACATACGGAAAACAGGAAATCGACGATGTTTTCCCGTTGAAAAAATACAAATTCGAGGATGCGGAATTTTTAGGTCCGAACAATTATGATCCATTGCTCGCTTCTGAATATCGCGACTATATGTCGCTCCCGCCCGAAGAAGATAGAAAACCACATTATACCTCCATTAAATATTTTTAAGGCGGACATATAAATGAAAAAAATTAAATCGTTTATCATCAAGTGCATGGGTCCTCTCTATGGAATTTTTTTCAAGACGAGAATCGAAAACCGTCGCCTTGTTAAAGAGAAAAAGGATCTAGAAAGTCAGATCAACGAACTTACTTATCAAGTCAACTACTTGAAGCATCACTTTGATATCGGGCAAATGAAACCCGCATCCGGATATCTCCGCGAATTCCAGCTTGCAGAAGTCGAATATGCAAGATACATTTTGGACCTGCTCAAGCCCTACGATATCCAGATGTACCTTGAAGGTGGAGCCCTGCTCGGTGCAAAGCGCCACAAGGGATTCATCCCCTGGGACGACGACATCGATATCGCCATGGCCCGAGCAGATTTCAACAAGCTTCTTCACGTTCTGCAAACCGATCCCAATTTCGTGTGGATTGACACTACAAAAAAATCGGGCCATTACGCCGAATATTACGACAAGAACATTCGCGCGAACGCAAACAAGAACGTTGTTCTCATGACTCCGACTTGTGTACACATATTCAATGGAACCTGTTTGAGAGATGCGAAGAACCTTGAATTTTTCCCGAACGATTTCTTGAAAGAAGATGTGACCGAAGAACAATATCTTGCTTTCCGTGACAAAGTAATCGCATTCATACGCGTACCGCACACATGGAAAGAACTCTTCGATTTCTACGAAGAAAACTGGAAAGCGAGCGGCATCTATTCCATGGAGCCGACCTCTCGAATCGTCCCAGGGCTTGGCAACTGGGATTTGACGGAATACGGCTATCACGGATTTAGAAATCACGATGACGTTTACCCCACAACGACCATCGTATTCGAAGGCAAGGAACTCCCCTGCCCGAACAAGGCCGAAGTGATCCTGGACAGGGAATACAGCAAAAGTTGGCGAGACTATCCCAAGGACATCGGGTTCCCGCAGACACTGCTCGACAGGAACAATTATTTTAAATTAATTGGCGAACCCTTGATTGACTACAAAGAATTTTAAGATATGACTGAACCTGAAAGAATTGTCGCTAAAGGAATCGTTCCGCCCTCGTTTTTGCAAGAAGAAACGATATGCGATTTTTTTGTGGATTCCACCCGTAAAAAGGTATGGGCCATCGAGCTCGACATCTTGATCGAATTCGACCGTATATGCAAAAAGCACGGCCTGAAATATTTCTTGATGTGCGGGACGCTCCTCGGTGCAATTCGCCACAAGGGATTCATCCCGTGGGACGACGATATCGATGTCGCCATGCCACGCGACGATTTCAACAAGCTGAACACGCTGCAAGATGAATTCAAGCACCCGTTTTTCTTGCAGACGCCGCTCACCGACAAAGAATTCGCAGGTTCACACACTTGTATCCGCAACACGAATACAAGCGCCATCAGCCCTATCATCCGGTTCCAAAAAATGAACCACGGGCTTTTCATCGACGTTTTCGCGCTGGACCATTTTGTACCGGAAGGTGCCGAAGAGCGCTTTGCCGAAATAAACCAGCTGAACATCGAGAACGGGACGTTCATGCGATTGACCAACCCGGAGCTGAACGAGAAAAACCGCGAGCGCGTAAAAAACTACCACAGGGACCATATCGCGGACTACAAGAAAATCCATGAGATTGCGAGCAAGTTCAATAATCAAGAAACGGATAAACTCGCAATCCTCACATGGACGGCAGAACCGCTAGAACAAAACGTGTGGGACGCAAAGGACTTTGACGAATCGGTGGATGTTGAGTTCGAAGGGTATCGTTTCCCGGCCCCCGCAGGATATCGCAACATTCTCACGCAGTTGTTCGGGAACTACATGGAATTCCCGCCCGTAGAAAAAAGAGGAGCCCAGCACAGTCAATACGTGCTGGACCCCGATACACCCTATGCGGAATTCCTGCGCACCTTCAAGATGGGCTAACAGGATTCTCCACAACAATTACTTTTTCGGTGCGAACGGCTCAATAATGTTCTTGATGATAAAGTCGGCCGTCTTCTCGATGTCTTCGAACGCGACGCGCTTCGGCAAATCGACGTTGAAAGCCTTCTTCACCTTCGCCACAAGTTCGTCGGTATAGACGAGCGTACCGTTTTCCACATTCTCGATACCATCGCAATAGATGGACTTGCGGTTTGCCGCACGCATGTCGTCCATGCCAAAGAGCGAAGTATCGAAAGAGACTTCCGCCTTCGCACCGTCAATGAGTACCGGGTAGCCACCGATTTCGCCATCGACACCGGGCGCATGCACCTTGGTCACCGTCTTTTCGCGGAGAGCGGTCAAGATGGAATCGATGATGTTGAAGTTGCTCGAAGCGTTCATCATGTTGCGCTTCTGGTCCACGGGCATCGGGATGGAGCATGCCGCCAGCACTTCGGCCTGGTCAAACGGCAAATCCTTGCCGTCCTTCTTGAAGTTCAAGAGTAGCGTCTGGCCTTCGGCGTGGCCTTCCTTGGAAATCACCACGTCGTGGAAATGGCTTACCGCGAGCGTCACATCGATATCGTTCAGGTTGTCGATGCCATACTTTTCGGCCATGAAGAACTTCATACGCGGAATGAGGTGGTTCAGGTTGCCGCTACCGAAATCGAAGTATGTCTTGCCGGCGGACTTGAGCCAAGGAATCACTGCGTCGGAATACGAGGTATTGATGGTCACCGCATTGGAACCCGCCTTCTCGTAAGCGGCCATGATGTTTTTTGCATAACGGATGGAAAGCGGGGACCAGATGCCGTAAGCGCGCAGGTTGCTCCACGAGATGCTCCCGTACTTGAGGCCCGAATACACGCGGCTGCTGTTCACGATAAAGTCGGGGTTCGCCTTCTTGATTGTCGCGGCGATGCTGTCGACATCGTTCAGGTCGCAGTCACCGAGAATTTCAATCTGGCTACGCAGTTCGCGACGGATTGTCGCTGCCGTGCGGACGATGTTCACGTCCATCTGCATCTTGGCGGCATTGCGGCCCGCAACCACAATTTTCAGCTGCGGGTCACGGAGGCTCACCAGGAAGTCGAGCAGGAACGTACCGACGCTCCCGAGCCCGATAATCATAATCGTAATCGTCTCGTTCTTTTCGACCTTGGACTTGAGCAAGGCAATTTTCTTGTTCAGGATTTCCATATCTTACTCCATAAGTTCGCGGACAATGTTGTAGTCCGCAACGGTGTTACAGTTATACCAGGCATCGAACGTGACCACGTCATATTCTTCACGGGAAAGCTTGTTGAAATACGCCTGAATAATTTCGAGGTTCGTTCCCTGAAGTTGCTTTTCGGTCAGGGAAGCGACAGCCTCGTGCAGCTTTTCTGCCGACTGGAATTTCCACATCTGCGCAGAATTGAATACCGCCAGGAACGGTTCCGGAATCGTGAGCGAAGAATGGTTCGTGTCGTACAGGTAATGCGGACGGCCATCCGTCGATACGTAAAGCGCCACGGCCTTGTTCGAATAGATGGGTTCGCGATTGATCGTGAGCACACTCTTTTCGCTATCGTAAACCGGCTTGAAGTTTTCCTTCAAGAAGAACAGGTCGCCTTCCACGAAGGTGACATCGCCCGAATCCTTCACGGCCTCGATGCCCTTGTACAGGCTATAGCCCGAGCCGTAGTCCTTGAAATGCTCGTTATAGACAAGCTCGATCCTGTCGCCGTAAGCTTGGAGGTTTTCTTTCACATATTCTTCGAGAGCGGAATAGAGGTAGCCTCCCACGATGATGTACTTGTCGTATTCACCGCAGTTCTTGATAAGCTGGTTGAGCAGCGCAAACTTCGGGGAATCCTTGTAGTAGAGGCACTTCAGGGTTTCTTTTTCGGTATCCCTGTTAAAGCGGGTCGCCGTCCCGGCAACAGTAATAATCAAATACTTCATCTTTCAATACTCTTCACGCACATTTCGAGGCCTTCGTCAAGCGTAACGACCGGCTTCCAGTGAGTACGCGTACGAATCTTGTCTGTGTTGAGCAGGCGGCGTTCCGGGTCGGACTTGCGATAACCTTCGAACTTGATTTTCACATCGTCCATGCCCATCTTCTTCGCAATCAGTTTCACCAAGTCCACAATGGAGATTTCCTCTTCGGTCGCGACGTTATAGACGGTACCGTCGAGAGCTTCGGGCGATTCCATGAGTTCCATCACGGCGCGGCAGCTGTCGATATTGTGGAGGAACGTGCGCTTGTTGACCTTCGAGTTTTCGAGCAAAGTGACTTCGGGCTTTTCGAGAAGGTTGTTGATGATGTGCGGGATAATGTGGTCAGCAAAACGTTCATGCTTGCTGTACACGTTCGCAAAGCGGATGGAGCAGCCCTTGATTTTGCCCTTGTCCACGGCATCCTTCATGAAGAATTCCGTAAGGAGCTTGCCGACAGCATAGCTCGTGCGCTGGCTGTGTTCCGCCGTCGCCATGACCAAGAAGTCCGATTCGCGGACGCCACCGTTCGCGTTCCACGATTGCATGGAATACACTTCGGAGGTAGAGCAGTTGATGTAGGTGTCGGCACCAAGGGAAATCGCCATTTCGAGGAACGTCTTCATCGAAACGACATTCGTCTGGAACGTGTGTTCGACTTCGTAGAAATGCTTGGTGTGGACCACCGCGGCGCAGTTGATGAAAATCAGGCGACCGGAGTAAGAACCCTTGAAGCTCTTTACCTTGTCAGCAACAGTGGCCATGTGTTCGGCATTGTTGATGTCGTATTCAAAAAAGACAAAGTCATCGCGGCCGACCAAGTCCTTCACCGTGTCGATGGAACTGGCAAAGAAGTTGTCAAAACCGACAACGATGTTTTCTTCTTTCAGCAGCTGGTGCGAAAGTTCGCTGCCGGTCATGCCGGTAGCACCACTTATGACATACAGATTTTTCTTCATGTTAAGCCTCTGTTTAAATTCCTAAAGTCAGACGATCCTTGTAGAATACATCTACCTCGTCCGTATAAAGTTCCTGTTCCGCCACGATATCGTACGGGACACATACATGCTCGTATTCCGTCGTTTCGGTATCGAGGATCCCGAACTGCGCGCAAGGATTGATGTTGCGCGGCTGCCCGACAGAACCGGGATTGATAAAGACGGTCTTCTTCTTGTTCCTCGTGCTCGGGGAATCGGCCTTGAAAAGCACCTCGAAGTAGTGGCACACATGGGAATGCGCCGTCAGCACGAAATCGTACGGGGCGTATTCTTCACGAGTGAGTTCCACAGGTGTAAACTTGCCCCAATACGGGTCGCCCAAGATGCCATGCACCAGCAGGAACTTCTTGCCGTCGATTTCCAGGGAACAAGTGCCATCGCGATTCATCTTGTTATTGATAAAGTCGATGGATTCCTGCGAAAGGTGCTTTTGCGTATAGTGGAGGATGGCGCGCCCGCGGTCTGTCGCAAAACGGGTCGTGTCGTTGTCCATGACCGCCTTCTCGTGATTGCCCCAGATTTTTGCGACAAATTGGTCGTCCATATCGCGGACCATGTCCACAATCTCGTTCGGGCGCATGCCGTAATTGACAAGGTCACCCAGCAGCACGAACTTATCGACATGGCGGCGGGCGAGTTCTTCGAGAACGGCCTTCAATGCCGTCACGTTCGCATGGATGTCCGACAGCAGGGCAAGTCGCATTTTTATTTCCTCAGGAACTCCATCAAGGCGTTTTTGTTCTCGATAGGAGTCGTGGTCGGGCGGCCCAAATCCTTGCGGTTGCCCTTCTTCACCTTGACTTCGAGGAGCACGGGACCTTCGATATTGCGCACCTTGCCCAGCGCATCAGCAAGGGATTCCTTGCTGTCGGCCGTCAAGGCATCCTTGTAACCCACGGCTTTCGCAACAGCGGGCAGGTCAATTTTGAGGCCCACCGTCGGCTGGCCACCCACGGAGTCGTGCGCGCCGTTGTTGAACACCACGTGCACGTAATTTGCAGGAGACTTGTTCGCGACAATCGCCATGGAACCCATGTGCATGATGGTCGCGCCGTCGCCATCGAAGCACCATACCTTGCGGTCTTCCTTTTCCATCGCAATGCCGAGCGCAATCTGCGAGGCATGCCCCATCGAGCCCACCGTCAAAAAGTCGCGTTCGTGGCCTTCGCCCTTCTGGGCGCGGTATTCAAAAAGTTCACGGCTGATCATGCCCGTCGTAGAGACAATGACATCCTTTGGCTCGAGCGAGGCGGCCACCGTCTGGATGGCTTCTTCGCGGCTCATCGTGAGGTCGTTCTTCTCGACGCTCTGGAGCTTGTAATCCTCGAAAGTGTCCTTCTCGATGACGAGCGCATAGACCTCGCCCGTTTCCTTCATCGTCTTGACGGCCTTCGCAATCTGCTTGACGGCCTTGTCCTCTTCCTTGCAGAGCACATCGTAATTCACGCCCATCGTATTGAGGATGCCGGTCGTCACCTTGCCCTGCTTCACATGCTGCGGTTCGTCGTGAACGCCCGGGCGCCCGCGCCAGCCAATGAGGAGCAGCACCGGAATGTTGTAAACTTCCTTGTCCGTAAGGGAGGCAAGCGGATTGATGATGTTGCCTTCGCCGGAATTCTGCATATAGACAACGCCAATCTTTCCTGTAGCGAGGTGGTAACCTGCGGCAAGGCCCACGGCGGCACCTTCGTTCGCGGCAATCACGTTATGCCTTGCATCCTTGTTGTCGGCGATATAGGCGCAGATGTTCTTGAGCAATGAATCGGGGACTCCGGCAAAAAAGTCAATGCCGTAAGAGCCAAGCGTGTCGATAAAAAACTTCGGAGAGATCATAGGTAGAATACCGTTACTTCTTCATCGTTCCGGGAATGAGGTTCAGAATCTGCTTGATGGGCATGCAGTAGTCGTTGGAGGCTTCCAGGCTACGGCTGTGCGTGAGGATAGATTCAGCGCACTTCACCATAGCAGGGTATGCAGAACGCAGCATGTGGTTTGCATAGATGACGATGTTGATGCCCCAGGTCGCCAGCTCCTCTTCGGTGAACTGGTTGTAGGTCGTAGGCACGGCGACAATCGGAGTGTGCGCATCCTTTTCGCGGAAGCGTCTGCAGAATTCCTTGATGTCTTCGCCGCTCTTGTCCTTGGAATGGATCATGATGCCGTCGGTGCCGGCAGCCACGTAGGCATGGCAGCGTTCCAGGGCATCGTCCACAGGCTTGCCCGCGATAAGCGATTCGCAGCGGGAAATCACCATGAAGTCGTTCGTAATCTGGGCGTCCTTGCCCGCACGGATCTTGGTGCAGAATCCTTCGATAGTGTCCTGCGTCTGGATAGCGTCCGTCCCGAACAGGGAGTTCTGTTTGAGCCCCACCTTGTCCTCGATGATAACCGCGGAAATGCCGAGGCGTTCGAGCGTGCGGACCGTGAAACCGAAATGTTCCACCTTTCCGCCCGTATCACCATCAAAAATCACCGGTTTAGTCGTCACTTCAAGCGTATCGTTCAAGTCGTGCAGGCGGGTCGTGAGGTCCACCGCCTCGATATCCGGCTTGCCCTTGCTGGTGGAGTCGGTCAGCGAAGAAGACCACATGCCGTCGAACTCGCGGACGCAACCGTTGACTTCCACGCTCGTGTGTTCTGCGATAAGGCCCGTAAGCCCGTTATGCGATTCCAGAATACGGACAATCGGCTTTGCCGCAATCAGGCGACGCAGCGAAGAAAGCCTCGCCTGCGGGGTCGTACCGAGGCTATCCATTTCTTTTTTGAGTCCAGCAGAAGTGATTCCCTTCGTGTACGGGATTTCGATGACCTTTCCACCTTGGGCTTCCATCACCTTGAAAACTTCGTCACGGATGTACTTGTCCGGGCCATAGAGCCAGTCGTCTCCGTGAATGATGTAGTCCGGCTTGTACTTTTTCAGATTTTCTACGTAACTCCACTCGTCCTGCGGAACGATTTTCGAGACGCCTTTGATATTTTCAATAACGTTTTTACGCTGTTCGTAATTCAGGTAAGGCAAACGCTTGTGCGTCGCTATCGCCTTGTCCGTAAATAGTCCAATCATCACGTCACCGTACTTGGCGCCCTCATTGATAATATTGATGAGGCCCGGGTGCATGATGTCACCAATCATTCCTAGATAAACAGTCTTTGCCATGCTAAACCTTTTACGACACAATTTACCCACTAAATTTAGAAAATAAAAGATGAATCCAACTCCATGATAAAAATCAACATTGACCGTTTATGCGCTTATAAATATATTTGGAAATTCAAATACCCGGAAAAAAAAGATGTTACGCACCCAAGAAGAAATCATGGCCAAGTGGCCTAAAGACGCGAAACCGCTCGTGAGCATCCGCTGCACGGCATTCAGACAAGAGAAATACATCGCCCAATGTCTGGAGGGATTCTTAATCCAAGAAACCGATTTTCCTTTTGAAGTCTGCGTGCACGACGACGCCAGTCCAGATAGGACTGCGGATATCATCCGCGAATACGAAGCGAAATACCCCAAGATAATCAAGCCTCTCTACGAAACTGAAAATCAATGGTCCAAAAACGACGGATCGTTCACGCGCGTTGTCACGGCCATGCTGACCGGCAAGTACATCGCCATGTGCGAAGGCGACGACTACTGGATTGACCCGCACAAATTGCAAACGCAAATTGATTTTCTAGAAAGCCACCCCGACTATTCCATGACATTCCACGATGCAGAAATCAAGAATGAACCCGGAGTGGAACCCGTCGATTCCGTCTATCCCCAAATGGAAGACCGGGACTACACGGCCACGGAACTCTTCGAAAAATGGACCATTCCAACGGCATCCATGGTGTATAGACGTGAAGTGATCGATTTTCCGATAAAGAACCCTTTAAATATTTTGAACGGAGACATATTCCTGGCGGAAAAATGCGCCCACACGGGCAAGATCCGTTGTTTCAACAAAAAAATGTCCGCCTACCGCAGGCAACCGGGAGGCGTCACTTGGGACAAGTCCAAGCAAATACAACGTATAAAGGAATATCCCGCGCATTTCATGGAACTCAAGCGCAACTTCCCGAAAATCAACAGTAGAATTATAAGCAGGGCTATCTGCTGGGCCATGGCCAACGCCTGGGATTACATCGATGCAAAAACAAAAATCTATTATTTTTTCAAAGGCATGACTCTCGCCCCAAGAACATTCCTCAAGAAACTTTATCGTAAAAAATTTTCGGACAAGGCATAATCGCATGGCTCATTTCGACTACCTCATCGTAGGTTCCGGCCTTTTCGGGGCAACTTTTGCATACCGCGCCCACAAAGCGGGCAAAAAGTGCCTCGTCATCGACAAGCGCGCACAACTGGGTGGAAATGTCTATTGCGAAAATGTCAAGGGCATCAACGTCCATAAATACGGCGCCCACATTTTCCATACGAGCAACAAGCAGGTATGGGATTTCGTGAATTCCATCGTCGAATTCAACCGCTACACGAACAGCCCTGTCGCAAATTACAAAGGCAAGCTTTACAACCTGCCGTTCAACATGAACACGTTCTACCAGATGTGGGGCGTCACGACGCCGGCAGAAGCCAAGGCAAAAATCGAGGAGCAAAAGGCAGAAGCCATCGCCGCCTTGAACGGCCGCGAGCCCGCAAACCTCGAAGAACAGGCGCTCACGCTCGTGGGCAAGGACATCTTCGAAAAG
>CADCDO010000023.1 GCA_902800345.1 Fibrobacter succinogenes
GCGGCGATTTGCACACCGAGCCGCTATATGGCTGAAGCTCCTGAAGTTATCCGCAGCAATTACGACCATCCGGCGGCGCTGGCGGATGCTTGTGCAAAGTCGGGTTCCTGGCTCATTCATTTCTCGACGTCCGAGATTTACGGGCGCACGTCGGCCGATTCTGGCTTGCTCGTTGAGGACGAATCCGAACTTACTTTTGGGCCGGTGACGGCGAGCCGCTGGAGCTATGCGACCGCAAAGCTCTTGACGGAACGCTATATTGCGGGTCTCAAGAATTTGAAGTGGACCGTGGTTCGTCCGTTCAACTTTGTCGGACCGTATATGGATTTTATGCCGGGCGTCGATGGCTCGGGCATTCCGCGCGTGCTGGCGAATTTTTCTTCGGCGCTTGTGCGCGGTGAACCGCTGAAACTTGTGAATGGCGGTGTCGCAAAGCGCAGTTTTACGAGTGTTTTTGACGCCGTCGATTTTATGTTCGCGCTTTTTGAAGCGGGGCTAGCAGGAAATTCTGTTGAAAAAGATGCAGGAAAGTCGCCGTTTTCGCAGGCGTTCAACGTCGGCAATCCGGATAACGAAATTACGATTGCGGAACTTGCGTACAAAATGCGTCGGATTTTCGCTGAAATCAAAGGCGTGAATGTTGAATCTGTTCCTGAGCCGGAGACTGTTTCGGGCGTTGAATATTATGGTGAAGGCTATGACGATTCCATGCGCCGCTTGCCATCGGTCGAAAAGGCGGAACGCTTGCTTGGCTTTAAAGCGCAGACGCCGATTGACGTTGTTCTGCGCGAATCACTGACGTGGTTTGTCGGACATTATAGCAATACAAGTCATCTTGATGCTGATTCTACGTCATCCTGAGCAGTGCGAAGGATCCAGTTATGTCTTGCCCTGCGATAGACTATTTTATCTTCGTTCCTGCGTATAACGTAGAAAAGACTCTTTGCGAAGTTCTTTCTAGAATTGACGAATCCGTTTTGGTGCGTTCGCAGGTTCTTGTAATTGATGACGGTTCGCACGATGGTACGGCACTGGCATTTCAAAAATTTATTGAATCGGATTATTTGAACGTTCCAGTGAATGTAGAATGCGATGATGATTTTGGAAGTTCGCAAAATGCGGAACGTGCGAAAGTCCTGAGAAATCATTTCGAATATTTGAAGTTTGAACAAAATAGCGGCTATGGTGCCGTTGTTAAAAAAGGAATTGCCGCAGGACTTGCTTCCGGTGCTGCGTTTGTCGCTTGTTTGCACGGCGACGGTCAATACCCCGCTGAAAAATTGGGCGAGTTCTTTGACGAAATGGAAAATCGCAACCTCGACTTGCTACAAGGTTCACGACATGCGGTGGCCGGTAGCGCAAAGGCTGGCAACATGCCTTTGTACAAGCGGATTGGCGGTGCTCTCCTCACTGCTATTGAGAACAGAGCTTTTCGTGTAAGGCTTACGGACCGTCACAGCGGTTTTATCGTTTATTCTTCGCGCTTCTTGGAAACGGTGGATTTGAATCGCCTCAGTCCTTCGTTTGATATTGACTTGGAACTTATTGCGATTGCCGATGCTCGCAATTTTGCCATAGCGGAACTGCCTATTCCCACGCGCTATGCCGACGAAAAGTCGAACCTCAACGTGGTTACGTATGGATTGCGCGTTTTGCGTCAAGTTTGGCGAAGAATGCGGTGTAAGAATACCTAGTTATACTAACGAAAATCCAATAACTAGCGACTATCGAACAATAACTATATATATTTAAAGCATGGTTAAAGATTTAATTCATGCTCTAAATAATGTTTTGCTGGGGAAACAAGATCAAGTGGAAATGCTTGTGATGGCGCTCCTCGCAGATGGTCACGTGCTCATCGAGGATGTGCCGGGAACAGGCAAGACGACGATTGCAAAAGCTCTTGCGGCGGCTATCGGGGCGGACTTTGCGCGAATCCAGTTTACGCCGGATTTGCTCCCGGCGGATGTGACGGGCGGTGCCGTGTTCAAGGCGAATACGGGCGAGTTCGAAATCCGCAAGGGGCCTGTGTTTACGCAGGTCTTGCTCGCAGACGAAATCAACCGCGCGTCTCCGCGAACGCAGAGTGCATTGTTGGAAGCGATGGAAGAACGCCAGGTTTCGCTGGAGGGTGAACGGTATGCGCTCCCGAAATTGTTCATGGTGCTTGCGACAGAAAACCCCGTGGAATTCCATGGCGTGTTTCCGTTGCCCGAAGCGCAGATGGACCGTTTCCTGATTCGTTTGTCGCTTGGCTATCCGACATCGGAGACGGAACTGAATATTTTGCGTGCGCATCGTGACGGACGCCCGCTTGATACGCTCAAGGCGGTAACGACTCCGGACGAAGTGATTGCGGCCCGGAATGATGTCCGCAAGATTCACATCGACGAATCGCTTGAAACGTACGTGGTTTCGCTGGTGCAGGCGACTCGCGTGAATCCGGCTGTGCGTCTGGCGGCAAGCCCGCGTGCAGGAATCAACATCATCAAAATGGCGCAAGCGTGTGCGTATGTCGCTGGCCGTGATTTCGTGAATCCCGATGACATTCAGCATGTATTTTACCCGGTGATGGAACATCGCGTGTTCGCCAAGGATTCCAATACGCCTGGCGCTTCAAGACAAATTCTCGAAGGCATCCTGAAACAGGTGAAAGTGCCGAAGTAATGATGTGATAATCGTCCGCGCATCCCGATTACTAACCACTAAAATCTCATAACCCCAAAGCGCCTTTGGCGCGACCCCATACCCCATAGCCCAAATGTCCCTTTTCCATTTCTTTATAAACGCAATTCCTCGGAGCCCCAAGCGCAAGGGGCTTTTGATGCGTTTGTACTACATTTGGCAAGAAGGCTTTACGCAGGTGGGGCATGCTGCTGCGGCACTTTTGATGTTTTCGATGTTCGCGGGGGCGGTGCCTGGATTTTGGGCGGCGTGGGTGTTTTGCGGTCTTGACTTCATGTACTTTTTGGCGCTTGTGCCGTGCCTTTTCATGACGGCCCGAAAGAGCAAGTTCAAGACGGATAATATTACGGTTCGGAACGTTTACGAAGGGGAAATCGCGACCGTTAGTTTACAAGTTCATGCTGTAGATAAGCTAAATGCGGTGTCGCTTGGATGTTTCCGCATGGAATCCTCTTTAAAGTGCGAAGAGTCTGCGCTTGTTGCTGTTGCTGCTGGCGAAACGATGGAACTCTCGTGTAAAATCCAGACGAAAAAACGTGGAGCATTTGATATCCCGAAAGTGTCCGTGATTGTTCCTGAAATCAATGGCGCTTTGCGTTATGCTGCGAATTCTGGAAAGGCGGAACTGCTTGTGTTCCCGCGGCCGTTGCGTGTGAGTGCATTTCCGTTTTTGACATCGGGCGCGAGCGGTATTGTATTTGCTCCGCTTTTGATGCCGAGTCTTACGCGGGGAATGAATTTTGTAGGCGTGCGTGAATATCGTGAGGGCGATTCCTTGCGAGATTTACATCACAAGGCGTTTGCCCGTTATGGTAAACCGTTCACGAAAGAATTCGAGACGGAACGCGGTGCGGGAGCGATTCTCGTTTTGGATGTGACTGCTCGGAACTTGCGCGAGAAAGCCGCTGTCGAAATGCTGATCCGCTTGGCGGCAGGCGTTGGCCTTTGGCTTCTGGAGCGGAGCGCGCTTGGACGTTTCTTTATCGGTGATGACGAAATCCCGCTTGTGCAAGGGGATGGTGGCGAGAGTCTCTTGGAATCTCTTGCGCGAATTCCGCCTGCGTCGCTTTTGAAATCAGGCGCGTTCTGGAATGTTCGAAATACGCAGAATGTCCGGGATTCGCAGAACGCTCGAAAAACTGGCGATTCTGCAAATGCGCGTAAACTTTGGTCGCCAGCGGCTCGCCCTCTTGGGCCTGTGCTTCGTTTGGGGCTGTTTGCGACCGAGGATCCGCTAGTGCATAAGCAGGTCATTTTGGACACTCGCGCAAAAAATTCCGACGATTCGAAATCAGCGATTTCTGACGATGTTCTGGCGGTCAACGTGGCGCATCTCGAACAATCCTTTGAATTGTCACGCGATACGGAGGTGAGCTTATGACGAACTTCCGTGAAATTTGCAAGACGGTTTTCTTCTGCATTGTTTCCTTTAATTTGGGCATTTCTAGCGGACTTGAAATTCTCGGCTTTATTTTTGCGGGTCTGTTTATCGCGATTCACGTGAAGCAGCATTTGCTTTCGAAAAAATCGCCAACGCTTTCACTAGAACTTTTGTCGGCGCAGCACAAAACCCCGCGTTACAGAAAACTATTCGCGTACGGTGCGATTGTCCCTTGTGCGTTGTGGTGGGTACTGACTCCGAGTGTTGAATCCGGCGTTTCTCCGTATCTAGTCTTTATTCCGGCGTGGTACATGCTTTATTTGGCATGGCTGCAGAAACGGAGCCTCGGGAATGGCGGCTACGAAGTCTTTGTCGTCTTCAACGGCGTGGCGGTACTTTTTATGGGATTGTTCCATGCTCCCCGTGCGTGCGTGTTGAGCGGAATCGTGGCTTTGTTGCTAGCTGTTTATGCGTTCGGGCGCCCCCGCGTGGCGTTGTATAAGTACCTTCTTTTTATTCTTTTGTATGCAGGACTGTGTGGTTCGTCTTATCTCGGTTTTAAATATTGGAAAAGCAACCGCTATTACAGTGGGCGTTGGGCCGAAGATTACTATGTAAGGAACCGAGTGATGGGCTTTGATCCGGTGGCGGCCTTGGGGTCTTTTTCGAGCAATTACAATTCCAAGTACAATAGTGAAATTGTCTTGCGTCTTTGGGATACGCTTGCTCCAAACTACTTGCGTGCCGCTGCTTACGAAAAATATGTGGCCGGTATCTGGAAACTCCCGGCGAAAGCGGAAAAGAAACTTTATCCGTCGCGTTATCACGTAGATTATGCCGTTTTTGAAACGGAAGATTCTGTTGCCGCTGCTCCGGACGTCAAGTCGGTTTGGGTGCAGGCGACGCTTGACAATTTTGGCTTTATGTTTGCGGCGCCGAATGCGGTCGGCGTGGCGAGTAAGAATGCGGACTCGCTGGATTATTATTCGACGAACGTCTTTGCAGGGGCGAACGGAACGCGCAGCGACTGGTATTATTATGTTTCGGATTCTGCAGAAAGCCTTGCTATTGCGGCTTCGGACAGCGACTCTTCTAAACTGGATTCCGCGTTCTTGCAGATTCCGAATAAAGAAATTGAACTTCTGGATTCGGTGGCGGTTGCGATGGCTCTCCCTCGGCAACAGGTTTCGGGTACATCTGAATTTGCCGTTGCGAATTTAAAGACAATTCAAGACTATTTTATCCAAAACTTCAACTACTCGTTCACTGTTTCTGGCTTCAGGGCAAATTCAAAAACGGATCCGTTAGTCCGGTTCTGGAAAAACAAGGAAGGCTACTGCGAGTATTATGCGACGCTTGCGACGCTTCTTTTGCGCTATCAGGGAATCCCGGCGCGTTATGTGACCGGCTTTGCGAACCCGGAACGTGTCCCGGGCCGTCCTTACGTGACGTTCCGCCGTCGCCACAGCCATGCGTGGGTCGAAGTCTATATCGACCGCAAGTGGTACATCTATGATCCGACACCGCCTTTGACGGAGATGACTTTTGCGAATCCTTCCTGGTTCGCTGTAAAGTTGGAGGGGCTGAAAGGTCGTTTCTCCTATATTCTCCATTTGCTGAAGGACGGCGAATGGCGGCGAGTTGTCGATAGCTGGCAGACGACTTCGGAACGCATCGTTGGAAGCCCCGTTCTTTATGTTGTTTTGACGGTGCTGTTAGCAATTTTTATGGGCCTGAAATTCCGCAGGCGTCGGTCCCGCATTCAACATGCAGTTTCGAAAGATGCCGCTCGCTGGATTGCTCTCCTTGAAAATGCCGAAAAACGCTTGACCCGGTTCGGTTTTGTTCGCTTGCCCGGCGAAACCGTTTCTGCATTTGCCAAACGGGTGGAACAAACGTCAAAAAAGGCGAGCCCTGAGGACTCGCTTTATGAACATGCATGTGCAGCCGCCTTAAATCAGCTGCATGAATATGAGAATAATCGCTGGCGTTCGGGAACTTAGTTCGCCGAGACGAAGGTGTAGATTTCGGTTGTGCTCCTGTAATCTACTGCATCTTCATCCTTCATTTCTGGCTCCATGAAGAACTTTTCAGGGAATTTCATGGTGACCGAGGCACCTTCTGCCTTGATTTCCGGCATGATGATGATATCGTTTTTCGTCATACATTCATTACCGATATTTGCGTAAAGACTAAGCGAATTGCCAACGATGGCCCAGTCTCCGTAGGTTTTGGCCGAACAGCCCGTTTTGCTCAGAGGGGAGTTTATAAATTCAAATTTGTTTTTTTGCTTTTCGTCGATGTAGAATCGAAGCGTTGCCGGGCTTGATTTGAAATCGTGACTTGGATGGATTATAGTGACGACGTCATTTCCTGCGCTACGAGGTACTGTTGGGCCATCGATGCTCCAGGTGCCCATGACGCAGTCGTTTGTGAGTCCTACGGCGCATTGTTCCGCCTTGGACGGAGGGGTTGTGCTAGATTCGCCACAGGCGGTGAATAGGGTTGCCGCTACAGCAAGGGATGCCAAAAATTTGATTGTCATAGAAATCCTCGATTTATGTTCTGAATATAAATAAAAAATTTGTTTTGCAGATATTACCAATGTGTTTTACCAAATTTTTACTAAAGAAAGCAAAAGAATAATGTATATATGGAATGGTTGGGGGACGCTATCCTTGCGTCCCAAGGAGTGCTGTATGAAAGTCTCGCATATCGTGAGCTTGTTTTTCGGATTTGGACTCGCCGTTTCGTCATTTGCGGCTCCGGATCCTAACTTCCACATTTATCTCGCGTTTGGCCAGTCCAACATGGAAGGCCAGGGTGATATCGGGTCGCAGGACAAATCTGTCGACGAACGATTCCAGTTGCTCTGGTCCGCAGATGCTGGGTCTTGTAACCAGGGCGCATCCAAGGGAAAATGGATCAAGGCGGTTCCGCCGCTGGCCCATTGCCAGGGGGCGAAACTGGGTCCGGCCGACTATTTCGGGCGTACCATGGTCGAAAAGACGGATCCCCAGATCAAGGTGGGTATCATCGTGGTCGCTGTGGCGGGGTGCAGTATCGACTTGTTTGACAAGAACGGCTATGCAAATTACGCGAGGTCGCAGCAGAGCTGGATGACCCAGCGAATCAACACGTATGGCGGCAATCCCTACGGTCGTATGATCGAAATGGCCAAGAAGGCGCAGGAAGAAGGCGTCATCAAGGGTATCATTTTCCATCAGGGCGAAACGGATGCCGGTAACGGCCAGTGGCCCTCCAAGGTCAAGAATGTCTACGACAACATCATCAAGGATTTGGGCCTTGGGAGCGATATCCCGTTCCTCGCGGGCGAAGTCCTGCGTAGCGGCGTGAGCAGTGGTGCCAACAACAACATCGCGAAACTCCCGCAACAGTCCAAGAACTTCTACGTGGTCTCTTCTGAAGGGTTCAACCAGGCTCTGGGCGATGGCCAGAACGTCCATTTCACTTCGCAGGAATACCGCGACTTTGGCAAGCGTTATGGCGAAAAGATGATCGAGGTCTTGGGCGACAAGATTAAACCCGCAGCTTCTGCGGTGTCGAGCAGCAGCGAGGCACCGGCATCGTCGGCGACGGCCCCGGCTTCGTCCGAGCGCGTGGCCAGCAGTTCGTCGAGATCGCATAGAAGCAGCAACAGTCATGGATTTGGTTTGAGTAGTTCTACGACGGGGGGCATTGTCATTCCGAATGCAACGCATGTGTTGTCCGTGGGCAAGGTCGCATTTGATGGCAATATGCTTCAGGTGCCGCTTACGGTTATGCGCACGGGTGTGGTTCATGTTCGCCTTTATTCCGTGCTTGGTAACGAAGTCGCCAGTATCGCGGATGTCATGAATAGGGGGGCAAACAGTGTCCAGATTTCTAGGAAGAACATCCCTTCCGGCGTCTATATGATGAGCGTCCAGATGGGTTCTTCGAGCATAACCAAGCGCATCGAATTGAACCGTTGATTAGATCTTGTAATACGTCATCTTCGGTTATGTCGTTTTGACGCAACGTCACCCCGTGCTTAGTCACGGGGTCTTTTTTTTTTATGCACCAAGGGACGTTGCATCTCCAATGATGTACAGTGCGTGGATTCTGACTTGCTTTAGCCGTGTTGCAGAAATCTACAACGGGTTTTATCATTTTTTCATTAAAGAAATTAAATGAATGATATATTTATAAATTGTTGGGGGTGTATTTGCCCCAAGGAGTGTTGAGTGAAAGTCTCGCATGTCGTGAGCTTGTTTTTGGGTTTGGGGATAGCCGTTTCATCGGCATTTGCTGCTCCAGATCCAAATTTTCATATTTATCTCGCTTTCGGGCAGTCTAATATGGAAGGTCAGGGGACTATCGAGTCCAAGGATAAGACAGTCGATCCCCGCTTCCAGATGCTTTCGACAATCGACAATTTCAATGGACGTAAACTGGGAACGTGGAACGATGCGATTCCCCCTCTTGCGAACAAACATGGCGGTTTAGGCCCCACGGACTATTTCGGACGCACTCTGGTCGAAAAATTGGACCCGCAAATTAAAGTCGGTGTCGTGGTTGTTGCTGTTGCCGGTTGTAGCATTGTGTTGTTCGACCCTCCGGTAAGCGATAGCTATTGGTCTACTCAGGCGGGGTGGTTTATGGATATCGTCAAGGATTATGGCGGCGACCCGTACCAGCGCCTTGTTGATATGGCTAAAAAAGCTAAGGAAGACGGCGTCATCAAGGGCATCATTTTCCATCAGGGAGAAACTGACGAGGGTGACAGTGATTGGCCCAACAAGGTCAAGAAAGTCTATGACCGCCTTGTCAAGGATGCCGAACTTGATGAGAATATTCCGTTCTTTGCGGGTGAAGTTCCGTATAACGGGAGTTCCAAAGGGACGAACACCAACATCAGGAAACTCCCAAGCAAATCCAAGAACTTCTATCTTGTTTCTGCCGAAGGCCTCAACGACCTGGACATGATGCGTATCCACTTTTCTTCGCAGGGCTACCGTGACTTTGGCAAGCGCTATGCCGAAAAGGTGATGGAAGTTCTCGGTGATGGCTTGAAGCCTGTTTCGACGACTCCGTCGAGCAGCAGCGAAGATGCGGTGAGTTCCTCTGGTGCGGCCCCCACTTCGTCCGAGGCTCTATCCAGTTCGTCAAGATCGCATCACGGGAGCAGTGACAGTCAGGGACCGGGAAGCTCCGCTACGGAAGGCATTGCTGTTTCGAATGCTCCATATTCGTTATCTATCGGAAAAGTTGCGTTTGTTGGCGATATGTTGCAGGTGCCGCTTTCGGTTGCCCGTGCTGGTGTAGTGAATGTACGTCTCTATTCAGTGCTTGGCAACGAAGTTGTGAACGTGAGCGATATGATGGGGAC
The DNA here is from genome assembly GCA_902800345.1 of Fibrobacter succinogenes. GTDB lineage: Bacteria > Fibrobacterota > Fibrobacteria > Fibrobacterales > Fibrobacteraceae > Fibrobacter > Fibrobacter succinogenes_H. Next base: position 9,438 of record CADCDO010000023.1, read on the forward strand.
TGGTTCAAAAGACATTCTGCTCTCTAGGAAAAATGTGCCTGCGGGCGTCTATATGCTGAATGTCCAAATGGGCGCCACCCGCATTACGAAGCGCATAGATTTATCTCATTAACAATAAGTTCTCCTCAATGCTAAGGGCCCCGTGTTATACGGGGCTCTTTCTTTGTGTTGACTGATGTTTTGAACGGAAAAAGAGCGGATAATGCTAAAATGTGCTACCGAATAGATGAAAAATGTTTTTTTGTAGCACGTTTTGGCAAAAATTGCATTTCTTGAAGCGAAAAAACGCCTAACAGATGCTCACAATTTCCAGTTCGTCGCCCGCGACTTTGAACTTGACTTCGTATTCCGCGAACGGGAATCCATAAACACGTTCGGGATCGTGTTGGTAAGCGGGGCGTGGATCTTGCTCCAGGACTTCAATGAGGGCGCTGCGCTTTTCCTTGGGCAATTTGTTCAGTTGCTCGGATGGCTTTACATGCACTTTGATTTGGCGGACGGCCTCGGCAAATCCGCCTACAGCTTCGGGGTGTGCGTCGGTGTAGGGGAGGTACGGCTTGATGTCGACTATTGGAGTGCCGTCCATGAGATCAGCGCCGCTGACGACAATTTTCGGCCCTTCGGGTGTGTCGAGATCAATACGTTCAATCTTGACGCAAGAAAGCGCGACCGGATTCGGGCGGAAACTGGAACGTGTCGCAAAGACGCCCAAGCGTTTGTTGCCGCCGAGTCTTGGCGGACGTACTGTCGGGCTCCAGGTGCTCCGAATGTTCTCGGAGAAAATCCACATGATCCAGAGGTGGCTAAAGCCTTCGAGACCGCGGAGTGCATCGGCATTGCGGAACTCCGGCTCAAAGCATATGGTCGCACGCAAACTTTGCACAAGTCCACTTTGCCGCGGAATGCCAAACTTCTCATGGAAGTCGCTCTTGATTCGTGCAATGATTTTAAACGTCAGCTCTTGCATCATCTAACAACATAGCAAAAAAGAAAGGCTAGAGCTTAAAGCACTCGCTTTGCGCCCTAGCCTTTTGAAGTGGGGGATTGATGATTTATTGAAGCTTTTGTTGTTGTCTTGCCTGGCCGGGTATCTCTTTTAAAGTTGCTACTTGATAGTAATCGCCTTTTTCAAAAGCAGTTTGCCGTTTGCGTCAATGACTTTCGCGATGTAATGGCCAACGGGGAACTTTTTGAGGCTTATGCTTCTGTTGCCGTTCACGTTTTCAGAAAGGAGCGTTTTGCCGTTCAGCGCCACAAGCTCGAACTTGCTTTCGCTCGGAACGTTCACCTGCAAATTCCTATTCTGCAATGCAAGCGTTGCCTTGCATATGTTCATCGTGACAGAGTTCATGCCAAGAGTCGGGTCCGTCGGGGTGACGATATCGACGAACTTGGTGCCTTCCGGTGCGCCTACGACAAGGCCGCGACCGACCGTACTCATATAGACAACGCCGAAGTTGTTCATGTCTCCCTGCACGAAGTTGCCGTTGCCCGGACCGCCGTACTGGTGGGCGTCATCGTTCACGCGTTCGAAAGTCTTGCACTTGTCTGTACTGCGGTAAATGCCGATCGGGTCGCCCGATTTTGCTGCACCCCAGATGAAAATCGTCTCGTAGTCGGCGCCTTCTTTTGCCTTGCCGATGCCGACGGAAATCGCGGTGCTTGCGCCTTCGCAGCGGTTCCAGGACTTGCCGCCGTCTTCGGTGTAGGCGAGTCCGTATTCGGTGAATCCCTTCGGCTGCCAGACTTGAGCTTGGTCCATCGGCACCCAGAGGTGACCTTCCTTTTTCGGGACGGTGCGGATGAGGCCTGCGCCGTTGTAGTATTCGCCTGCGCCTTCGTTCTGGAGGCGGGCTTCTTGTGCGGTGAAGTTCTTGCCGGCGTCTGACGATTTGTAGAGCGTGCCCATGGAACCCATCACGTAGAATGTTTTCGGGTCAACCGGGTCTGCGACGATGCGTGCATACTGCGTCTGCGTGCCGGTTTCGACTGCGGTCCAAGTGGCGCCATTGTCATCGGAACGATAAACGGTTGCGCTCTGGTCCGGGCGGTGGAGGATGACCTTGCCGTCTGCGGAAAGTACGACGAGGCCTTTGCCGCCCTTCAGTTCTGTCTTTACGCTGTCCCAAGTTTGTCCCAAATCGTCAGAGCGGTACATGACGTTGAAGTTCTTGGATTCGTAAGTGTAGTACTTGGTGATAACGCCGGTGCGGAGAAGCGTTCCGGAAAGCGGAGCGTATGCCATGCTTTCGGTCGTGCCGATAATCGGCGTGTGGCGTGGAGAACTCTTCTTGATGTCGGTGTAAATAGCACCGTCGTAGTCGCCAATGGCCGTGACGAGCGGACCGCCGGAAATGCTCACGACGTCGAGCGGGACCGTTTCTTCGATGCCCACGGATTGGAATTTCCAAACAGGGACCTTGGCGGTGATATCATCGGTCTGGAAAATGCCGTTACCGCTAGTCACCCAGACTTTCTTGTTGTTGAACGGATCGAACTCGATGGAGCCTGCCCAGTGGATGGCGTTGCCGTGAATCCAGTTGTTGCCGTTTTCGTCCATGTTCACGCCGTCATCGTAGTGCTGGCCGTGTGTCCAGTTTTCGCCACCGTCAGTCGAAACGTAAATGCGGTCGCCGTAGTTTTCGGTCTTATCCTTGAAGTAGTGGCGTCCGGTATATTGTCCGAGCGTGGAAACTACGATGTGCTTGGAATCCTTCGGGTCAATCGCGATGCCACCGTAAGAACAGTCGTTCTTTTCGTGGGCGATGGTACCGTCTTCTTTTTCGTTGTCGTCAAACGGGGTGATGTCCGTCCAAGTGCCGGCCTTGATGTTGTACTTGAAAACGCCACCGCGAGAAATGTTGTACGGGCCTGGACCATCGGCGAACGTGACGTACATGTTGCCGTCCACAATCTTTGCGCGGTGCGGCATGAGTCCGCTCGGAGCTCCCTTGATGACTTCCCAGGTGGCTCCACCGTCGTGGCTGACCTGCAAGTTGTCCTTCGTTTCGGAGGTACCGATGTAAATCGTGGCGGTGCTACCGTCCGCAAGTTTGCCTTGCGCCGGGTCGAACATCACGAAACTGACTCCGTTCACGCCGTTGAGGCTGCTTTCGGTTGCGGTGGAGAGGGCGACTTTGTAGAGGCTTGTCCAAGTCTTGCCGGAATCCGTGCTTTTATAGACGCCTTTGGTGCGGCTGCCGCAGAGGACGATGTTCCCTTTGTTTGGGTCCACGGCGAGCTTTTCGCCGGTCTGGCGGCCCATGCCGTTGCCGTGGGCGAGCATTTCCACATAGCTCGTGTCCCAAGTGGCGCCCATGTCGGAAGAACGCAAAACAGCGGTGCGGCCCTTGCTGAAGTAACCGGTGCCGCCTAGGACGTAAATCTTTTTCGGGTCTTGCGGATCAAGCGCAAAAGCTTCGGTGCCGTAAAGGCCCACGTCGTTTTGGCTGACCCAGTCCATCAACGGAATCCAGCGGCTGCTTGTCGCATCCCAGCGGTATATGCCGCCCACGTCGGTACGTGCGTAGATGAGCCCTTCTACGGTCGGGCTCGGCATAATGGCGCTGACAAATCCACCGCCGTCAAAGCGCACGTTGCCCCAGTCGTACTTTTCGGCGTTTGCGGCCGTGGCGAACGCGGTCAAGGCGGCAATGCCGATGATCGACGTTTTGAGCGAAATTTTAGCAAACATATTGTCTCCGTAAAAATTTTGAGAACAATTAAACCTATACAACCATTGTTAATATAAATAAAGATAGGAAAAATGGTTCTTATATAAATCTTAAAATGATAAAATTTTTGAGAACATTTTGAAATGTCGAAAAACGTGCGTTCAAAAAGGCCCTTTGCAAAAAAACAAAAAAAGACCCCGGCCCTTCGACAGGCTCGGGGACCTGGTGGGCCGGGGTGACATTTTCTGCGACGAAGTCACCAAACTAAAACTATTGACTAATGACCACTAACTAATCTATTCCACGCCGATGCCGAGTCCTCTGAAGGGGACGTATCGGATTTGTTCTTTGTTGTCGATGATGACCGCAATGCCTGTAAGGAAGTATGGCCAATGGCTTGTGACGTGGTACTTGTAGTTCACGGCACCGTTCGTGGCAAATACCGAGAGGGGAAGCACGAAGTCGTCATGAGAACAAATGACGCGGAACTTGTTCATAGAAGCATAGCTCGGAGCAATGTGCGTCTTGACGATTTCGTTTGATTTTTCTGCGAGGTCGTAGAAGGCATCTGCGTACAAATTATCGTAAGCCCAGCCTGCAATGACGAGTCGGACGTTCGTGGTTGAATCTTCGTAGAATTTGTAACGGTCCTTGTCTTTTTTGTACCAGCTGATGGAGTAGAAGTCTGCGGAGTCGTGTGGGAACGTCGCCTGGCCACGACCTTGGTTGATGTAGAAGCAAGTCTGTTCTGTACGGAGGTATTTGGTATGGGTGTATGTGAATTCATCGGCGCTTGCGAGCTTTTTGCCGACAGCGATTGCTTGACGGACACCGTCCGAAGGTTGCCCCTTGATGGAATCAGGTTCGCCTTCCCAATAGGTGAGAGGCGTTTCCTTGCCTGTCTGGCCGTCGTCGCGTTCACCGTGGCGGATGACGAAAACTGCTTTTTCGTTGCAGCGGACGCTCTTGAATACATCGGCGATGTCGGCAAGTCCGTTGGTGTCGAGGGGGATTGTTGCAACAGGCGTTTCGACGCAGCTAGGATCGAGTGGAGTGACGTCGGCGCTGGATGATGGAGGCTGTGTTGTCGCGGAACTTGAAATATCCGGAGTCTGGCCCGCAGAAGAACTGGATTCGGCGACGGGGGGTGTTGCTGAGCTTTCAGGTTGCGTCTGGGTGTCGGAGGACGCGGGTTCGGTAGCGCTTGAAGGCAGAGTGGCTTGTTCGCTGGAGGAACTTAGGGCGATTCCGCTTTGGTTGAGTAATGGGGCTGATGAGTTGTCGTCACCGCATGCGACCAAAAGATTGGCCGACAAAAGCGCTCCGGTAAATGCCAAAGAAATATGTAAAAATTTATGCATGGCGTGAAATTCCTTGTTTAATCTCTTTAAATTTATTCTTTTTAAATATAACATCAAGTAAAATTTTTCAAAATGCCTTGAAAAACGTGTCTTTCTTTATGAGATGGAGCCATTAATTGTTTTGGACCCTATCGGTCGTTGCACTCCCTCCAGGGTGACAGGAAATTCGCTAAGGATGACTGGTTTTCAGGATGACGTGGCTTTTTGTCAAATCACTTCCATTTTTTTACTGTCTACTGCTGATGAATTGTAATTAATCTCGTTGCGGCGCTTGAGTTCCTTGTTGAGCGGCCAGTAAATCAATGCGAAAATGACGTATCCGATGAGGAGCACAATCCAGTGGTTGAGTCCGAATCCGATTTCCACATAGCGCATGGTGATGAACATGAACGGTCCTGCGATGAGGAACAGCGGAAGTTGCCTGCACTGGTCTCCGAGCGAATAGCGGCTCTCGTAGCTCACGATGGAGTTCATCATCGGGAAACTGGTGCAAAAACCGCCCATCAAATGCTTGATGAACATAAGTCCAGAAACTACGCCCGCGATGGCGGGTGCTTTTATATATACCGGGAGAGGGGTCTTGTAGCGCACCCCGGACTTGTATTTTTGTTTTTGGAAAAAGATGACGCCGATGATAAAGTCGAAAAGACAAGCGCCGAGGAAGTACGCTTCGCCTTCGGGGATGCGTGAGTGTAAAAACGTGCCGAGGCAGACGAAAAAAGCGAGCCCTGCGACGATGGAGGGGACGATGGGTACCTTTGCTTTATAATGGAGCAGGCGCACGACATGCACGTACAGCATGCACATGAATCCGGAAACGGCATTTTCGGTACCCATCGGGAGACCGACCGCGATGTAGGCGAATCCGCAGGGAATGGGAATGGTTGCCGTGACGGCCTTGAGTTGTGGATCTTTTAAGTAGGCGCTCAAAGTTCCGAGAGCGGTCACCATAAAAACGAGGAGCCAATCGTAAAGCGAAAAATGAAAATTTAATGCTTCAAACATTTAGTAAAAAAATAGAAAAGTAAGTGCCTTTTTTGTCATTTGCATTATAAATTTATCTTGGGTATTTATCTAGGGCGATAAAACCCAATAAGCGAGGTTTCTATGCTTTCGATTCCGTCTTATTGGTACTTTGTCCCGGTTGCAGCGTTGATTGCTCTGGGCATGGCACTGTTCTTTTACCGTTTTATGAAACGAGCTCCTGACGGCAATAGTAAAATGAAAGCGATTGCCCATTATGTTCGTGTCGGGGCGTACGCCTATCTCAAGCGGCAATACCGGACGATATCCGTGGTGTTTATCGTCCTCTTCCTCGTCTTCGTGGCGCTTGCGGTTCTCGGAATACAGAATCCGTTTGTGCCGATTGCTTTTTTGACGGGAGGCTTCTTTAGCGGTCTGTGCGGCTTCCTCGGAATGAAGACGGCAACGTATGCGAGTTCCAGGACGGCAAACGGGGCGATTTCGAGCTTGAACCGCGGGCTTGTCATTGCGTTCCGTAGCGGGGCGGTCATGGGGCTTATCGTCGTGGGCTTTGGACTGCTCGACATTTCGGCATGGTTCCTGTTGCTCAACTACATTTACGATCATAACGTTTTGGATTTCGGGGCGACGATTGCCACGAAACTTTCGCTGGGCTCATGGAATGTGGATATGGTGAATAACGCCGAATGGGCGCATGCGAAAATGGTGGAAATTACGACGACGATGCTTACCTTTGGCATGGGTGCGTCTTTGCAGGCTTTGTTCGCCCGCGTGGGCGGGGGCATTTATACGAAGGCGGCTGATGTCGGTGCCGACCTTGTGGGTAAAGTTGAGGCGGGAATCCCTGAAGACGATCCGCGCAACCCGGCGACGATTGCGGATAACGTCGGCGATAACGTTGGCGATGTGGCGGGCATGGGTGCTGACCTTTATGAATCTTATTGCGGTTCGATTCTTTCGACGGCGGCCCTCGGTGCGGCACTCCCGTTTGGCGGGATGAAACTCGTGATTGCGCCTATGGTCGTCGCGGCGATCGGAATTGTCCTTTCGATTGCGGGAATTTTTGCGGTTCGTACGCGTGAAGATGCGGACACGAAGTCTCTTTTGCGTTCCCTTTTGACGGGAACGTTGGGCTCGTCGGTGCTTATTCTTGTGGCTCTCTTTGTACTCGTGAAACTTGACTTTATTTCGCTGGGTATTTTCGGTTCCGTGCTTTCGGGACTTGCTGCGGGCATTCTCATCGGACAGTTCACTGAATATTATACGTCCGATGCCTACAAGCCGACGCGTGGCATTGCGGGGCAGGCGAAATTGGGCGCTGCGACGACGATTATCGATGGCATCTCGGTTGGCATGTTTTCTACGGGGCTTCCGGTGGTGACGATTGTCATCGGTATCATAGCTGCTTTTGGCAGTGCCGGTGGCTTTGAAAATATGGGCATGGGACTTTATGGCGTGGGCTTTGCCGCGGTGGGTATGCTCAGTACGCTCGGTATCACTCTTGCGACAGATGCGTTTGGCCCGATTGCAGACAATGCGGGCGGAAACGCCGAGATGGCAGGCCTTGATCCTGAAGTCCGGAAACGCACTGACGAACTCGACATGCTCGGGAATACGACTGCAGCGACGGGCAAGGGCTTTGCAATTGGTTCTGCCGCACTGACTGCCATGGCGCTCCTTGCTTCTTATGTGGAAGAGGTGAAAATTTGGCTTGGACATTTGGCTTCGTCTGCTGAGGGCGTGTGGAAAGTCGGCTCGGTTGTCTTTGCGAATAGCGTGAATGACTTGGTCCATGCGCTTGCAGGAACGACAGGTGTCAAGTTCCTTGATGACGGTGCACGTGCAATTGCCGAGAACGGGGACCTTATTGGTATGGTGGCAAATAAAGTAAACTATGCTGACTTTATGCACATCTACAATCTCAATCTGATGAATCCCATGTTGCTGGGCGGCCTCTTTATCGGTGCGATGATGTCGTTCGTGTTCTGTGCGCTTACTATCAAGGCGGTCGGGCGTGCCGCAAGCGCCATGGTTGAAGAAGTCCGTCGCCAGTTCCGCGAAATTCCTGGAATCATGGAAGGGACGGGCGAACCGGATTATGCTCGCTGTGTGGAAATCTCGACGACGGGTGCGCAGCGCGAAATGATCTTGCCGTCGATTATCGCCGTAATAGTTCCTGTACTGGTGGGACTCTTTATGGGTGTGGCCGGTGTGTTCGGACTTTTGGCGGGCGGTCTTGCGTGCGGTTTTGCTTTGGCGACGATGCTCAATAATGCGGGTGGCGCTTGGGACAATGCAAAGAAATTTGTTGAAAAAGGCAATTACGGTGGCAAAGGGTCGGATACGCACAAGTCTGCCGTCGTGGGCGATACGGTGGGCGACCCGTTCAAGGATACCGCAGGGCCTTCGCTTAACATCTTGATCAAGCTTATGACTATGGTGAGCGTCGTATTCGCCGGCGTTATCGTAAAGTTTGGAAATATGTTCTTTTAGTTATTGGTCATTAGTTATTGGTCGTTAGTTATTTGTTGTTGGTTGTTATCGCTTCGGCGGTTAAGTAAATCACGGGACAACATTATGACGGACTGATGGCGACGTCATCTTTCGTCATGTGCGCCAGCAATAGTCTTCAAGGCGAACCAAGCAGAAAACATTTATTTTTCTATTTGTGAGCCCCAAAACTGACGCTGTAAACGTCAACCAGTCGTCCGCGACTCTCGTTTTGCACGCTTTTGCGCAATGACGTCTCTGTCTACAGTCTACTAAGCTCTAAGTTCTAAGCTCTACCATCTATTTACTATATTCTCTCTAGAGGTTTTTTATGAAAGTTTTAGTAACTGGTGTTGGTGGCCAGCTGGGTCACGATGTGATGAATGAACTTGCAAAACGTGGCTACGAGGGTGTCGGTAGCGATATCGCTCCTGCATATTCTGGTGTGGCCGATGGCAGTGCCGTGACCTCGATGCCTTATGTTCCGATGGATATAACGAACGCCGCCGCGGTGGCCGAAACCATCAAGAGCGTGAATCCGGATGTGATTGTGCATTGTGCCGCCTGGACGGCTGTGGACTTGGCCGAGGATGAGGACAAGAAGGCGAAGGTCTTTGCGATTAATGCCGAAGGCACGGAAAACATCGCCCGCGTTGCTAAAGAAATTGATGCGAAGATGGTCTATATCAGCACGGACTACGTCTTCGACGGTCAGGGCACATCTCCGTGGAAGCCGGACTGCAAGGATTACAAGCCGCTCAACGTTTATGGCGAATCCAAGCTCAAGGGCGAACTCGCCGTGAGTGGCACCCTCGAAAAGTATTTCATTGTGCGTATCGCTTGGGTGTTCGGCCTCAACGGCAAGAATTTCATCAAGACGATGCTGAACGTGGGACAGTCTCACGATACCGTCCGCGTTGTCTATGACCAAATCGGAACGCCGACTTACACGCTTGACTTGAGCCGCCTCCTCGTCGATATGATTGAAACGGACAAGTACGGCTACTATCACGCCACAAACGAAGGCGGGTTCATTAGCTGGTACGAATTCACGAAGGAAATCTACCGCCAGGCCGGGCTCCCGACAAAGGTTCTGCCGGTGACCACTGCGGAATATGGACTTTCCAAGGCCGCACGCCCGTTCAATAGCCGCCTCGACAAGAGCAAACTTGTGGAAGCCGGATTCAAGCCTCTCCCCACATGGCAGGATGCGCTTGGCCGCTATCTCAAGGAAATCGGCGTCCTCGCTTAGGGCAATGGAGACATCTCGCTAAGTAATCTTTGGGCATGTTTCGCCTATTTTTACGAAAATCTTTCGTACAAAGCGTCTCGTTCTACAGGAACGAGACCTTCTTGTTTAATGAGGTCTTGCATGTGTTCCGGGCTCATGCCCACGGGGACTGTTGCTCCTGCGGCATGCGTAATCTTCTCTTCGATAATCGTGCCATCTAAATCCGAGGCGCCTGCGTGGAGCGCCTTCATCGCAGTCTCTATGCCCATCTGGATCCAGTAGGCCTTGATGTGCGGGAAGTTGTCCAAGAACAAACGAGAAACCGCGACTGTGCGTAGAATGTCTTCTTCACTTGTGATGTTCGGGACGATTTGATGGAGCGCGTTGTGTTCCGGATGGTAAACCAGCGGGATGAATGCGAAAAATCCTGGTGCTTCGTCTTGCAGGTCACGGAGCATTTTCATGTGGGCGATGCGGTCTTCGATCTTTTCGATGTGTCCGAACAACATTGTCGCGTTCGTTGGAATGCCGAGTTTGTGCGCAGCACGGTGAACATCGAGCCATTCTTCGCCAGTCTCTTTGCCGGGGCAAATTTTGTCACGTACACTTTGTACTAAAATTTCGGCACCGCCGCCGGGGAGGGCGTCAAGACCTGCGTTCTTGAGCGTTGCCATGATTTGTGCTGGAGCCTGTCCAGAAATTTTGGCGAAGTGGCAAATTTCGACGGCGGTAAAAGCTTTCAAGTTTGCCGACGGAAATTCCTTGCGGAGCTTGCGCAACATTTCGATGTAGTAATCGAACGGATGGTCGGGATGGAGACCGCCGACGATATGCAGCTCGCGTGCACCTTTGCTAATTGCTTCGGCGGCCTTGTCACGGATTGTTTCGTAATTCCAGTCGTAAGCGGTCGGGCTGTCTTTTTTGATGCGGCTGAAAGCGCAGAATTTGCAGTGCAGCACGCATACGTTCGTATAGTTTATTTGGCGATTGTTGACCCAGTAAACGGACTTGCCGTGTCGCGCTTCTTTTTCGGCGTTGGCACGGGCGCAAAGTTCATCGAGCGGTGCGTTCAAAAATAAATCGAGAGCTTCTTGTTCTGAAATTCGAGACATGTTGCAAATATATTTATTTTAGTTGGTAGAACTTAGAGCTTAGAACTTAGAAAAACAAAAAAAACGCAGACTTGAATCTGCGTTTTTTAGTAGCGGGGGCAGGACTTGAACGCTGCGACCTTCGGGTTATGAGCCCGACGAGCTACCAACTGCTCCACCCCGCGTCGAGGTTGTCCCATATATAGAAAAAAATAATGGATTTGGCAACCCTAGGGGGCGGTATAAAAGGTCGAATAAGTTTTTTTTATGTTTTTTTCGCCATTTTTGATCAAATTTCAGCTATACGAACTTTTTCAGGATGTGCTTGCTTGCGTAGAAATAATCAATTCCGCTGATGATTGTAATGGTGGTGATGATGCCCATAACGACAACGGGGAACTGCTGCCAAATATTTTCGAAACCGGGAATGAGAGCCCGAACAGGATCGATTGCTCCGAGGAGGATTGCGACAATGCCGATTCCTTGCAATGCCGTTTTCCACTTGCCGCTACGACGTGCGGGCATCACGAGGCCTTCGCTGGCGGCGAGCGTTCGGAGCGTTTCTACACTGGATTCGCGGAAGTAGATTAGAGCGACCATCCACACAGGGGCGTAACCAGTCGCGATAAAACACATGAAAATTGTCATGTTCGAAATCTTGTCGCTGAAGGGGTCCAGGTATTTGCCGAGTGTGCTGACTTCGCCCATGGCGCGTGCGAGTTTGCCGTCCAAGAAGTCGGTGAGCATAAAGCCGAGCACCATTACAAGCGCAAGCACTTTAAAGACAATGCTGTTGTTGCTGTAGTCCAAGTCGTTGTCGTAGAAGAACACCCAGAGGAAAAATGGCGTGAGCACGATGCGGCTCATGGTGAGCTGGCTTGCAATCGAGAGCGGCTTCCTGTGTGCGGGATCGCGATAGTACCAGTAGGCATATGCGGCCGTAGAGGCTGCAATCAGCAAAATGGAAACGACCATCATGATTTGTTGGAAATTTTCCAAGTTCAGCAGGTAGACGCCCATTGTAATTGTAATGGAAAGATTCGCCAGTTTGCTCCAGCGTCGCTTGCGTGGAAGTTGTTTCCCTTCGCGAAGGACTCCCAGTGAGAACAAAGTATGCGAAATCAGTCGGGCTAGCAGTACGGCGCAACCGATACCCAAAATTTTTTCAGCACTCTCGTTCTGGAGCAGGTCGCGTACAAAGATGCTTGTCATCACGGTGAACTGCAAAAAGCCATCGATAGTATTGAGCCAAAGCCTGTAATAAGGTTTTTCGATTTCTTGGAAACGAAGCTGGTAGAGGTTGACCCAGCCCATGATAAGTGCGATTCCGACAAAGGAACACGCCATTGTCGTCCAACCTTCCCAAATGAATATTATGACGCAGATAAATACGAGTGCTCGCAAGATGCTCCAAATGCGCGAGCGCAGACGTACGTCTGATGTTTTTTCTGTCATAAATTATTCTCCAACAGTTGCTTTGCGTGGGTGCGGACAGTTTCGGATGATCCGCCTAACATTCTAGCAATTTCTTCGACGCGTCCTTCCTTGTCTAGGTCGGTAATGGACGTAAATGTCCTCCCGTTTGCTTCTTTCTTGCTCACGGCAAGCTGGTTTTCGGCGCGACTCGCCACTTGGTGCAGATGGGTGATGGTGAGCACTTGGTGGTGCTTGCCCAAATTCCGCAAGGCTTCGCCGATGCTGTTGCCGGTTTCACCCGAGATGCCGGAATCGACTTCGTCAAAAATGAGCAGCGGGACTTTATCGAGGTCCGCCATGACGCTCTTGATGGCGAGCAGCACGCGGCTGAGTTCGCCGCCGGACACGGCTTTTTGCAACGACTTTTCGCCTTCGCCTGGGTTCGGTGCTAGTAAAAATTCGATGCGGTCGGCGCCGTTTGCGCTGGGCGCCTGTTCGGTGATGCTCGTAAAGAATTTTGCCTTGGGCATGCCTAGGTTGTGCAAAATCTCTTGTACGGCCGAGTCAAAACGAAGTGCGGCTTCGCGCCGTTTCTCGGAGAGACTTGATGCGAGGCGGTAGGTCTCGGCCTTGTGCGCATCGGCTTTGCGCTTGAGCTCTTCGAGGTCGGCGTCGAGATTTTCGAGACTGTCGAGTTCCTGCTTGCGCTGTTCTGTAAGCGCGATTAATCCGGCTACGTCGGTGCGGTACTTGCGCTTGAACTTTTGGATGAGCGCAATTCTGGCGTTGGCGCGGTCGATTTCGACGGCGCTCATGGACTTTGCCGGGCGGAGTCTTTGCAGGTCCTTGCAGATTCCCTCGAACGGGTCCGCAACTTCGAGTAGCGCATTCAGGTCGTTTTCGTAGTGTGGAATTTTTTGGGCGAGACTGCGCAACTTGTATTGAAGGTTCTGGACCTGTTCGAGAATGCCGTTGTCGCAGCCGATAAGTGCCTGGATTTCGTCCAGCAGATTGTGTTCCGCTTCGCTTTTGCTTGCAGCCGTGACTTTGTCTTCAAGATCCTCTTCTTCGCCATCACGGAGCGCAGCCTTTGAAAGTTCGTCGTACTGGAATTTTAAAAAGTCTTTCTGTGCGGCGAGGTTCTTGGCGCGGGATTCCGTCTCCTCGATTTCTGCGAGAACGCCATTCCAAGCGTTATAACTATTTGTATAGTTTGTTAACAATTCGTTGTTGCCGGCATATTCGTCGAGCATTTTGGCGTGCGTGCGTATGTCGCGCAACAAAAGCTGTTCGCTTTGCCCGTGCATCTGGATGAGCGATTCGCCGAGTTCCTGCAAGTCGGTAAGGCTTACGACGGAACCATTGACGCGCGCGCGCCCTTTGCCGTTTTCTAGAATTTCGCGGCGGATGATGAGTTCGTCGTCGTCATCGAGTTCGAGTTTGGCAAGAATTTGTTTGACTTCGGGGTCGTTGCTGATATCGAACGTTCCCTCGATGATTGCCTTTTCTTCGCCGGTGCGGACCATGGAGGCTTGCGATTTGTCCCCGCAGACCATGCGGAGAGCTTTCATAAGAACAGACTTGCCGGCACCCGTTTCACCCGTAATAGCGGTAAATCCCTTGTGGAAGGGGACGCTTGCCCCGGCAATGAGAGTGAAGTTGTTTATTGTAAGCTGCTTTAACATGTTGTATAAGTTAAAAATAAATAATATCAGCTATGGGGTATGGGGTCGCTCGTAAACTCGCTTTGAGGTCGATTCGCTTTGGGGTATGCTTTTGCCCATAGCCCAGTAGCGTGCAAAACGAGTGTCGCAAAAATATGCTTGCATATTTTTATGACCGAGTGCAGCCGCAGACGCTGAAGGCGTCAAAGGGAGCCGAAGGCGACCGAGCCCATACCTGAAAACCTAATCCCTATTTCTCAAACTCAATAATACTTCTATATATCGGGCGGCCTTCCTTCTTGTACTTGCGTTCGAATCCGGTCGTGATGCCTTCGGTGGGTTCAGCCGTGTTGCGTTCGATGACCTTGCATGTCGGGAAGGCATCGAACGTTTCGAGTGCGATTTCGTTGTATTCTTTGTGGTCGGTGCCCCAGTAGAATTTGCGCTTGCCCGGTTTTAAGCAACGTGCGACTTCGGCCAAAAAGTCTGGACGGAGCAAACGGTTCTTGTGGTGGCGTTCCTTTGGCCACGGATCCGGGAAGTACATGTGGAACGCATCGACGGTGTTGTCCTTGACGGCGTCGCGCAAGAAGTAGAACACGTCCCCGCGCAACATGGCGGCGTTACCTTGGGCGACGATTCCGCGCTTTTCCATGCGTTCGTGCGCAAAGGCTGCCCACGTGAAGTCCCATTCGCTACCCATGATAAAGTAATCCGGATGCATTTCGGCGTAGTCCGTCATGAAGTTGCCCTTGCCGCTTCCGATTTCCACTTCGATGTGGCCGTTTTCGTTCGGGAACATGTCTTTCCAGTTGAAGTTGAGCTTGTGCGGGAGTCCGTCCGGCGTCTTGATGGGCTTGCGGTCACCATTCGTGCGGAACACGTAGTGCCATAGCGCCTTCATTTGCGGATCTTGAGTCAAGTCGCGGTAAAATTCCGGAATCACGACTTCCTTCGGCGCCTTTTCTTCTTCTAATACTTCGTTATTGATTTCTTCTGCCATGTTTTTGTTCTCTGTTTTAAAATTTTTCGGATTCCTTGACATCTTATTTTGTCATGCTGAGGCGAAGCTGAAGCATCCAGTTAAGTATTCTTGATGGATTTGTACTGGATCCTTCACTCGCTACGCTTGTTCAGGATGACGTTACCTAACCACTAATCACCAACCACTAACCACTTCCTACTAAACAAACGCTACAATCTTCTCCTTGAACTTGTCCGGAATTTCCTTGTCGAGCATCTCGCGGATGTGTCTATCGGAATACTTCATCGAGAAATGGCTCAAGATGATTTTTTCGCACTTGATTTCATCGTCAAGTTCATTGAGCGCGTGGACGATGTCTTTCAAGTGACTGTGCCCTTTCTTTTTGCTCATCGCTTCTTCGCCATCGTCGAGGAACGTGCATTCCGTAATGAGCACCTTCGACTGGAAAATGCGGCTGTTGTCGAGCAGGCTTTCGCCCAGACAGTCTCCCATGAAACTCACAAGCGGTTCATAGACTTCGCGTGTGATTTCGACGCCCTTCTTGCGCAGTTCGATTATCTCCGTAGCGGTTTTTCCAAGAAATTCGTCCTTGAGTTTTTTCTTGTAAAAATAGAGCGTGCCGCCCATCGTCGGGATGGAATGCTTGACTTCGAACGGTTCGAGCGCAAGATCCTTGCGGTATCTCAAGAATTGCAAATCGCCTGCGGAAACGGGCTCAATTTCTGGATAGCGGAATTTCGTCTCGGATACGCCTTCGAACAAAGCTTCTGCCTTGATCCACGCCCTTGCGTTTTCGCTTACGCAATCGGGCATGTAATAGACGCAGTCGCGCTCGACGCCCATCATCTTGCGCAGGCTGTGGTGACGCATCAGGCAACGCGCGTGGTCGCCGTGGGCGTGCGTCAGAAACACGTGGTTGAGGGGAATAGCCGAAAGCGGGCATTCGCCCATGTCGATGCAAAAATCGAGTTCAGGAATTTGGATGTACGTCGCAAGCCCGGAAATCGAGAAACCGGAAATGTGCGAGCAGGGCGTATCGACGTGAATCTGCCGCAATGCGTTATGTATGTACTTGTTTTCGTTCACTTTTTTACCGCAAGACAATTTAGCAAATAACGTTTGATGAAAAATGACACTTCGTTTTCGAAAAACAAAAAAGCAGCCCTTTGCGGGCTGCTCTTAGAAAACTCAAAACGTCGATTACTTTGCTGAAACGATGTTGTCGAATTCGGAACATGCCATCATTTCGATGTTCACGCCCATAGCCTTGCTGCGAGTCCTGTCGTTACCTTTCTTTTCAGGAATGCGGAAGCAGAAATCGTACTTGTTTCCCTTGTCGGTCGGAATACCCATCTTGAATATGCGAAGCCGTTCATAACCTTTGCGGGTAATTTCGTGGTAGTCGTAGGTGTTCTTGACGCGTTCGAGACGCTTCTCTTGGCTGAATTCAAGCTCGCTTGTAATCGGGCCTTCGAGGATAATCGGCAGGGAGTTCTGGAAACGGAGTTCCAGTTTGCCGTTCGTCTTGACGATGGATGTCTCGGCCGGCTTGATAAGATAGCGCTGTTGCGGTATGTTGCGGTATGCCATGTTGTGGCTTGCCTTGCGGACGCCGCAGACTTCGCGCATGTCGGGGTTGGCGACAAAATCAATATCGCGGCAGATGGGGGGGAGGTCGGTCGGTACTTCGAGGTCCTCGCCCTTTTGGGCGGAACCACCGCAGCCGGCTAACATTGAAATTGCAAGGAGGCAAGAGGGCAACATTATTTTTTTCATCATGACATAAATATAAGATTATTAACCATCTTTGTGTGCTTTTTTTTGAAATTGCGTAATATTGTTTGAGCTTTCTGCGATTTTTTAGATTTAAACGTAAATAAAATTTAACCAAAAGTCCCTATAGATGGGTTTTACCCTTTGGAGTTTGAAAAAAAATTCTATCTTTGGCGTTGAAATAGAGATTGGGGTCAAAATGAAGATCTACAGCTGGAACGTCAACGGTATTCGTTCCGTACTGAAAAAGGGTTTTGAAGATTGGTTCACAGCGACCGATCCCGATGTGCTGTGCCTTCAGGAAGTCCGGGCCGAAAAGAGCCAGGTTGCCGAAGCTGCAAGCCGTGAGGGCTACTATACCTACTGGAACGCCTGCAAGCGCAAAAAAGGCTATAGTGGTGTGGCCGTCTATTCCAAAATCGAACCCGATGCGGTCAACTACGGTTTTGAAATCGAGGAATTCGATGACGAGGGCCGCGTGCTTCAGCTGGTGTTCCCGGACTGGGTGCTCAACAGTATCTACTTCCCCAATGGCGGACAGGGTGACGACCGTCTAGACTACAAGCTCCGCTTTTATGACGCTTTCCTCGAAAATTCCAAGCAGTGGCTCGCCGATGGCAAGCATGTGGTGACCGTCGGTGACTACAACACTTGCCATAAGGAAATTGACATTGCGCGCCCCAAGGAAAACGAAAACGTGAGCGGCTTTTTGCCGATTGAACGTGCCTGGATGGATAAGTACGTAGAAAATGGCTTTGTCGATACGTTCCGCAAGTTGCATCCGGATACCCGCGACGCATATTCATGGTGGTCGAACCGCTTTGGTGCCCGCGAACGGAATGTCGGCTGGCGCTTGGACTATGCGTTTGTCGATGCGGCGCTTATGCCGAACGTGGTGAGTTCCGAAATACACAGTAGCGTGACTGGTTCGGACCATTGCCCGATTTCGTTGGAACTGGAACCGCCTTTTGCACCGATTCCTATCAAAAAATCCGAAGATATTTAGGGCCCGAGCGTACGGACGGGGTCTGCACAGTCGATTTACATAAAACTGGTTGAATGTATATTTTTATAAAAGAACTTGTTTGAACAAGTTCTTTGAATTATATTAGACATAACATACAGCAAGGAGATGAGTGTTATGTTAAAAAAAATTATTCTTGCGGCTCTTATTGTGACGAGTGCCGCATTCGCGCAGGTTCAGATTAAAGTCGGTGGACGCGCTGCCTTTAACTATGGTACCATCTGGGGTAACAATACGGATATCGCCAAATGGGGCCCCGGTTTCAGTGCCGGTGTTTCTGCCAAAAAGGACATGACTCCGTTGGTAACGCTTGTTTCTGGATTGGAAGTCGATCTCCGTAAAATTTCGGTTGATCCGGTTCTGTACGAAGAACAGTCCTTTTCTTTTTGGTATATAGACCTGCCTTTAATGGCTCGCTTTAACGTTACGCCACAGTTCTTTGCTGATGCGGGCCTTAATTTCGGATTCAATTTCATTGCGTCGGAAAAGGTAAAAACGGCTTTAGGTACAGAAAACAATGATATTGATGCACCAACCGTAGCTCTCGATCTTATCGCCGGTGCGGGTTTTACCGTGATTCCGAATCTTGACGTAAACCTTCGTATTTTATTTGGCTTTACGAATATGTCCGAAGATGAAGATTTCGATTCCAAGAACTTGCGTTTCCAACTTGGTGTAACTTACTGGTTCCATGAGTTTGAGTTTTAAATAGCTTTAAAATCCAAAAGGTTCCGGCATTTATGATGTCGGGATTTTTTTTATTCCTTCAATTCTATTTTGAACTTTTCGGGATTAATGAGCTTTTGCAAGAATGATTTTTGCTCGGTGGACGAAGGGGTTTCTATTTCAAGAACTGCGCTGAGATAGAGGTATATGATTCTCTGGGCTTGTTCCCTGGCGCGTTTCTTGAGTTCGTTGTAATTTTCCTGCTCGTATTTCTTTTGCTCATGAATAAAAAATTTTTTGAAGTCTTCGAATTTTATGTCATTGAACCATCCTGATTTTTCCATAACGACATCGATACTTTCAAAATCGATGCTGTGACTTAGAATTTTAGGCTCGGGCAGAGTGATGGTAATGGTCTTTGTGATTTTATCGACAAAGATTTGTATGTCCTTCATGTCGTACCCGAGCTTGACATCGCCTTTGTAGATAAGGACAAACTCCTTGACGGACTTGTTGAATCTCCAGGCGGGGAGCGATTCGACAAGTTTTGCGACATCCTGGTACGATGCCATTTTGCGGTACTGGTGGTGGAGCGTGCCCAATTCCGATATTTCTTGTATTTGATGTTCGATAAATTCGCTTGTAATGTCTTTTTGCGAAGTCCCGAACAAGTCGAACTTGTTGATCAAGAAAAGGCTCAAAATGAAGCAGAAACAAATCGCTGCGCATAGCAGAACTATTTTAACGGTTTTTTTCATTTTTCACCTTCTTTTTTGAATGGAGCCTTTGATTTTGGAAAAAACGTGAAATTACTCGTCCTGGTTCTTGAGACAGCGAATACGAGCGGATTCCGCGGTTAAATAACCGGTTCTGTATCCTTTGTCTCCGGGACTATTCCCATAGCTCTCTTGTATGTATATAATACCGGGGAATTTATAATCTTGGTCTCTGGCAGGCCATGCGAGCCAATAACCTGTAATTTTTCCGTTTTCTTCATATGGTGTTATATTTAGCCCCAATTTGTTTGAACCGTAAATATTTTTATCCCATACATCCACTGCTTTGACCGCTTCCGGAAATTCATCGACTGTGTTTACGTATTTGATTAGGTGTTCCCATTCGTACTCTGTGGGGACATGCCAGCCCGCAGGACACAAGGTATCGCAGCCTTTGAGTTGTTTTTTGGAGTATTTCCCATTTGAATCGGGACTTACTTTAAAGCGTAAATCGTCTGCAATCCATGTCTGATTCCCGATGACGACGGTGCGGTATTCATTTCCGTCGCGTTCGTCGACCAGTTTCCCGTATTCTCCTGTGTATCCAAAGCTTTGGACTGTATCGTTTATGCAACGGACCGCTTTTTTCGCGTTGTCTTTATCGCTCCATCCAAAAGTTCCGTAACAGTCAAATAAACTTAGTTCTAAACAGAGTTGCCCACCACGAGTGTCCCCATCGCTAAATAAAGTATCCTCGGATGTCCACAAGTATGCGGAATGATTAACTTCGTTGAACTCGTCTTTGTAAAAGTAACCGGAGGGGGTTGGCGAAAATCCGATATGGTTTAAGTCATACCGAAAATCGTCATACTTATGGGCCATGACCATTAAGTCGAGATATTCTTGCTTGCTCGGGGTATGCCAACCTTCGGGGCAGACTACTTGGGCGTCATGCCATGTGTATAGCCGTCCCTGCACTTTGCATGCCGCAGGATCGTTTTCATAGCATTGGCTAGTTTCTGTGGCAAGGTTCATATTTTGGGCCAACCATTTTGTATGCCCTATGTTGGCTGTTCTATACGTTTGCCCGTCACGCGGGTCTGTGTATTCCCCGTATGAAAATTCATCATTTATGATGCTTATATAGTAGAAAGAGCTTGAGCTTCTAATGCTACTGGACGAAGATTGTTTTTGCGATGAAGAACTGATGCTTGATGAAGAAATCTTTTGCGAAGATGAACTTGCTTTTGATGAAAGATTTTTCTCTGTTGCAGAAGATGAAGATTTCTTGGAGGATGAACTGCTTTTGGCCTTAGATGAAGAACTTGATGGTTTGTGGGTGCTGCTGGAAATTGCGTTTTCTGCATCGTTATCCGGTTTTGCAATAGATGAACCATCTTCGCTACATGCCATGAACATCATAACGACTAGCGAAATAAATAGCTTGTTGTTCCAAAAACGCATTCATTACTCCTAAACAAGATCAATCCTTATGGACAATATATAAAAAAAACACTCCCGTTTTTTTCGAGAGTGCTATGCTTTTTTGAATCCGCTTTTACGAATGCAGATATTCGATGATCGCGTCGTGGATCGTGGTGAACACGCTGCGGAGTTCGTCTTCGTCTTCTTCGAGGAGCGTCACGCGGAAGCCTTTGAGGTCTGTGCAGAAACTTGTACTCGGAACCACGCAGATTCCCTTTGCGCCCAAGAGGTAATAGACAAAGCGGTAGTCGAGGTTTGTCGTCTTGCTGCACCATTCTTCGACTTTCTTCTTGATGATCGGGTTGTCGATTTTCAAGGTCTGGTGGCTGTTGAGCACGCCTTCGCGGAAGATGATGGTGTTGTAGAACGCACCGTAAGTCGGGTTGAAATACAGCTCCGGAATGTCGGAAAGGATTTCGCTGATGATGGCGCTGCGGCGACCGATCTTTTCGTTGAGTGCCGTGCGGTGTTCGGCAAAGCGCTTGTCTCCAAGCACGCGCGGAATTGTCATCTGCGGGAGTGTCGTCGAGCAGACTTCCACCATCTTCGCGTTGTCGAGAGCGCGGCAGAAGGCATCAAACTGTTCGTCCTTGTCGCGGTTGTAGTATTCGGCCCAGCCACAGCGTGCACCCGGCCACGGGTATTCCTTGGAAATTCCCTTGAGGGCTATACCCGGAACGTCGCCAATGTATTCGGCAAGCGCGTAAGCGTGAGCTCCGTTGTAGACAATCTTGTTGTAAATTTCGTCGCAGATGATGAACAAGTTATATCGCTTTGCTATATCTACCATTTTCTGGAGAATTTCGAGCGGATAGACCATGCCTGTCGGATTGTCCGGGTTCAAAATCAAGATGCCCGCGATGCTCGGGTTGTACTTCACCTTGTTTTCGAGTTCCTCCAAGTCCGGATACCAGTGGTTTTCGGGCTGCAAGCGGTAGGTGATAGGCGAGGTGTGGGCGTGGGCCGCTTCGGCAGAACTGTGCGTGCTGTATGCCGGAGCCGGTCCGATAATGCGAGTGGTCATGGAGAGAAGACCGTAAATGGTGGCGATGGCGTCACCGAGGCCGTTGAAGAACAGGATGTCATCGACGTTAATCTGTGCGCCGCCGAGCTTGTTGTTCTCTTTCACCAAAAATTCGCGCGTTTCGAGCATGCCTTTGGAGGGGCAGTAGCCGTAGCTTCTGTTCGTCTTGACCAAGTCAATTACGATGTCCTTGATCCATTCGGGAATTTGGCACTTCTTTTCGATCGGGTCGCCGATGTTTTCCCAGTGGATGGTAAGGCCGAGAGCCTTGAGCTGGTTCGCTTTCTTCACGATTTCACGAATTTCGTAAGAAAGTTCCTTAGCACCTTCGCTCAACAATCTTCTACGCATTTTTATCTCCTGTGGAGGTCTCGAAAATTCTCAAATTTTACTGCGTAATTATAGAATAATATTTAGCTATGTTATTTCTGCAATATTGATTCTACGTCATCCTGAGCCTTGATTTTCAACTCAGCGTCATCCTGAGCCCTGTAAAGGGCGATATATGAAACTAGGCACTTTAGTGCCTTAGTTGAATTAGGTTCGAAGGAGCAGGATCCAGTACACTACTAAATAAGAATTTCCGTTTCCTTGGTTAATTGTTAAAGTTTAGGGTAAATAATTAGGGCAGCCTGCGAGAGGCTGCCCTTGAAACTTTTGACCTGGTTTTATGCGTTATGCTTTCCAGACCTTAGCTTTCTTGGACAGCCCAAAACAAGCTCGTGCTGCTGCCGGGCTTGCCGCAATTGCTGCTTTTGCTGCTGCGATGTTCTGTCCAAAAATCATTTTCATGTTCCGAAATATAGTTCTGTAGGTAGCGAATGTCAAGAGGAACCCAGTGTGGTTTTTAAAAGAAACAAGAGCGATTGGTGGATTATAAGCAGTGAATGATTGACAATGGGTTTGGGGGATGGGGTATGAGGTACGGGCACGCTCGTAAACTCGCTATGAGGTCGCTTCGCTTTGGGCTATGACGTTTCTGTCTACAGACTACTAAGTTCTAAGCTCTAAGTTCTACCAACTAAAAACATCACTGGATCCTATCGGCTGACGCCTCCAGGATGACGCATTCTTCCTACTTCTAACTTCCTACTAAGCTCTAAACTCCACCAAATTCCTATTAAATCCTTCTTCTATTTGCGGGGAATCGTGCGTAGAACTTTTTCTTGTCTTCGTACATGCGCACGTCGGCTTCATGCATCGCTTTTCGGATGTCGCAACCCTTGTCATCGTAGTAGAATCCCAGCGCAAAACTGACATGGTTTGGAATCATGGATTCTTCGTGTAGTTTTTGGACTTGGGCTTCGATGACTTCTTTGGGTTGGTCGAGGACGATGACGAGGAATTCGTCGCCGCCGGCGCGATAGACTTCGCCCGTGGTGAAGTTGTCTCTTAGTATAAACGAAGCTTCTTTCAACAAATTGTCGCCAGCATCGTGACCCTGGTTGTCGTTCACGGGCTTTAATCCGTTCAGGTCGGCGAATATGACCGCGAGGGACTTGTGCGGAACCTCGCCATTTATGAACTGCGAAACTCTGTTGTTCATGGAATTGCGGTTCATGACGCCCGTCAAGAGGTCCAAGTTGCTAAGTTGTTCGAGTTTTCCCACAAGCTGGTAGTTTGCTATTTCCGAAGCGATGAAAAATGTGGATAACTCTAGAGTTTCCCTAATGCGGACGGCTTTTGACGTGTCGAAATTGGTCACCCAGATAAAGCCAGAAATCAATTTGTTGTATTCCAAGGGCAACAGTACAAGGTTCTCGACATTGGCGTCTGTTAATGATTTGTACCAACGCGGGTCTTGTTGCTTAATTAGCTCCAGATCGTCGTTGTTCTTGATTATAAGGCAGTTGCTTTTGGCCAGTATTTTTATCCAAGTTTTCGCATAGTCGAGAAAGTCGTCTGACAAAAATTCCCGTAGCGAACGCTGGTTGGATCCGGTTTTGACGGAGTCGCTGAACACGGAACAAGTGTGTTCGTTGAAATCGGTCAGCAAAATGCAGCAGTAGCTTGCATCGCAAATTTCACGAATGTCTTCGATGACCTCGTTCATTGTTCTTTGCAAATCTTTTGCGCTGCGGAGCTTCACGCATGTCTTCAGTACGCTCGACGAAGTTTCTGCCGAAAGTTTAGACATTTCTTCGGGATTGACTTCTTGTGAAATTTCGGACGAGTATGTGCAATACCCTTTTTCTGGGTCGTCTATGTCCAAGGGCAGCATAACCTGGTTTATGCAAAAATCGAAACGCTCTGGACGAATATAGGCATGAACCGGTTTTTTGTTAATCGCGCATTCGTAACAGAAGTTTTCAAAATTCAATTCCTTTTGCATGTACTTTTCGTAACTGCTGCCAGGAATAAATTCTCTCGAATAAATCACTTTGTTGTTTTCGTCAACATGTTCCATGGCCTTGATGTACCGCTGATTCGCTGCCTCGATACGAATCGAGCCTATTTTTCCATCAGTCCGTTTTTCGACCGATATGATGCAGGTCGTTGAATCAAATTTTTCAACAATTTTTTGCAAGTCCATCATTATCGCTTCCTGCTTTCAGGGTGCATTTCGTAGAACATTTTTTTATCTTCGTACATGCGGGAGTCTGCTTCGCGCATGGCCGCGCGGATGTCGCCGCCATTTTCTTCGTAGTAGAATCCCAGTGCAAAACTGACCGGTTCTGGGTCGTTTGCTTTTTTCCGTAAAGCTTCGATTTGTGCTTCGATAACGTGTTTCGGTGTCTCCATGGCGATAATCAGGAATTCGTCACCGCCGGCACGGTAAATCTCGCATCCGTCAAAGCATGATTTCAAGGCGACCGCGGCGTTTTTCAGCAGGGTGTCCCCAGCGTTGTGCCCGTCGTCGTCGTTGATATTCTTTAGACCGTTCAAGTCTGCGAATACGACACCGAAATTTTGAGGTACGCGTTCACGTCCGGTCACAATCTTGAGCACGCGGTTGTTCATGGCATTACGGTTCTTGACGCCCGTCAAAAGGTCCGTGGAACTGAGCATTTCGAGTTTTTGCAAAAGCTGGTAGTTCGCAATTTCCGAGGCGATAAAGAATGTCGTGAGTTCAAGAGTCTCCTTGATGTGCTGCGTATCTTTCGTATCGAAATTTGTCGCCCAGATAAAGCCTATGTTTTCGTTGTTGTACTGGAGCGGGAAAAGTACCAGACTGTTGATCTTGGCCTCTAGCATGGAGGCGTGCCAACGCGGATTTCGGCTTTTGATTTCATCCATGTCGTTTTGGTCTTTGATGATGAGGCAGTTGCTGCCTGCGATGGTGTCCAGCCACGATTTGGCGATATCGACAAACGATTCGTTCAGGTAGTCTTTTAGCGAATGATGCCCGATGCTGGGATCCGTGCTTTCGCTCAGCAATGAACAAGAGTGGTTCTTGAAGTCGGTCAGCATGAGACAGCAGAATTTCGCTCCGCAAATGTTGCGGATGTCGTAGATGACTTCGTCCATCGTCTTGAGGAAGTTCTTGGTGCTGCGAAGCTTGATACACGTTTTCAAAACATCTGAGGTCGTCTTGGCGGATAAGTTCGTCATCTGGTCCGCGCTGGCTTCGTTCGAGAGTTCCTGCGTATAGGTGCAGTAATACTTGTTTGGGTCGCCAAAGTCTAACGGCATGCTGAATATGTTGAACCACATGTCGAACCGGTCCGGGTGGATGTAGGCATGCATCATTTTTTTGTTGACCGCGCTGTTGATGATGAAGTGCTCGAAGTTCAGGTCCTTGGGCATATAGTAGGTGTATTCCTGGCCAGGGACGAACTTCTTGCCGAAAGGCATGTCGATATCGGGATTTTTTTCAAATGTAGCGCAATATGCTTTATTGCCGACTTCGATACGCATCTTGCCCAAATTCCCGTCAGGCAGTTTTTCAATAGACATGATACAAGTCATCGAGTCGAATTGATCTACATATTCCTGCAAATCCATGATATCTCCTTCTACGGCTTTTGCAATGTGTATCTATGAATACAACTCTACTATAAAAAATAATATGAAATAATTAAAATTGTATGCTTTTTGTCCGTATTTTTGCAATTTTGACGGCTAATGCGGGTTTAATCACAGTTTTTATCCCTTTAAGGGTTAATTACTATATTCAACACATGATTCACGATACAATATTTGACCCCATCCGTAAAAAAGAAGTGCCGTTTACACCCGAGGAAAAGGTTCGCCTGGAGGCGGTCCGTTACCTGGTCGATGTGGTGAAAGTTCCCGAGCACCTGATTGCGGTGGAGTTCCCGCTATCGACGATTGACCCGAAAACGGCTGACCGTGTGGATATCGTGGTGCACAATTTTAGGGCGGGGGCGCCTCTTGAAAAGCCTTGGCTCTTGGTGGAATGCAAGGCTCCGGGTGAGTACACGTGGCCAGTTTTGCAGCAGCAGTTGAACAAGTATTTGCGTGTTTTGACGCCGAACTACGTGATGCTTGCTCTTGGGGACGCTGTGCGCTATTTTGAGCTGGATCCCGTGACGCGCCGCTTCAAGAAAATTGAACGACTGCCGGAGTTTGGCTAAGTGCTGCTGCTGAATGTTGCGCTGTAATGCGGAATTTTTGTGCTTGTTAAAGCCATTTTCGCGAAAATGTGCTACCAAAATTCCTAAAAATGGCTTTTTGGTAACACAATTTTTATATAAATTAACTCATTTTGAGCGAAAAAATGCTTTTGGGGTGTATTTTGTGCTACCAAAATGAAATAAATGTCAAGTTTGGTAGCATGACTTCGCTACATGTAAATGAAAATGTGACGAATAAAGTAAAAAATATGCTACCAGATTTAGAAAAAACTGCTATTTGGTATCATAAAATCGTAAAAATGCCCTGAAATTAGGCCTGAGTGTTATTTCACCACTGACAGAACGTCCCCGTCGGCGAGGCGGGTCTTGATGGTGTCGCCGCTTTTGAGCTGGCTTGCCTTGCGGATGAACTTGCCGTTTTCGTCTAGCGTGAGTGAGTAGCCCTTGGCAAGAGTCGTCTTGGGGTCTGCGTTTTTGACTTTCTCGTTTACAAGTTCGAACTGCGATTTCGCGAGGTCGAGGATCTTGCGGGAACCCTGCTTTAAACCTTCGCGGTTGCGGTCGAGGCGATCGTGCTCGGACTTTATATAAAAAGCGGTGTCTTTTTTGATCGAGGCGGCAATGAGCACGTGCTTCGATTTCTCGTTCTGAATGAACCCGAAAACTTTTTGCTGGAGCTGATTGCCTAATGTTCCGAGTTGCTTGTTGTTCTCGGTCAAGAGGTCGCGGGCGCCGTCGGCTATGCTTGCCATCGCTTCGGTCATGCGGTTCCAGCTATCCGTAACGCGTTCCACAAGACGTTTGGCACAGTCCGTGGGCGTGATGCACGAGAGGTAGGCGACTTCGTCCAAAAGGCAACGGTCGATTTCGTGACCGATTCCCGTAAAAACGGGGGTGGGATAGTTCGCGACCGCACGGCAAAGCGCTTCGCTATCGAAAAAGTTCAAGTCCGTCTTGGCACCGCCGCCGCGTACAATGCAGACAACATCTAATTCGGGATACGTTCTAAGTTGTTCCAGTGCGGCGATGATGCTGTCTTCGGTTTCGTTCCCTTGCATTCGTGCATAGACCGTCGTGACTTCGAATGCAAATGGAGACGCTTCAAGTCGCGTGGTGAAATCCTTGTACGCGGCCGTATTTTCGCCGGTGATAAGCCCCACGCGGAGCGGAACGTCGGCAAGTTCTAACTGCTTGTTCTTTTCGAGCAAGCCTTCCATCGCAAGGCGCTTCAAAATGGCGCTCTTCGTCAGTGCGAGTTCGCCAATCGTGTAAACCGGGTCGATGTCCAGGATTTGCGCTTGCAACTTTCCGTACGGGATGTACAGTTCTGCACGCACGAGGAAATTGACCTTCAAGTCGTGCTTGAGTGTAAACGGCTGCGAAAGGCTGGAAATTTTTGCGAGAATCGCATCGTATTTGGCTGTGTAGCAATAAAGGGCAAGCGTTGCTTTCGGTTTCACGTCGCCATCGGCGAAGTCCGCAATGCTCAGGTAAACGCCCGACGGCTTTTCCGCAATTTGCGAAATCACCCCGTGCACCCAAACCGCAGGTGTTGCCTCCACGGTGTTCTTGAGCGAACGCATGTATTGCGTGACCGAAAATGTACGAACTTCTTGATCCATTTAAATTTTAATCGTGATGTCGTTTACGTTGTCATCCTAGTCCCGGAATCCCGGAACTTGTCTGGGGCAGGCTTAGTTCGGGATCACCTTTTGCATTGTCATCCTGAGCGAAGAACCGTTAGGTTCGAAGTCGAAGAATCTAGAACGCGTGGGTTTGACGTTAATTATAATAATAATTAAATTCTGTATGAAAAATTATGGATCCTCCTGGCGAAGGATGACGTAGAGGGAAAAGGACTCGTCGTGTCGAAAGTAGTTTCTGCAATGGATATGCGTCAGAATTTTGGGACGCTCTTGAACCAGGTCGCCATCAAGGACGAAGAAATCGTCATTGAACGCGCTGGCAAGCCTTTGGCACGCCTCGTGAGCATGAATTCTGCGACAAGCGGCAAGCTGGACTTTCGCGATATCGGAAAACTCCCGAACGACATCTGGAACGAATAGTTATAAACACAATTTTATTTTACACACTAATTCATTTAGAATGCCGCTTCCCTTGAGTTTGATTTTGTAGGTTGCTTTTATAAAATCAATTTGGGTGGTGTTTATATGAATATCTTGAAAACTGTAGTATTGTCTTTATATGCTTTTTTCTGCGTTGCATGCTCGGATAAAAATTCTGGTGAAAAAGTTTACGGATAGATTTTATTATGACTTGCTAGAATGCTTAATAGGTTGACTATGATGAATGTCTTGAAAATAACAATATCGGCTTTATGTATATTCCTCTGCATGGCTTGTTCGGACAAAGGACCGAGTGCAGAAGAATTGTTGAACAATCCTCAAAGAAATGTTGTCTTGAATCGGGACTCTTTGGGTGTAGAATGTTGGCTTGAAGTCGAGAAAAACGAGACTGTTCAAATTTGCTTAGACAGCCGCGTTCGCGAATGGAAAACTTCGTTGACATCAAAGGTTGTGAATGATTCTTGCTTTGCGTTTATTGTCCCGACGCTTATTGGCGTTGACACGATTAGAGTTTATTTTCAAAATTCAGACAGCTCCCATAAAATTAATCTAGCGGTCGGGATGAAGTATCTTGATTTTAAAAATGAAGAAGTGCTATTGGGATTTGATAAAGTTTTTTTGTTAGGACCTGAGTATTACGAAGTCATTGACCCTGTAAAAAATGTATCCGTTACTGGCTCATACTTGGTTGATAAATATCCTGTAACCAATTGTGAAATCACGCAGTTACTGTGGGATAATATACCATTGGATTCGGATGACAACGGGTACGAAAGAGCATGGGCTCAAAGAAAAAAAAGTGCAGTACATAACAAAAAATGCAACACACAAGACTCTGCGACAAATACAATTTTTTTGTACCAAGCATTGATGTACGCAAATGCACGCAGTCTTCGAGAAAAGCTAAAGCCATATTATATTTTTTCTGAAACAATAGACCAATATATTCGAATACGTTCGGAAGGTCAATACATTATTGGTTTTCATGATTTTATTAAACATGAAAATAAAACTATTTATGTTAAAGTTGATTCCGCATCTGATGGATATCGTCTTCCTTATTATGATGAATGGATGATGTTTGCTAGAGGAGGTGATAAAACGAACAATGCACCTTGGGGCAATTCTGCCTCCTACAAAGAAGTCTTAAAACACGCTAAATTTGATAAACATAATGAAAATTATGTTGAGAATAAATCGGATCTTGTTGGCCAATTAAAACCCAACAAATATGGATTGTATGACGTTTTTGGACTTGTTGAAGAACATGTTCTTTTTGAGCGACCAGGCCGATTCAAACGATCGCCTGATGTAAAATACCGGGTTAAGAGATTGCCTTCTAATAAAGTCATATGCAAGAATAATTGTCCATCATGTTTGAAAGGCGGACGCAAAGACGATGATTGGAATCTTGTTGATTATGGATTTTATCGTCTAAACGATCGTGGTTTTGCAAGAGCCGGTTTCCGCTTGATTCGCAACATCGGCAATAACGCCAAATGGAGTGAAGTCAAGTTGAACAATCTTCAAAGAAATGTTGTCTTGAATCGGGACTCTTTGGGTGCAGAATATTGGCTTGAAGTCGAGAAAAACGAGACTGTTCAAATTTGTTTAGACAGCCGCGTTCGCAAATGGAAAACTTCATTGACATCAAAGATCGTTAATGATTCCTGCTTTGCGTTTATAGTTCCGACGCTTATTGGCGTTGACACGATTAGAGTGTATTTTTCAAATGAGAACGCTCCAAGAAAAATCAACTTGGCCATAGGCATGAAATACTTAAATTTCAAAAATGAAAAAGTCAAATTAGGATATAACGATTATACCGAAGAAGAAATATTTCTATACGGAATTCAAAATGACGATCCTGAAAGATTCGTTTCGTTCACAGGAACATTTCTAGTCGATAAGTACCCCGTAACAAATTGTGAAATCAT
>CADCDO010000024.1 GCA_902800345.1 Fibrobacter succinogenes
AGGAGGACATGTTATACCTCTTTGAGGAAGCTCTTTGGTTACGCTTGCAAATTGGCAGAGCTTGGCACAACTTGCAAGATTTGGAGTCCCAAATTTAGTCATTTGCTTTTAGGCTGTCAACAGGTTCGACCGGCGTGGCGGGTTCCTGACACTTTTCGAAGACGAACGGGTTGTGGTCGCCCTGGACCTTGAAAATGCGGCGGTCGCGCTCGCATTCGCGTTCCGTGACGGGGTAAGCCCTGTCCCAAGCTTCGAAAAGCCTGCGGTCCTGCTTGGAGAGGTTGATGCCGTAAGTCTTTTCCATGTAGAAGTGCACGCGTGCGATGAGACCGCGGACTTCTTTGCGGGGTTGGACTTTCTTTTCTTCAAAATCGACGATGGTTTCGCATTCCCCGTACATCGGGGTCGGGCTGTTTGTCCACTGGTTGAACATGAAGTTGCTACGGTCTCCGTTCACTTCGCCGATGGCGGGGTAGAGGTTGTGGAGGTCGCCTTCCATAATCTTGAACGTGGAATCGTTCGCGCTGCAGTTCTTGCGTCCGCCGTCGCGCCAGCAGGGGAGGTGCTGGCCCATGTTATGGGCGGTGACGATGTGTTCCCATTCGATGCGTTGTGCTCGCTTGAAGCTCTTGCGTTTTTCGTTTTCGCGCGGCTTGTAGTTGCAGGAGCTGAAATCGACGGTCTTTTTGTCAATGTACCGGCAGTCGCAATAGAGTGTTCGCTGGAGATCGCCGTAATAGATGCGTCTCATCTGCTTGCCCGCATCGCGGTAGTTGTAGTGCTTGGGAGCTGCTTCGGGATTCACCTTCGCGAACGAGAATGCAGCGAAAATGCAAAGAATCAAAGCGACAGCGCTTGCTGATACTTTCATATAAATAACCCTTGATTTTAATGTTTGTGTGCTAAAAATTAGTCTTTTTTTGAACGAATATTTTGTTTGTTACGTATTTGAGGTGTTTTTTAGAGGCGTTTAGTACGTAAAAAAGCCGTTTTTTGCATGTAAATTAACTGCTTGGCGGTCGGTTTTACGTACTGAATGCCATTTTTTTTTACCACTTAGTACGTAAATGCGGCAAAAAACACGGGCCTGTATAAATTAATTTTCCTGAAATTACGTACTAACAGCTCGTTTAGAGCCCGAAAAGTACGTAAAAATCACAAAAAAGGCCCTAAAAGTCCCCGAAAACCAATCAATACCAGTTAAAGCGTGCTTTGGGAATCTGTTTGGAGTTAGGTCGCCTGCGCTAAAACTTTCTATATTAGGAACCATGATTCAGGACGGATTGGAATATTTGAACTCTCGACTTATATTCGGGATGATGCCGGGGCTCGCCTCTACGCGTAAACTTTGCGAGGTGCTCGGAAACCCACAAAAAAAGTTCAAGAAAATCCATGTGGTTGGCACGAACGGCAAGGGTTCTACGAGCTATTATCTGTCCGGGATTTTGCAGGCGCATGGACTTAAGACTGGGCTTTATACGAGCCCGCATTTGGTGAGCTTGCGCGAACGCATCCGTGTGAACGATTTGCCGATAGACGATGAAACTCTTGATAGCTTGATTATGAGAGTCAAGGCGGCGGCCGAAGAGACGGGGGTCGAGCCCACGTTCTTTGAAGTTCTCACGATTGTTGCGTTTCTCTATTACGCCGAACAGGGGGTCGATGTCGCAGTCCTTGAAGCGGGGCTGGGTGGCCGTCTGGACAGTACGGCGGTCGCGGATGGCGAACTGATTGTGCTGACGAGCATCGGACTCGAGCATACCGAAGTGCTTGGTCAAACCGAGAGTGCCATCCTCAAGGAAAAAATGGGGGTAGCGGGTTCTGCACAAAGTATTCTTTCGAACGGTCATGGCAAGACTTTTGTGCTTGGTGGACTTGACGAGAAGTTGCTTGAAGAAGCCCGTATGTTCGCTTCGACACGTGGCTGTACATGCGTTGTTCCTGAAATCCGCAAAGATATCGAATTGCTGAATTTAGGACAACATTATGTCGAAAACGCAAGTCTTTCGTTGAAGGCGGCTGAGTTGTTCCTTCAAAAACAGAAAGACGAAAATGTAGATAGTGAATTTGTTTGTTACGACGATGGGCTTGCGCTCAGGGTCCTTTCGACGCGTTCGTGGGCGGGCCGCATGCAAAAGCTGGTGGACCGCAATGGCGTTACCCGTTTTATATTGGACGGGGCGCACAATTCCCATGCCGTTCGCCGCCTGGTCGAAACTCTTGATGAATATTTCCCGGGACAAAAGTTCCATTGCATTTTCGGAGCGCTCCGCGACAAGGACGTGGGCGAAATGCTCAAACTCATGGCTCCGCACGTGAGCCACTGGCATATCACGCGGACGCCGTACCCGCGTTTCCGCGAACTTTCGGACTTGCAGGAAGAACTTGAAAAGCTGGGGTGTTCCGTTTCGAGTGCGGGCGAATTTACTCATGCCTATTTGGACGAAGTCTGCGCTGGAGTCACGGATTCGTCGCCGATTCTCATTACGGGGAGCCTCTACATGATCGGGGCTACAGTCCAGGCGCTCAAGGACGACTTTGACGGATTGAATTTTTTCCGCGGGATGGAACCGACAACGAACGAACACCGTTGATATCGCGTTTCGTTTTGTAATTGTTAAAAACAAAAAAACATTGGAGAAAGTCCAATGTTTTTTTTGACAGAAATTCGAACTGGATTAGAAATCGATTTCGTCGAGTTCGGCGTAAGCCTTTTCAGCAGCGGCGCGAACCTTTTCGGCTTCTTCCTTCTTTTCCTGCTGTTCGAGCATCTTGACGTATTCGGAGACGAGGTCCGAGTCGAGAGTCATGATGCCATAAACCTTGAACTTGCCGTCGGCGGTCGTTTCGACCTTGACGTCCTGAAGCGTAGCGCCGTTAAGACGGGCATCCACGGCAGTCTTGGACGTGCTCTGGAAGTGTTCGGAGATTTCTTCGCTCACGTCTTCCTTGAAGTTCTTGACAAGAGCCTTTGTCTGGGCGTCAATGGACTTGGCGAGATCGACACGGGCGTTCTGGTCAGCCTTTTCCAATGCGATTTGTTCATCGGCAGATTCGCCGATACCGATGCCAGCCGGGATGTGCTGCTTGATGTAGTTTTTCTTCTGCATCTGCATTTCAACGAGGAGGCTTGCAGACTTTTCTTGCGGGGTCTGCGGAGGATTGCTTGAACAACCAGCAAAGAGTGCTGCAATTGCGAGGCATGCGAACAGTTTTTTCATTGTATTCTCCTTGGATGTTAATCCGTTGGTTTAATGAGATTAATATACAAAAAACTTTCATTGAAAACGGAAAGCATAAAAACATTTATTAAAAAAAGTGTTGATAATCTTATTTTGCCTTTTTTGTGTATTTCTTTTTTGTATACTTACGTATATAAATGGAACTCTGTAAAAAAATAAAATTTTGGAGGTCGTCTTGAACAATACAGTCCCTGTTTTGCAGATGGTGATGCAGTCCGATATTGTTACAATGATAATTCTTGGCGTGCTCGCCTTTATGTCGCTTGGCTCGTGGGGAATCATTATTGTTAAGTTCTTTAAACATAAGTCGAACTTGCGCGCGAATTCTCGCTTTTTCAAGGAATTTGGCAAATTGAAAAGTTTTTCCGACCTCCAGCGACTTTGCAGCGTTTCAGGCGATAGCGCGCTCCGCTTTTTAAGTATCGAAGTCCTGAACGAGGCTTCCAAGTTCAAGGGAAAAGTGAATTACGAATCCATTCAGCACAGGGCGTCCCTGCTTGAAGATGCCATCCAGCGCTCGATAGAAGGCATCCGCATGGGCGAGGACCGCTATTTGACGTTCCTTGCCACGAGTTCTAACCTGGCTCCGTTCTTTGGATTGCTGGGCACGGTCTGGGGAATCATGATTGCGTTTTTCCAGATCGGTCATCACGGGTCCGCGGACTTGACCGTTGTCGCTCCGGGTATCGCCATGGCGCTTATCACGACGGTTGCGGGTCTCGTGGTCGCAATCCCGGCTTCTGCCGGGTACAACTATTTTACTTCGAAAAACGGATGTAACGAAACTTCGTATTACAATTTCGGCTCGCAAGTCTTGAGCTTGTTCAAAAGAGGCGACTTGCAGACTGTTGAAGGCATTCCGGAGGAGGACGCTTGAAACGCAGCCGCCGTAAGGATTTAAAGCAGGAGCTGAACCTCACGAACATGATCGATATTGTGTTCGCTATATTAATTGTGTTCATTTTGTGCGCTCCGTTGATGAGCCAGGGAGTAAAGGTCAATCTCCCGCAGGTAAAGGCTCCGACGATGGAACAGCAGAAACTCCTTAAAGTTTCTATCACCAAGAACCTTGAAATATTCATTGCCGATATGCAGGTGGATATGGAGAGTTTCGAAAGCATTTTCAAGTCGCTTTGGAATGGCGAAATGGCGGTGGTCATCAACTCGGACGAGGCCGTAAGCTATGGCTTTGTGATGAAAGTTGTGACTCAAGTGCAAAAACTTGGTGTGACGAAACTCGGTTTTTTGACGATGACCCCCAAAGACGAACTGGTAAATGAAAAGAAATAGGGAACAAATCCAATATTTCGAGACGGAAGACGATGGAACGTTGATGAAAATCATCGTGTCTGCCGTTGTGTTTCATTTGGCCGTTGTCGGGACGTTGATTGGACTTCATCAAATTGACCTGAGCAAGCCGTCGGAAGAGATTCCCGTGTTCGAGATGGTGCAAGTTGAAGAAGTCGTAAAGCAGCCTTCGGCGCCCGCGCCCGTGCCGGAACCTGAACCGCAACAGGCGCCGAAAGAGGAAACTCCGCCGGAAGCGCCGCCGGAGCCCGTGCCTGAAACAGTCCAGACGCCCGAACCCGTGCAGGAGCCGACACCCGAAAAGACGCTTGAGCCGGAGGCTCCGCAAGTTCCGGAGGAACCTGCTCCCGAAATGAAGCCGGATACGCCGGAACCTGTGCCCGTGCCGAAGGAAACGCCCCAGCCCGAAGAGCCCGAAAAGGTGGAACCCGAAAAGCCGAAACCGGTCGAAAAACCGGTCGAAAAGCCGCTTGAAAGGGTGGCGAAGAAGACCGTCGAAAAGAAAAAGACCGAGCCGAAGCCCGTAAAGAAGCCAAAGAAGGAAGACGATTTCGATATCGACGATTTGAACTTGCAAAAGTCGTTCGAGATGCCGAGCCTCAAGGCGGTGAACCCGATTGACATGGATCCGTTGATGCAGGTGTTCCTGGAACGTGCAAAGCAGAAAATCATGAGCAATTTCAATCCGCCGAACGGTCTTTCGATTCCTCGTGACGCGAAGACGACTGTACAGTTCTCCGTGGAACGCTCAGGGCAAATTACGGGCGTGTTGCTCAAACGGTCTTCGTCGAACAGCGCTTGGGACCACTTGTCGATGCGAGCCGTGAAAATTTCGAAGTTGCCGGAACTTCCGCCGACGTACAAAGGTTCAAGTCTCGTGTTGCAGTTTAACTTTACGCCGAACTAGAAAAGGAGATGCACGACATATAGTTGGTAGAGCTTAGAATTTAGAGCCTAGTAGGAAGTAGGCGGTAGGAAGTAGGCGGTGAATGTCATCCTGGAGCTGAAGGCGATAGGATCCAGTAATCCTTAGACATGATATGACTGGATACTTCGTTCTTCGAACTCAGTATGACGAATGAAGTAAACGGTTTACTGGAGGCTCTTCCTCTAATTGTCACTCTTCGAAGAGAATCCGAATTTGTCTAGTAACCAATGACCAACGACTAATGACTAATGACCAACAACTATACCGTCGTGCAAATTGAGGTTATGATGAATAAAATTAAATTGCTTTTTGTGTTTATGGCGATGGCGCTTGTGGCGCCTGCGTTTGCGGCGATAGATACGATTGCCGTGGATGTCGGTATATCGGTGTTCCAGACGATGCCGATAGGCGTTGTGCCTTTTGAAGAAGAAGGCAAAATCAAGTGGACGACCGAAGCTCCGCACCAGATTTTGACGCGGGACGCGAACCTCTCCGGGCGTTTCGAGGCGGTTCCGTCGGAACAGTTCGACTTGGTGCTTTTTAGCAAGAAACGTGCTCGTCAGTACGTAACCGGGACTGCGACCAAGCTCCCGAACGGGAAAATCAAGCTTGATTGCTATCTGTACGCTGCGGAAACGAAAGATTTGTTGCTTGGCGAAAGCTATACCGTGAAGCCTTATGACGTGCGCCAGGCGGTCCATTCGTTCTTTGACAAGGTCGTATATCGGTTGTTCGGCGAACGGGGTGTTGCGTCGACGAAACTTGCTTACGTCTCGAAAATCGATGGTATCAAGCAGGTGATGATTTCGGATTATGATGGTTTTTCCCGCCGGCAGATTACGCGCGATTCCTCTATCAGCATGATGCCTGTCTGGCAGAAGGGCAACAAGGGGCTTGTGTATGTGAGTTTCCGCAAGCAGCGCCCGAACCTTTATTCTATCACGTTTGGAGGCAAGGAAACGCCGCTCTTTACGCAGTACAAGCAGACCTTCAGCCCGGCGGTGAACCCGAAAACGGGTGAACTCCTTTTCTCGGTGACGGAAGGGGCGAAAACCGAAATCTATCGCGGCGACCTGAAAACCGGTACATCCCAAAAGTTCCTGCATCTGAAATCGAACCAGGTGAGCCCTTCGTGGAGTCCGTTTGCAAGCGAAGTGCTGTTTACAAGCGATCGTGGTGGCTCTCCGCAAGTTTATGCCGTGGGCAAAGACGGCACGGACGTAAGACGCATTACGTTCATGGGGCATTACAACGAACGTGCGAGTTGGTCCCCGGAAGGCGACCGCATCGTCTATACGTCGATGGATGACGGCAAGATGAACATTTACACGTGCGCACTTGACGGTACGGATATCGTGCAGTTGACCTCCAATGCCGGAAACAACGAACACCCGTCCTGGTCGCCGGATGGCAAGCTGATTGCGTTTGCCAGTGACCGCGGCGGCAATTATCAAATTTATATTATGCGTAAGGACGGGAGCGGCGTGACTCGGATTACGAACGGTTCCGAGAATACTTCGCCGACGTGGTCCTGGTTCTTTGACGAGAAAAAAGCTAAATAGAGGAGTGGTGAAAAGTGAAAACGTTGCTTAGATGGACTTTGATGGCTGCTGCCGTTGCGCTTTTGGCTTGGGGCTGCAGCAAGGAAAAACCGGAAACGGATCCATCCCCGAAAACGGCGGAACAGCCGGCTGATTCGACGCTCAATCTTGATGCGCTCATTGCGGATACGCTGAGTGCCGATTCCTTGGCGAGGCTGGAGGCGGAACGCCTCGAAGCGGAGCGCGCACGCCTGGAAGAGATGATCAACCGCATCATGCTTGAAGATGTGTATTTTGACTATGACCGTTCCGACTTGACCGAAAACGCCAAGCGTTTGCTTGCGCAAGTTGCCGAAATCCTGGTCAACGAGAACCGTTTCATGGTGACGGTCGAGGGGCATACGGATGCCCGCGGGACCGAAGATTACAACATTTCCCTGGGGGCCCGCCGTTCGACTGTCGTGAGGGATTTCCTGATTGCGTACGGTGTGGATGGCAACAGGCTTGCGTCGGTGAGCTACGGAAAAGAACGTCCGAAAGTTCAGGGCGCCGATGAAGCCGCTTATTCCAAAAACCGCAGGGCCCATTTCCGTGTCTCTATTGTAGGAGTTGAACCGTGAATTTGAAATCGATTTCTTTAAGTGTTCTTTTGGCTTCGTTCGTGCTTACAGGGTGCAGCAGCATTACCGTGTTGCGCACAAAAGAGATGAAAGCCGTGGGCGACGAAATCATGGTCAAGAATGATTCGGCGTACAAGGCTCTTTCGGCTGAAAACAAGTCTTTACGCACGGAACTCGATAGCGTGAAGGCGCAACTTGAAGCGGCTGCGGTGGCGCAGAAACGTTTGCAGGCGGAGGTGACAGTCCTTTCGAACCGTATGAGCGAAGAAACCGTGCGGCGTGATACCCGCCAGGAAGAAATCATCTACCGCCTGGATTTGCTGTTGGGCAAGTCCGACAAGATTTTGGCAAAGAAGGTCGTTGTGAACAATGGTGCTGCAAGTGCCGTGATGGAGTCCGACGCCAATGCCGAAAAGATGGTCGAAGCGGAAACGATGTTCAATGCGGCGCATTCCGATTACCACCGTGGCGAGTACAAACTTGCGTATAACGGCTTTAAACAGGTCTATGAACTTGTGAAATCGGGCGAAATGGCGGAGGGTGCGCTTTACTGGATGTCTCTTTGCTTGATCGAGGCGAACCAGTCAGCAAAGGCGAAAACGCTCCTCACGAACCTTGTGGATTCGAACCCGAACGGCTTGAAGGCCTGCTCAGGAATGTTCAAGCTGGCAACGCTTTACGGCAAGGAATGCAACCTGGAGCGCCAAAAGCAGTACTTGCAAAAGATTCTTTCTAACAATACCTGCATTTCGACTCCGGAACTGGAGCAGGCCGCCTCCGTGTTGCAGGGTATGCTGAACTTCCAATCGACAGATGGGCGCTCCGCTGAGGAAGTCTGTAGAGACCAGATGAGGTAATCCCAAATAATCCTTAAACGTAATACTGGCGTAACCCGAACGGATTATTGTAATTTTCATATGTTTTTTTTACTATAACGCTGTTATTTTCAGCGTTTTTCTTTTTTTATAAAAAGGAGGAATTTAAAAATATGACAAAGAATCATGTCCTTCATCCATTCCGTTCGCTCCGTTTGGGGCTTGTGCTCATCTTTACCCTGCTTATGGCGGCAAATTCGTGGGGATATATCTTTTATATTAACGAAAACGGAGAAAGGGAGCCCGTATCTCTTTTTAATTATCTCTCAAAAGACATTGACCATATGACGCTTATGCAGAATAACGGTATTTATGTGGTATATGACACCGTAGATCTGGGTGATAAGAATATCGGGTTCGAGGGTAGTATCAAGATTATTTTAATGGATGGAGCTTATTTAAACTGCAACAAATTATATTATAAAAAAGATTTAGGACTTTCAGATGTTCCTTCTATATCCATTTTCGTAGGATCAACTAGCTACAATAAACCCATTTTAGGTACGGGTGTATTAAATGTCAAAAATGGTATTGACCCTACTACAGCATCTAATGTCTCTATAGCTATTTATGGCGGTCACGTCACAACGGATTATAATAATCCTAAAAACGATAGTCATAAAGATAATGTACGCATAGATGTTCAAAATTTTGAATTTCATGGTGGTAATGTCGATGTAGAAGAACTTGACGCAACATCGATTACGCTTGGTTGGAAAAATCCCACAGATTCTTTTAGAGTGCGCAATGTAATTCATGCAAACACCTTCACCATAAAGAATGATTTATACGTCAAGGATGAAAACGGCAAATTTTACAGCGGCCAATTATCTGTTGACAATATTTATAGCATCCTAGACAAAACACTTGTGCCCGCAAAGACTCCTTTCTTCTACATGGACGAAAACGGAGTCGAGCGAAGTGTTGAGGATTATGTCATCCTCGATACACTTTTACCGAAAGTTCAGAAGGATCCTTATTCCAATGATCGTTTCGTGTATTTGCCGAGTGGCTGGTATGTAGTGCGCGATCGTGTAACTTTTGAGGGTCAAATTTACTTTAGGGAAGACGAAGGCGATGCTAACCTTATCATTGCGGATAATGCCGAATTTAACGTTGTGGAGTATGAAAAGGATATTCTCTTCGGTATAAAAAGCCAAGGAAACTTGAATATTTATGGTCAGAAGAATGGCTCTGGAAAATTGAATGTTTATAGTCAGAAGGGTAGCTATGAATACGTACAAGGTGATATAGGTGCAGGAAGGAATAAAGATCTTATTATAAACGGAATTTCCGTGAAAGTAGGTGGTCAATTGTTTGCTAGTAATGGTCGTGTTATATTTAACGGTGGTTCTTACGATGTTGGTAGAGTTGAGTCTGGTTCAATCACTTTGGATTGGCGTAAAAAAACTGATTCCATCAAAGTTGGAATGTTTATCGTGGCTGGTGGTCATCAACCGGGGAGTTTTGTTCAAATAGCCGAAGGCAAAGCCTTTGGAGATGAAGACGGCAAAGCCTATACCGGTAAAGTCTATTCGACGGAAACCGTATATGATGAGAATTGGAAAAAGGATGAATATTTAAGCTCGCTTAACGGCAAGACACTTAAGCCGTGCTATGCGGTTACATTCCAAGCGCTGAACGGCACGGAACCTGTGGTTGCTGCAGCGACCTTCAACGAACAAGGCTATGCCAACATTGCTGAGCCGCCGGCTCCAACCCGCAACGGATCCAAGTTTTATCGCTGGTCCACCACTGAAGATGGCACAAGGGGATATTTTTTCAATATCCCTGTCACTGAAAATATGACCCTCTTTGCCCAATGGAACAAAGACAGGCTTGAATATATTGACGAAAATGGTCAATCTCAATCTCTAAATAGTTATACCGTGCTCACAAGCGACCTTATCAAAGCCAACGAAGAAGATGGCGTCGTCAACCTCCCGGGCGCTTGGTATGTGGTGCATAATACTTTCTACGATAGCGTAGACGTTTATGTTGAGGATTACACGCTCTCGTTTGATGGTGATGCGCATATCATCCTTGCGGATGGTGCAGAAATGAAACTAGAAACAGTTGAAAAAACAGTAATCCAGACTGCAGGCAACTTGTCGATTTACGGACAGGCGCTTGGTACGGGTACGCTGACTGTTTATAATTCGTCTAATACAATTTGTCCCGTTGTTGTCAATGGGAATTTGAGCATTAACGGAGGGAATATCTCCATAAGAAATGGTGGTCTCGATGGATACAGTGCTGTAGATGCATCTGGATACGTCTACATCAACAGCGGTATTGTGGAAATCTCCTCTAACATCGACAAAAATTCTTTGAAAAAAACAATCAATACTGGTAAGGGTATTTTATTTGATTGGCACAGTGCAAAAGACCGTTATACGTTAGGTCGGGGAACCAGCGCTTCTATTGCTATGGATAAGTGGTTTAAAGATGAATATGGCAATGTTTATAAACTCTATGATTTGTACAACTTATTTTATACTGATAAAAATTTGTTCGATCAACTTATTCTTGATAAAACCATATTGCCATGCTATGTCGTGTCCGTCAATTTCCAGGATGGTAGCATGCCAAAGAAAGTTGCTACATCCTTTGACGAAAATGGCGTGGCGCACGTTACAAAGCCCGAAGATCCGACCCGCGTAGGAACAACATTTGTCGGATGGGCTGCTACGAAAGAAGGCACCAAGGTATTTGACTGGTCCGCTCCTATTTCTGGCAATACAACAGCCTATGCAATATGGGATGATATGAAGCCTGTTGAATATGTCGATGAAAATGGCAAAATACAGGAAGTGACTGAATATTTCTTGCTTACAAGCGATATCGGCGAACCACATGAAGATAATGATCTAAAATTAACCGGAGGATGGTATGTTGTGCAAGGTGAAGTGACCTTCTCAAATGAGGCTTTAGAATCACTCTCATTCAGTGATGATGTTCACCTTATCCTTGCTGACGGCGCCAAACTCAATGTTGAAGCGCAAAATATGCATTTCGGTGATGGTCTCTATATTCACACGCAATCGCGTGGCACGGGTTCGTTCAAAGCCAAAGAACTTGGGATTTATGAGAATTTGTGTATTTATGGTGGTAATTTCACTTTTGATATTATTTCAGTATATGGAACTACGATCATCAATGGCGGTAATATAAACGTAGATCAATTCTATGCTAATGATTTAGTGATAAATGGAGGCTCCGTAGATGCATCAATGATGGAAGGATGGTCAGTCACTTTAGGTTGGAGTTCCACCGATGATCATATTACCGCGGAGGAACTCCGTATAGCACAATCTAGCACCTCCACGGCCATTAATATTGCCGAAGGTAAAGCATTTAGGGATGAAGATGGCAAAATTTATGATGAGTCTATACCCGTTAGTTTTTATGGATCTGCACTCAGTGGCAAGATGCTTACCCCTCTAAAGTGGATTACAAGTGAGGATATCGTTGTCGACGACATTGCTGTTCAGGCATACACGGGCTATTCCATTTGCCCCGAGGTGGTTGTGAAGGACGGCAAAAAGACGCTTGAAGTCAAGAAGGACTACACCGTGGAATGTTTTGAAAATGTGGAAAAATCTTCGACCGCTCCTTATGCAAAAATTACAGG
The DNA here is from genome assembly GCA_902800345.1 of Fibrobacter succinogenes. Taxonomy (GTDB): domain Bacteria; phylum Fibrobacterota; class Fibrobacteria; order Fibrobacterales; family Fibrobacteraceae; genus Fibrobacter; species Fibrobacter succinogenes_H. The sequence goes on from CADCDO010000024.1 coordinate 12,149, forward strand.
CATGGGTATATATGGTGGCGAAATTGAAAAGCATTTTGCTATTCTCGATAAGTCCGCCGATTACGCCGCTGTCGGAATCTTCAAGGACGAAGACGGTCATTCGATTGCTTCCATCGATGGAAATTACGGTGAAGACGGATCCGTGAATATCGACGAAGAAATTACGGTCGATTCTGTTATATTTGAACGCAGCTTCTTGAAAAACACGCGCTCTACTATCGTCTTGCCGTTCAGCGTAAGCACGAGCCAAATCAAGGGACTGAAAGAAGTCCTTGCATTCGGCAAAATCGTGGTGGAAAACGGCCAAAAGGCTGTCGGCATGAATACCGTCTGGGACAACACTTCGTCTGAACATGTAACATTGAACGCCTACACTCCGTATATCGTGCTGATGGATGGCGAAAAGCTGGATATCAGCGGTGCCGTGACGCTCGAAGTCACGAGGGACGCTGTTGACGCCGGTATCGAAGAAAACTCGGAATGGGAATTCCGTGGAAGCTTAGGTTACAAGAAATGGGCAGATGGCGATCCGGAACTGGGTAGCATTTACGGATTTGCCGCATCTTCTGACGAAGATCTGCACATAGAAGTGGGCGATTTCGTCAGGGCCGCCGCCGGCGCATGGATTGTCCCGATGCGTGCTTACCTTGTCAAGAAGCCTTCCGCTTCGACAGTCCGTGCTAGCGGCGCCTATGCTGCAAGAACGGCTGCAAGTCCTGTCGAGGATTTGCCGGAACGCATGTCCATCGTGATTATCAAGAACGACGAAAATGTGGAGAACGGCGAACATACGACCGTTATCGGACAGTTCAATACCCGTACAGCTCCGTTCCATGTGAACTTTATGCCGCGTACCTACGACCTCAAGGGACGTTTTGTAGGGAATGGTCGCAAGGCTAAGGGCGTGTACTACGGAAAGAAGGTGATGAAGTAGGGCCAAAAGCAACTAGAATGAGTCATCTCTCCGCAAGGGGAGGTGACAAACAATCGGATTAATTATATTTTATCACAAGTGAAAAAGAAAAAGTATATACGACCTAAAATGAAGGTGTTTGTCGTCCATGTGCAGGGGGCACTCCTTTACGACAGCAACCCGGACAGGATGAAAATAATCATCTTGTAACCGGATGAATAAAAATAATCCCCCCTGTGGGGATTTTTCTCCACTACCGCACAATTCCAATGGCACAGTACAGTAGCGAGAGTCCCATAAGCGTGTAGAATATTCTGTGGTGCTTTTGGAATAGTCCTTGCAGTAGAAAGCCTGCGAAAAGCCATGCTAAATTGCAGATGGGACCTGTAAGCGGCAAAAACAAGCCGAGAAGGAATAAATGCGGAAAATCTTGGTGGTAGGGGAGCATGTAGGTCGTGATTGCCGAGAGGCAGAACACCATGATTTTGACGTTCGTGAGTTGCACGAAAAGCCCGGTGCGGAAGCTACCGGTTGTGCTGTTATTGCGGAGTTCTCCGAGTGGCTTGAACGCCTGAATTAAAAGGCTTGTGGCGAGGTATGCGATGTAAATTGCGCCAACGAATGAAAATATTTCAATGAAATTTTCAAACGCACTGCTGATAAAATAAACAATAAAAACCGATACTAGCGAGACAATCGTGTATCCGGTGAAAAGACCGTACCATTGCCTTATCGCTATACTTTTCCCGCTGCCCATCGCTACCGATAGCGAACAGAGATTAGCGGGGCCCGGGGTGATTCCCGAGACAAGCGCATAAAGTAAAAAAGAAAGTGCAATTTCTAATGTCATTTAACCTTTTGTAGCTCCTTACACATATTTCGAAAGCGTTTTGACATCTTTCCCGCTCCACGTGTAAAGCGCTAGCATCGGTTCGTGTTCGGTCTGCATGGAGTGTACGTGATTGGATGGATGCAGCACAAATTCACCAGGACCGCGGACTTTTGAGATTCCGTCTAGTGTCCAGATGGCGTGTCCGGACAGAATGACGTACAGTTCTGTGGCGGGGTGCAAGTGAGAAGGGTAAAAAGTGTTTTTGCCGAGGAGCGTAAAGCCGAAACAGAAATGCTCGTCGTGGTAGGGAGCTTCAGGGCCGAGGATTTCTCCCCATCCCATTTGATTTGCCAAATCGGGCATGTCGGGGCGCGGATCGTAATTGTATTTCCACGGCAAATAGGGGAGGGCGGGCTTGAGTGCTTTCAGCAATTCTTCTGTTTCGGGCGATCCGTGCTTGATGGCATCTTCGATGTAGCGGATTAACGGCGAGTCGCTTTTTTCGAATGTGCCAACAGGTTTAGGAATGTCTCGAACGGCGAAATTGGCGGCTTCGAGCCCGATTTTATCGTCGATTTTGGCTCTCTTGAAAAGGAACTTTTGGGATTCTTCAATTAGATTGTAGATAACGTTTTTCACGGAGCCTCTATTTTAAACTTGATTTTAGCACGGCAACGGTATGGCCGATGACTTCGCCTTTTTTGAATGCTTCGTATGCGGCGGTTGCAGAAAGTTTTGCGGAGTCGAGCGATTCTTCAATTTCAAAAGCGCGGCTGCCAGAATCCTTGACGGAAACGTTTGCGAATGCTTTTTGCAAATCATCAGCGCGGTAGAATCTAAACGGGCCGAGGCCTGCTTTTTCTTGTGCGGCGTATCCCGAAATCACATCTTCAGGCTCAGCTTGGACTTTCCAGGAATACGTGAAAATTTCGGAATGGAGCCCAGCCAATTCTCCGAGCTTGATGAATGCGCTGAGCGGAACGCGTCCACCGAGCGTTGAATAGACGGCTCCGTTTTGTGACAAGTAATCGCGCGCTTGCTTGAGCGCGAGGTAATGCAAGTCGAGCATTTGCTCGTGAACGAATTCGGGAATCAGCTCTATGCGTTTTTCCAAGTAATGGCCACTGTTGCGTTTGTCTTCAATCTTTGTGTTATTTGCGAGCGGCACGTTGGGGAGGTTTTCGTAAATGACATCGTAATTTCGTTTGCCGTTTTGGAGCGGTTGCAAAAGGTCGCCATCGCCAAATTCAAATTCGATGTTGTTGATTTTTAAGTTGTTCCTAACGTTCTGTGCAGCGGCGGCGACAACGCTTCTTTGCAAATCTGTGAAACCTACGCGCTTTGCCCCTAAAAGCTCAATGCCGGTCAATACGTCAATGCCAGAACCTGTGCCGATGGAAACGAATGAATCAACATCGTGACCCAGTTTTTCACGAATCAGCTTGAATGCGGGGGCTGCAATGTAGGCAACCCAGTCGCTTTTAATGTCTTCGGTTTTGGGCAAGTAGGCGTGATCGGCGACTTCAATAGAAAGATAATCTTTGATGTGCTTTGTCGCGTCGTTCAATGCAAGGTATTTATTGACATCTACAATTATACTCATTACTTACCGCCTTTGGTGCTTGCTGCAATAGCTTGTTCAAAGTCTGCGATGATGTCGCGCGGGTCTTCGATGCCCACGGATACGCGGATCATATCGTCAGGGATGCCAGCGGCGAGTCTGTCTTTTGGCGAAAGCTGAGAATGCGTGCTTGTAGCCGGATGCAAAACGCTTGTGCGGGCATCGCCCACGTGAACGACTAAGGCGGCGACTTTCAATGCTTTGACAAACGAACGGATGGCCGCTTTGCCGCCCTTGAGGCCGAAGGTAAGCACGCCGCTACCGCCTTGATAATCAAAGTATTTGCGGATGCGCTTGAAATACGGGCTAGATTTGAGTCCCGGATAGCTGACCCAATTTACGGCCGGATGCTTGGACAAGAATTCTGCCAATGCGAGGGCGTTGTTGCTGTGTTGCGGCATTCGCAAGTGGAGCGTTTCAAGGCCCAAATTTAAAAGGAATGCGTTGAACGGGCTTAGTGCGGCTCCGAAATCGCGCAAAAATTGAGCGCGAGCTTTCGCGATAAATGCGGCACGTCCAAATTTTTGAGTATAGGAAGTGTTTGCGTATTGAGCGTCCGGTTCCACGAGGTCCGGGAATTTTCCGTTTTCCCAGTTGTAATTACCGCCGTCAATGACGACACCGCCGAGCGCAACGGCATGACCGTCAATGTACTTTGTTGCAGAATGGATGACGACGTTTGCGCCGAGTTTCAAAGGCTTCACGAGGAATGGCGTTGCGAGCGTGTTGTCGACGAGAAACGGAACGTCAAATTCCTTGGCGAGCTTGGAGAACTTTTCAAAGTCCAAAACGCCCAAGGCGGGGTTGCCAATCGTTTCGCCGAAAATGAGTTTGGTGCTCGGACGGAATGCTTTGCGGAGTTCCGCAATGGAATCTTCCGGGTCGATGAACGTCGTTTCAATGCCGAGCTTGGAAAGTCTCACGCTGAGCAATGTGTAGCTGCCGCCGTAAATGTTCTTGCTTGCAACGATGTGGTCGCCTGCTTTCACGAGGTTCGAAATCGCGAGGAGGACTGCGGCTTGCCCCGATGCGGTGGCGACGGCGCCCGCGCCGCCTTCGAGTTCCGTAATCTTGCTTTCGAAAGCGGCTACGGTCGGGTTCCCTGTGCGGGTGTATTTATTGCCCGATTGTTTGAGTGCAAAGAGTCGTTCCACTTCGTCAACGTCTTCGTACTTGTAAGTCGTGGATTGGAAAATCGGGAGCACGCGCGGCTCGCCAATCTTGGGCTTCCAGCCAGCCTGTAAACACTTTGTTGCAAAATTCCATGTGCTCGGATCGGTAACGTTTGCGGTATTCTTTGCGGATTCGGTTTTCTTTTTGGATGAAGTCTTTGTCATTTTTATACTCCTCTTTAGCAAATAATTGCTCTTGAATAATTCTATTTGTACGGCGAAAATATAGAACGGAACTATTACCTTGTCCAATACTAAATAAATATGGTGAGTTATAGAATTAATTTATTGGTAATACTTGGGACGAGAATTGACTGGATCCTTCCTCCTTTCAGTCGTCAGGATGACGATAATCGGCTTCTACGTCATCGTTGATCGGCTCCTCGTCATTGCGCAAGCACATGACTCGGCGGGCATCAAATGCGAGTCCACAAGTGGCCTCTCGCTTGATTCCCTTGCATGTAAGAATGAGTTCACTCATTCTTGCTACACTCGCTTTGCACGTCATTCCTCTTCGAGGCTTGACTGCTGCGGCTCGGTAATAAGAATGAGTTCACTCATTCTTGCTACTCTCGCTTTGCACGTCATTCCCCTACGGGGCTTGACTTGTTCGCCTCGGATATAGAAACATGCAAGCATGTTTCTGCATCTCTCGGCTTCTACGTCATTCCGAACGTAGTGAGGAATCCAGTGATTTCTTGTCTATCGAAATAAGCAATCGTTAGCAATTAGAATTATTTATAGGTCTCCGAGTGCTGCGTTTTGAAGTGCAAAAATACAGGGCAAATGTCAGCAATCGTCTCCATAAAATTCTTATATTTCGGGTCATGGCATTATCAGCAAATATTACACGTGAAGGAGCGCTTGAACTCCTCAAAAAATACAACAAGGATCCGTTCCACCTTGAACATGGCGAAATCGTAGAGAAAACGTTGCGTTACTTTGCTCGTGAACTGGGCTACGGCGAAGACGAAGAATTCTGGGGAATTGTCGGTCTCTTGCACGATCTCGATTTTGAATTGTGGCCGGAACAGCATTGCATCAAGGAACGCGATTTGATGCAAGAGGCGGGGCTTTCGGAAGAGTTGATTCATGCGACAACGAGCCACGGTTGGTCCATCACGGTGGATGTCAAGCCTGAACACGAAATGGAAAAAGTGCTTTATGCCGTTGACGAACTCACAGGCTTGATTGGCGCGGTCGTTTTGATGCGTCCGTCCAAGAGCGTGCAGGATTTGGAGATGAAATCCGTCTTGAAAAAGTACAAGTCCCCGAAATTTGCGGCGGGCTGCTCTCGCGAAGTCATTGAACGCGGCGCGAACCTCCTCGGTTGGGAACTGAACGACCTCATTTCCCGAACCATCGCTGCTTTGAAAACCTTCAGACCGTAAAAAGATTCCTTATACGGGGATTGATTTTTTACGATTCTATGTGTAAAATGTTATTTTCATGAAAATATGTCAAACTAAAGGGAATATTTTATTATATTCTAGACACAAGATTTTGGAGATTTAATATGAATAAAAAAATTTTGATGGCAGTTTCTTTTGCGGCTTTGATGTTCGCAGGTTGCTCAAACTACTCTCATAAGGATTATACCGAAGTTCCGCTGAGTGAGGGTGAAGAATTTGTGCCTCCTACTGAATTCTGTGCATTTGAAGATTTCCCGCAAGGTGTTCCGTTTAAGGTTCTTGGCGTGGTCAAGGCTGCTAAGGGCACTTATGGCGGCGCTGATTATTTGAGACCGATTATTCAGGAAAAGGTCCAGAAAAAAGGTGGAAACGCAGTGGCGAACTACCATGAAAACCAGCGCTTTGGTTTCTGGCCATGGCGTATGGTTCGTCCGGTTGCTAGCGGTGATGCTATCACGATCTTGAATACTCGTGGTAAATCTTGCGCTGAAATGGGTGGAAAGACCCTTTAAATCAGTTTGCTAATTTATAGCAAAAACTCTCGGGCCATGAACTGTCCGAGAGTTTTTTTGTATAAAAAACGCTCCGAGAATTCGGAGCGTTTTTGCGTTATGTCATCCTGGAGCCTGTCAGGGCGAAGGTTCCAGGCCTGGATTCTTCGTCCCCCTGCAGGGTCCTCAGAATGACGTTAGGAATTCGTCGCGACCTTCACTTCTTCGATCTTCTTGAGGACGGAGCCATCTTCCATCGCCTTCATGGCCATTTCGAAGCCTTCCTTGACGCTTGCGGCTTTCTTGCTGATGTAGAGGGCGGCACCGGCGTTCAGGGCGCAGGCATACTTGATGCCAGGGCGGCCCTTGCCGTTCAGCACGTCGAGAGCGAGGTTGAAGTTGTCCACGCCCGTACCGCCAGCGAGGTCTTCGGGGTCCACAGCCGGGACGCCGAATTCCTTCGGGTCGATGCGGTATTCGCGATATTCACCATCTTCCAAGATTTCGGCAATGGTCGTCGGAACGCACGGAGAGATTTCATCGTAGCCGTCATCGGAAATGGCGACCATCACGCGCTTGGCGCCGAGGGCCTTTGCAGCCTTGGTGAACGGTTCCAGAATCGACTTGCTGTAAACGCCGAGCATGAGGTACTTGGCTTCGGCCGGGTTCGTGAGGGGGCCGAGCAGGTTCATGATGGTCTTCACGCCGAGGGCACCACGAACCGGGCCGGCAAAGCGCATGGCGCTGTGGTAGACCGGAGCCATGAGGAACACGAAGTTCGTCTTGTCGATGACGCTGGCGGCTTTTTCCGGAGTCATGTCGAGCTTGAAGCCGGCTGCGGTGTAGAAGTCGGCGGCGCCGGACTTGCTCGAAACAGCGCGGTTGCCGTGCTTGGCAATCTTGGCGCCACAGCTTGCAGCGATAAGACCGGAGAGAGAGCTCACGTTGAAGCTGCCCTTGCCGTCGCCACCGGTACCCACGATGTCGGTGAGTTCGTCACCGCTGTAGGGGAACTTGCGCTTCTTGCTGCTGAGCACCTTGGCGCAGCCCGCGATTTCTTCGGTCACGGGCCCCTTGCTGGAAAGTGCGGTAAGGATAGCGGCCATCTGGCGTTCGTCCATGATGCCGTCGGTCAGGTCTTCCATGAACATTTCGGCGGTTTCGCGGGTCAAGTCCTTGCCCGCGGTAAGCGTGTTCAGGATTCCGCGAATGTCGAGCGGTTCGCGACGGTAGTTGAGGAAAGCCTTGAAGAATTCGTCGGCGCGGCCACTGGCAATCGATTCCGGGTGGAACTGCACGCCTTCAATCGGGAGAGTCTTGTGGCGAATGCCCATGATGTCACCGTCGGTAGCGCGGGCGGTCACTTCGAAATCGCTCGGAAGCGTTGATTCGTCGATGACCAAGCTGTGGTAACGCGTAAAGATATTCTTCTTGCCGATGGTGCGGAAGAGGCCCTTGCCGTCGAGGTCGATTTCTTCGGCAATGCCGTGCTTGATAAACTTAGCCTGCACAATCTTGGCACCGAAGGCATAACCGATAGCCTGATGGCCGAGGCACACGCCGAGAATCGGGAGCTTGCCCGCAAAGTGCTTGATGGCTTCCACGGAGATGCCGGCGTCTTCGGGGCGGCCCGGGCCCGGGCTCACGATGAGGCGGCTCGGGTTCAGCTTTTCAATGTCGGCGACGGTGCATTCGCGGCTACGGAGCACGCGGATTTCTTCAGTGGTAATCTTGGCCAACGCTTGGTAAACGTTGTAAGTAAAAGAGTCGTAGTTATCGATAATGACGATCATCTTAGTTTTCTCCTTCGAGCACGGCGCGGATGGCACCCAGTTTCTCATTCGTTTCTTCAAATTCGCGGTCGGCATTCGAGGCCGCGACAATGCCACCACCGGCCTGCAGGCTGATGGTCTTGCCCTGCTTGAGGCAGCAACGGCCGCACCGGCGTAGAAGCGGCGCTTGACCTTTTCGAGGCCAGAAAGAATTTCAATCGCGCTGATTTTCGGGGCGCCACTCACCGTACCAGCCGGGAAGCTGGAGCGCAGCACTTCAATCGCCTTCTTGTTCTTCGCCACACGGCCCTGCACGTCAGAGACCAGGTGAATCACGTGGCTGAACTTTTCGCATTCCATGTACTTGGTGGTTTCCACCGTACCGGCTTCGCAGACGCATGTACTTGGTGGTTTCCACCGTACCGGCTTCGCAGACGCGGCCGAGGTCGTTACGGGCCAGGTCCACGAGCATCAAGTGTTCGGCGCGTTCCTTCGGGTCGCCCTTCAGGTTCTTCATCAAGGCTTCGTCTTCCACGTCATCCTTACCGCGGCGGCGAGTGCCTGCAATCGGGTGAATCGTAGCGATACCGTCACGCACACGCACCAAGCTCTCCGGCGATGCACCGATAAACTGATGCGTGCCGTAATCGAGGAAGAACATGTACGGGGACGGGTTCACCGTGCGGAGGCGGCGGTAAATGTCGAGCGCTTCGATATCGCTTGCAAACTGGATGCGGCGAGAAGGCACGGCCTGCACGATGTTGCCGGCGATGATATGCTTCTGCAAGGCTTCGACCTTTTCGGTGTATTCCTTGCGGGACTGTTCCAGGTCGGTCATGGTGATGCCCTTGCCGTACTGCGGTTCGGGGGCGAGGTAGCTGAAGTCGAGGTCAGCAAGGCGAGCCTTCACCTTTTCAATGGCGGCCTTCAAGTCAATCTGGTGTTCTTCGTAGTTCAGTGCGAACAAATGAAGTTTTTCGGTGAAGTGGTCAAACACAATGTAAATGTGACCCACCAGGAATTCAGCTTCGGGAATGTTGAGTTCGTCCACCTGCGGGGCAAGGCGAATCGTATCGCAGCGGGCACAGAATTCATAGCCGAGGTAGCCCACGCCCGAAGAGGGAATAGGAATCTGGTTAGGCGGCACCGTGTTTTCGGCAGAAATCAGCGTGAGCGCATCGAGAATATCGCCCTCGCCTTCCTTGAGGAACGTGCTTTCCTTGCCGTCGATAATGATGCTCACGTCCTTCTCGTTCTGGCGCAGACGGAAGCCTTCGTCTACCATCAAGGTAGAGTAGCGGCTACGGCCGTGCGAGAAGCTTGCCGATTCGAAGATAGCCTTCGCGCCGAGCTTCTTGCCGAGCGAAAACGGGGTGTAACGTTCACCGGGCAGCGCCACGTAGATGCTGTCGGTACGGGGTTCGAAATTCGGGCTTTCGGTGATGTGCCTTATGTTCGTTGTCATTTTTAATCCTCTAGTTTAAAAACTCGTTTGCGTTTGCAAAGGCTTTAAGTCCCGGAGGATTTCGTCAATTTTCGGTAAAAAGGAAGGCCTCCGTGAGTCCGGAAGCCTTTGCTTAAAAATCTTGGGTGATTTGTAACAAATACCGGGCTCTATGTTAGAGTCCGCGCCACCAACGACGATTGAAAGTTGCACTTGTTACGAAATTCATCATGTCACAAAAATATCAATCATTTTTTCACATGGCAAGGGGTCGGCCTAAAAATTCTTGAAAAATCCTATAAAATTACTCTGCAAATCTATTTTTAGGGCATATCTTCATCCAAGATGCACCATATAGAACGGTATTTTGTTTTATCGGGGCGGCATAAACTCACCAGAATGCCATTGGGGGCGCCCATGTTACGCCGGACGCAATCGAACGATTCGTTATAACGCTCCGCACGGGCGTCGCAGTTTTCAGATGATGTTTTTGAAGGATCGTTTTTATAGCCCCATGCTTTGCAGGTTTCGTTTTCGAAAATCCATGTGTATCCATCATCTGTTATTTTCACATTGTACTTTTCAACGATAATTGTATCGACGTAGTAAGAATTGTTTTTGTTTTTGATTATAGTCAACATGGAGTCGCCTTCGAATGTATCTGTTGACCATGAAGAAGGGGTTTCGTAAATCGAATCCATGTCTACTTCTGTTGATGGAATGCACAATCTGCCGTCTGCGTACCAGACGGTAATCGTGGAATCGTTCAGCTGAATCAAGCTCTTTTCGGATTCGTTGTAATAGAAATCGTTATTCCCGACAGTAATCTTTCCCGTGTAGAATGCAGTGCTATCGCATGCGCCCCAAGAGAGCGATTGACGACAGCGCATTGCCGGACCAAACATGAGCGAATCTTCTCGAACGTAAAAAACGCTGGGCTGAACGTAATTATCTTTACTCGGCTTCATCTTCGTTTTCCAGCCTTTGTCAATACCAGAACCAACACCAACGCAATATTCTTTGGTCGCCCATTCCAAATGAATGAAATTCTCCCAAAATTCGCCGTATTATTCCTTGTGCTGGCGCAATCCTTCGGCTGTGAAAACTTCTTCTGGCTTTTTATAGCTGAAAACCTGAGACTTTATTCCAGTCGTATCGAAGGGGAGTGTGTCCATGACGGTATTTTGTGAAGTCCCTTCTTGGTTTGATGAAGATGGGTCGGACTAGGAATTATCGCAAGCAACAAACAAAAGAGTTGTTGCCGCAATCATCGATGAAATTTTTAGAATAAATGCCCCAAACGTTTGAAATAACGTAAATGATATATAAAAAAGATTGGATGGAAACCAAACTGAATATGAAAAAATCCCCGCGAGCGGTCGCGGGAATTCTCGTATAACATACTAATAACTAATGACTATTGACCAATGACCATTAATCAATCGTCCAAGCAGTCGTTCATCACCTGGATAATCTTCTTCTTGTCCATGTGCTGGCCGATGAACACCAAACGGATGATGCGGTCGCCGTACTTTTCGTCCCAGATTTTCTGGAGCTGCGGATTTTCGGCGAGGATGCGCTTCTGCTCGGCTTCGCTTTCGGCGGCGAACCAGCGTCCAAAATTTTGGGCGGAGGCCTGCTTGCCGGCCTGTTCGAACAAGTAGCTTTCGCTGCGCTCGTCGCTGAACCAGATGAGACCCTTCGTGCGGATGATGCTCGTCGGATAATCGTCGAGGAACGCTTCAAACTTTTCGCGGTTCAACGGACGGTGGTCTTCATAGACAAACGTGCTGATGCCATATTCGTCGCCATGCGGATGATCCTTGTCGTGGTGGTGGCCGCAGTGGCAAATGCCATGTTCATGGTCGCATTCGCTATGGTCTTCATCGTCGTGGTCATGATGATGTTCGTGTTCGTCATGGTCGTGATGATGGTGTTCGTGCTCGTCGTGGTCGTCGTCGTGATGGTGGTGATGCTCGTGCTCGTCATGATCGTCATCTTCATCGTCGTCGTGGTTGTCGTGACCTTCTTCGTTGAGCTTGATTGCCCAAGTGCTCGATTCGGCGACCTTGTTGAAGTCAAACTGCTTCGTGTCGAGAATGTCCTTCATTTCGACCTTGCCGTAGTTCGTCTCGATCATCTTGGCGGTCGGCTGCAAGGCTTTCACGACGGCCTTTACGTGTTCCAAGTCGTGTTTGCTCAGCGCATCGACCTTGTTCAGGATAATCGTGTTGCAGAATTCAATCTGCTGGATGAGCAAGTTTGCGATATCTTCTTCTTCGAGGTCTTCGTCGAGGAGCTTTTCGCCACCGGCAAATTCATCGGCGAGGCGCAACACGTCAACGACCGCGACAATGTTGTCCAAATGGCAGGGGAGGGGTCTGCCGTCCTTGCTGCGGAGCTGGCTACCGGCAAAACTGATGGTCTGTGCGATAGGAATCGGTTCGCAGATGCCGCTCGCTTCGATGAGGATGTAGTCGAACTTGCCCATTTCCAAAAGTTCGGCAATTTGTTCGATCAAGTCGGTCTTGAGAGAGCAGCAAATGCAGCCGTTCGAAAGCGGGACTACCTTGCCCGAGTCTTCCTTGGTGATGTTTCCGCCCTTTTCAATTAAAGTCTGGTCGATGTTCACTTCGCCAATGTCGTTCACGATGACGGCGACGTGATAACCTTGTTGGTTATTGAGAACGTAATTGAGGAGAGTTGTTTTGCCGGCTCCCAGGTAACCGGTCAGGAGCGTTATAGGTACTGATTTCATGTGCTAAAATTTACTAAAAAAAGAAAAAATATGCAATTGAGTAAACTCATTGATTGAGAAACTAGGACTTTGGAGTGATAAAATAACTTTTTTGAAAAATTTTAATAACATTATAGAAATATTTAGTTTTTCTTAAATTTTTGTGTAAATTTGTTATTGGAGTCATGATGAGGGCTTAGGGCTAAAGAGATTCCAAACAAAGAACTGGTTTGATAATCATCTTCATAGGGGGGTGATGGACCGTAGCTTTGCTGTGCTAGATCTTCAATTCAAAGTAAACAGTTCTTGGCGTTCCTTAGGTGTTTCCTAAGGAACGTTTTTGTAGAATGAGCCGCTATTTATATATAGTGGTTAAATGCCCAATGAAATTTGACCGTTTGCGTCAGTGCTGTTTGTGAAATTACTTGCGGAACTGCCTGTGGTTTTATTTGCACTTTCGTCATTTGTCGTGCCGGCATTTTCGCCGGCTTCGTCGGCGTTTGCAATTTGTTCCATAAGCCATGCTTCGTCGTGCACGGGAATTCCGAGCTCGTTTGCTTTTGTAAGTTTGGAGCCTGCGGCTTCGCCTGCCAAGATCCAGCTCGTCTTTTTGCTCACGGAACCGGAAACCTTGCCGCCGTTTTCTTCGATGAGCTTGCGCGCTTCGTCGCGGTCCATGTTCGGGAGCGTTCCCGTGATGACGGCGGTTTGCCCTTGGAATAACGTTTTTACGATGCCCTTGAATTCTGTCGGGAGACCGAGCGCAATCAATTCTTCGATTTCTTGCGTGTAAAGCGGTGTGTGGAAAAATTCATAGACGGATTTTCCGATGCGTTCGCCGACGTCGGTCACGTTTTGCAGTTCTTCGACGGTCGCCGTGCGGATTTTTTCGAGCGTGCGGAAATGCTTTGCTATGTTACGGGCGCTGGTGCGGCCGACAAAGCGGATGCCGAGTCCGTGCAGCAAGTTTTCGAGGCTCTTTTGCTTGGAGGCTTGGATAGCGTCGTAGACGTTTTTCGCGCTTTTCTTTGCCATGCGTTCCTGCGATTCCAAGTCTTCGAGCGTGAGGCGGTAAAGGTCAGGGATGCGTTTGATTTTGCCTGTCGCAAGAAGGCTTGCGATAAGCGCGGGTCCGAGATTTTCGATATTCATCGCTTCGCGGCTCACGAAATGCTCGAACAGACATTGCACTTGCGCCTTGCAGTGCAAGTTTTCGCAGCGCAGAATCACTTCGCCGTCGATGTGCGTCAAGGGTTCTCCGCACACGGGGCATTTTTCGGGAGCGATGACGGGGGAGGCTCCTGCGGGGCGGAGTTCGCGTTTGACGTCCGTGATTTTCGGGATGATTTCGCCACCCTTCTCTACGCCGACTGTGTCGCCGTAGTGCAAGTCGAGCCTTGCCACTTCGTCGAAGTTGTGGAGGGTGGCGCGCTTGACGGTCGTGCCCGCGAGGCGCACGGGTGCGAGATTTGCCACTGGCGTCACGGCACCGGTACGGCCCACCTGAAATTCGACAGAAAGGAGCGGGGTGTAGGCGCGCTCGGCTTTAAACTTATACGCAATGGCCCAACGCGGGCTCTTGCTTGTGCTACCGAGCTCTCGCTGCTGCTGCAAATCGTTCAGCTTCACGACCATGCCGTCGATATCGAACGGAAGGCTGTCACGGCTCGCGCCAATCTTCTCGGAAATCGCCATGATTTCATCGACTGTGTTGGCCGTCCAGTAATCGTTCGTATGGAATCCGAGGCGCTTGAGCTGTTTCAAGTTTTCTTCGTGAGTCGCGTTGTTGCTCTGCGGAATGTGGTATGCAAAGAAACGCATCGGGCGCGTCTTGCATTCGGCAACGCTCTTGAGCTTGAGCGAACCCGAAACCGTATTGCGGCAGTTCTGGAACGTTTTCTTGTTTTCGAGAATGAACTGTTCGTTCAAACGTTCAAAAGCCTCGCGTTCCATGTAAACTTCACCGCGGACTTCGAACGTCCCTTGCGGAATTTCGCTCGGGTCAATCTTCAATTTCTTCGCATCAAAATATTCGGGAATATCTGCAATCGTGAGCGCATTCAACGTCACGTCATCGCCCTGAGCACCATCGCCACGCGTTGCCGCCTGCTTCAAACGACCATTCTCGTACACAATCGAAAGCGAAACGCCATCGATCTTCCGCTCGCAAATCCAAGTTGCGCGCTTCTCGTCATCCTGAGCGCTGCCTTTCTCGTCATCCTGAGCGCGAATGCGCGAAGGATCCAGTGAAGTCTCGAGACTAGCAATCCCTTCTTCTGCTGCCCGCACGAACTCGCGCATTTCTTCTTCGCTATACACGTTAGCGATGCTGAGCATAGGCACTGCGTGCGCTACCTTTGCAAAATCGTTCGTGAGGTCGCTACCGACGCGCTGCGTGAGCGAACCTTTTCCGCGCAATTCCGGATATTTCGCTTCGAGCGCTTCCATCTCCTTGAGGCCAAAGTCAAAATCCTGGTCGCTCATGGGGGAGACTCCGTCCTTGTAATAAAGACGGCTAGCTTCTTCCAATTGTTTCTTTAATTCAAAATAGCGGGTTCGGTCGATATCTTTCTGCTCACTCATGGAATGTAATATAGAAAGTGTTTGAGGTTGGTACGCCGGAAGACGTTACATAATCATCTTCACGCCAATGGCTATGAGGATAATCCCTGCGATGATTTCGGGAATCTTCGTCTTGAAGCGCTTGGCGGCGTGCCGGCCCATTTCGTAGCCGATAACGCCCATGGCAAAACTCGCAAAAGCGATAGCCGAGGTGGCAAATACCATGTTCGCGTTCACGAACGCAAACGAAATCCCGACCGCGAAGGCGTCGATGCTTGTCGCGACCGATAAAAGCAAGATGTTCACGATGGTGAGGTTCTTTGCCGCAATCTCTTCGCCTTCCTTTTCTCCGGCGTCCCCGTGAATCGCGCCCCATATCATGCGGAGTCCAAGAATGCAGAGAATCGCGCAGGCAATCGGGGTGCCTACCGCATTGAACCAGCGTTCCGCAAAGCTCCCGAGGAAAAATCCGAGGAGCGTCATGACACCTTGAAATACGCCGAAACTCACCGCCTGGAGCATGGCACGGCTGTACTTGATTCCCGACTTCGAAAGTCCCGTGGCGATGGCGACCGCAAAGCAGTCCATCGCCTCTACAATCGCGATAATGATGATTTCAATAATACCCATAATTACTTCGTAAACTTGTAACGACCCAACAAGTCAAAATACCTAGCTTTCGGCGAAATTTTTACTGCCGGACGATGTTTACGGATGGCGGTGTATGCGATGGAGTTAACAAAGAAGAATTCTCGTAAATAATAACCAGCAGAAGATTCTTCTAGATATTTAATCTTAAATCCGTTGTCTGTCTTGACGTATTCTATAGTTTCGTTAAGATTTGCTTTCCCGTCACGTATCTCGTATTCATAACACTTAAAGTCGTTTGTCGAATCGCCAATGGTAAAACGAATCTCTGGTCTAGGATTATCTGTTCCATAGTCATTTATATGTTTCTCGAATAAAGTGTCGTTTGAGAAATAAAGTTCAGTAAAGGAATTATACTGGGAATTCAATGTGGATATGTATGAGCCCGTTATCTTTGCCGTATAGGAGCCTTCAAATTCTCCGTTGGAATAGGCTTTTTCATTAAGTATGATTGTATCGCCTGATGTTTTTTGAAAAATGACCATCTCCGAACCTTTGCCAGAGATTTTTTCGTCGGAATTCCAATAGTAATGAGTAATTCTGAGGGGTTCTCCATCTTCCATCGGGTCCATAGCTAAACTGTCAATTTTCCCGTTAGTGTAATATATTTTGTGGGACCATTCGTTTTTATGGGTGTAGTTCTCTACAAAATACGAGGAGTCGTGATAGGCTTCGTCTTGGGTAATGTCCAAGCTTCCTTTAGAGAATAAAAAAACAGCTTCGGTACACGTATTCGCAGCCGCATAATACGCCAAAATCGCAAGACATAATAGGATTTTTTTCATTAAACACTCCTGTCCCCCAAAAATAAAAAATATATTGTAGATGTTAGATTGTAGAACTTAGAACTTAGAGCTTAGTGTTGCCAACTAAGTTCTAAGAACGGAGCGGGATAAGTTCTACAAACTGCGCCGGAGGCGCGAAAATTGAACAACAAAGTCGTTACTATAGTTTTTATCGGGTTGTGCTTGTTGCTCCTGCTTTCGGTGGGGGGCTCGTTCTGGGATGGTTCCTTCGATCATTTTTTACATGGCGCCAGCTGGAATTTTCCAAGGATCATGTTCGTTTTTTGGCTGGGGCTGTCTTTGGCTGGGGTTCTCCTTTCGGCATTCCTGCTCGTCATGAAAGTGAAAATTTATCGGCGGACATCGCTTTTGCTTGAACTGAGTTCTCTGTGCAGTCTAGTCGTATCGGGGGCGTATGCCTTGTTGTTTTCAAGTTCCATTGAAGTGCAGGGAGGCGTTTTCAGTATCGGGATTGTCGGTTTTATTTCGCTTTTGTTTTTCGTGACGCACCTTGTCGCGGCCGACAGTGCTGAGGACTTGGCGCTTTGCAAGGAACTTGCGAAAATCAGGCGTCCGTTGGCGTGGATCATTCTTCCGACTATTTTCTGGGTGGTGTCCGCTTTCGGTCTGGAATATGCGAAGAATGAAAACTTGTTTTGGCAAGGAGCCTTTTTCCCCTTGTACTTGGTCGCTTGCGTATTTTATTTGGGACTTGCGATTTCGATTGCTCTCCTTTCGTTTGAAAACTACTACAACCGCCTTATTGCCCGTTTCCTCATGCTTTGCAGTTGGTTCATGGCGCTCCTGTTCCTTTGGACGATCCTTTTGAAAGGCCATGCCAGCATGATGTCGTTTGTACTTTCGTGTGCGGTGCCGCAGTTGTTGTTCTTTGAAGTTGTTCGCGAAAACCTCTGGGGGCGCTTGTTTGTCGTGCTTTGTATTCTGTTTGGCGGGCTTCTCAAGTGCAATTTCTGGGTGAACCTCGACGATTTTCACTTTTTTACGAATATGACCTTTGCCTCTGCGAGCATTGTGCTTGCAGGGGGTATCTTGTTTGTCGTGCTCTTTTTGGGGGTCCGATTCCTGCTCTCGCGATTCTTTGAAAATGACGAAATTCTGATGGGCGAGGAAAGCGGTAATTCGGACGGCGAAGTGCCCGATGGCGAAGAAAAAAAGTATTATCCCTCGTTCTCGGCTCCAGAATTCAAGGTGGTGCGTCTGCCAGTGCTTTGTGGCGTGCTTGCCGCCGTGGCGTACGGCTATTTTACATCGGACTGGGTTAATCTTGCGGGGCCGTTTGGCGCTTACGTGAGTTGTTTGTTAGTCTGCGTGCAGCCGTTCATGCATCTTGTTTTTTCAAAAAGACGCAAGGAGGATCGTAAATGAGCTTGTTTGCAAATGCGGTCGCGTGCCTCTTGTGTTTGCTCTTTGCGTTTAACTTGTGCCGAGTCCGGGGCATTTTTCATATTGCGTTGATGATTTTCATCGTTGTCATGATGAGCGGAGTCTATACATTGTTTGCAGGCAATTTTTCGAATCCTGCACTAGAATATTACCCGATTCGCATGGTGGCGCTTACGTTTTGCGTTTTTACAACGGAACTCCGTGAAAACCGCAGGCGTTTCATGGTGCTTGCGCAGGCGTTTTGGTTATGGATTGAACTGGTAGGCGCTGTTTCTTTGTATCAAATGGGTCTGGAGGCGCCTTGGTTGCGTCTAGCGGCAATAGCCGAAATCGGGCTAGGATGTTGTTTTATGGTCCATATTTCGAAGGAAATCGAATTTGGACTGATTGTTCTGTGGATGGCCGTCTGGATGTTCTTCTAGAGCGTGCCTCTGTAGGTCGTCCTGTTGCAAAGTCTATGCTCAAAATCCTCTTTGGTGAGGGGCTTGTCGTAAATGAATCCTTGGACGGTCGAACAATTGGCGCTTTGTAGAAAATCCAGTTGCTTATAGTTTTCGACCCCTTCTGCAACGACTTCGAGATGGAGCTCGTTGATCATGTTCACCATATTCTTTACGACAACTTCGTCGTGGTATTCCTTGTCGCCAATGTGGTCCAGCAAAGACTTGTCGAGCTTGATGACGTTGACGTTCAAATCCTTGAGGGCGTTGAAAGTCGAGTAACCTGTACCGAAATCGTCAATAGAAACCGTAATCCCGTTCTTGCGAAGAATATCGACGAACTTTTGCATGGCAACTTTGTCTTCGTAGTCCGAAGCTTCGGTGAGCTCGATTTCGATGTACTTGCTGTCGATTCTGTTCTCGGACATGATACTCAGGATATCTTCGGTGAGATTCGGGTTGCTCAGGTGGAGCTTCGAAAAGTTGGAGGACACGCGGACGGGGTTGAATCCTGCGTCTAGCCAGGAACGGATGTCTTCGCAGACTTTGCGGAAAACGTAAAAATCGAGTTGGCAGACGGATGCTTCCTTTTCGAGAATCGGCAGAAAATCGCTCGGGGCAACGATTCGTCCGTTGCGGTTCCAGCGCACAAGAGCTTCGCAGCCGCAAAGTTTTTTGTCGTTCAACGAAACTTTTGGCTGGTAATAGACGATAAATTCTTCCCGTTTGAGCGCATCGTGGAACATCGCCGAGATTTCCTTTTCGTGCGAAACGGTGTCGAGCATGTGCTTGGTGAATGGGACGATGTCGTTTCCTGGGTGTATTCTCGAATCGTTCATCGCAATGGAGGCGCAGTGCATGACCTCGTTCATCGTGTCAGTCGGCTGCACGTCATAGACGCCAATACGGCAGTGGATGGCGAGCGAAACTGCGGGGCCCTGCATCACAGGAATTGTTATCTGCAGCGGGGATATGAGCTTGATGAGTTCATCCCTGTTCTCCCTGCGGACGAGAATAAAAAAGTTGTCACCGCCCAGTCTTGCGATCATTTCGTCTTCGTGGCACATATTCATGACCGAGCGTGCGAACATGATGATGCCCTTGTCGCCGATGGCGGGACTTTTGGACTGGTTGATATACTTGTAATTCTTGAGGTTGATGAATAACCCGGAGAAATTTTGCAGCTTTTGTGCGGCCTTGAGTCCGATGCCGTGCTGGATTAGCCGCGCCATGTTCGGGATACCGGTCATGGTGTCCGTCTGGCTTGCGTAATGCACCGTGCTCATCAGGCGTGTCCTGCCCAAGATGATGAAAAGATCGTCGCAAATGAGCTTGGCGGCTTGAATTTCGGAACTGATGAATTTGTGGTTTTTCTTGGCGCGGACTTCGATGGTAGCGATGCCGTTTTCACCGGTCCGGTAAGTCTGCAGAAGCGGGGCGTATTCGAAACCGTTCGGGTCTTCGTAAACTATTCTTTCGTCGTTGAGACCTTGTTTGGCGATAATGGAAGACGGTGCGATTAGTTTGGCTTTTATGTAGCCGATATTGAGAATATTACAAATTGGAGGTATCGCGGAACTGATTCTCTTCATCATTCCGGATATATCGGGAATATTGTCTAAAATAGCATCCCGGAATGCTTTATATTCGCTGCTGAAAAGAATGTACTCCATTCATGCCTCACGTTCGTAAACACAAGAAACACCAAATTTTTTTTTAAATGTAAATAAAAATTTTAGAAGTAGGTGAAAAAAAATTAGATGTACATTTTTCTTATTATTTTAGAACAGAGTAAGTGAGCGATTTCACAAAAGGGCCGCTTTTGCTTTACCTAGTGTATGGGTGGAAAAAATATGTAGGCGATGACGATGGCGGCGATGACACCGACCGCATCCGCAATGAGGGCGCAGGTGACGGCGTGTCGTGTCTTTTTGACGCCAACGGAACCGAAATAGACGGCGATGATATAGAACGTTGTGTCGGCGGCTCCCTGGAACATGCAACTGAGGCGACCGGCAAAGCTGTCCGGGCCCAAGTTCTTCATGGCGTCGATCATCATGCCGCGGGCACCGCTGCCGCTGAGGGGTTTCATGAGGGCGGTGGGGAGTGCGGGGACGACGTCGTTTCCGATTCCGATGAGACCGAGCAGAGCCGAAATGCCGTTCATGACGAGATCCATCGCGCCGCTCGCGCGGAACACTGCGACGCCCACGAGAATCGCGACGAGGTTCGGGATGATCATCACGGCGGTGTTGAATCCTTCCTTGGCGCCTTCGACGAACGCTTCGTAGGCTTGAACCTTGCGGTAGCAGGCGAGGGCGAGGAATGCGACAATGATGCCGAACAGTACGATGCCGCTCACGAAGAGGCTTGTGGTGCCGATGGCCTCTGCGGTGAGGTGGCTAAAATAGAACATCAGGGCGATGACGCAGGCGCTGATGCCGCCGAGCCAGGCGACCGTTACGGGATCCTTGAGCTTGATTTTCTGGAAAAAGCTGAGGGCGAAGATACCCGCGATGGTGCTGAAAAATGTGGATAAGAGAAGAGGAAGGAATACGTCGCTCGGGTTTGCGGCGCCGAGCTGTGCGCGGTAAGTCATTATGCTAACAGGAATTAGCGTAAGTCCGCTTGCATTGAGGACGAGGAACATGATTTGCGAATCGCTCGCGACGGTTTTGTCTTCGTTCGGGTTGAGTTCCTGCAGCTGCTTCATCGCCTGGAGGCCCATCGGGGTAGCCGCGTTGTCGAGGCCGAGCATGTTCGCGCTGATGTTCATGAGCATGGTGCCCACGACGGGGTGGCCTTTCGGAATTTCTGGGAAGAGTCTCGAAAAGAGCGGTTGGACGATTCTTGCCAGAATTTGGACTGCTCCTGCCTTTTCGCCGATTTTCAGGATGCCGAGCCAGAGACTAAGAATGCCCGTGAGGCCGAGCGCGATTTCGAATGCCGTCTTGGACATGTCGAATGCTCCGAGGATTGCTTTGTTGAAAATGCCGGTATCGCCGAATGCGAGCCACTGGACGATGCACGCGATAAAAGCACCAAAGAAAAATACGAGCCAGATAACGTTTAAGACCATGGTGTAAATGTAAGAAAAATAGTTGGTAGAGCTTAGTTGGTAGAGCTTAGGGACGTCATCCTGAACGTAGTGAAGGTATGGGGGATGGGCACGGTCGCCTACGGCTCCCTGTGGGGAATGAGGTTATTGTAATTAGAACATCTTGGAGCTTAGCGACTTCACAGGAGCTTTAGCTCCATGCCCATAGCCCAAGCGAAGCGAGTTGAGAGGGCAACGCCCGACCTCATACCTACATATTCACTGCCGCAATTTCCGTGCCGTCTTCCTGCGTGTGGATGCTGAACTTGGCGTGTGCGGGTTCGTTTGCTGTGGCAGGGGTGCTTTCGTAGAATCCAAATGTCGGTGGGTTGCCGCCTTTCGGCAGACTCGTGGAACCGGGATTTACGAGGAGTACGTCGCGGAAGTTTTTTTCGAGTTTCCAGATGTGCGTGTGGCCGTAAAGATAAACGTCAATTGCTGGCTTCGCCGGCTTGGGTTCGCTCTGGCCGGAACCGTGCTTGGTTGTTGCAAATCCGGTAGATTCGATACTTTCCAGTGCATTGCGAGGAAAACATTCCGGCGTAAAAATGTGGCCATGGCTCAGGAACAAGTGGAAACCGCAATCTTCGATAACTTTGTATTCGTTTTCGATGGGCATATCGAGCATCATTAAGTCGACATCGGCATCGCAGTTTCCGCGGACGGCGACAATTCGGTCTTTGTACGGGGCGAGCGCTTCGACAACACCCATCGGGCCATGCCCTGCCGGGAGTGGATTTCTCGGACCGTGATAAAGCGTATCGCCGAGCAAGAAAATTTTGTCGCAGTTGAACTTTTCGAAAAACGAAAGCGCCTGCCTAGCCGCAATGGCCGAACCATGAATATCAGAAAGAATTAAAGCACGCATAGTTGTTGGTCAATAGTTGTTGGTCAATGGTTCTATTAGACGAGAGATCGCTTCGCTGGTAGACGAAAGACGAGAGAGGCGAATGCAGCGAATACGCTTGCGTATACATTGCTGAGCCGACCAGTCTTGGCTTGAAGAGCAAAGACGAGAGAGGAAAAGTCGCAGCTTCGCTGCCAAACTATAATCTTTCGTCTCTCGTCTGTAGCCGCGTAGCGGCGTTCTTTCGTCTTACCTCACCGTAATCATCGGGCTGGTTTCGCTTAAGAGGTAGTTCCATTCTTCGCGAATCTTTTCGTATTCGGTCGGGTCGGCGTAAAGTGCGAACGTGGTCCACTTGATGCCGCTGGAGGTCTTGGATTTCGGTTGCTTTTCGAAGCTCACGTAATCTGGGGCGTGGTTGAGCGGCTTTGCTTCGGTAAGCGTTGCCGAGTGACCGTTTGCCGTCTTGATGTTCAGCTTGAAGCTGAACTGCGTCTCGTGCGGCATGCGGATGGGATGGTGGCGCTTCGCAACTTTCGGGAGCTTGAAGAGGCTCCTTTCCCAAACGTTCGGGAAACGTCCCTTGAGTTCGGAACCGCCCTGCCCGAAGTAGCCCTTCGAGGCGTACGTGTTCACGATGATGAGCGGCTTGTTGAACTGGTCGAGGTTCTCGATGCGGATGTTGCCGATGCTCACGTCAGGCACGCCAGAAGCGAGGAACTGTTCCAGGAGCTTTTCCTGTTCCTTGACTTCGCGGCCAAAGAACTTGTTGCGGATGGCGCTTGCAAACTTGCCCTGGAGCTGCACGGAGTCGCGGAATTCGCATTTGCCGTTTTCGCCGATGAACAAGTCGTGCTGGATGGCGATTTGATGTTCCTGGTTGTCTTCGAGAATCGGGGTCGTTACGACGTGGCTTTGGTCTCCGTCAATGACGAGCGCGACCTTGCCTTCCATGTCGAGCGGTACGGGGCGGTCGTTGCCTGTCTTGTCGGTGGCATCGACCCAGCGTTCGCTAATCTTCCCTTGCTTCGGGATGTAGAGGATCATGTGGTTGAACTGCTGGATGGTCGGCAAGTGCGAGAAGCCCTCTTCGGTGAGATGTATTGCCGTGAGGTAGCTTTTCACGCCGATGGCTTCGAGCATGTCCTTAAGCAAAAGCGCCATGTCCTTGCAGTCGCCGCGGTGTTCCTTGAGGGTGACTTCTGCGGTCTGCGGAATCAGGCTGTGGCCTCCGAATCGCACGTCGCGGTAACGGATGTCGTGACGGACAAAGTTGACAATCGCCTTGACGGCTTCGTCGCCAATCTTGTTGCCGCGCACTTCGAACGCCTGTTCGCGAACTTTGACGGCCTTTTTGAATTGGTGGCTGATGAGGTTTTGGTAGTCGTCGCCCACATCGCGCCATTCCTGCTTGCCCGTGAGCATAAGGCCTGCACCGAAGTCGCGGTACACCGGCATGTAGAGTTCCTTGCGGACGATGACCGGGTTTTCAATCTTCCATTCGATGCCGCCTTTGATGGTCTTTTTCTCGAGCGGGCCGTATTCTTCGGTGACAAAGCGTGTCGTGTCGGCGTAAATGCGGAATACGGATTCTCCGACGGGCACTTCGCGGCTGCTTTCGTAATTCGTATAGGGAATCATGCCTTTGTTTTCGATGTTCGTGCGGCTGAACTGCATGTAGATAAAGTCACCCGGAGCAATTTCAGAGAGCGGGAAGTGAGCCGTCTGACTTTCGTTTCCGCCGCCGATTTCAGTAGCGTATGTAATATAGGCTCCGTTGAGCGAGGCCTTTTGCTTGAGTTTCCAGTTGCTGTCATAGACTTCGAGGGCGTTCAGATAAATGCGGTCAAAGCCTGGCAAAAAGTCGAAAGTGAATTCTCGGTAGATGGCGGCTCCGCGCTGGTCCAAAACTTCGAGGAGCATTTCTTCGCTGCGCACCCAGTTGGCGCCTTTCTCTGCCTTGAGCGCTTCCTTCTGGTAGTGAATGACGGCCGGGAAGTCGCCTTCGGTGGCTGCTTTCTTTGCTTGTGGGCGGAGAAGCGATTTCAGGTCGGCGGTGCGTTCTTCGACAGGGGTGATCGGCTTCTGGAGTGTGCGGTTGTCTGCCTTGCCGAGGTATGCCTTTGTTGCGGAGAGGAAACTCTTGGCGTCTTCGTTGTCCGGCTTGAGGGCGAGTGCCTTGGTGAGCGCCTTTTCGGCATCGCGATAATTGCGGCTGTAGAAGAGAATCTTGCCGTGCATCGTCCAAATCTTGTAGTCGTTCTTTGCCTTGTCGAGCGTTTCTTCGCTGATGGCGCGGGCTTCTTCGTAACGGCCGAGGAACATGAGGGCGTCCATGAGCGTTTCGCCGAGTTCCTTGCTCATGCCAAAGCGACCGCGGATGCCGTACAAGATATCGACAGCTTCGGCGTACTGGTCAAGACCCATGTACGTCTTTGCAAGATAGACGCCAAGGCGGGAACTCGGTTGCGTGTCGAAAAGCCTCTGCACGACGATGAGAGACTGGTGGCGTTGGCCAAGCCCCCAGAGTGCATCGCTCAAGTTGATGACGTATTCCGGATTGTTGGGCGTATAGCGCAGTGCTGCTTCGGCACATTCGCGGGCGTGTCCATAGTCGAACAGCGCTTCGTACATTTCACCGAGAATCGAGAGCAACTTGCCGTTCTTGCGTACAAGGTCCATCTGGCTTGTAAAGTAGCTGATGCCTGGGCCGTAAAGTTCCTTCATCTGATACACAAAACCGCAGTTAATCAAGTAGAGCGGTTCTTCCGGATCCATCTTGTTGGCGCGTTCGAAGTAACTGAGGGCGACAAACGGCTGGTCTTCGAGCAAGCGGAGAATGCCCACTTGGCTCATGACGGCTGCATTGAACTTGTTCTGTTTTTTGCGGGCTTCTTCGTCGGTTGCCTGTTTGGGCATGGCGCCGACTTTAAGGCCTTCGATGGCGTTCTTCATCACGGAGGCGTATTTCTTCTTGTTGATGCCTTGTGTCCAGGTGGCAATGAGGATGCCGCGTCCGTTGTCGTAGAAGAAACGTCCTGTATAATAGAAGTCAAATTTGTTGATGACATGCGTGAGTGTAAATTCCTGGACGTAACGGTCGCCGACTTTCACGCGCTGAACTTCCATGTTCGGTTCGTTGAGCGAAAGCCCGAGACGGCTGAGGAGTACCTTGAACATATCTTGTTGGCCGACTTCGTCGCTCGGAACGATTGCACCATAGACGAACAGCGAAATGTCCTCTTTCGTGTTGGAAAGCACCAAGTCCGGGTCTTCGTTCTGGCGAGCGACTCCCGTCCAGTTGTGCCAAAGCGTATCGCTCGTGCTCCAGGAATAGCCGAGGTCTGCACTCTTGTGCTGCGTGACGCGTTCGGCGGAAAGTTCCGAGACTTCTTCCTTCACGACATCCTTGAGTTTGAAAGACGCAAAGAAATCCTTCCATTCCTGCTTGAGGGCGCCTGCGGGGAGCTGTGTGTCCGTAGCGGCGAGCGTGAGCGTAAAGATTCGGTTTCCGGCGCCGGTGACAAAACCGACAGCCTCGTAAGGCGTGTCGTAGCGCTTGCCTGCAATATCGAAGAATGCGCCCGTCGTGCCGAACGCTTCTTCGGGGTACGTCTCGGAGAGTGTCGCCTTCTTGCCGCTCGATTCGAACGACTGCATTTCTATTTGGGCGCGATCCATAAGGCGTTGTGGTTCGCCTTCGGGGAGCGTTACCTCGACGAGAACGGCGCGGCGTCCGGTTTGCGGATTGTAGAATTCGTATGGGGCGTTGTCTTCGCCGCCGATAATTGTCCAACCGTTGTCTGGAGCGGTAAACGTGTATCCACTCGTTTCGATTGTGCCGCCGGTCGCTTTGGGTGCTGGCGTTTCTTCGGACGTGTAATCTATATCGGAGGATTCGTCTTCGTAATAAGAAGGAGTCTCGGTCGATTCAGAAACGTTCTGCGAGGGGTTGGTGTTCACCTCGGGGGTGTTGCTGGCGCAAGAAATGAGGAAAAAGAGCCCGAACGCAACTGTCAGGCGGGCTAGCAAATTCTCTTTTTTTACGAACGAATAACGCATAATAATCTCGGGATAAATTGTTTAACACCCTAATTTTAGAAAATTAGGATGCAGCTAAAGTAGCGCTTTGCGATACAAATAAGAATAATCTGGTTATCCTTTCTTTATGTTTACAAAAGAGATGCGCTGATGAAAAAAAATATTTTCAAAGTTTTTTTAATTGGGTCCTTTGTCCGCAAAGACGACTTTGGCGATGATGCGGTAAAGTGAGTTCTGAAAATATGTTCCAATGGAAAATGGGACTATGCGGATTATCGTATTAATTTACCAAAAGAAACTTATATGAACCCTGATATAGACTACGGCACCCTTACGGACGAGCGCGACGGCAAGACCTACAAGACGGTGACCATCGGGAAGCAGACCTGGATGGCCGAAAACCTCAATTACAAGACGAGATACAGTTTCTGCTACAATAACAAGGCAGAAAATTGCGACAAATACGGCCGCCTCTACATATGGGATTTTGCAATGGAAGCGTGCCCTGAGGGCTGGGGACTCCCTTCGCTGGAGGAATTCCAGGTGCTGGTCGCGACGATAGGTGGGCTCTCGACTGCAGGGAAGGTCCTCAAGTCCACCGAAGGCTGGAAAGATGGCGGAAACGGCACGGACGATTACGGTTTCTCTGCGCTCCCTGCAAGACGGACAGCGCGGATGCCTGCGAATACGGCTCGGTAACGGATGATCGTGACGGGCAGACGTACAAGACGGTGAAAATCGGGAATCAGTGGTGGATGGCCCAGAACCTCAACTACGAGACGGAAAACAGTTTTTGCGCTGACGATTCTGTGTGCGCCAAGTCTGGTCGGTTCTACACCTGGTCGGCCGCCATGGACAGCGCCGCCAAGTGGTCCGAAAGCGGCAAGGGGTGCGGCTTAGGCTCAAGTTGCACGCCGAGTTACCCGGTGCGCGGCGTCTGCCCCTCCGGTTGGCACTTGCCTAGTCGGGATGAGTGGACATACTTGCGCGTGGCCGTCCAAGACGCTGGCCCCATCGCGAGAATGCTCAAGTCCACTGAAGGCTGGATTGGCGGTTACGTCAATATGGGGGGAGGCCAGGCAGTTTACGATAGCCTGGCTGATAACGGCAAGGGTACCGACGCTTTCGGATTTTCGGGTTTGCCTGCCGGCTACTGGGACGTCAGGGGTTTGCGGGATGACGGCCTTATGACGTATTTCTGGAGCTCTTCTGAATACGCATACAACAGCAGTGTGCATAGCTTCCTTTTGCATATTTGCATGGAAAACGCGATGATAACCAGCCGATCCAAGACATACGGCCAATCGGTCCGCTGCGTGAAGGATCACTAGGTTATACAAACCCGATTAGGGCACCAAAACGAGCTTGACAAATTTATTTGTACAATTTTTTCTTATATTATGACTATAAACGTATAAGGAGGGATTATGAAGCTTTTAAGGCTTTGGGTGCTTGTTTTTTCCGCTTTTATTGTTTTCGCATGTTGCGACGACGATTGTTCCTGTACGTCTTCGCAGCCGGTAGGGGACGTCTCTTCGTCTATAGAGACGTCATCTTCTTACAGTTCTGCAGATGAAAAATCGTCTTCTTCGGTCAATTCTAGCAGCGTGAAGGAGAAATCTTCGAGTTCCCGTAAGGATGGTTCTTCGAGCTCGCTTGAAGAAAAATCTTCGAGTTCGAAGGACGTCTCTTCGTCAGGTACGGCGAAATCCTCGGAATCGTCCGGCAAAAGTTCTTCTTCTTCTGGGAAATCTTCAAGTTCTATAGTTTTGGCTACTCCGTGCAAGACGGACAGCACGGACACCTGCGAATACGGCTCGGTGAAAGACGAGCGCGACGGGCAGACGTACAAGACTGTAAAAATCGGTAGCCAGTGGTGGATGGCCGAGAACCTGAATTACGCCTACCTGCAGCCGACAGCGGAAGAGGATTCCAGTAGTTTCTGTTTCGATAACCTGCCGGAGAATTGCGAGAAATACGGCCGTCTGTATTTGTGGAGTGCGATGATGGATAGTGCGGGTGTTTTCCCAGAGAATACGAAGACAAAAGGCTGCGGTCGAGGTGTAGAGTGCGATGTATCGGAGACTGTCCGTGGCGTGTGCCCTAAAGGTTGGCATGTGCCGGATGAGTCGGAATGGTGGACCCTGAGAGATGCTTTGGACGCATTCTCTATCGTGGAAAATGATTCTGTGGACGAAATCCATTACTGGGGTGACAAACTGAAGACGACGAGTGGCTGGAGCGACAAAAATGGTACAGATGAATACGGTTTTTCGGCGTTACCTGGTGGTTTTGCATGGGTCATAGATCCGATTTCTTACCAATCATCCCTGGGTACGTACGGGAGATTTTGGAGTACTTATGAATTGGGCGACTGCTGCGGTGTTTTTCTAAATCTTTTCACTGGTGCTATGCTTGACTATCTTCCCAAGTCTTTCGCAAACTCCATTCGCTGCTTGAAAGACTAGCTTGGCCCCAACCGCCGATGCCGGTTTGCCCATTTTTTGTATCTTTACGCCCGTCAACGCACCATCCTGCCCCCGAAAAGCGGGATGAGACGAGAAATTTTAGCAGTTTTCAAATTCATACGATTCATACTGTATAATAAAGCAAATTGGATTTAAAGAAGACCAACTCAACATCCGCAATTTAGATAAAATTATCTTTGCATATGGAGTACTCATTTCGTTTTTGCGTTGTTATGCGTGCGGGATGATGGCTAAAGCAGCGCTCTTTGATGCGCCCATTTTTCCGTAAAAACTCAAAAAACTGATTAATCACTGATTAATCGATTAATCACTTTTTCCCTATCATAAAAATTGCGTTTTTTTCGTTCGAAAAAGCCTTTTTTCGCTGGCATGAAAATTGCATAAAAAAAAGCATGAAAAAGAGTAACAAAATAATTCGTAAGAAACCTATTCCCCAATCTTTTGCGGGACAAGTATATCTTGACCCTAGATATGAACCCGCTTTTAAGGAACTTTTTGACAGCGAGGATGCGTTGAAGGATTTTCTTGATGGCGTACTTGGTCTTGAAGGTGATGACAAGATTAGGACTATTAAATTTGTCTTTGACAAATCGATTCGTTTTCGTGTACCACAAAGTAAAAAGATTATTTTTGATGTCTTTATAACGACTAATTCGGGGCGCTATCTTGATGTCGAAATGCAAAAATTGGATCATGATTTTTTAGTAGACCGTATTGTTTTATATAACGCATTCCTGGTAATCAAAGGAAAAAAAGAAATGGAGCGTTCTGAGGAATTCTTGGCTTTGTCCAAGGAAAAAAAAGAAAAGAAGCGTTATGAACTTCCTGAGACCATATCTATTTGGATATGCGATTTTGAGTTGCCTTATGCAAAGGGGGAATACAAAGATGAATGGGCCGTTTACAGCCAGTGTTCCATCCGAAATGGAAGGGCTATACCCATCTTTCCTAAAAATAGATATATTTTCTTTAGTTTGCCCAATTTCAAGAAGACGCTAAAAGAGATCGATGGCTCTGTAGATGCGTGGTTGTATCTGTTGAGTCATGCTGGTGACGGCGGCGAATTACCTGATTTCGGTAGTGATATTATCAGAGATGCTCTTGATCGTATTCGGGTGGATAATGCAGATGACAAACTTCTATTAGACCAGGAGAAATATATGTCGTTAAAAGATGATTACCGGATTGTTCTGGCTAGTGCTATAATTCGTGCTAAGGAAGAAGGCCGTGCAAGAGGTCTTGCAGAAGGTCGTGCAGAAGGTCGTGCAGAAGGTGCTCGGGAAAAAGGACGTAAAATTGCTGCATTTCTTCGTGCGAAGGGAGTATCGGAGAATCTGATTTTAGACGCTCTTGCACAGAAATAAAATAATCTGCATTTCAAAATTATATATATTTCCCACATCACCATCAAAAACATTAGGAGCTCCTATGGCAATAAACCACAATCTCTTAACGGGACAGTTCCGTCCTCTTGGCGAAAACAAAATTGAGCATTCCCTTTCTGCGACCCAGAAGGTTTTGCCTACGCATACGGGGAAAAAGGCCATGCGTCACTTGACCCCGCGAAATCGTAAGCCGAAACTCGAAAAATCGTAACGCTTGCTGTCTTCTTGGCCCCTATCGGTCATCCTATGGATTCCCTCCAGGGTGACGGTGTGCGGTCGAATCACGGGGACATGCTTACACAATACTCTTTGCGTCATCCTCGACCGTCAGGGAGGGAATCCAAGGAAATCCCAAAAGAAGATTTGTATTTTTGGCTTCGTGAACCAAAACCCTTTTGAACTTCTAAAAACTAGCGGCCGCAGCAAGGCGCGTCTTGGGGTGCTGCATACGGCGCATGGCGATGTGACGACGCCCGTTTTTATGCCGGTGGGTACTGCGGCGACGGTCAAGGGGCTAACGAGTCGCGACATTTGCGAGCTTGATGCTGAGATTATCCTTGCGAATACTTACCATCTCTACTTGCGGCCCGGGACGAAACTCATTGCCGAAGCGGGGGGCGTGCAGAAGTTCATGAGCTGGAACCGTCCTATGCTGACGGACAGCGGCGGATTCCAGGTGTGGAGCTTGAAACAGTTCCGAAAGATTACTGAAGAGGGCGTCCAGTTCAAAAGTTTGCTGGACGGTTCTCGTCATTTGTTTACGCCGGCGAGCGTGATGAACGCACAGCGGGAAATCGGTGCGGATATCATCATGGCGTTCGATGAATGTACTCCGTATCCGAGTACCGTCGAAGAGGCCGAAAAGTCGCTTGCGCTTACGCTCAAGTGGACCCGCGAAGCAAAGGAATGGCTGGAGGCAAATCCGCCGATTCACGGCTATCCGCAGTATTTCTTCGGGATTGTACAGGGCGGCATGCACAAGGAACTCCGTCAGAAGTCCATCGAAGCGCTTAAGGAAATTGCACCGGACGGTTACGCGATGGGCGGGCTTTCGGTGGGCGAGCCTGTCGAAACGATGTACGATATCGCTGATTTTTGTACAAACTTGTTGCCCGATGACCGAGCCCGCTACGTGATGGGTGTGGGAACTCCGTGGAATTTACTTGAACTCGTGAAACGCGGCGTGGATATGTGCGATTGCATTTTGCCTGCGAAAAATGCACAGGATGGATTAGTTTATACGAGCCGTGGCGTACTGCGATACAAGGGCGCCAAATTTGCACACCAGCACGATTTGCCGCTTGACCCGAATTGCGATTGCTATTGTTGCCGAAATTACAGCCGTGCATATTTGCGCCATCTGTTCAAGGAAAAAGAACCGCTCGGCTGGACGCTTGCAGCCATACACAATCTGCATTTTTACATCCACTTGATGAAAGATGTCAAATCTCACATTGCAGACGATATCTTCGAAGAATGGGCCGAAGAACAAGTGAAAAAGCTGCAAGAAAATGCAGAATAATATCATGTCGTAGCATATAAGACGGTTGCTGTAGCATAATAATCGCGCTGTCGTTAATTTTGAAAGACATGTTAAAAAAACATGGATAAATCTAGTTCTAGGCTAAAATTATATGTATATTGGTCCTCGAGTGGATGGTTGTTTTATATTAGGGAGAAAATATGTCGAAGTTTTTTTATGCCCTTTTTGGTTTGCTTATCGTGGGAAATGCTTTCGCCGTAGTTGCAGTTAGGGATACGATTTATATTGATTACGATTTGCAGGGCGGAAAGAATAATCCTGAAAACTTATCTTCTTATTTGTATAAATATAGCGATCGCTCGGACGCCCCTTCAATTAAATTTTTCCCGCCCACCAAGGATGGAGCCGAGTTTCTGGGCTGGTATTTTAATTCATCTCCTTACGAGAATAACGCAATTACCTATGCTGATGCTGTTATTTCTGTCACCCGCACCCAAAATGGACGGTTGTCGCTTTATGCTCGTTGGGGAGTGAAGGCGAAAATCCCGCAACAGAACGAGTCGGGGTGTATGCTTGTCCACGATGCTGCAGAACTCTACGGTGCTGTAAAAGTTTCTGATAGCTTAATGCGCAAAAATAAACAAATTTGCGTTTCCATTGAAAATGATATCGTCGTTAACAAAAATCTCTTGGCTTCCGATGGAACCCCGAATGAGGGATCTCATTACTGGTGGAAACCTTTTGGGAATTTTATGGGTGTCATTGAAGGGAATGGTCACACCATCTCGGGCTTATATGGAAATGTCGGACTTGTTAATCTTGCTGAAGGTGAACATAATGCTTTAATTCAAAATTTAGGAATCATTGATTCTTATTTTGCTGGCAATGGTTATGTCGGTTCTTTTATTGCTAATACGCTAGGCTTTGGAACTTCACTGAAGAATGTTTATAGTACGGCTACTTTGGATAGCAGGGGGAGCTATGTCGGTGGTCTTGTCGGTTATGCCCGTGTTCAACAAGACTATTGTATAGATGTTACTCTTGAAACTCCGATAAGCAAAGCCCCTCGTGCAGCCAACACTTATGATAATAATCATAATGCGGTAACTGTAGAAAATGCTTATTTTGCAGGACATTTGATTGGTTATCGCGTAGGTGGCCTTGTGGGCGGGACTGATTTCTCCGTTTTCAAAAATACCTTCTTTGTAGGAACCGCTGAGGCAAAGGAGAATTTTTCGGCAATTAGCCAAAAAGGTCTGACTCAGTGTCAAGATTTTCCAGACTGGAAAGTTGTGGCTGAAAATACCTTTTACCTTGATTCTTATACTAATGACGAATTTGAAGCGAGTGTATCAACTGCTACCGCTTTTTCCGATGGAAGTGTTCTTGAAAAACTCGTGAATGGTTCCAGTTACCCCATCTGGACGCAGGAGGTTGGGAAGGACGCTTATCCGAAATTGAACGGCGTGTATTACGATATTGCGTATGATTTGGCCGGTGGCGTCAATGACTCTGTTAATCCGAGCTATTACAAGCCTGAGCAGGAAGTTCTGTTGAAGCCCGCATCAAAGAATGGCGATGTTTTTGAAGGGTGGTTTGCCGATTCGAATTTTACAACACCGGTAGAAAAAATCCTTGCTACGGATAAAGGAAATAAGAAGTTTTTTGCGAAGTGGAAAAAGGGATATTCCATCACTTATGTGAATGACGGCGCATATTCTTCTATTTTGAATCGGAATCCGGTTTATCGTTATGCGGATTCTGCAACATTTGTGTTGAAACAGCCCACGAAGAGCGGGAAAACTTTTGAGGGGTGGTACTCGGATTCGACATTCACTACCACGGTGACAGAACTGCCCACGGGAAACACCGAAGATATCGTTCTGTATGCCAAATGGAGTGCCCGTGAAATCAAAATTTCGTACAATCTGGTTGGTGGCACTATGGGCGATGCGAAGAACCCGGACAAAACTCTGAACGGTGAAACGATTACGCTTAAAAGTCCGACCCGTGATGGATTCCTTTTCTTGGGCTGGTATGGCAGAGATGCTGTATTGAATGAACCTGGCGATTTTGACCGAACTTATTTTGTTAATTCAAAAAATGATGAAATTGAATTTAAGGCAGATTGGACTTATGCTCCGCAAAAACCGGCAACGGATGCTGATGGCTGTTATCTTGTAACAAATGTTCATGAATTGTTCTATTTTGACGAAATTGCAAATAGTGTGTTAAGCGAAAAACCGCCGATAAAAGCCTGCATCAAGATTATGAACGATATTGTTGTGAATGAAGATATGAATAACGCCAATTATATTGATTGGAATCCAATGAACTACGAAAATGCTTTCGCTGGAATCATCTATGGAAACGGACATACCATCAGTGGTATGTATATGAACTGCAAATATTTCTATAATGACAACTATAGAGTCTTTTATGGATTGATAGAAAATAAGGCCTATCAACAAGTTTATCCTGAAGTGCAGAATTTATATCTCGCTAATTTCTATTTCGCTAATGAATATTATGATAAGGTCTTGCTCAATGTAAATGGTAGGGACGGTGCTGGTGGTGGAAGAAACGGAATCCGCAAGACAATCGCCCCTGCGCCGTTGAAGAAAAAAATTGCCCCCAAGTTCGATGCCAAAGGCCGCAATATGAACGCGCGTCCTAATTATGGGGTGTATTTTTAAAAAAAAGAAAGTTTTTGCAAACGGTTGATGTCAAAATTTGGTAAAAATGCATTTTTTCTGGTTTTATTTGGTAGATTTCAAAACACTTGATAAAAAAAATCGAAAAAGGTATATTTGAAATATGGCTCTACCGTATAATACAATTCCGATTTTAACGGGTGAAGTTGCCGAAGAATTTAACCGTCAGGTGGAATACAATTCTAAGTATTTGGCAGGCTCCCAATATAGCGCCGAGAAAGAGGCGTGGTGTCGTAGTATTATCGAAAATTCTAGATTGGATCAGCTAAAGAGAACTTCATCAAAATGAAATTGTCGGATTTTTCTTTTTGTACTCTCGGAGCGCCCATCCGAGACTTGTCCTCGTTTGATTGTGGACGTAAATCTATTAACGATTTCTTTAGAAATGAGGCTTTAGATTATCAAAGTGAATTGTTTGGAAAAACATATTTGCTTACACCTCGTAATGATTTAAGTAAAGTTGCTGCGGCTTTTACTGTGGCGAATGCGAGCTTGTTCACTCGGTTGCTTCCAAATTCTAGAAAAAAGAAGGTAGGTTACGAAGTTCGACATTCGAAAGGGGATATAAACCATCCTGCCGTCTTGTTGGGGCAACTAGGTGTTGACCTTCAGTTTGCAGGTCATGGGCTAGGATCGCAAATTATAGAATTTGTTGCACAGTGGTTTGCTGGGGAGAAAAATAAGTCGGGGTGTCGGCATATGATTGTAGATGCCTTCAATGAAAGTGAACTTTTATCGTTCTACGCTAATTGCGGTTTAATGCCTGTTTTTGGAAATATTGAGCAAGAGCGTAAATACAGGCAACTTGAAGATGATGGCAGGCCTTTGAATACTCGGCTGTTGTATCGTGACTTGGTATTGTTGCGGAGAGAATCTATTCGAGGATAGTTTGCCATCGCATAACAATAATTTCAGCTTAAAAACAGATGTATGGCTTTAAGGCGCAACGAGGAAATTTTCTACCTTTGGCGCATGATTAGTATTACCAAGCTTTTGATGGATGCCCCGAATTTTGGGGATTCTCTCCGTTACGAACCTCATGCTCATGCTGCGAAAAATGGCGTGGGGGCGGGGCGCGGTCCCGTGGTTGTTTGGAACTGCACGAAGACTTGCAACTTGAAGTGCGTCCACTGCTATGCGCGTTCCGAGGCGATTAAGTACCAGAATGAACTTTCTCACGAAGAGGGAATCAAGCTTATTGATCAACTGGCGGAATTCAATGTGCCGGTGCTGTTGTTCAGCGGTGGCGAACCGCTTTTGCGCCCGGATTTTTTTGAACTTGCAAACTACGCGGCAAGCAAGGGTATCCGTCCGACGATTTCGACGAACGGCACCTGCATTACGCCTGATGTAGCACAGAAGTTGAAGGCGATGGGCGTGGGCTATGTGGGCATCAGCTTGGACGGTTGTGAAGAAACTCATGACAAGTTCCGCGGTAAGCCGGGCGCGTATCAGTTGGCTTTGCGCGGTATCCGCAACTGCGTGGCGACGGGCCAGAAGGTCGGGCTGCGCTTCACGATTACACGTTACAACGTGCAGGACTTGAATGCGATTTTCGATTTGCTCGAAGCCGAGAACATTGACCGCGTGTGCTTCTATCACTTGGTGTATAGCGGTCGCGGTTCTGCGATGGTTGCAAATGATTTGAATCACGAAGAAAGCCGCAAAGCGATGGACTTGATTATCGATCGTACTTTGGACTTCAAGAAGCGTGGCGTGAACAAGGAAATTTTGACGGTCGATAACCATGCGGATGCCGTTTATCTGTACCAGCGCATGAAACGCGAAGACCCGGCGCTTGCAGAAAAGGTTTTGGAGCTGATTCAGCGCAATGGCGGAAACCGCAGCGGTATGGCTTTTGGCAATATCGATAGCGTCGGCAACGTGCACCCGGACCAGTTTACGCAATACATCACGCTCGGGAATGTGCGCGAACGTAGCTTTGGCGAAATTTGGACGGACTTGTCGAACCCGATTATGGCGGGGCTCAAGGACCGTAAGCCGCTTTTGAAGGGACGTTGTCCAAAGTGTGCTTTCTTGAATTTGTGCAATGGCAACTTCCGTACGCGTGCAGAGGCTGTGACTGGCGACTTCTGGGCCGAAGATCCGGCCTGCTATTTGACGGATGAAGAAATTGGGCTGTGAGGTTTGAGGTGTGAGGTCGGTCGCTGCGCTCCCTTTGAGGAGTGAGGATCGTGTGTCATTCTGATTGCGTTGCGTTCGCGTCATTCTGAGGACCGCAGGGACGAAGAATCCAGTTACTTATAATGAATGAATTAGATCAAAAACTTCTCGCGATTATTCAAGACGGCTTTCCGTTGGTGGAACGCCCGTATAAGGCGCTCGCGGAAACGTTGAATGTTTCGGAACAAGAAGTTTTTGATGCTGTTGAAATGCTGCGCGCTTCGGGCGTGATTCGTCGTATCGGTGGGGTTTACGATTCAAAAAAATTGGGCTTCATTTCGAGACTTTGCGCAGGGATGGTGCCGACATCGTCGCAAGATTTTTCGACTGAATCGCACGATGAAACTCCTATGGAAAAGTTTGCCGCAGTCGTGATGGGCGAACCTGCGATTACGCACAATTACATCCGCTGTCACGAATACAATGTATGGTTTACCGTCATTGCAGAAAATGAGGCGGCCATAGAGACTGTTGTGGAACGTGTTTGTGCGAAAACGGAATTGCATGACGTTCATGTACTCTCCGCTACCAAGAAATATAAAATCGATACGGTGATGGGGGCTGCTGGCGCACCAGTGGTTAGTAGGCTGTGGTTAGTAAACAGGGTTGGAGACGAGAGCGTTGTGACGGAACGTCATTCTGAGCGTAGCGAAGAATCCAGTAATTTTCGAGGAAATCTCTCCGAATCAGACAAGTCTCGCATTCGCACGGCATGCGGTGATATTCCGCATACGCATACGCCGTTCAAGGATTGGGGCGTATCTTGCGACGAACTCCGTGAAGACCTTGCCGCAAAACGCATGCGTCGCTTTGGGGCGATTCTCCGCCACCAGAATGCGGGCTTTGCATTCAATGCGATGGTCTGCTTTAGATTAAATGAGGAACCGTTCGCGGACTCTCGTCATTCAGACAATCCTGCCTTACGTCATTCTGACAACCGAAGGTTGGAAGAATCCAGTAAAGTTCTTGTTCTTGCGAAAAAGAATTATGTGTCGCATTGCTACGAACGTCCGTCTTTTGAAAAATTTCCGTACAACTTGTATGCAATGATGCACGCTCCGTCAGCGGAATTGCTGTCACGCTATATCGAAGATGCCGCAAAATCCATTGATAATAGCAATTATGTTGTTTTAAATTCCTTGCGGGAACTCAAGAAAACAAGTTATAGATTTTTTCTTTGAGTAAAACTATCTCAAATTCTAGAATCGGTAACCTACGCCGAGATATGTTAAACCTCGTTGTCCCCAAAGCAAAAAGGGTATTTGGAATCGTAGGGATACAGGATGACCGATTTCAAAACCAAATAAGGATATATGCCCCATGGGAGCGATTTCGTCGCCGTTGGTTATTATACCTAAGTCTATTTCAAAAAATAGATTAACGAAACTTCCTGGTTCACTTCCGTTAAACTTGAGTTTTCCCATTAGGGAATATAAAGGATTTTTTGTAAGGGATATGTTTGCGACAAGCCCTGTTTCTATGTTGTTAGAAAATATATAACCATAGTTGATGGATATTGCTCCATAAGAACATTCAAAGATGTCTTCGCATTTATCATCAAAAAGGTGACTCAATGAAGTTCCAAAGTCTGTTAACGTTAAAAAGTTATACTCGATTCCTATGCTATGGTGCCTAAAATCGTCTTTCTGATTGTTGTCGGCTTTGGTTGCTGAAGTTGTGTCTTGGTTTGTTCTAGAATTTGTATCTACATGACTTTCGGTGATAGGCGTGTTTTCAACATAGGCATCCATCTCCCACGCGTTTGCGTACGAAACAAAAAATAACGAAATAATCGTTGCGGTAAGAACTTTTTTATACATTTTAGAATTATCCTAGCAAGACGAATAGGTGTAAATAAATTATATAAAAAAACGATTTATTGTACAAAGAGAAAGTTTCTCCGTTGTAAAAAGGTTTGCTATGATGTGAATAATCCGTTATTTTGCGAGAATGCACGTAATTTTTCTATCTTTGGGTTATGCGCAAGATTTACATGGCAGGAATGAGCCACAAGGTGGCCGAAATCGCAATTCGCGAAAAGTTTTATATCCCGATGGACGTCAAGACGGAGGCGTTGAGTCATTCTCCGTTTGACGAACTTTTGATTCTTGCCACTTGCAACCGTACCGAGGTTTATGTTGCAAGCGACCGAGATTTGGATACTGCCGAGTTGGTTCGCTATGTTTGCGGACTTGCCCATCAAAATTATGATGATTTTGCAAAGTTCTTCTATACGAAAGTGGGCGAGGATGTTGTGCATCACGTGATGAACGTGTGTGCGGGGCTTGATTCCGTGGCCATGGGCGAAGACCAAATTTTGCACCAGATAGACCGTGCTTATGAAACGGCGCACCAGCTCAAGGCGACTGGTAACAGTTTGAACAAGCTTTTCCAGAGCGCAATCCACACGACAAAGCGTATCAAGACCGAGACGAACTTGAGCAAACTCAGTTGCAACATTCCGTTTTTGGCAATGAAGCAGGTACAGAAAACTTTTGACGATTTGGAAAACCGAACGGTTTACATTGTGGGGCTTGGCGAAATGGGCTCGCTCATGCTCAAGTATGTACAAGAAAATACAACGAAAATTTTTGCGAGCAGCAGGACGTTTACGAATGCGGAAAAATTTGGCGATGTCTTGACGCCAGTCCGCTTTGAAGACCGCTACAGCGTTGTAGGCAAGAGCGATGTGCTTATTCTTTGCAGCGCAAGCCAAGAACCGATTATCACGAAGAAAGAATTTGAAAAATCGATTCAGGTCGCCGAACCTTTTGGTGGGGCTATTTTGTCAAAGCGTCTCGTTGTAGACCTTGCGAACCCGCGCAATGCGGATGCTTCTATCGGAGATTTGCCCGGCGTACAATACGTCTGTGTCGATGATTTGGAACAAATTGTATCTGAAAACCGTCGCTTGCGAATGATTGAACTCGAAGCGGCGCAAAAGATTTTGCAAGAAGGCATCGAAGAATTCATGCAGTGGTACCGCATGGACGATATTGCAAAAAATATTCACGTCTTTGCCGAAAAAATGATCGCTACTGCAAATGATGAATCCGAAAAGCTGATGCGTTCGCTTCCGGAAGTGTCTGATGCGGACAAAAAACGTATCCAGTTGATGTATGAACGTTTTGCGAAAAAGATGGCAAATGACTATTTGTACAAAGTCAAGACGGAGAATTCTCTTGAGGATGTGCAAGTCTTTTTGAAATGTTTGGGGGCGTGCAGTGATTGAGACTTGTGCTTTTTTTTCGAAGGATCGTCCGCTTCGCATAGCGACTCGTAAAAGTGCATTGGCATTGGCGCAAACGACAATGGCCGCCGATGCAATTGTTGCTGCGAATTCTGCGCAGAATGCTGAGTTGTCTTATGAACTTGTCTCCATGACGACGGAAGGTGACCGCCGTTTGGACAAATTGCTTTCGAGTTTCGGTGGTAAGGGCGTGTTTATCAAGGAGCTGGAAGTAGCTCTTCTCGAGCATCGTGCCGACATTGCCATCCATAGCCTTAAGGATATGCCTGCCGAAGTGCTGCCACAGTTCAAGCTTGCCGCTGTCTTGAAACGTGAAGACCCGCGCGATGCGTTCCTTTCGCGTGGTGGTGCCGTGGGCGTTCGCTTTATGGATTTGCCTGCAGGTGCTCGCATCGGGACAGGAAGTATTCGCCGTATTGTTCAACTGAAAGCGCTCCGCCCGGATTTGGAATACGTGCCGATTCGCGGAAACATCCAGACTCGCATTGGTAAACTTGCGGAACTTGATGGAGTCGTGCTTGCGGCGGCCGGCCTCAAACGCATGGGCCTTGCAGACCAAGTGACGGAATACTTTAGCACGGACCAGGTGCTCCCCGCCAGCGGTCAGGGAATTTTAGCGATTGAAACTTTGTCGGATAACGGGGCTCGTCATTCTGAGCAACGCGAAGAATCCAGTGAAATCCATGATTCTATTGTGCAAATTCTCGCTCGTGCGAACGATGTCGCGACTTATTGCATTGCTTCCGCGGAAATGTCTTACTTGAAGGCGCTCAATGCGGGCTGTCAATTCCCGGTGGCAAGTTTTGCAGAAATTGTTTGCAATGAGGACGAATTCCGTCTCGATTCTGAAACTGCTCCGACTTTAAAAATTCGTGGCATTTACTGGGACGAAAAATCTGAAAAGTTGCTCCGTGCAGAAGTAGTCGGAAACCTTGATTTGAATACTGTGGATTTTGTGCTGCAATCAAAAAATTTGGGCATTGCGCTAGCAAAAAAAATTCAAGAACAGTTGTAAATAGTTTATGACTAAATTGGGGATGTAAATTCTTTTATTGACGGTTACATGGCGTAGATGCTTATTCCGCCCGTAAATCCATAGTACCACTGTGGTGTGTTTATATAAGTTATTGATGCACCTGCGCTTAATTCAATCCATCTGTTGATTCTAATTCCCGCTGTGATATACTGTGTTGTGATGGCTGCTAGGTCTAGGCTATGCTCTTCAATTTTAACGCGGGGTGAATATAAACTTGCACTATAACTAATAAAGAATTTATCTATATATATACTTGCAAATGCACCAATGAATGGACTTGTGAAATAGTCTTGTTGATTATCTTTGTATGCTTCGCATTCTTCAGTTTTTTGGATGAACAAGTCGTATTCGTAGTCACATTTTGTAGCGTTGTAATCCATTTCAATATATTGGTGGTATAGACCAAAAAATAGGCCGAATTCAACGTGTTGCAGGTTTGCTCCTAAAGTGAAGTGATGGTATATTCCATCTCTGTATCCCAAACCGGATCCAAAAAAGAAACCATCAACCTTGTAGAGAAAATCTGCTTTGCCGCTGAAATCTATACCGCCTGTTTTATAAGTAATATAGGTGTTTTCGGAATGCTCGTTGTTTCTTTTTGTAGTTTCTTTGATTTCTTTTTCTTGAACGGAATTTATTTTGCCTGTAATGCGCCATGAAGCAGAATGTGAATCTTGGTTTGTATTTGCACCGTGAACTTCTGGAGCTTCGGCTACGGTCATGTCCAGTGTATGGATCTTTGTATGATAACCTTCACACCCTAAAAAGAATAGGGTGCTTAGAATACTGATAAATATTTTTACTTTTTGCTTGATCTTCATGATCCACAAAATAATAATTACTTCGGAAAAAGAACAGCAAAAAGGCTATTAAATTATTTTTTGGGCTTGGAAACGACGGGACGAATGCGTTTGCCGCAAAGTGTCACGATAATCCCAGCTTGTGCGAACATGTAATAGGCCGTGTCGCGGCTGTTGTTCAACGTGGATTTCGGGTCGTAATCATCCTTGGTCACGAAAACTTCTGCAACGCCGGAGAGGCTAATGTCGAGGGAGCATCGTTCGCATGGAAATCCGATGACGTAAAGCTTGGATCCGGCAGGGACTTTTCCGCGGGCGTAGTGGAGCGCATTGATTTCGGCGTGTACCATGAATGGGTACTTGTTCGCTTCAAATTCGTGATGGCTGATGAGGTTGCCCGTGTCTGCGTCTAAAAGGTCGTAGGCGAGAAGTTGCTTTTCGCGGGTGTATGGAACGGTTTCGTCGTCAAATCCGGCGGGTGCACCATTGTATCCGGTGCTGATAACGCGTCCGTCAGCGCTGACAAGAACGGCGCCCATTTGCGTGTTTTGGTCTTTGGAAAGGCGTGCCTGGGCACACATCATCTGCGTATAGACTTCGTCACGAAGCTTTGCTCTAGAACTATTCATGCTAAAAAATATAGGCAAATTTCAAACAGGTTTTTTGGATTATTGGATAAAATCCGTGGATTTTCATGTTTGATACAGCTTGGTTATGTATAGGTCCAAACGATGCGAGAAAAAAACTCAAATAATCTGAGGATAATGGTTGTTCGTTGTAAGAATGGAGGCGTCGGCCAAGGAATACCTTCGCAAAAGTCTGCAAGGTGAGTGTCGCGACGGGCTGCATGCAGACCGGCATGACCGAACCGTAGCGACGCGTACTATTGACTTTAAAAAATGCACTTTTGGCGGTGAGCCGAACTTTTTCTAAATTTGATTTTGATGGAAAAAACAAATAATTTTGGCAAAGTTTATTTGATTGGCGCGGGGCCCGGTGATCCTGGGCTTTTGACCGTGCGCGGAAAGTCGATTCTTGAAAAAGCCGATGTCGTGGTTTATGATCGCTTGGTTTCACCGGGCGTACTCTCGTTATGTAATCCGAAAGCAAAGATGGTGGATGTGGGCAAAATGCCAACGCACCATAAAGTGAAACAATCCGAAATCAATAAACTCTTGGTGAAATTTGCGGTTGAAATGCCGGGTGCGACCGTTGCGCGTTTGAAGGGCGGCGACCCGTTTGTGTTCGGTCGTGGCGGTGAAGAGGCGTTGGAACTTGTTGCTGCCGGAGTCGAATTTGAAATTGTGCCGGGCGTGACTTCTGCCATTGCGGTGCCTGCCTATGCGGGAATTCCCGTGAGCCATCGCGGCATCGCGACCAGTTTCCATATCATTACGGGGCACGAAAAGTTAGACGAGAGAACGCTCGCAAGCTCGCTACAGACGAAAGACGAGAGGGATGTCAATCTCTCCCTTGATTTCGAGACTCTCGCGAAGTGCCCCGGCACGCTCATCTTCTTGATGGGTATCGCCAACATGGACTTTATTGCGCGTCGCTTGATAGAATGTGGCAAAGACCCGAAAACTCCGCTTGCCTTTATTGAAAAAGGAACGACACCGAACCAGCGTACCGTTATGGCGACGCTTGAAACAGCGGGGGAGACCATCGTCCGTGAAAACGTGACTGCACCCGCAATTACGATTATGGGTGGCGTCGTAGAACTGGGCAAGACGCTTGCTTGGAAAAAGAACTTGCCTTTGTCGGGAAAACGCCTTGTGGTGACTCGCGCTGCAAAGCAATCCAGCGGGATTACTGCCCGCCTCACGGCCCTCGGCGCCGAAGTCATCGAAACCCCGATGATCGAAACCCGTACGCTCGATTGCCCTCTGGTTATGCGTCATCCTGAGCCAGTCGCAGCACTCGCTTCGCACGTCATTGCGAGCCCCGAAGGGGCGTGGCAATCCAGATCTGCAGATTTCAACTCCCTCGCAAATTTCGACATTCTTGCCTTCACAAGCACGAACGGCGTGGAAAGTTTCTTCAA
The DNA here is from genome assembly GCA_902800345.1 of Fibrobacter succinogenes. Taxonomy (GTDB): domain Bacteria; phylum Fibrobacterota; class Fibrobacteria; order Fibrobacterales; family Fibrobacteraceae; genus Fibrobacter; species Fibrobacter succinogenes_H. Next base: position 55,752 of record CADCDO010000024.1, read on the forward strand.
GCAGTTGTTCGATGCGGGTTATGATGTTCGTGTGCTTGCTGGCAAGAAAATTGCGAGTGTGGGAAAGATTACCGAAAAGAAGTTGCTTGAATACGGCATCCGCTGCGATTACGTTCCCGAAGACCATACCGGCGAAGGCCTCGGGAAACTTCTTCGAAGCATTTTAGACGAAAGAACGCTCGTAAACTCGCTACAGACGAAAGACGAAAGAGATGTCATGGCGCAAGCGCATGACAGCATCGGCTCGGCAATGCCTGTCTGTGAACAGCCAGTCACTGCACTCGCCTCGCATGTCATTGCGAGCGAGCAAAGCGAGCGCGGCAATCTCCTAGAAGAATCCCGAATTTTGTTGCTTCAGGGTAATCTCGCCGACGACACTTTGCTCAAACTGCTCCCGCAGGCGACCCGTTGGGTGGTCTACGAGACACTCCCGGTTGCGGAACTCCCCGAATGGAAACGTGAAGCCGTCGCCAGCGCCGATGCCGTCGTATTCGCCAGCACCAGCGCCGTCGAAAACTTCGTTAAACTCATACCCCAAAGCACCGAAGGTGCGACCTCATACCCCATACCCCATGCCTCTTTCTGCATCGGCCGCATGACGGAATCTGCAGCCCGCAAGCACGGCTTTGATACCGTCACTTCCGATGAAACGACGATGGATTCTCTCGTAAAAAAAATTGTGGAATACTACGCAAATACCCCCTAACCACCAACCACTAACCACTATTTCATGAAAGCCATTCTTATTATCGCTCATCATTGCATTTTGCCGGGTGCGTACAAAGGATTTGAAGAAATTCTCGATCGATTGCACCATGATTTGCCGGGTACACGTGTGGCGAGCACGAGTCTTTTGGATTTGGAAAATGACTTGCGGACCATTTTGCGTGAAGATGTGGAATCGGTGACGCTTTTGCCGTTCCTGCTCTTGAACGGCCAGCATACAAAAAACGACGTTCCACGCGTGGTGGCGAAATTGCAGGCTGAATTTCCACAGATTCCCATTACACTGTTGCCTTGCCTCGGCGACTGGAAAGAATTCGCCGACATGGTTGTCTGTGGCATCCGCAACGCTCAGATTGAAAATTCTCAAAGCTCCGCAGGCGCGACCCCATACCCCAAAGCTCCGCAGGAGCGCGCCCATCGCTCAAACCTTTTCTCCATCGAAGTGAATCTTGAAGGGCGTAATGTCCTCGTTGTGGGCGGTGGCCGCATTGCGCTGCGCAAGGTCAAGACGCTCATCCCGACTGGTGCACGTATTACTGTGGTAGCCCCGCAATTCGACCCGGAATTCGAAAATCTTAGACGAAAGAACGAGGCTTCGCCTCTACAGACGAAAGACGAAAGTTCTTTTCAAGGAATTGATTCATCTATAGTCTATAGTCTATCGTCTATCGTCTTAAAAAGCCGTCCTTACGAGCCGCTTGACCTCCGTGGCATCTTCATGGTCTTTATCTGCACCGACCAGCCCGCCGTCAACGCGCAAGTTTCAAACGATGCCCGTGCCCGTCGGATTCTCGTGAATAACGCCTGCGACTACCTCGACGGTGACTTTATCGTGCCTGCCCGCATGGACTTTGGCGAAAACATTGCCGTGACCGTCTCTACGCAGGGCCGCGCCCCTTCGCTTGCGAAAAAGCTCAAACAGAAGATCCAAACGGAATGGGCCGAAGGCCTCGAACAAATTGAACGTGAATTTGATAAATGAAACCTAGTTTGTCATAATCGATATATATTAAAGTCTTATCGGATAAAACCCGCATAAACAATGTATTGAAAATGCTCCAATTGGGGCATTTTTTTTCGAATGTTAAAATATTCTTATTTTTTTTGAAGGATTTTTGTTTTATATTTTATTATCATCAATAAACAAGGAGAAAATTATGAAAAAATTTGCGATTATTGCGATTGCCAGTTCTGCAGTCTTGCTCTCTGCTTGTGCTGCTGCTTCATCTGCGGCTTCAACAGCAAAATCGACTGTTGCAGAAGCCAGCGATTGCCAAGTATCCAGTACGGATAATTCTGCAACAGCTACAACGAAGGGCGGGTCCGTTACCTTCACGCAGACCGAAAACGGTTACAGCATGACCTATGGTGGTGCGCTAAGCTCTCTTGAACCAAAAGAATTCGATGTAAAGGTAGGCAAGGACCAATTGCTGGATATGGCCAACAAATATTGCGCCGACAATAAGTAATCTTTTTTAATCAGAAAAGTCCGGCTTCGTCATGAAGTCGGACTTTTTTCAGGTCGGCTGATTGCCGCCAGAATTTTTTTTATTCGTTATTTTTCAGTATTTCCGGCAACGCTTTCTGCTGCGTTCGCATTCTCGGTATGAGTCGAATTTCCCACTTCTGAGTTTGCTGCACCTGTCGAGGCATCCTTGTCACGAATAGTCGCACGGCGGATTTTCCCGCTGATGGTCTTTGGCAGTTCCGTCACGAAGTCAATGATGCGAGGGCTCTTGTAGCTTGCGGCGATGTTCTTTGCAAACAACTGAATTTCTTTTGCAAGGTCTTTCGACGCTTCGTAGCCCTTTTGCAACACGACTGTTGCTTTGACTGCTTGACCGCGGGACTTGTCTTCGACGCCTGTGACGGCGACTTCCAGGACGGCGGGGTGCTTGTGCAGTACTTCTTCCACTTCGAAGGGGCTGATGCGGTAACCGGAACTCTTGATGAGGTCGTCGGTACGGCCCACGAACCAGAAGAATCCGTCCTTGTCGCGGGTGGCCGTATCGCCCGTGTGATACACGCCGCCTTCGAAAACTTTTTCGGTGCGTTCTTCATCGCGGTAGTAACCGCCGAACATGCCAAAGGGTTTACCTTGGTCAATTTTGATGATCAGTTCACCGATTTCATCGTCAGCGCAGGGCTTGCCTTCGGCATTCACGATTTCCATGCGGTAGCCGGGGGAGGGCTTGCCCATGGAGCCGGGGTGCGGTTCGCTGAATCCGAAATTGCCTGTGGTGAGCGTGAGTTCTGTCTGTCCGTAGCCTTCCTGCATCCGGATGCCGGTTTGCTCGTAGAACTTGTTGTAAATGTCCAGGTTCAGCGCTTCGCCAGCGGTGGTGCAATATTGCAGACTCGAAAGATCGTATTTTTTGATGCCGTGCTGCAATATGTAACGATAGACGGTCGGCGGCGCACAGAATGTGGTGACCTTGTATTCCGCCATTTTTTCGAGAAGTTTGCCAGGAATGAACGTGGTCATGTCGTAAGTGAATACGGCACTTCCGGCAATCCATTGCCCGTAAATTTTTCCCCAAAGCGCTTTGGCCCAGCCGGTTTCTGCGACGGTCAGATGACGGCCTCCGTCAACAACGTGCTGCCAATATTTTGCGGTCACGATGTGCCCGAGCGGGTATGTATAAGTGTGCGCGACCATCTTCGGGTTCGAACTTGTGCCACTCGTAAAATAGACAATCATGATGTCGTCGTTGTGCGTGGCACCGTCACCAACAGGGCGTTCAAACTTTGCCGAGAATATTTCGTAGTCGTCGTAAAAGCTGATCCAGTTTTGACGGGCGGTCTGGCCTACGGTTACGAGCTTTTCAACCGATTCACACTTGGATTTCGCCTTATCGACCTCTTTTTGCAAGGCCGGGTCGTCGTATGTCACGACCATCTTGACTTCTGCCGCATTGAATCGGTATTCTAGGTCTTCGGCGGCAAGCATGTTCGTTGCCGGGATTGCTATTGCTCCAATGCGGTGCAGCGCAAGCAAAAAGAACCAGAATTCGTAACGGCGACGGAGAATCAGCATCACGCGGTCGCCTTTTTGGATTCCCTGTTCTACAAGAAAGTTCGCTGTACGCTGTGATGCAAGCGATAAGTCCTTGAATGTGAAAATATGGCTTTCGTCGTTGTCGTCGCACCACACAAGGGCTTCGCGCTTGGGCTCTGTCTTTGCATATTCGTCAACGACATCGTATGCAAAATTGAAGTTATCCGGAATGGATATCTTAAAATTGTTGTAAAGGTCTTCGTAAGACTCGTAATCGGTTTTTGATATAAATTTATTTAAAATCATTTGTGCGAAGTCCTGGAATTACAAGTCTTTGTACATGATTTTTTCGCGCATGGTCGATGCGTAACGTACCATATTCAATATGCGTTTTTCACCAATGGTTCTGAAGTCCTTGTCATGGAACACGAGACGGTGTACGCCTCCCGGCAAGAGCATCCTGAGGCAGGCATATGTCTGCGTAATTCCCAAAAGCGGCGAGGGAATGATGGAAAAACTGAGAGTGCTCGAACGAGTTTTCTTGATGTTCCCTTTCACTTTCTGGTAAATACCGTGGAAGTCTTCGTAGTAGTCAAAGATGGAAAGAGCCTGTTCCTTGAGGTACTTGTTGCCAAACCAAATCGGCGGGATAAAACCGGATGGCTTGCCCGTTCCATGAGCCTTCCAAAGGGCGAGGCTACGCTTGAGGAGAGCCTGCGTAAAGCGTTCGTCGATACCGGCAAATTCCGCTTCGTTGTTCGAAATCAGGAGCGCGAGTTTTCCCGTGATGCTGCGTTTGAGCGAAAGATCTGCACGGTGGCGCGCTCCATGGAGCATGATTTCGTAGCCTTCTTTCACGAACTTTTCGAGTTCTTCGCGGAATTGTTCTGCTTCGGATTCCGGGGCTGCTCCGAATGCCGGGATAACGGCGATACTGATGGGGGAGCCTGCTGCTTCTGCAAGCTTTCTAATCTGGACGGACGCCTTCTTGAAGTTGTTCACGCTAAAGCTGTGGTAGCAGAGAATGAACTTTTTCTTTTTCTGGAAGGTCGCTTCGGCTGCCTGGATGTCGGCGATATCTTTATTTTGTTCCATATGCTACTCGTTTTCCTTAGTTTTAGTCTCGATTTCCTCTTCTAGTTTTTGCGAGATGAAGAGGTGGTAAAGGAAAAACAGCACTGCGCTGCAGATGGTTGCTTTTATCCAAGATTTGAAAAGCCAATCAGACATACGACGCTCCTTTGCAGTATAGCCCGCTTCGGCTCGATTGCCGGAAGTTGCGGGGAGATGAGTAACTGAAAGATATAAATTTTTTTGCACTAAAGAAGGCCAAAACCGCTTTTTCTATTAATATGGAGGGGGGAGGACTCCCTAAAACCTCCAATAGAATCAGGCATGATGTTCTTTATCCCAATTGTCAAACCGCAAGAATCTTGGTTCAAAGGGCAAATCGCAAAAGACATCTTTGGGCATCGATCCGTAAACGACTACAATTTGCGGATTAAGCACCTTAAGCATTTCGATGACGCCCAAATGCATCAACCGCCTCTCGTCTTGAGTCTGGCAACATCCGTAAGTTCCTATGGAGACAATCGAATTGTGCGGAATGCCTACGAATGCGACTGCTTCAGGCAGTTCTATTGCTGTGAACGTTCGCTCGTCACCCCATCGTACATTCGGGATTTGATAGACTCCGCTGTGTTGCAAGAAACTGGCGTTGCGTCTGGATATAAACAGGTTTGCAATTTGAGCACAAAGCGGCGCTTCTACTAGGATGGAATTATCAGGCGAGATAATCCCCGGGTGTTCCAAGAGATCCTGAATGTATTTCTCAGGATGGTTGGTGAAATCCTGGTAATGCGCCTCATGCTCATAAAAGTGTGCGAATCGGTCCCTGGCTTTTTGCCGTTTGGAAAAGGGAACGAGGCCTGAGGGTTCAACAATCCTGTCCAAAGGCTCTAATCGTGGAATTTCAAAGATTCCGTCGTAAAAGGAACGTTCCAACAGTTCGGAACGCAAACCGTCGTCAAAGGCGTTTATACGCATATTTATTCCTCATTTTAAATTTTTACTTGTTTTTGTGGAATAGATATGCTAAATTAATACCTACGTTAGTTGTTAACTAGGATTTGCTTTAGCACATCTGGGAATGGACTTGAACAAGATTGTTCGCTGCAACTTGTTCGAGTCCTTTCTTTTTAAACCATCGCTTGCTCGGCAGATTCAATGTCGATCTCGATAGATTTTTTGACATCTTCCGGCATTTTGTCGTGGATTCTGTGGATCGCCACGATGAATTCCTTGGATTGAGTTTTGGCTGCTATTTCGTCAAACATCTCGCTAACCCAGTAGATGTCATCTGGACTACACTCATTTTCAAGAAAAGAGATTCCTTCTTGCAAATTTTCTGTAATCATAGCAAGTATTTTTTTGTGGCATTGTTCAATGCCGTAATCCCAGTTATCCATTGTTTCATCCGCAATCCTTTTGCGCTCGACAATAATTTTGTTGAATTCGTTCTTGTCTATCATTTTTTTGACTCCTATGGTTGAATTTTGTCAGGGAAAACAGTCCCGATTTGTCCATTTGTCTTGATTACGCCTACTCGGACACCCTTGAAGGTTCCAAACATGGTCTTACCATCAGGAACATTACGGTTTCTATGCAGTTGTGCCACATGTTCTCCGGCTCGTTTGATGGTCTTTTCGCTCCATGACGCAGGAAACCATGATTGGTTTGTTCCTGTACGTTTCGCTCTTGCCGAGTGCGAAGGAACATTTCCGACACGAACACCATTAGGATAGACTTTCACAATATTATATGCAATACCGTATTTATCTAGAAGATTCATTCCCTTTTGTCCATGTCCGCCACTCATCAGTTTTAATGGGTCGGTTGGTCTTTGTGGCCTTGTGAATTTTCCTTCGGATGCATGAACCAGCGAAAACTGGCTCATGGTTCTGGCGCTACCTTTAGTGTTCATGTAGCGACCCGGTTTACTGGTTCCCATATTGCTCCCCCTTTACAGAAAATACAATACAGGTTGAAATATGCAAGAATTGTCTTGTCATAAAACCTCGTGCCGTTTTACGGCGGATAATGTTATGCATCAAGACAAATCCGTTAGTTGTTAACAAGAACTTGCTGATGCGGTTTACTTGGATGGCTGATGTTCGCTGTACAGCCGTTTGTTCGGAGTCTGGGTAGCTGTTTTACATAATCCACCTCCCTTGTAATTTGCCGATTCTGGTTTTTGCAGCCCCGTAGGTTACGCCGCATTCTTCCGAAATTTGAATGTAGTTCATGCCCTGAATCAGGTCATAATCCATGAGAAATTCTGCGGCAAAAGTATCTGCTTGCCATTCGGGATCTTCAAAGGAGCGTAGACTTTCTCCTGGAGCCAAACGGCAAAGTGCAACACGGCTCGGCCCATGCAGAAGAAAATGCCCAATTTCGTGCATAATTGTAAAGCGAGCTCGGCCATCTCCATGACAGGCCGCAACATAGACATCTTGACGAATGTTGATTTTGTTTGCTCCCGAAAAAGTTACGCCTTCTTCTGACATCGTATAGTCGGGAACAACTTCCCATTCGAAATTAGGAAATAATTTATCCATAATCCATTCGAAGAATGAGCATACAGGAACTCTATGCGTACCTTCTAGACCGCATTTTAGGCGTATAGCTTTAGCCATTTTGCGAATATCCTGTCTAGACATAGGCTTTGCTTTAAAACTTGCCATTACTTTTTCTCCTTGTTTAAAATATTCATGATTTTGCTTATATCGCTTTCTGGGATGGAGTCTAATTTTCTAGCGAAAGCGATGGCTAGGTCTCTTTGATTGGCTTCTAAGTTGTGCAGTCCAATCTCTATTTCGTTGTTTGAATCGTAATAGGCTTCTTTCATTTTTTCGTTTTGTTCTTCAGATAACCCATAGAGGTCGGCTATCTTAGTAAGCCAACCTTCGGGAATTTTTCGTTTCCCGTTTTCGACACCAGAAAGGAATGCAGGGGATACATGCAACTTTTCAGCCATATCAAGCAAAAGTTCACCTATATCCATCCTTAAGTTCCTTAAAAATTTTCCGAACGATGTAACCATTTGTGTCTCCTTGAGTGGGGTTACTGACAATATAGCCTAATCCGTTTAAAAAGTCAATATATTTGATTAAAGAAATTAACTTTTTTAGTTAATGTTTAACAAAAGAGAATTCGTGTATTTTTTGAAATATAGCCTTTTTTTGTGAAAAAGCGTGCTTTTGTTATCAAATAATCTATATTCAACTTGAAAAATAGAGAGTTTCTCTTATTCTCAGCATGAAATCTCGACAATTTCAACCCAAGAGAATAAGACGGACGCTCACGTCTGTCGGCATGCAAGTGCCGGCAACGGTTCGCTATGCAGGCCGCCCTTGTGCGGTCCGTTTGTGCGTATCGGCCTTTATGGGGCGTGGGTTGTTTGTCCTTATTTGGGTAGGCTGTCGAGAGCCTCATGCTGTAAGGACATTCAACTCCACGCCTTTTTTGTGCGGTAAAATGCCAGAATAAGAGAAATTCCCATGAGTCAGCTCTTGTTCTTGGCATGGAATCTCGACAATTTCAACTCAAAAGAATAAGAGGGTACTCAGAAATCCGGACGCATGCGCGCCCTGTTTTGGCGTGGGCGTATTGTATGCCTAGGGCGTCGTGTATTCTCTTTTTGTGAAATCGCCGTAATCCAGTCCCCGAACGGGAGCGAAACAGAACGTTGCGCTTGAAGTTCGGGAGAATGGAATGAAAAACATTGCGGCTGACACGCCTGTCCGGCAAATCTTTGACGTGTATCGAGGAGCCGTTCTCCCCATATTGCTAAAGGACAAGACCACGGGCAAGAACATCCTGTGGGCCACGGACGAATATGACGCCATTTCCCCGAAATGCGAAATAGAATTCAAGGACATTACTGGCGGGAGCCTGATGCTTGTGCGTCCGCGAATCGCCAAGACCCTCGATGCCCAAAGGGACCGCACCAAGAAGCGTGCCGAAGTCTTTACACCGTCGTGGATTTGCAACCAAATGAACAACGCCCTGGACGATGACTACCTGGGCTATACAGGAGCATTCAATACCGAAGGCGATAAGGCTTGGACTAGGAATCGTAAAAAAATCCAGTTTAACGATGGAAGAACCTGGCAAGAATACGTTGACCAGACAAGGCTTGAAATCACCTGCGGCGAAGCGCCCTTCGTGACGAGCCGTTACAACCCTACAGATGGAAATTTTATCGAGGTCAAGGACCGCATCGGTTTCTTGGACCGTAAACTTCGCGTGGTCGAAGAGAATGTGGACGGAGATGAATACAAGAAATGGTCCATGCGTTCTCTGGAAAGTTGCTACGGGTATGAGTACCAAGGGGATAATCTCTTGATTGCCCGCATCAACGTGTTCTTGTCTTGGACGGAACATTGGGAAAAGAAATTAGGCGAAAAACCGGACAGAACGACGGCACGGAGTGCCGCTAACGTGATTGCGTGGAACTTTTGGCAGATGGATGGTCTTACGGGCAGGACTCCGCAAATCAAGGAAAAGAATTGCGGACAAATGACGCTTCCCGGATTCGAAGTGGAAAACGAAACCGGCAAAACCGATGCCACCGAGGAATGCCTGATTTTTGACTGGCGAAGACGCTTCAGCCGGACCTACAACTCTTTAAAATCAAAGGAGAATGGAAAATGAAAAAATTCTTTGCCGTAATCGGAAACCCTCCGTATCAAGATGAATCGAGTGGCGAACAAAAGAATTTTGCACCGCCCATTTACAACTCTTTTATGGATGAAGCATATAAAGTTGCAGAAAAAGTGACTTTGGTAACGCCTGCTAGGTTTTTGTTCAATGCAGGAAGTACTCCAAAAAAATGGAATGAAAAAATGCTTGCAGATAAGCATTTGAAAGTTTTGAAATATGTCGCGGATGGCTCTACGATTTTTCCGAATACAGATATTAAAGGTGGAGTTGCCGTAACACATAGGGATGAATCAAAAGATTATGGAGCAATAGGAACATTTACGGCGTTTGAAGAATTGAATGGGATATTGAAAAAAATGAACGCCCTAAATGTCCAGAGCTTAATGGATGAAATCTTTATTCAAATAAGATTTGATTTAGATGTGTTGTTAAAAAAATATCCAAAGACGAAAAAAAATATTGGTAGTGAAGGAAAAGATAGTCGACTTGAAAAAAATATATTTACCAAAGTTTCAGAGGTTTTTTCTGAAAATAAATGTCGGGATGATGATGTAAAGGTTTTAGGAATTATTGATAACAAGAGAAATTGGAGGTTTGTACCCAAGAATCTTATTGACCTAAATCATCCGAATCTATCCAAATTTAAAGTACTAGTTCCTACATCAAATGGAAGTGGAGCTTTTGGAGAAACATTTAGCACACCTGTTGTTGGAGAGCCTTTTGTTGGATACACAAGGTCTTTTATAGGTATTGGTAAATTTGATACAAAAAAACAAGCTGAAGCATGTTTGAAGTATGTTAAGACAAAATTTTTGAGGGCGATGTTGGGTGTTCTTAAGATTACTCAAGATAATAACAGAGATTCCTGGAAATACGTTCCTCTCCAAGACTTTACCTCTAAATCCAATATCGATTGGACCAAGTCCGTCCATGAAATCGATTTGCAACTCTACAAGAAATATGGCCTCTCCAAAGAAGAAAAGGACTTCATTGAAACCCACGTCAAGGAGATGGTCTAATGTCAAACGTTACCCAAATCAAGACCATGCGGCCCGTGAACCGCGCCATATACGCCTATACCACTCCTAACGACAGAACCCATGACGGGTGGATAAAAATCGGTGATACCGAAGTCAATTTTGGCGAAAACTTGAAAGACGCTGTTAAGGAACGCGTTCATCAGCAAACCCACACCTCCGATACCGATGCCCCTATTGCGTGGAGCGGTAGGGCTGTTTTCGAAGATGACTTGACGCCTTTCCGTGATTACGATTTCCATAAATACCTGACAAACAAGGTGGATATTGAACGGAAACCGAAAACGGAGTGGTTCAAAACCGACGCAAAGACTTCTAAGAATCATTTCAATGATTTTAAGGAAAATCACGGAATCCTTACCGAAATGGAAGGCGTCGAAATCTACGAACTTCGCGATGAACAGGAAGAAGCAGCAAGAAAAACCGCCGATTATTTCGATAACCACAAACTGGTGAAAATCCTGAAAAAGGACAAGGCTCCCGAATTCCTGTGGAATGCAAAACCCCGCTTTGGCAAGACCCTTACTGCATACGATTTTTGCAAGCGCGTTGGTGCGAGGAACGTACTTATCTTGACCAACCGTCCGGCCATTGCCGATAGCTGGTACAATGATTATGCGCGTTTCGTCGGGACGGAAGGTGGCTACTATTTTGTAAGCCAGGTGGATGTTTTCAAAAAGAATCCGCAAAAATACAAGCATGTTTTAACAAGGGATGAGTTTACTCGCGCTGTAAGCAAGAACAGGCTCGGCTGCATTGAATTTATCTCCTTGCAAGACCTTAAAGGCGCAAAGGCTTTTGGTGGCGATTACGAAAAACTCCGTGAAGTTTCTGAACTTGATTGGGATGTGCTGATTCTTGATGAGGCGCACGAGGGCGTAGAAACCGATAAAACGGATGTTGCCTTGGAACGCATCAAACGCCGTTTTACGCTGAACCTTTCGGGCACTCCGTTCAAGATGCTTGCATCCGACAAGTTCCCCGAAGAGGCTATATTCAACTGGACATACGCCGACGAACAAGAGCGTAAAAAGGAATTTGCCGAAAAGGGTGTAGAAAATCCTTACGAAGATTTGCCGAAGCTCAATCTTTTCACCTACCAGATGTCCGATATGATGGGAGCGAAGGCCGATGCCGGAACTCTCATTGATGACGAAGAAACGCAATATTACTTTGACTTGAACGAGTTCTTCAAGACGAATGCTTCGGGGTATTTTGAACATCTCGAAGATGTAAAGAAGTTCTTGGACGCTCTCACGGAGCAGAAAAAGTATCCGTTCTCTACGGAAGAACTCAGGAATCAACTCAAACATACGTTTTGGTTGTTGAACCGCGTTGATTCTGCCATCGCCTTGAAAAAGCTTTTGACACAGCACCCTGTATTCAAGGAATATACGGTTGTCCTTGCTGTTGGTAATGGCGACGAGGAACTGGAAAACCAGAAGGCGATTACCGCTGTCCGCGAAGCTATCAAGAACAACGAAAAGACTATTACCCTTTCGGTGGGGCAGCTTACGACGGGTGTCACCATTCCCGAATGGACTGCTGTTCTGATGCTTTGCTCCATGCGCTCTCCGGCGCTGTATATGCAGGCCGCATTCCGTGCTCAAAATCCGTGCCTTTTCTTGGATAAGGATGGCAAAACATATCGCAAAGATAATGCGTATGTGTTCGATTTTGATCCGGCACGCACGCTGACTATCGTGGAAACCATTGCCAACGACCAATACAAGGATACTGCCGGTGGTGCAGGCGATAGCGAAAAACGCAAAAAGCATGTTCTGGAACTCTTGAACTTCTTCCCTGTGGTAGGTGAAGACGACAATGGCGAAATGATTGAACTGGATGCCGAAAAGGTGTTGACCATCCCGAGGCATATCCACGCCAAGGAAGTCGTGAATCACGGATTCATGAGCAATTTCTTATTCCAGAATATTAGTGGTATATTTGCGGCGCCTTCGATTGTGAATGATATTCTCAAGAAAGTTGATCCCGTGACCAAGGCCGAAGCGGATAAGAACATTGTTACTCCCGAACAGGCTGGTGAAATTCCGCTTGATGCGAATGGAAATCCTGAAGTTCCCATGGAACAAGCTGTAGGGACGGCTGTCGATAAATTTGGTGACCCGGTCTTTGGAGAACGTGCGGATGATTATGAAAAAGAAGTGAATAGAATGCTTCGCAACAGTAAACCGTCTGATGTGACTGATTTACTTAATGAGCTGACAGCTGTTTATGACGCATCTGAGAAGAAGGTTGTTGAGGAGGCCAAGGAAAAGTTTGGCAAAGACATGACTAAGTCCCAGACAAGGGAATTTGAACGAAAGCTGCATGATTACGGGCAAAAGAAAATTCGCACGGCGGCCGCTGACTTCAAAATTGAAGCAGGCGATGCTGAGCATAAACGCAAAGAAGCTCTTGAAAAATGCAATTCTAAGGCCGAAGAAAAGCAAATCAATGCTGTATTCAAAAAGGAAATGGAGGCTGCTAAGCAGAAATTCCATGAAAAAGTCTCTGATACGCAGGATGTTTGGAATCAAGCTGCCGTTGAAACTGTAAAGGCTGTAGAAGAAAGCAAGATTGAAAAGAAAAAGAATGATATTGAAGAAAAGGTTAGAGACCATCTGCGTGGCTTTGCTCGCACAATTCCTTCGTTCTTAATGGCGTATGGAAATGACAATACGACTCTCGAAACATTTGAACGCGACATTCCGGGTAATGTTTTCCTTGAGGTAACGAGTATCACCGTTGACGAATTCAAATTCCTTCGCGATGGTGGCGATTACACCGACGAAAATGACGGAAAGAAAAAGCACTATGACGGTCATCTCTTTGATTCGGTCGTATTCAACGACTCCGTGAAGGAATTTATGCGCAAACGCTCGGAACTGGCGGACTACTTCATGGAAGATGTAAAGGGCGACATATTCGACTACATCCCGCCGCAGAAGACGAACCAAATATTTACTCCGAAAAAAGTGGTAAAGGAAATGGTAGACATGTTGGAAAAGGAAACGCCGGGCTGTTTTGACGATCCGACCCATACCTTTGCTGACTTGTACATGAAATCGGGCCTTTATATTACCGAAATCATCAAGCGACTTTATCGTTCAAAGAAGATGAAGAAACTTTTCCCTGACGACAAGAAAAGGCTAGAGCATATCGTCAAGAATCAAGTCTGCGGAGCCGCACCGACGGAAATCATTTATATGATTGCGATGCATTATATCTTGGGTTTCAATAACGAAATTGAAGGTAAAACGGCTTCTGAAATTCAGGCTCTGTATCCGAATTTCAAGATGAAAGATACAGCGGAACTTGCTAAGACGGGAAAACTCGCCGAATGGGTTGCGAAGGCTTATAAATAAAAAAAGTCAAATTTATAAATGATAAAAGGGGTCGAATCGTTTTTCCCTTCCCTTTGAACTGTCAAGCATTTCTTCACTTTTTTACAAAAAACGCCGAGTTTTAACGACCGACATTATCGTATATAAAGAAAGACCCGCTCGCAGCGGGTCTCAAACATATTTTGGGAAAAATTTAGAAGTTAAACAAAACGGCGAATCCAACACCAAAAGCAATGTGGCTGTCATCTACGTTAACCCATTTGCTTATTCCAGTTGAAGCATCGATAGAAATGTTTTCGTTAAAGTTGTATTTCACACCGATGTATGAGGCTAGATTTAAATCTCCGCCGCCATGAGAGAATTGGTATCCGTGACCAGTGAATATTTCACCGAGTTCTAGATATCCACTTGTCTCTATGTACGGAGTAAAATTTTCCGTAACGGTAAAATCAAGTTCTAATGCAGCAGATGTGGATATAGGGATACCGTCGCCATCACCCTCTGTGTCGAAATCAAAAGCAAGTTGGGATCCGAAGTTGAACAACTGGTTAACTTTCCTTGAAAATTGCAAACCGAAGTTGAATTGCCATGGATCTTTGCCGAAGCAGTAATCGCTATTAGGTAAATAAATGTCCGCAAATACGTTCATGGTGGGAGTAAACTGGTAACGGGTCAAAAGACGGATTTTACCTGTTCCGTCTTCTCCTAAATGGCTACTGCCATAGTACGAGAATACATGGTATGGAACAACGAGTGCAAGTTCTAGACCCGGGAGTATTGTATATCGAGAACCTAAAGAGAGATTAAGAGTGTGGTATTGCTTAATTTCTCCAGAGTATGTAGTGTAATACGAGGTAAATCTGGTCTGTCCCTTATGGTTTTCAAGAACGGGGAACAGGTCCCAGGCTGCAAAGGAAGAGCTTATGGCAAGCGCACTTGCGAGAATGATTTTTTTGAACATTATGTTGTTTCCTGACGATTAATGCATGATAGCTTATTACGGCGTCCATAATATACAAAATAACATCCCTCGAAGTTTAATTTCGGGTCATAAAGATGCCCTACGCCGATAATTTGTTTATTCTGCTGGTGTAATTGTCGGCAGATCATCGTATCCGCCAAATCGAGCCCACCATAGCGCCATATCGACTGTAGGTTTGGTAATATTATAGGTCTTATCCCTATATGAGAACGTTCCTATAACTTTAGAGTTTTGATCTGTGCAATGACCTACACCAATATACAAGTCACATGATGTCAATTGTCCCGCATTCTTTAACTGTTTGTAAACGAGTTGCGAGGCAAACGCGGGCGTCGTTGTATCTTCGGCTCCAAGAAAGAATTTTACAGGACATTTTGTGATTCGCTTGCTTGTGCACTTTTCCAATTCCGTGCTCGAAAGATACCTGCCGTTAATAAGAGTGTAATCCGCTTTATCTTCGATTTTTGAACAATTTCTGGCAAATGGGTCAAGTCCATAAACTTTTTCTGTGCTATAACTTTCCGCATTGTCGAAACCGTAGAAGAATTTTAGATTGCCATGCGCGTTAGGAATGTTAAGTTGCGAATAAAGCATCGATATGGCGGGGGAATCGAGGACGCATGCCTTGACCGGAATCGCCCCGCATTCGACGAAATTCAAAGCGCCCATTCCGCCCTGACTTTCTCCATAGACATAAATTTCATTCCTGTCACAGTTCCACTCTTGGCATACTTTTTCGACCATTTTGCAGACGGACTCAATCCACATATAGTTTCCTACTGGACGGCAGTCACTTAAGTTGTTTTCTTTTGCAAATGCCTGAGGAAGCCCGTTGGAGGCGCAAACCACATATCCGCAAGCTGCAAAGAACTGCGGCATGAACTTGTCTATACCAATCCAGGTATCCCGATAGACGGGTTCGCCAGCACCGTGGAAAAATACAACAAGTTTCCGTTTGCCTGAGACTTGTTTTGTCGGGGTCATCACGACGCAATGGTCATAATCAACAGAAGTACTCTCTTGGACAAGAGTATCGTCGTTTACGCTTCTCGCATCTGCCGTGTGGACCGGCACGTCAAAATATTCTACTGCAGAGTGTTCGACAGATTGACTCATAAAATGCCCCTAATTAGTCCGATAAAAAATGCTTGAATTAACGGTTGTTTGTAACAGGAATCCTTAATTACTCTTTGAACTTCTTGATGACGACAATCCCGTTGTGACCGCCAAAGCCAAGCGATGCCGACACGGCGACGTCTATGTTGCCTTCGACACCCTTGTGCGGAACGTAGTCGAGGTCGCAACCTTCGTCCGGGTTGTCGAGGTTGATGGTCGCGGGGTAGAACGAATCACGGATGGCGAGCGTGCTGATCATCGCCTCGATGACGCCTGCGGCGCCCACGCAGTGGCCGGTCATGCTCTTGGTGCTCGAAACCTTGATCTTGTAAGCGTGTTCGCCGAGGGCAATTTTCAGCATTTGTGTCTCGGTGAGGTCGTTCAGGTGCGTCGAGGTGCCGTGGGCGTTGTAGTAATCCACGTCTGTCGGGGCGATGCCGGCGTCTTTCAATGCCTTGACCATGGCTTTGGCACACGTTTCTCCACCCGGGCGCGGGCTCGTGATGTGGTAAGCGTCGGCAGAAGACCCGTAACCGGCGACTTCGGCGTAAATCTTAGCACCGCGGGCCTTAGCGTGTTCGAGTTCCTCGAGCACGAGGATGGCGCCTGCTTCACCCATCACGAATCCGCTGCGGTCCTTGTCGAACGGGCGTGAAGCTTTTTCGGGTGCGTTGTTGAACTTGTCGGTGAGGGCATGCATGCCGGCAAAACTCTTGATGGAGTAGTCCGTGATGGCGCTTTCGGAACCGCCCGCGAGGCACACATCCAAACGCCCCGAGCGGACCGCGTCAAGTGCTGCACCGATGGCGTCCGTGCCGGAGGCACAGGCCGTGCAGACCGTCCATGCCGAGCCCGTGATTCCAAGCGCGATGGAAACGTTCGCGCAAGCTTCGTTTGCAATCAGTTCCGGCATCGCGAGCGGCGAAACGCGGCGTCTCCCGCCTTCGAGATATTTGCTGTAAGTTTCTTCGACAACGTCTTGTCCGCCAAGACCGTTCCCGGCAACGATGCCGGTCGTGTCTTCTGCGAGCATTTCGCGGCTGAGGCTTGCGTCCTTGACCGCTTCGTTTGCGGCGGCGACGAGGAACTGCGTGAAACGCGCCATGCGGCGAGCTTCTTTCGGGTCGATGCCGTGTTCTTCTGGCTTAAAATCCTTGACTTCTGCCGCGATTTTTACGGGACAGTTTGTTGCGTCGAACAATGTGATGGGCGCAATGCCGCACTTGCCTGCCTTGATGGCGTTCCAAAGTTCAGGGGCGGACTTGCCTATGGGGGTGACGGCACCCATACCGGTAATAACAACTCTTCTTCTGTTCATAAAGGGATATATTCACTTTTAAATTTAAATGGTTCTTTTTAAAGATAGTTTTTTTGATGTGTTGTTTTTTCCCAAGTTGAAAAGTTTGCTTGGAATTTCAAAATCTGAACGTTTTCTTTGATAAAATGTTATATTCGTTCTTGAACAACTTCAAAGGAATGAAATATGAAAAATTTGCTTTTGTTTTCTATGGTTGCGGCTGCTGCGTTCTTCTCCGCTTGCAATGATGATTCCGACAATGATGTCTATTCTTGCGAAATCAACATAAATTACCAAAATCTTATGAGTATTCATGGTTGTGTCGAGGCATCTGTCCAGGACGATGTGGATTATGTTTGCTCGTCGGCGAATAAAATATCGCTCGGTTCTGGCAAAACAGGAACGGGCTGCCCTGGTGGTGCCGCAAAAACTTGTAGCGGGGTTAAAGGAGGCACGGCATATACGGCCTATTTCTACGATGGCGAAATGATAGATAGCTCTTGCGATCAAATAATGTCCGTACTCGATAATTTTGATGTCCTTGATCGATAATTTATAATTTGAAGTTGGACATTTTTGGCTTTTGTGTCGAACTTTCTATATATTTTTAGTCAAAATAAAAAAAGGAGTTGAGAATGAAAAAACTTATTCTTGGCGCAATTGTTGCCGCCGCCGCTTTTTTCACAGGTTGCGAAGAGGAACACGAAGTTACCTCTTGTGACCTACGTGGAGCTGTTTTGGGAATTGATGTGCATATGTGTGTTGAATCCGAAGATGATAGCTATATTAAGGCTGCATGCTCCAGTAAAAATACCGGATTTGATATGTCTACTTCAGACGTTGAAACGGCAATAGGTTCTGGCTGCGCGGGTGATGCTTCGAAAGTCTGCCACTCGACTCAAAATGGTATAGATTTTACAATGTATGCCTATGGGCCTTTATTCAAAAATGCAGACTGCTCTAAATATCAAAATTTTGCTCATTAATGTATTGTTGCATGGCCCGGCTTTAGTGCCGGGCTTTTTCTATATTTGCGATGTCATCCCCGACTTGTTCGGGGATTGCCATACACGGTATTGACGACCGATACTATTTCGATGGCAAAACATTTTTTATGAGGTCTATGGCATGATTGTTTCTTGGATGACAACGAATAAGTGTAACTTGACGTGCAAACACTGCTATCAAGATGCAGGCGAAAACAAGTCGGCGGAACTCACGACTGCCGAAGCGCTCAAGCTCATCGACGAGATTGCCAAGGCCGGATTCAAGATCATGATTTTCAGCGGTGGCGAACCGATGACGCGCCCGGATATCGTGGAGCTTGTGGCCCATGCCCGCGAACGTGGACTCCGCCCGGTGTTTGGCACGAACGGAACGCTCATTACGCACGATTTGGCGTTCAAGCTCAAGGAAGCGGGGGCCATGGCGATGGGAATCAGCGTCGATAGCATTGATCCCAAGCGCCATAACGATTTTCGCGGCCTTCCGAATGCTTTTGAACTCACATTGATGGGCATCGAAAACTGCAAGGCGGCTGGCCTCCCGTTCCAGATTCATACGACTATTATGGACTGGAACCAGAACGAAATTTTTGACATCATGGACTGGGTCAAGGAAATCGGTGCCGTGAACCATCAGATTTTCTTTTTGATTCCGGTGGGTCGCGGCAAGGAAATCGAAGGACATGCGCTCCGTGTTGCCGAATACGAAGGCCTCCTCCGCAAGATTATGGAAAAGAGTCGCACGCTCGGAATCCCGGTGAAGCCGACTTGCGCTCCGCAGTTCCTCCGCATTGCAGACCAGCTGGACATCAAGACGCGCTACAGCCGCGGTTGTCTCGCTGGCCTCGACTACTGCATTGTAAGCCCCATCGGCAAGGTGCGCCCTTGTGCTTACATGATGGAAGAAGCAGGCGATGTGCACGATACGCCGTTCGACGAAATCTGGGCGAATGCCGAGGTGTTCAAGAAACTCCGCACCAAGACCTATGCCGGAGCATGCGGCAAGTGCAAGTTCAACGACCGCTGCGGCGGCTGCCGTGCCCGTGCTGCTTACTACCACGATGGCGACTACATGCAGGAGGATAGCTACTGCGCTTACGGGAGAGGGTTGTAGTTGGAACTTAGGGGCGTCATCCTGAAGCCTTAGGGCTGATATAGAATTGTTGGCATTTTAATGCCTTACAATTCTTAGGTTCGAAGGAGCAGGATCCAGTGATGTTTTTAGTTGGTAGAACTTAGTAGAAAGTTGGCGGTAGACAGAAGAAAGTGGCGCGAATGCGTCAGTCTTGGAATGGTTGTAAAGAATGAATCTTTTGATTTGTTGGTTCGTTTTGGGGTAAATTATGGAGACTGCGCTTTATATATTGTTTGTTTTATTTCTTATAGTAGTTGCGGTTCTCGTTACATGGGCTCGTCTTAAAAATCCTGATCCTGAAAGAGCGCAAAGAATTTCTGATGACCTTTTCGATATAGCGATGAAAGTTGGTAAGGAAAAGCGCGAAGGGATGGACACTTCTGGAAAAGAAGCGGCTTATGAAGAAGCTTCCAAAATGGTAGAAAAAACGGATATATACGATATTGTAGGTGAGGATCCTTTTGATGTGGCGATGAAAATAGGTAAGGAAAAGCGCGAAGGCAAGGATACTTCTGATAAAGAAAAGTATTATGAATTTGTAAAAAAGCATCGTTATACCGGTGATGGCGTTAGCGAATGGATTGACAAATTGTAAGTAAGATAGATAATGATTTGACATAAACCTGATAAGTAATAAAATATGGATAACATAACCGAAAATAATACCCAAGCCCCAGACCTCAAAGCGAGTGTAACGAGCGAGCCCATAGCCCATACCCTCGAACAGGATATTCGTTTCATGCGCATGGCGCTTCGTCAGGCGCAGATTGCCTTTGACATGAAGGAAATCCCCATCGGTTGCGTTATCGTGAAAGACGGTGTGGTGATAGGGAAGGGCTACAACCAAGTCGAACAGCTCAAGGATGCGACCGCCCATGCCGAAATCATCGCGATTGGTACCGCTGCAAGCACGCTCGACAACTGGCGTCTGGACGATTGTACGCTTTACGTGACGCTTGAACCGTGCCCCATGTGCGCTGGCGCCATCCTCAACAGCCGCGTTTCGCGCGTGGTCTATGGCTCCCCGGATTCCCGTTTTGGCGGCTGCGGCACTACGATTGACGTTATTTTCGGCAACGCTCTCAAGCGCGTGGTAGAAGTCACGGGCGGTGTTCTTGCCGACGAATGCCTCGGCCTTCTCAAGGGATTCTTCCAGAAGATGCGCCTCGAAAAAGGCGACTCCGGCAATAAGGGTGTTTAGTGCTTAGAACTTAGAGCTTAGAACTTTGGTTCGGCAAAAGGTTGGTGAGCTTAAGCCTGTGCTGAGCACTGTCGAAGCAAACCACACCAACCGAAATAAGGTCCCCGAGCTTGTCGAGGGGTCGAAGGGCCAACTAAGTTCTACCAACTATTACTATATTCAATGCATGAATTTTATCAAGTTTAGTGTTTTTTCAGCGCTTTTTATAGCTCTGCTCTGTCTTTGTTCCTGCGAACGGAACGAGGTTCATCTTGTTTTTAATACGCGGACCGTTTTGCCGCAGTCGTACATCCTTGAATCGACGTTGAACGCGAGCTTGCCTGGCGATTCCGTCAATGTTCCCGAGTCCATGCGCACGCACGTGAGTGCCCGTGCCACCATGAGTCTCTTGATGTCGTACGATGATGGCTCTGGACGTTTCGAAATGAAAATCGATTCTGTCGGTTACACCAGCGACAAGCGTTCCGTTGACGAATTCCGTAATATCGAGAAATACCTTTCCATTCAGAATTTCCAGTTCAAACTCGATCACGATGGCATCATTACGAACCCGACCATCGAAAACGCCCTGGACATGCCCTCCGAAGACGAACTCAATCTTATTCCGTTGTTTCTCAAGGCCCAGCCGATTCTCCCCGAAAAGCCTGTCAAACTTGGCGAATCCTGGGAACGCCAGATGCCGATTTTTGGTAAGGGCAATAGCTCGACGACCGTCTACAAAACGTTCACGTTGCAGGATGTCTATTTGCAGGACGGCGTCCGGATGGCGAAAATCCATATGGGCATGAAGTATTTGGAACTTCCAGACACGACTTCGAATTTGCAGCTCAAGAGCAGCGATTACGTGGTAGGCGATGGGATGGTTCTTTTTGATGTGACTCATGGGACGATATCTTCTGCCGAGATGAACATTGTTGCAGTTCTCGATATATGCGATCTCGTTGCGGGTGACACTCTTCCGAGTATGAATGTCAACCAGAAGATCACCTTGAGGAATTTGCAATGATTTGTATGGAACGCTTAATTCGTCTGTCTAGTTGCATTGCTGTATTCGTTGCCGCTTTTACGGGTTCCTCCTTGGCTTCGGGTATGCCGTTTCCGGCTGCCGTGAATGGCAAGGTGTTCTTGCAAGAGAAAAACAGCCCCTACATGCTTGAACAGGGTGTTGTTGTTGCAGCGACGGATTCGTTTGTCGTTGAGCCGGGCGTGACCGTCCAGATGGGGGAGTTCGCAAAGCTTATGTTACAGGGACCCGTTAAGATTATTGGGGCGAGTGATAAGCCGGTCGTCTTTTGTGGAGCCGATTCCGCCGTCAACTGGAACGGTTTCCACATCATGTCGAGTTCTAGCCCCGTTGAAATCAGGAACCTGGTCGTCGAAAATGCTTTCCGCAATACGGTGTTCCGTTCTCGCGGAGTTTTCGAGAATGTTCGCTTTGTCAACAATTACTACGGTCTTTGGGTCGATGAAAGTCCGGAGTTGTCATTGCTCCGCTGCACGATGTCACACAACCGCTATGCGCTTTCTGTCAGGGCGGGGCGTGTCGTTTTGACTGGAACGAACGTTTCTGAAAACGTCTATGGGCTTTATCTTGAAACCGAGGGCAAAGTCGAAGGGGATACGGACTTGGTCCGCAACAATTTGGAATCTGATATCCGCAGCGAGGCTGCTGTCCTGAAGACGAACAAGAAACGTGTTCGTCGTAATGTATGGCATAACATCGAATCGATTTTCTAAGGGGATTTTGTGGAAGAGGCTTTCCGTAGGGCAATTCGCAAGATGACTGGGGCAAGTGTACGCTTGGCCGTGCGACCCAATCGCTCGGCTATTGTCGCGACGCTTTCTCAGTCCATGATGGTGACATGGTCCATCGCCCTCTTTGAACATTTGGACGCCATGCTCAATAATCCATCGGCGAACGTCGGCGGTTCGGAACTGATTTCGTTCAGCGAGTCCGCCTGGAAACTATGCGAATCCGGGTTCCCGCAAATTTTCAAGGATTGCGAAAAGCTTTACAGCGAGTTCCGCGCCAAGTGGATCCAGCGTTTTTCGACTGACGAGGTGCTCCGCCTATTGCTTGAAGGCGGGGATTTTCTGGTCCACGACGAAGAAAAGGGTTGGGCGCTCACCGTCAAGAACAGCAAGCAGGACATCAACAACTTTTATTCGGCGACAATTCATTTGTTGGTGAGCGACGCCGAACCTTTGTTTGTGCGTATGCATGGCCGTGTGATGCAGTTGCAAGAGAAACTCTGCAAGTACTGGCTCTCTGAAAGTGCGGTCGATCCAGTGTCCAAGCTTTTGCCGTGCCTTGAGGCCTCGCTTCGCGAAAAGGAAAACGCGATGGTCGTTTCGCTTCGTACATCGTTAAATTCACTTGCCAAGAAGCGTTTTGCGGCGGCTTTTTCTTCGAAAGGCCCTGTGCGCTATTACTCGTCCGCGATGTCTTGCGCCCGTAATGTGGGACGCTTTTGGAATCCGCATTACGCCTATGAAAACTGCTTTTTGGCGTTCACGGATGACTTTTGTGATTACGCACAGGGGCTCACGACTCAGATTATCGAATGGTATCAAAGTAAATGGTCCCTTTTCCTCCGCGGGTTTTCTCGTGGTCAGTTGAACTTGTTTGAAACAGTCGCTCCTTATCAGGCGCAGAATGTGTAGGTAAAAAATGAAAAATGCATTCAATACGATTCTAGTTTTGACGGTGGTGGGTCTTGTGACCCTTATCGCAGGTGCCCTCTACTTTGGAGCACCGGCTTTTGGCTGGATCATCATGATCGCCATCATGGCCGTTTACCTGGTCGAGCAGATTTCTGCGATACGCAAGATGAAGCAGATTGTCGCCGAAGACGAAATCATCGACGCTTGCGAAAAGGAACACGTTTATCCGGAATTGGATGAGGGCGTCGTAGCGAAGAGAGTGGAACTTGCAAGGCGTCTTTTGCAAAAGAACATCCGTCTCGATTCTCCGATTGCCTTTGAAGTGCTTTCGTCGGGATCTTCGGTTCCGCTCAACCGCAGCGTGGGTTCGACGGTCATTCTTCTTGGCCTGATGGGTACGTTCTTCGGCCTTATGCAGTCCGTCGCGACGGCGGGCGGAGCCATTGACAATTCTACGACCCAGGGCACGCTCGATACGATCCAGGTGCTTTTCCAGAACATGAAGGGTATTTTCGGAACAAGCCTTTGCGGTTTATTCGCAGCCTTGATTTTGGGAGCTAGCCGCACCGTCCTGAGTGCCCGTCGCGATGACTTCATGGCGCACCTCGATGCCTTTACGCTTGACATGCAGGATTCCGTAAGCGAAAAAGGCGAAATCGAAGAAAACAAGAATGATTTGGAACGCTTGTTCGATTCTGTCGAAAAAAACTTGTCTGTGATAGCCTCTTCTGTCAAGGATGGTTTGGCGGGTGTCGTTTCGATGGTGGGCGAAGAACTTTCCTCCATGACCTCGAAACTGAACCAGGATGTGTCCTCTTCAATCAAGACCATCAACGATTCCCTTGCCGGCGCTGTTGCGAACATGAACGATTCCACACAGAAGTTCGGTGAACTTGTCGGAGCCTCGGTTTCTAGTGCGTTCAATCCGATCAATGAGAATATCGGAGCGCTTTCCAAGTCGGTGGAATCGATTCCCTCAAAGCTTGACGAAAAGTTGAACGGCATTTCCAATGCGTTGAATGCCGGCCTCGATGGAATTTCTTCTGGCGTGAAGGCCTCGCTCGAAGGCGTTTCCGGCAATGTAGAAACGGCTCTTTCGAAGGTCGCTTCAGACGTGAAGGCCGGCCTGGATGGCGTGGCTAACGCGACTGCAAATGCAATGGAAGGTTCTACGAAGAACATCGCGGATTCCGTAGCCGAACAAGTCAGACTGTCCGGCGAACAATGGACAAACTTCATGCAGCGTCTCGAAACCGAAACGACTGCAAACGTGGATTCCCAGCGCGAAGGCCTCGAAACGCTCAAGAATGTCGCCCTGCAGGTGGCTGAAAAGGCTCAGGCGGGTTCTGCAGAACTTTCCCAGAACGTTTCCGAAAAGCTCGGGGCGCTCTCGTCCGATATTCTCGGCGCGTTCCAGAAACTTTCCGAAACGTCGAGCGTCCTTCTCGAAGCCCAGAAGGCCCTTACCGAAAGCATCGACAACCGTGTTGTCAAAGAGAAAGAAGCGACCGATGCTCTTGGCGGAAACATCGTGGAGACCGCAGAACTCATGCGCGTAAACCAGTCCGAACTCAGCGCGAACCTCGAAATGCTGCGCAGCGGCCTCGAAACGATTCTCGAAAAACTTTCGGGCGATACGGCGGAACACGAAGAAGAAGACAACTTTATCGAACATTTGAACCAGTCTCTCGAAGCCTTCCATGAACGCGCGAGCGAAGTACTCATGGAAAATGCTGTCAAGACGCAGGAAATCTTGCTCGAAGTCCTCGAACAGACTCAGCGTTCTGCAATCGCCACCCAACAGCCTAAAGCCGAAGGTTAACCATGCGTCGCAATAGAGAGGAAAACAGCAATCCTTGGATGGCCTATACGGACTTGGGCGTTGCCCTAGTTTCGCTCTTTATCCTTGCGTTTGTGGCGATGGCGACCCTCAAGGAACAGAAGGCCGAAGACTTGACGCGAACAGAAGAAGAAGTCCTGACCTGCCAGGAAGAAATGCGTAAAATTGCCGCCGAACGTAACGCGCTTTTGTCCAAAAGTTTGCAGACCTCCATCGAGGCCGGCCTTATTGCGCTCGAAGACGGCAAAATCCAGATCCAGGCGAGTTTCTTGTTCCCGATCAACGGGGCAAACCTCACCAAGGAAGGTGAGGGCGTGATTCGTGGTATCAGCAAGGGACTCCTGGAATCGCTGGATTCAACGGATGTCATCATGGTGAGCGGATTTACGGACGATACGCCGGTCAATTCCAAAACTTATACGAACTGGAACTTGTCTGCGGAACGTGCTGTGAACGTGGTCAAAATGCTCGTGAAACAAGGATTCCCGCCCGACAGGCTCTTTGCGGCTGGCTTTGGCGAACATCGCCCGAAGTATCCGAACGATAGCGAAGAGCACCGTCGCTTGAACCGTCGTGTAGAAATCGGCGTGACACCGCTCCAGTCGAACAGTGGCAAAGGCTCTGAATCTGCTGATAAAACTGTTAAAGTCGAGGGAACTCGCTAATGGAAGTGCTTTCCGAAAAACTCTCCGAAATCAAGGCTAGCATTGACGCCATTCGCAAGACTGGCAAGCTTTCGCATTGGCGGATGGTTTATGCGGATACGCTTTGCACGCGCGCCCAGGAATATGTGGCGGTGGATCGCTACCCGGAGGCCCAGCTGGTAGCCCAAAAGCTGGAACGCTGGATTCAGGCCCACAAGCCTGCCCTTGAGACGAACAAGGGCGATGCGCGCCCGCCGATGATTTTCTGGAATGCCGACCTCTTGAAACAAATTGTCGCCCGAATCCGTTCGACGCTATCTGCAAAGAAAATGCTGGTGCCTGCGACGGAACGCGATGCCATCAACCGCCGTTTGAATTTGGTTGACGAGTGGATCCAGAAAGGCGATTTTCTCGTAGCCCACGATGAACTTTTGGCTCTGCGAAGTGCCTTGATTGCTCGACTTCGCCGAAGCTATCGTGCCCGCGTTGTCGCTTCTTCCGCATATAGCGGGAATTATGTCCAGCCGGCAGGTTCCGTGGTCGGTCTTTATAATTCCCTCCATACGCTGGAGGAAACGTTCCATATCGTGGGTGAACATGACCCGATATGGATTGAAGACTTCCTCGAAATTTACAACGATTTGTTTAGAATTGTCGAACGCCTTGTCCCGCAGGACAAAAAGTAGAGAAATAAATCCTTTGCTTGCTGTTGCTGGAAACGGTTTGCAGAACATGAAACGCTGCCGTGGAATACCGAAGGTAAGCGTAAATTAAAACGTTGTATGTTAAACATTTTGTGATATACAAAATGTTAAATGAATGGTCAAGAAATAAAACTCTTTTTTTGAAATTGTAGTTCTGTGGCTGTTTTTCGGTTTGCTATATGAATGGGGTCTCAACTGGGTTCTGTAAAAATTTTTTGTTGGCTCCTTTTAACGATAAAAGGTTATATTTTAATTATAAACCTATTATCAAAAAGAGGATTCCTATGAAAACAAGAAAAGCTTTATTGGCGATAGCGGTCGTGACTGCTGTTAGTTTCGCATTCTACGGCTGCGATGACAGTACCTCTTCTGGGTCTGATGGGACGGGATCCGGTAGCGTCGTTTCATGCTATGTGGAATTGCCCGGTGGGGACGGTTCTGCGTCCTGTTCCGAGGTTCCGACATACTATAAGACTACGGATAAATTTAAGGAAACCTGTGATGCTCAAAATATAGAAGGTGTCTCTAAGGCTACTTTTGGCTCGGGATGTCCCGCCGGAGGAAAAAAGTGTGACCAGGGTGGCGGTATAGTTGCCTATTACTATGGGGCGGCTGCCGAAGTCAATTCCTGCTTGGATGAATAAAGCAAAGTGATCGCTGCTTAATTCATCGTTTTTCCGTCCCCCTTTTGGGGGACGTTTTAAATTTCATTTTGAATTTAACGGAGCGCATTTCCTTGTTGCATTCGTCGCAAACAACTTCCCAATTTTCTGTTATATGTTTCTCAAAATCGTCTATTTTGGGCGTGGACTTGATTGAAAAATGCGAGACGAACTGGTTGTTGACCGTCATTTCTATTTCGCAGTCTATGTCTAGGTGAATTTTCTGTTGAACACTGAATTGTGCATAGAAAAGTAAAAATTTCTGTTTTACTCGGTTAGCAAATTCTTGATAAACGGTATCGGATAATGATTGCCCTGTGGTATCGTATAGTTGTACATCTTCGATTCCTATGGAACAGCAGGGAATACCGCAGTCCTCTTTGGGCCAGTGCATGTACCGGCATCCCCAGGGAATTCTTTGAATTTTACGAGACTCGAAAAAAACTTTTGCCTTAGAGGTGTCGGCAAAATAGTAGTTGTATCCGTTCTTTTTAAAGCCGTGCTTAGAAACCGTTGCGTAAATTTCTGTCGTGTCAATTGGTGTCCCGTTACGATAAAGTTCTACATAATATGCAGGCCATTGCTTGTCCCAACAAATGCCACGGCATTCTTGTTTCTCTTTGAAGGACGTTGCTTCGGCAAATTCGTCAAAGTCTTTTTTCAAACGTGACGCGAATGTAGGCTCAGGATCGCCGCAAGAAAAAACGGCCATTGAATCGGCTGCGGCAATATAGTCGGCAAGGAGCAAGTCCTTGGACGGAGTAAAATCCTTGCTGGCTTCTTTCAGTTGGTTCGCGTTATCGCAAGCCGCCAAGACGATGAAAAAAGCTGCAAATAAAAGTTTCTTATTCATTCTGTTTAATTTTTTGTTTTGCTTTACATTTAATATAATACAAAATAAGCCCAAGCATTTTGCTTGGATACTTTTAAAAGAGTGGGGGAGGGCTCCCCCTCGCTCTCCTTCGTTGACTCCGTGACAAAGGTCCCTGAACTTGCCGAAGCGGCCTAAGACTTCGCTCTAAAATCCGGAAATCTGGAAATGATTGTCTCGACGATTTCACGAGCCTTTTCCATAAGTCCGAACCGCAAAACTTGAAGGATTTATAGAAATTTTTATCATATGTCATCTTTTGACATGGTAATTGTGCTATATTGAGATAGCTTGCAAGAACGTTTTGTTAAATCATGTATTCTGCGGTTTTATTGCTTGTCCGCAGGAGGAGTAAGAATGAATACGAATCACATTCCGTTTGAACATCTGCGAATGTGTTGACGATGGAATCCGTGGGGGACAATTCCGTGATTGAATCCAATGATTCTTCGTTATTGGATGGCTCGTAGTATCGTGCATTTGAAACCATGGACTACATCAGTAGTTCGGTTTCTTCTACAGAATTGAAAACCATGTTGGAATCAATGGTCGAAAGTTTGGCTTGTATTTCTTTGGCCTGTTCTAAATATTCGGTTGCGTAATAGACTACATTGCGATTGGAATCCTTGGCGAAATTCGAGAAGTTCATTGCGAGTAGGTCTTTTGCTTCTGAAAAGTCATCCAAGTTTTTGAGTCTGCTTGTGTCGACTTTGTATTGCGTCCCTGCGCAAGAAATCAATAGGATTGCGATTAAGAGAAGTAAGTACTTCATTTTACAAGCAATTTTCATGTTCTAATTCACAGCAGTAATGACACAAATTGTAAGCCAAATGCTAATCAGTAACGGAAGTATTGTGAAGAATAGATCATGAAGTATTTTTCCCCATTTATCTCCAAATAGTCTTTTTGTCAGAGATAACGTCAGAAGGTAATTTTCTTTACCCGCCAGTTTCACGATGAGTGTGAACAAACCATAAACTAGAGCTGCTAAAGCAACACCAGCAATGAGGATAATAAATGATATTAGCATTAGCATATTAATGATTAGCCTCTTAGGGTAGAATTTTTTTTCATGACTGATAATATCGTTAACCTTTATAAAACTCGTAGCCAACTTTTTCCAAATCGTCGTGCAGTTGCTCTTCGACCATTTTCAATACGCTTACGGAACCTTCGGCGTCTGGCCCTCGTTTTGCAACATCGCCAATGACATATTGCTTTAAATCGTTTACGGTTTCTATTAATTTTTCTTCGTAAGCAGGATGATTTGTTTGCTTCAAGAAAAGCATTGCCGCTGCTTGCGGACCTGGGTATGAAAAGTTGAATGGTAATTCATCTCTCTTTTTAGATGCAATTTCTTTAGCGACTTCTTCAATATTGGAATATTGATCAATGAATGGCCATACTTTCTCGTTCAGTATGCTTTGAACCTTGTTTACAAGTATTTCAATATGCTCTGGTTGGGTGATTTTTAACTCACAACCTTCCAATTCATCCATAAAGGAATGCGTTAATGTTGATGTAGTATCTCCGGCGACAAAATGGTATTTGTTCATCAACGGATTTCGTGCATTTTCTATAGATTTAAAATAGATGCTAACGCCAAAAACATCAATGATAAATTCTTCGTAGCCGCTATAGCCTAACATTATGGAAACCTTAACGCCCTTTTTCCGGTCTGTTTTGAAATATTCAAAGGCGCGCCAAATTTTTTTCTTGCGGAAGTCTCTTACATCAAGACGTTCCATTCCGTTTTTAAAATCGTCTAACGAAATAGGCATAATCAGGTGGCTCCTTAGTTTTGGTAAATCATAGATTATAATATATTTTAATTTGTTTTAGTGATTTTAATAAGCGTTGTAATCTTGTGGCGGGATTATTAAGGTATCCAACATTGTGTTGGTAATCCAGCCTGTACATGATGGCTGCCATTTTTCGCAATCACTAAATAAATTCATCATTATGAATATACAAAAAATCGCCCGGCTTTGAACCGGGCGCTTTTCGTAATGGGATAATCCTGCTCCTTTCGACAAATTCAGGGCTTCGCGGTTAGATTATTGCAGGGAATCGTTCTCTAAGCAGGTTTCCCAATCGCAAATATCAATATCATCCAATTTCATTTTAGGGCGGCGGACCGGAAATACCAATGAATCTATCATTGAACTAGAAATCCAGCCTTGACAAGATTCATTTAATTGCACAAGTGACATCGAGTCTTTTTTCTTATGAACTCTAATGGAATCTCCGGTTTGTAGGTAGCACATGATGTTCTTTTGGGAATCATATTGCCGATATAGGGGTATTTGACCGTAATTATAACTACGGGTGCACCCAGCAAGTATTAGTGCTATAACAATCAATGTAATAAGTTTGATTCTCATTTATACGGATTCCGCAGAAAATGTTTCACTATAAACATACAAAAAACGTCCGGCTTTGAAATGGACGCTTTGGAGATGGCGACATGACCCGCCAGATGATTTACCACAATGACTGCGGCTGGAGTTATAAAGAGTTCCTGTAAAGTCTACATTCTGAATATACCAATTTTTATGCAGGTTCATAAGAGTTTCGGTTTGAATGAACCGAATTTGTATTGTAGGCTAAGTTGTTGTTAATGTAAAATTTTTCTACCTCCCTTGCCAACTTTTTAAAATATAGGTACAATTACTGCATCCCCGACGCATCTCGTCTAAGAAAGGCGAGGTGCGTTCTTTTTCGCTTGTAGCGTTAACGCATTGGCCTCGGCAATGGAAATAAGTGAACTTATTTCCGCTGCTCTCGGCTTAGTGCGTTTTTATTTGGGCTTTCCGGCCCTTTGTGAAAGAACGCCTCTAAAAAAATCTACCGGTCGCAGTTTGCGGCCATAACAACGGAGGCTATAATATGAGTCGCAGTTACAAGAAACCGTTTGTGAAAATGGCAAAGGAGGCGCATGCCGGAAAAGAACCGCAAAGAGGGTGATTGTTAGGGGTGGCCGTCCGAAGGTGTCAAACTGCCTATTTCCGACCCGAAGGGCATTAGGAAATAGTGAAAATCGCTCGAAAAAGCCAAATGATTTACAAATGTATTGACAAATGTGTGTACAGTAATTATATTAAGGGGTGGAATTCGTGGCTAGATGGAATTCTGAGAAAAATGAATTGTTGAAGGTAACGAGACATGTTTCCTTCGAACAAATCGAAGAAATTATGCGGAACAAAGAGGTCCTGGATGATTACGAGCATCCGAATCAGGAGAAGTATCCGGGGCAGAGAATTATGGTTGTTAGGATTGAAGGCTACTGTTATGTTGTTCCTTACAAGCCTGAACCTGATGGAGATATTTGGCTTAAGACTATTGTGCCGAGCAGAGTCGCTCAGAGAAAATATGGAGGTAAGTAATGTTGTCTTTTAAGGAACATGCGAAAAAGTTCAATCTGGACGAAGAGGAACAAGAAATCCTTGCCGATTTCGAGGCGAACCATGCCGGCAAGCCGCAGATTACCGAAGAACGCAAAAGGGAACTCGCGTCATTGGCTAATGCCTCCTACAAGTTTAGGGCCTCTGCAAAGAAACCCTATACGATTCGCCTGCACTCTGGAGCTGTCGATGTCATCAAGGCTTTCACGGACCGCTTTGGCGGGCACTACCAGACCCTTGTCGATGATGCTGTGATTGAACTCGCCGCGAAACTTAAAGCAGAGATGGTGTAGTTAAATATGCTGATATTTTAGCAGATTTATTGTTTTTTATCAAAAAAATGCTTATATTTTAGCATATATGAACAGCAAATTTGACATTAGTTCTTTTGTTGATACACTTACTGTTCCTGCGGCGGCAACCAGGGTGGTGGAGCGCATGAAGGTTCGCAGGCGTGCCATGAAAGTTTCGCAGCAGGAACTTGCCAGGCGTTCCGGCGTAAGTTACGCGTCTATTCGCAGGTTTGAAACTACGGGCGAAATTGCGTTCCTTTCGCTGTTGAAAATTGCGCTTGCACTTGATTGCCTCGAAGATTTCACGAGCCTTTTCCATAAACCCGAACCGCAGAACTTGAAAGATTTGTAGGTAGCCGATGAATATCGTCGATGTGAAAAAGTTGACTGTCAAGTATAACGGCAGGGTGGTGGGCTACCTCGCGGAAGTGGACGGGAAAATCGCTTTCCAGTACGACCTCGAATGGCAAGAAAACGGGTTCTCTATTTCTCCGTTTTCGCTTCCTATTTCGAATAAGGTTTTCGTTTGTAATAAGCCGACTTTTGGCGGACTGTTCGGCGTCTTTTACGACTCGCTGCCGGATGGCTGGGGCGAACTCTTGTTTAGGCGGCTCCTTGCGCGGCAGGGCCTGAATGCGGATAGAATTTCGCCGCTGACCAGGCTTTCGCTTGTGGGTGAATCTGGTTTGGGCGCTCTACGCTATGAACCGGATTATGCCGAAATGATGGTGTCGGAACATTTTGATTTGGACGAACTTTCTAGGGAGGCGGAAGCAATCTGGAAAGACCGCGACGAAGGCGTGGATCTCGATGAAATCTACAAGCTGGGCGGCTCCAGCGGCGGTGCACGTCCGAAGGTACATCTCGATATAAAGGGCGAACATTGGATTGTCAAGTTCCCTTGCTCGTTCGATGTCCCGAATATCGGCAAGCATGAATTTAATGCGAATAAACTAGCCCGTAAGGCGGGAATTTGCACGAACGACTTTAAGTTGTTTCCGTCAAGAAAGTACAAGGGATTCTTTGGTGCGAAGCGTTTCGACTATTGCGATGGCGGGCGAGTCCACATGATTTCGCTTTCGTCCGTTCTGGAAACATCGCATCGGATTCCGAACCTCGACTACACCCACCTTTTGCAAGTCATCGAAAAAATTTGCATCGACAAGGAAGACCTCTACGAAGCCTTTAGGCGGATGTGCTTCAACGTGTTCTTCGGAAACAAGGACGACCATGGCAAGAATTTTGCGTTCCTGTACGATGAATCTCTTGGTGGCTACAAGCTCTCGCCTGCGTACGACATCACGAAAACGCCCGACAAGGCGGAACATGAAATGTCTGTCAACGGGAACGGAAACCCGACCGAAAAGGATATTCTCGCCGTGGCTGAAAACTGCAAACTGAATATGGAACGCTGCCGCACGATAATGGGCGAGGTCAAGGGTGTTGTCGTTGTCTAGGGTTCTGTCCTAAAACCTGAAATCAGGAGTCGGTTGATGCGTTCTGATCAATTTTATTCCTGAACCGGTAAATTGCATTGATTGCTATAAAAAAGCGAAGGGCTGTTGTGACAAATATGAAGATTGATTCAAAACGACCGCCCCAAAAATTCAGAATTAGATGTTATTTGGCTTAATTTTTATGCCAATTTTTAAATAAACTGGCTTGTTTTTTATGCCAATTTTATATATATTTGAAGTATGGAAGAAATTATCGCACAAGTACTCCGTGAATTTTATGAAACAGGCATCCCGTCGGATGTATGCCAAAGGCCGTTTGATTTTTTAGAAAAAAGACGGAATGCGACGTCAATTATCGGAATGCGTCGGACGGGGAAAACTTACGCGGCTTACCAGCGTATGCTTGAACTTGTGAATGGGGGTATCCCAATTGAGCGGATTGTCTATATAAATTTCGATGACGAACGATTAAGGCTCGTTACGGTGGATGATCTTCACTTTGTTGGAGAAGCGCACGCGACGATGTATCCTAAGGCCGCCCAAGAAAAATGCTGGTATTTTCTTGACGAGTTGCAAAATGTGGATGGCTGGGAAATGTATGCGCGCAGACTTCTGGATTCACCTCTCGTTCAACTTTGCATCACGGGTTCTTCATCCAAGTTGCTTTCATCCGAGGTGGCGACACAGCTTCGTGGAAGGTCCCTGGATATGGAAGTGTTCCCCTTTTCGTTTAGTGAATTTCTAGAATTTAACGGTATTGTCAAACACATTCCGCAACTACCGTTTTCTTCTAGGACGGCGGGCGTGCTCCGTAATGCCATGAGCCGCTATTTGGAAGAGGGCGGTTTTCCCGATGTGCAGGGAGAAAACCTCCGCATCCGCAATAAGTTGTTGCAGGAGTATGTGAATGCCGTGGTGCTTAGGGATGTTATCGAACGTCATGATATTTCTAGTGTTCAGGCTCTCCGTTATACGTTGAATTATGTTATACACAATTATGCGCGGAAAGTATCTACCCGTGCGATATCGGGGGCGCTGAAGGCTATGGGCATGCCCGATAATCGGGAATACATTTCGAATTACCTTCGCTATTTTGCGGATGCCTATTTGATTTACCCTGTTTCCATCAGGACTGATTCTGTCGCCGTGCGCAGGACGAATCCTGATAAGTATTACATGGTGGATACGGGCCTGGTCCGTGCCATGACTCCCAAGAACGATGCGGAGAAGGGCTGGCTTTTAGAAAACCTCGTGTTTATGCAGTTGCGCCGTGGCAATAATAAAATTGAATACTACATAAACAAGAAAGGCGGCGAAGTTGATTTCTTGGTGACGGACCTTGATACAAAAGCAAGGCGTTTGATTCAAGTCGCCTGGAATATGGAAAAAGAAGAAACGAAGGACCGTGAACTAGCGGCGATTCGCTTGGCGAAGGATGAAATCAAGGTTAAAGATTGCTCTATCGTTACATGGGATACTGAATGCGTCCTAGAAGACGATATCAACATAGTGCCGGTCTGGAAGTTCTGTTTGGAAAAATACGCCTAGGGCACCGCCCTAAAACTCGACATCCTTGCCAAGCGAAATCCTGTACGTCTTGACGATATTCTCGCCGTTGCACAACTGCATTTGGCGTTTCGCTTTTTCTACGAGAATGTTGTCGATGGGTGAGGAGAGCATGGCTTTGGGGGCAAGTGTCGTTTTATTTTCTATTCCTAAATAATTCTTCTAATTTTTGATTTTGTTGATCAAAGACCTGTCGCGTAGTAATTTCATCTAAAACATCGACTCCGAATTTCTCCGCACATCGGGACAGCTGAACCTTGTATTCGGGAGAACTTTCCCGCTCAGTCCATTGCCATTGCGGTCGAACACCTAAAAGGGAATCTTCTGAAAAGATAAAAGCAAAAGCCGAAGGAAAGAAATATTCATCATACGTCTTTTTTCTAAGAGGTTCTATTGGCGTCTCATCATAGAATATGTGTGTTTTGCCATCTTTAGAAAAGCCTTCTGTAGTAGCCGCAACGACGTTTTCCACTAGGGGACGAACTATTACAATTTCAGCTTTTTCAACATCTGTATTTTCTGGATGCATACAATTCGTAATACCTTGGTAAAGAGCCGTATCACGACTATAGTTTTTCTTCCATTGCAGGCTCCATTCATGATAAAGGCTGTCAAAAAATTCTTTTGGAATGTCTATCCGAGCGGAATCCTGAAGCGTATTCTTTTCAACACTTTGAGGAGCTGCTTCTTTTTGCGTTTCAAGGGTGGCTCCTTTATCAAAAGGTGCGCACGCCATAAGAAAACAAAAAATCATTGGAAAGAATAATTCTTTTCGCATGAAAATACCATGACCACGATTTGCCCTATAAAATCTGCTCTCTGAATATACCTTTATTTTATGTGGGGTTGCAAGTGATTTAGTTTGGGAATAGCCTTAAATGTGAAAAACGTCCAAGAATTGAACCTGAACGTTTTGAAAAGGGTTGGGGTATGTCTCTCCCTCGTCTAGGGCACCGCCTTAAAAACCAACACCTTGCCAAGCGAAATCCTGTACGTCTTGACAATGCTATCGCCGTTGCGCAAGTGCATCTGGCGTTTCGCCTTTTCTACTAGAATGTTGTCGATGGGTGAGGTGAGCATGGGCTTGGGGGATTCTTTTTCTTAAAATACAGCTTTGAGAGAGTTCCTAAAAGGTCCTCTTTTTAGTCCCAATAAGGAGTCACCCTAATCGCCTTTAAAGAAATACCGCTTTTTTCGGCGCATAGGCGCAACCTTTCTATAAAAGATTTTTCACAGCGGAATTCGTCACAAAATGGTTCCACGGCAAAAGGCTTTCCACTTGCAAAATACAAATGGAATTCTTCCACTAACGGAATCTCAACATACTCTAATTTCTTCGTAGTCCTAATTTCCGGGTCGTAATCAACCTCTTTCGTTTCTGCAGTTGTATTCATCGACTCCGATATGCGGACCAATCGCAATTCCAGGGAATCATTTGAAGATTTACCCCCCGTGTCATAAAACGTAACATGCATCGTATCATGAAACGATAATGGACATCCAGCCATAATCACATTTGATTTACCAAATACACAAGCCACCAAGTCATCATAAAAAGACTTGTCCGCAACATACAAGGAATCCCATTCGTCCTCGACAAGCTCATAAGGGACAACTTCAGGAACCATTGGTTTTGCCGTGGCACCATTCTGCAAAACGCCCTTATTGTTTTCGCGCTGCGCACATCCGCAAACTAGCAGAACGAACATCAAACATACAATAATCCTGTTCATACGACTAATATAATACTTTTTTAACAAAAAAGGTTCCGGTGTGTCACTGGAATTCTTTTTCAAAAAACATAAGCGGGATTTGGCGCTTTAACACATCTTCAAAAGATGTCTCTTTAAGATTAGTTTTCTGAATATACCTTTGTTTATACGTATTCGCAAGCAGCTTTTATGTTGTCACGAACTTAATCAGTTCTGTATAATCCCCAGAATCGGCGGCATGAAGCGCGTCAATATACTTCTTCCGTAAATCCGTAATGTCGTTCAAGCTGGCATCACCCCAGTAGAGCCGCGGCTCGCCAAGTTGCTGCATAAGCAGGTCCGCCATCAGTCGCGATATTCTACCATTGCCGTTAGGGAACGGGTGGATTAAAACAAGCCTGTGGTGAAGCCGGACGGCTATTTCCAAGTTGGGGAATGTATAGTTCTCCATCCAGAATTTCACATCATCGAACAACGTCTTCAATTTGACGGGAATTTGGTATGGCGCGACCCCAATGTTTCTTTCCGTCGTTCGGTATTCACCGGCCCATTTCCACACTTGACCGAACATCCGTTTGTGCAATTTCATAAGGAATGTATCGTTCAGAACATCTTGTTGCTTGTGAGTTGCGAGCCACATTTCAGCATCCAAAATATTGCGCGTTTCGAACTCGTTGAGTTCGCGCCTAAGTGTTATCCACTTGGGCTTTAACCCTTCGCGTTCTTCTGGCGTAAGGGGCGTAGAATTGTCGTCTGATGTAAATATATCGGCCATACCCAAAATATAAATTATGGGCATGTCATAAAATGACAAAATGACAAATGGGGAAAATTTTTACTTATCCCAAATGCGCCTTATGTTCTTGGCTATCATCTCATCGGCCATGTCCGTCAGGATATGCGGATCGTCGACAAGTTGGTCTTCCAATGCCATGTTCGTGTTGACGCTCGACAGGATTGCTTCGGCTTTTTTACGGGCCTGTCGTTTAATCGTCTCCTGCAGGCTGCTCTTGGGGACAAATCCATAAACGAAATTGCAGTCAAGGCCTTCCGCGATTTTTTTCATGGTCGAAATCTTGAGGTTGTTTTCGTTGAGTTCCATCTTGGCGATGCGCGGCTGAGAAAGCCCGACGCGTTCCGCAAGTTGCTTTGCGGTCATTCCGAGAGCCCGACGAACGGCGGAAATCCACCCCTGCTTGGGAGGTTGGGCTGGGCAAGAGCCCTGAGCAAAATCAACCTTTGGTTCATTAAATAACCTATTTGTTATAATATTCTTATATAATATAATAAACATATTATAGAATTTCAATGAAATATAACTTTTTTATTGTAAATTGAAACGTGGCTGCGAAAATTCTAAAAAAATACTATTTCCCGCAAAAAAACGCCCAGGCTTTGAACCTGGACGTTTTTGAAAAGGGGAGGGGAAAGCTTTCCCCTCGCTGCAGCCTTGGCTCGCCAAGTCTTCCGCTACCCCTTCGCCTAGGGCTCCGCCCTAAAACCCTAGGCTCATAATGAGCCCTTATAAGACATTATGGTAGCAACTTTCTAAATTCTTCTTGGCAGAATGTAGCACCATCTTCGTTCAGTTTTTTCTTTTGCGGAAAACCGTATTTATCTTCGTAATGAAGCGTTACTGTTCCTTTTGGATCTTTTCTATGACCAGGCGAACAAGTGATGTGCTTAACTTCTTTGTACTTATAACAAGTGTATGATTCGGGGGTCTTTTTGTCGTCTGACGGAATCATTTCCTTACACTTGTATTCAGTAAACATCGTTAAATCATAACCCAAAGCAGCTAATGGTCCTGCTTCTTCATAAGAAATTTCGCTCCCATTAAAAAGCGAAAATAGTCGTTCCTTCTCGAAGAAATAAACGAAACCGCTTGGTTTGTGGTGGTCTTTGGAGCAAATAAGTCTGTCTGTTGTTTTTGTGCATTTGTTGAGCTTGTTGAATGTTAAATCAGCAAACGCATAATTTGCTAATACGAAAACAGAAAGCATGAACAAAAATTTTTTCACAAGGATCCTTTTAAATTTTAATGTTTTATCTCAGCTTATAAAAAGTAATAATAAAATGCATAGACCGATTAAACCTAATCTTTTAATAAATGATTGTATTTTGATTTTTTTGCTTGGTTAGAGTGCTCACAGTGCTTCCAATGGTTTACTGTTTTATATGATGGTTTGCATAAATAACCATCATAATGCAGAGTGGCGATTAATTTTCCGGTTGAACATTGATAAACATATTCAGGACGTTCCCCTAAATATAATTGGTAACCATCGGCGTCACATGCCCATTGGATTAACGGTGTTTTTTTAACTTGTTCCCAATATGCTTCTTGTTGCTTCTTATTTTCGGCTTCGTTACTTTTTGCTACAATAGTTAATATCAAAAAAAAGATTAAGCATAATGCCAACACGATACCAAAGAACCACGCCACAATTTTACCAAAAACCTTTAATGGTGTAAAATTATTGGTAATAACCCCGACAATGATTAAACAAATTAAAATTATCCATAACATATGCATTTATGTCCTATTTTTAGGTATTTATCGTCTTTTAAATAACCTCTTAAGACTTATAAAACTGCGTAACTTATGCTCAAATAGTGCAAGAAAAACTGTTGAGAAAAAACTTAATGTGAAGAAACTAAAGACGGCTAAGTAAGAAAAAGAGTAGTCCCCATGCAGCAGCCACTGTCAATCCGCCAACGAGTAAGAGGGACCCGAATATCAAGCAGACGGAACGAAGAGTTTCTGGTTTCGATTTGTGTTCCTGAATCGGTACGAAAAAAAGTTCGTAGAGACCAAGGATGAAGTTTTTCCACGCTTCAATAGTTTCTTTAATCATTTTTTTCTCGTTTCAAGGTTGTTGTACATAATATAAAAAAAAGTCCAGGCTTTTAACCTGGACGCTTTTGAATTGCTGATGTAGTGGGGTAGGAGATTGCTTCGCTACGCTCGCAATGACGTGATCATTCCTAACCACCAACCACTAACCACTGCCTACTGTCTACTTCCTACTTCAGAAAGTTCATATACGGCAGCTTGCTTGCAAGTTCCTGCACCTTGTCGGCGTTGGCCATGAGGGCGGAGCGTGCGTGCCAGGAGCCGTCGAGGAACTGGCCGCGGGGGCCGTCAGCAAGCGTGAGCTCGATGGTTTCGTCACCCATCTTGAGCGTGCGGCTTTCGGTGCTGGTGACGAGTTCTTCGCTCGGGTGTGCTTCGATCCAGGCGAGGATCTTGTCTGCAACTTCGTGGCTCACCTTGTAGCAGGGCACGCCGATAGCGACGCAGTTGCCAAAGAAAATTTCGGAGTAGCTTTCGGCGATGATGGCGCGGATGCCCCAGCGCTTGAGAGCCTGCGGAGCGTGTTCACGGCTGGAACCGCAACCGAAGTTCTGGTTC
>CADCDO010000025.1 GCA_902800345.1 Fibrobacter succinogenes
ATCAAGGGCGTGAACGGCGAAAACGACCGCTACATTGAAATTTGGAATAACGTGTTCATGCAGTACGAACGCGTGAGCGATGGCTCCCTGATTCCGCTGAAGGCAAAGAACGTCGATACCGGTATGGGCTTCGAACGTATCTGCGCTATTCTCCAGGGCAAGACCAGCAACTACGACACCGACGTGTTTACCCCGATTATCGCAAAGATCGCTGAACTCTCCGGCGTGCCGTACAACGATGGCGAAGCCGGCACCCCGCACCGCGTGATTGCCGACCACATCCGCGCTATTTCGTTCGCTATTGCCGATGGCGCTCTCCCGAGCAACGAAGGTCGTGGCTACGTGCTCCGCCGCATTCTCCGCCGCGCAAGCCGCTTTGCCCGCCTCCTCGGCCAGAAGAAGCCGTTCATTTGCCAGCTCGTGCAGGTGCTCGCCGACACGATGGGCGATGCCTTCCCGGAAATCCGCGAACGCAAGGAATTCGTCGCCTCCGTAATCAAGAGCGAAGAAGAAAGCTTTATCCGCACGCTCGACGCCGGCCTCGAACGCTTCGCCGCCATCTCCGCCGACTTGAAGAAGGGCGACAAGATTCCGGGCGACAAGGTGTTCCTCCTTTACGATACCTACGGATTCCCGCCGGACCTCACCGGCATTCTCGCCGAGGAAAAGGGCCTTACGATTGACGAAGAAGGCTACAACAAGTGCATGGAAGAACAGAAGGCCCGCGCCCGCGCCAACATGAAGCAGGGCATCAACACGATGGGTACCGAAGGCTGGACGCAGTACAGCGAAGAAAGCACCAAGTTCGTGGGCTACGAGCTCTCCGCTTGCGAAACGAAGGTTGTCCGCTGGCGCGAAGACAAGGGCGTGCTCAGCATCGTTCTTGAAACTTCTCCGTTCTATGCCGAAATGGGCGGCCAGGTCGGCGACAAGGGAACGCTCGTTTCTGCTGACCTGGAAATTGACGTGTTCGACACCGTGAAGGTGAACGACACCGCCCTCTGCCGCGGTAAGGTGAAGAAGGGTACGGCAAACGAAACGACGATGGGTGCTGTGTTCATGGCAACCGTCGATAACGACCGCCGTAACGATATCCGCAAGAACCACTCCGCAACGCACTTGCTGCAGGCCGCTCTCCGTCAGGTGCTCGGCACTCACGTGCAGCAGCAGGGTAGCTTCGTTTCGAACGAACTCCTCCGCTTCGACTTCAGCCACTTCAACGCGATGACCGCCGAAGAAATCCAGAAGGTGGAAGACATCGTGAACGCGAAGGTGATGGAATGCCTGCCGGTCAACACCCAGGTGATGGGTGTGGACGAAGCCAAGGCTAGCGGTGCTATGGCTTTGTTCGGCGAAAAGTATGGTGATGAAGTCCGCGTCGTGAAGATGGGCTGCGCCAACGAAGAATTCTCCAAGGAACTCTGCGGTGGCTTGCACGTGCAGAACACCGGTAACATCGGCATGGTGAAGATTATCTCTGAATCCAGCGTGTCTGCTGGCGTGCGCCGCATCGAAGCAGTCTCTGGCCGTGGCGCTCTCTCGCTGCTCCGTGCCGGAACGCAGATTTTGACGGCTCTCCGCGAACAGCTCCGCTGCAAGGACGTCGAAGTTCTCGACCGCATTCAGCAGTCCTTCGCCAAGACGCAGAACCTCGAAAAGAGCCTGCAGTCCGTGAAGCTCGAACTTGCGACCCTCGCCGCAGCCGAACTCCTGAACGGCGGCATCAACGTGATGGGCGTGAATCTTTACGTTCGCGAACTCTCCTTGCCGGACGAAAAGTACAAGAACTTGCTGGACGGCGTTCAGAACAAGCTTGACACCGATAGCGTCGCCGTGATTGCGAATAAGGACAACGGTTCCGGCAGCATCGCCGTGATGGTCGGCAAGAACGTCCAGGCCAAGGGCATCAAGGCCGGCGACCTAGTGAAGGACCTCGCCGCTGCTTGCGGTGGCCGCGGCGGTGGACGCCCGGACCGCGCTCAGGCCGGTACCAAGGAAGTCGACAAGATTGCCGGTGCCATCGCCAACGCCAACAACTGGATCCGCGCAAAACTGGGTGCTTAATGATGTCATCCCGGACTCCGTTCCGGGATCGCCATTTCAAAATTTTTAAGGCGGCCTTAGGGTCGCCTTTTTTGCGCTTTATCACTTTTAAGACGCTTTTTTTGTCAAGAAATATCAATTTCGATAAATTCCCGCAAATAATATCTATAATTAAAAGAAATGGTGCAATAATATGGAACCGCTTTTCAATCTAGAAAGCATATATGTTGCAAATGTAATCGGGATAGTTCTGATTGCTGTTATGATTGTGTGCAACTTGTGGCGATTCCAGACTCGGAGCCGTTCGGACAAGAACTTGATGATGATGATGTTTCTTGCCCTGATTAGTTGCGTTGCCGATCCGATTTCTTACACGATGAAGGGATTGCCGGGCTTTACGCCAAGGTTTGTTGTTTATGCGACAAGTACGTGGCTTTTTGCGGCGAATATGCTGACTAGCTTTTTCTGGGTGCGCTTTTTGTCGTTCCATTTGAACGGGGGAATGTCATCCCGTTCCAGGATTGCGCTGAATACGGTTGTTCTCCTTGGCCTTGCTTTGCTTTTAATCAATATTTTTACACCGATTGTTTTTTATATCGATGAGAATAACCTTTATTCTAGAACTTATCTGTACTCTTTCTTTATGGTTGTTGATTACATGCTGGTTTTCAATAGCATTGTGACTTATTTTAAGGCGAAGGCGAAAGGCGGATTTCTCAAGTTTTTCCCGATTTGGGCTTATATTGTGCCGATTGTCATTGGGGGTATGGTCCAAGCGCTTTTTTACGGGATTTCGGTTATTCCCACAAGCATTGCGGTTTCGATTGCGGGAGTACTTGCGAGTCTCCAGAACGAGATGATTTACCATGATCAGTTGACGGGACTGTTTAATCGTTCGTACATGAACTACTTGATGAAAAAGTATGTCAATCGCCCGAATCTCAGTATTACCGGCATTATGATTGACTTGAACGGCTTCAAACATATCAATGATGAATTTGGGCATGCCGTGGGCGACGATGCGTTATTGATGTCGGCGCGAATTCTCAAATCGGCTGTGAGCGACATGGGAAGCGTTATTCGCTATGCAGGTGATGAGTTTATTATTTTACTTAATACGCAAGAAGATATAATGGTGGAAAAGGGCATTGCCAGAATCCGCAATTTTTTTGATAAATTCAACAAGAACGAATCGAAGCCTTACGTACTTTCTGTTTCTATCGGATTCCACAAGTTCGATATGAAGATGGAAAGTGTCGATACTTTCATCAATATCGTCGATGCCCGCATGTACGAAGACAAGAAAGCTTTTTATGCAGCCCATGGTGGAATGAATCGCTGCAGGCGTTAAACTGTGTTGTAGCGCGTTTTTTTCTTTTTCTATCTTTGTGCCAATATGAAATTTGAAGAACTTCCTTTGGCAAATCCGTTGCAGCGTGCGGTTCGCGCTGTGGGTTACGAAACTCCGACTCCGATTCAAGAACGTTCTATCCCGAGCCTGCTCGAAGGCAAGGACCTTTTGGGAATTGCGCAAACGGGTACGGGGAAAACGGCTGCATTTGCTCTTCCGATATTGCAGCGTTTGCTGGATTCTGGAAAGTTCCGCTCGCCGAAGACCTGCCGCGCGTTGATTCTTTTACCGACGCGCGAACTTGCGATTCAGGTGGAAGACTGCTTCAAGGAATATGCGCAGTTCACGGCGATTTCGACAGCGTGCATTTTCGGCGGTGTGAATGACAATCCTCAAAAGCAAAAATTGATTCGCGGTGTCGATGTGCTTGTGGCGACTCCAGGACGGTTGCTCGATTTGATTGGGCAGAAGGCGGTGACGCTCAAGAAACTTGAATTTTTTGTACTCGATGAAGCCGACCGTATGCTCGACATGGGATTCATCCATGATATCCGCAAGGTCGTAGCGTTGCTCCCGCAGGATAGGCAGAATTTGTTCTTTAGCGCCACGATGCCAGAAGAAATTTCGAAACTCGCTTCGACGATTCTGCGCCCGAATCCAGTGCGTGTGGAAGTTGCGCCGCAGAGCACTCCGATTGAACGCATTCGTCAGGAACTTTACCGCATCGACAAACGCCGTAAAGGTGCTTTGCTCAAGGAACTTTTGGCGGAACATCCCGAGATGAAAAAGGTGCTTGTATTTTGCCGTACCAAGCACGGTGCAGATAAAATTGTACGTGTTCTCGAAAAGGCGGGTGTCAAGTGCGCTGCCATTCACGGAAATAAGAGCCAGAACCGCCGTCAAGAAGCTCTCGGAAACTTTAAGTGCGAACAAATTCGAGTACTTGTCGCAACGGATATTGCGGCACGTGGCATTGACGTGGATGACGTAAGTCATGTGTTCAATTACGATTTGCCGAATGAACATGAAACGTTCGTGCATCGCATCGGCCGTACAGCTCGCGCAGGGAAGGATGGTGTGGCGATTTCGTTCTGCTCGCCGGACGAAGAATCCGATTTGCGCGGAATCGAAAAGCTGACCCGCGTGAAAATCCCGGAAGGTGACCAGAGCATTTATGACAAGTTGCCACCTCCGCAGAAAGAAACCGCCGAAAGCATGATGCGCAATTCTCGTGGTCGCATGTCCCGCGAAGAAGCGCAGGCACGTGCTGAGGAAACCCGCAACAATCGCGGCGCACGTGGTCGTAAGGACAACCGCAATGAAAATCG
This sequence comes from Fibrobacter succinogenes, assembly GCA_902800345.1. GTDB lineage: Bacteria > Fibrobacterota > Fibrobacteria > Fibrobacterales > Fibrobacteraceae > Fibrobacter > Fibrobacter succinogenes_H. The sequence goes on from CADCDO010000025.1 coordinate 4,723, forward strand.
CGAGAATGCACGTAGTGCAAATGCTGGAAATACGCAGAACGTAAATGCTCAGAACTCGCATGCCATGTCAACTGCGCGACCGTTCGGACGCTCTCAGAACGTGAATTTTCCAGCAGGCAACACGCCGCAGCCGCAGAACGGCGGTCGTCACCATCGTCGTAACCGCCCGGGTTCCCGTGCCCGCCGTCGCATGCGCGAGGCTCAAGGCTTGCAATAAAAACATCCCGAATAAAACGTCGTTGCGGCCGTCGAGCCACCATTCTCGCATTTCGTCATTCTGGACAACGAGCGGAGACAACCTCAAAAGGCGAGTTTGCCCCAAGGCGAACGTCACGGTTGGGACTTGCTCCATCCTGTTATTTCATGATTTACTTTGTCACCCCGGTTTAGGTTGATGAACTGGTTTGTGCACTTCGGCAGTGCTTCGGCAAGCTCAGCATACCAGCTCAGTGACCTTTTTGTCGAACCACCGAGCCGGGAAATCGATAGGATCCAATTATTTCATTGACATTGTCATGCCCGACTTGATCGGGCATCTCTTCTTTTAAAATATAATATGCTTGTATTGTGAAAAATGATTAAAATTTTATTGATTTTTGTAAAATCATTAAAATTTTTGTAAAAATTGATATTTTGTGTTGCAAAACTATTGACTTTTTTGGAAATAGGTGTATATTTATCATCAAGAGCGAGGCGGACGTGAAATCCGCAGTTCGCTTATCAGGGCGCGCTCGAAAAAAAAGGAGCTGCCAAAATGATTGCCGTAAGGAGGAAAAATGAAGGAAATCTTAGAATATACGAGCTATCGCCAGTATATTGCAGATTACTATGCCGATAAAAAGACGAAATCTGCATTTACTTGGCAAGAGTTCGCTAACGAAGCTGGCTTCTCTTCGCGTGTTTATCTGAAATACGTGAGCGAAGGTCGCTTTAACTTGAGCGAATCCGCGACTGTCCGCGTTGCCGATGCCATGCGCCTCGCCGATTACGAAAAAGAATATTTCGCAGAAATGGTCAAGTTCGACCATGCGGAAAAGGATATCGACAAGAAGAACGCTTTCAACAAAATGCTGTCGATTGCAGATGCGCACAAGGTAAAAATTATAGAAGGCGATGCGTTCCGCTTTTTTGAAAGCTGGAAAAATCCCGTTATTCGTGAACTTGCCCCATCGATGCCTGGAGCAAAACCGCTTACACTCGCGCATGCTTGCCGTCCGAATATTACCGCCGCCGAAGTCAGCGATGTACTGAACTTCCTCGTCAAGGGCGGATTCCTTGAAAAAAACGATAAAGGCGACTACGTACAAACGGACAAATCCTTGACAACGGGCCCGATGAGCGTGACTCCGGTAGCTGTCCGCACGATGCACCGCCAAATGGGCAAACTTGCGCTCGATGCAATCGAAGGCGTGGCTCAGGACAAACGAAATTTCTCGGGTGTCACGTTTGGCATCACGAAGGACGGCTACGACGAAATCGTGCAAGAAATTGCCGATTGCCGTAAAAAAGTCGTCGCCATCGCGAGAAAAAATGCTACAACGGACGAAGTCTATCGTCTGAATATGCAGCTTTTCCCGCTGACACAAAAACAGGAATTAAAAAAATAGCGAGGAGGACAATATGAATTACTCTAAAATTAGTGGACTGTTTGTCTGTAAAATAGCTGCGTTGCTTGCCCTTGTGTTTGCGGCGTGTTCGGAAAACGATGTTGCTGGAGGCACTGTTGAGGAAACGGGCTTGTCGGCTAGCGTACAGGTAATCGGGCGCGCGATGCGTATTTCTTACGATGGGTCCTCGGATTCCTCGATGATCTCGAGTACTCTTCAGGAAGGATACATGGTAAGGATGGTCGAACTTGATTCCGTGACATTCGACGCGACGGGAAATGTTTTTTACAGTTCGCTTACAGACACCTCGGGCATGTTCTCGTTCGATAGTGTTTCGTTGAACAGCCACTATGTATTGCTTGAGTTGTCTCCTTGGAGAAATGTAAATTGGTGGACTTCGCAAGACGAGGAAATCGTCTATTTGCGGGATAGTGCCTCCTGGGACTTGTACCATGCCGTGGTTGATTTGCGCGAAACTGAACAAGTCTCTATTAATGTGATGAGTTCCCTGGAAGCATCCCGCTTGCTTTATTTGGTCAAGCAGGGAATGACCTTTGGAGCCGCCAAGCAGCAGGCTGACCGCGATGTCATGGACGCTTTCGGTTTTTACGACAAAGCATTTGTCTATGAAGGCAAAGAATCGATTAAATTCTATGACGAAGAAATGGATGCCGTGTATTTCATGAGTATCTTCACTGACTACGATGCGTGTATCGATCCGCAAGCAGTGAATATTCTCACTACAAAGGGATCGTTTGCCGATGTTCCCGACTCGGTCAGGAACAACTGCAAAAAGGACATGAGTCCTTGGATTTGGCATGGGCGAAAGAGCAAGGAACTCAACGAAAAAGACAGAATCATGTTCGGCAACTTCCTCTCGAGTCTCTATGGACAGGGTAAGTGCACGGAGGAGAAGGATGGCGATTCGTTGGAAATTGAATTCCTGGGCCCCGAATTGACACTAAAGATAAAATGTTCATCGGGAAACTGGAACGCATCGGCATTCCGTGTACTTCAAGATGATATTTCACGTTCAGATAGCACCATGATCGACGAACGCGACGGGAAAATGTACAAGACGGTCACCTTTGTCTTCAATGATATTGTGCAGACGTGGATGGCGGAGAATTTGACCTATAGTAGCGAAACCATAACACCCGTTTGGGACAGCACTAACGCCAATGCCATGAAGGCTGAGCAGGAAAGGCTTAATGCTAACAACAATCGTGGCGATGCTGCGGAATGGTCCTATACGCTTGATTCTACATATTGGAATTCTTTGGTCCAATACAAATGGTACGAAGCGATGGGCCTGGATTCTTCGGTTGTAAGCAACGACAGTGGCAAAGTCAACTTTGAAAAGGTCGTGGCCATAGTGGATTCCATCGAGAACGAAAAGGGCTATTACCAAGGACTGTGCCCCAATGGATGGAGAATCCCCAATATAAATGACTGGCTCCAACTGATACAGCAGTGTTATAGATTGCAGGGTTATGTTGTCTCAATGGATGAGTACCCGCATATTGGGACATATAGCTTCCCGGAAATCGGTTTTGGCCCGATTACCGTAGAGGACTTCGTCGTCCGGCCAGATGATATTGACAAATACTACCATTATGGTGAATATAAGACGTACAGCATCGCATTCATGAAAAACTTGAAATGGGATTGGCAAGGGTACATCATCGAGGCTAATCGAATGATGAATGTCCGCTGCATTAAAAACTAATCGCTCTGGCTGATTTGGAGTGTTTCGTTAGGAGGAAAATGGGTCGCGGCTTTTTGCCGCGGCTCATTTTTTACAATACTTATTAGCAATATTTTGTATAAATGTAATTCTATTTAATGGCGATTCGTTGCATGTAACTTGTCGAGCCTGTGCGGATTCGCACTACGTATAGACCTTCTGCGGTGTGCTTCAAATCGATGGAGCCTTTTTCGCACTTGGTGCTAAATACGGGGCGACCTTGCATGTCGAATAGTTCTACTGTGGATGGCTTTGCACTTGTGCCTGTAATAAAGAGCGTGCGTCCGGCAAGGTGCATGGATAGCTTCTGCAAGCCTGTGAATTTCATGATGGCATTGCTCGTGTCTTTTGCTGTTGTGTCTCGAACGGTCGTATCCTTTACAGTCGTGTCTTGGACCGTCGTATCGCTTGGAATGGTGTCTTTTTTGAATGTGTAGGGCGTTTTCACTTCGGATGCTGGGTGCGATTTGAGGCTTACCATAATGCTGTCGAAGGCGGGCTTCGGCTTGTATTGCTTGTCGTAGAGGAGGCCTTCAGTCTTGCCCTGCTGCTCGTCCAACCAACTGTGTGCATCGGTCAATCCCCAGATGACGAATTCGCCCATGTTCGGTTCTTCGAGGAATACGTCCATGAATTGACGGTACAAGTGGCCTTGCTTGGCGTAGTCAGCGGCTCCGAGACTGCCCGCCGAACCTTTCGGGAAACCGATGTCCAGTTCGGTGATATTCAGCGTGATGTCCAATTCGGCAAGAGCCTTCGCAAAATCGCGTACGTTCTGCGGTGTCGTCTCATGCGCAATTTCGATGTGTGTCTGCGTGCCCACGCAAGTGATGGGGATCCCGTTTTTCTTCCAGCGCTTGACCTGTTCCACGACAAAACTGGCCTTGGAATTTTCGCGCATGCCCCATTCGAGGGAGTAGTCGTTGTAGCAAAGTTCCGCATCGGGATCGATAGCGTGCGTCCACACGAAAGCGGAGTCCAGGAACTCGGCGCCGATGCCCTCGTACCATACGGAACCTTGGCTACGCCAACCGGCGTTATACTCGTCGTTCACGGCTTCGTTTACAACATCCCATTCGGCGACTTTACCTTTCCAGTGCCCGACGACGCTGTCGATGTGGTTTTTGAGAACCTTGAGCAGTTTCTCTTTTTGCCCTTTGTAATCGTTTACCCAGCCGGGAACTTGGCTGTGCCAGGCGAGGGCGTGACCGCGCACGCGTATGTTGTTTGCCTGTGCGTATGCGATCATCTTGTCGCCCTTGGTGTAGTTGAACTCGTTCTCTTTCGGTTCGGTTGCGTCGAACTTCATTTCGTTTTCGGCAACGACTACGTTGAATTGCGTCTTGTGAATTTGCTCGAATTCTGGTTCGATGTTATCGTTGAACCATTCGCTGTTCAAAATGGTGCCGATAAAACGTCCGCGTTCTTCGGCTAAAGAGCGGATGGTCTCGTCTGCGGCGAAGGCGCTCGTGAGGCCTGCGTTTAGTAGCGCTGCGCTAATTAAAAATCCAAATAGGGAATTTTTTGATTTCATTTGAACTACCCCTTATATTTATCGCTGCTAAAAATAAGCATTAAAAACATGAATGTCGCGAACTGCATGTGAAAATTCGTTGTAATGGTCTAAATATCTGCGTTGGAAAAACGTTGGCGTTCTTCGTTTAAGTCCAATCCAGCGATTTGGTTTTCAAGTTCTGCGGCCTGAGCGAGAATCTTTTGTGCGAAGTTGCGGGCGGCGGGTGCCTGCGCATCGACGATGCGGTGGTTTACGCTTTTCATGAACTTTTCCACCTTGTGAATGTTCTCTCGAGTTTCTTCGGTGCAATACGTTTCTGCCATGCGTTCGAAAATATAATTTTCCGCTATTTTGGACAAGTGAATCATGTCGCTGTCGTAAAAACGGTAATCGCGCAGTTCGTCCATCACGATTTCGTAACTTGGAAAATAGTGGACGGTCGGTATGACTAATGGACTCGAAGAATTTGCGGCGTTATTGGTCCTGTCATCGCAGGGGGTGGAAGGCTCCGAAGAAATCTTGGACTTGTCGTTGCGGGACTCCGCAGGGGTCGTGTCGATTTCCCGCATGACTTTTTCTATCGCCAACTGCAATGTCGATTTCGAAAGCGTGTTCTCGTGCGCGCCATCGCTCAAGTGCCGGAGCGGCGAAACCGTGAAGACTATGTGAAGTTCGTGTTTCTCCCTTTGCTCGTCATTGCGGGCTACACTTACTCCGAGCGAAGCGTGGGAGCCTGGCGAAGCGATCCAGTCGCATTTTATCTTCTGTAAATCATACACGATGCTTTTCAGCGCTTCGGCTGCGTGGTCCACGGAAATCATTTTGCGTATGAACAAATTAGGATTTTGCCGGTGGCAATTCGAAACGGCGACTCCGCTTTTTCTCAAGAAATAAACGAATGCGGTCCCTAGCGTGATGAACACGACATCGGCTTTTTGCAAAAACTCCCGTGCTTGGTCTGCGGCTCCGTCCAGCTTCGTAATGCATTCTTCGCGAGTTGCTGCCGAGAGTGAACCGTGCGCATCCCAACAGTGCCACGGGGCGCCGCAACGCTCGGCGTTGAACCCTGTGCCGCTTGGCTTCTCGGCGAAACTTTCCGTGCAGTCCGATCGCATGTCCTGGAAGACTTCCGGGCCTCCGAATTTTTTGCCGTTCGCAATCGCTTTGATTTGCATTGCTATCGAGAGCGGGTTATACACAGTCCCGAAAGGATTGGTGAGAACCTTGAATTTACGTGCTGCAAATTGTGCGGAAACATTGTCGGCAAAGCACGACCCGAAAAAAGCAACGTGCGAATTGTAGTCGATCGGCCATTCCGAAGCGGAAATATCAATTTTTGTGAAAAAGTCCATGGTGTAGAATGTAGTATATAAAAATGCAGCTTTTCAAGAAAAATTGGTGTTTACGTACTTGACGCCGTAAAATTCCCTTCGCAGTACGTAACAAAAAAAGGCCATTTTTTAAAATTACGTACTTGGGCCGCGTTTTTACCCCAGTTAGTACGTAATTTGCATTTTTCTGAGGGCCAAAATGTCGTTTTCGCGGTTTTTTGGTGGGAAAAACGGACCGAAATTGACCTGAATGGGCTTTTTTGCCCAATTGTGCTGGCAAAAAATAATTTTTTTACGTACTGAACGTCTCAAATTTCCACTCGAAGTACGTAATGAACAAAGTAAGCATTTTGAATTACGTACTTGAGCGCCGATTTTACCTATGCTAGTACGTAATTTTGCGGTTTTGGGGTGTTCAAATGCCGTTTTCGCATGTTTTTGACGAGAGTTTGTACGAAAAGCCGCAATTTTGGCATCTTGCGGCGGTTCGCGACTGTTGTACCTTTTGGGCGTTCCTTGCGTTTGGGTGGCGGTTGGTGCTTGTGTAACGGTTCGCGATTATTTTGTCGCTTTTTATACTCCTTCATATTGTAGAAATGATGAATTTTTTAATTCTTTTGAAAAATTATTGAAAATTCAATAAAATTTGATAAAATATATTGTAAAACTATTGATTTTTCTAAAACAATGGAGTATATTTAGAATATCGACAAACGGCCTGCTAATGAAACCTTTCCAAAAAGTTCTAGAAAAAGGCCGAGCGTTAGGAGGAAAAATGAAAGATATACTTGAATACAGGGACTACCGCCAGTATATTGCGGACTATTACGCCGATCGCAAGGCGAAGTCTGCATTCTCTTGGCAGGAGTTCGCCAAAACGGCGGGATTCTCGTCGCCGGTTTACCTTAAATATGTGAGCGAGGGCCGCTTCAACTTGAGCGAAGAGGCTGCTGCGCGCACGGCAAAGGCCATGCATCTTGCGGATTTCGAGTGCGAGTTCTTTGTCGAAATGGTCAAGTTCGATCATGCGAAGAACGATGATGAAAAGCGGGCGGCGTTCAGCAAAATGATTTCGATTGCGGATGGGAACAAGGCTAAAATCCTGGAAGGCGAATCGTTCCGCTTTTTTGAAGACTGGAAAAATCCGGTGCTCCGCGAACTTGCTCCCGCGATGCCCGGGGCAAAGCCATTGGCGCTCGCTCATGCTTGCCGCCCGGAAATCTCGGCTGCCGAAGTCAGCGAATCGCTGAGTTTTTTAGTCAAGGCGAACTTGCTCAAAAAAGACAAGGACGGCAATTATTCCCAAACGGAAAAAACGGTGACGACCGGCCCGATGGATGTTACGCCGCTCGCGGTCCGCGGAATGCACCGCCAGATGGGCGAGTTCGCGCTTGACGCTATCGAGGGCGTGCCGCAGGACGAACGCCATTTTTCGGGCCTTACGCTTGGCATCACCCGCGAAGCGTACGAAGAAATCGTGCAGAGAATTGCCGAGTTCCGCAAGGACATCATTGCGATTGCAACACGTAAACCTGCGACAGACGAAGTCTATCGCTTGAACGTGCAGTTCTTCCCGATGACAAACAAAAGTTTAAACAAAAAGGACTAGGAGGAAATCATGAAAAACTTGAACCGTAACACGCTTGTGCGTGATTTTATCGGGGCGGCGTTCTGCTTGGTGATGGCGTTTGCTCTTCTCATGATATATTCGGGTTGTTCCGAAGACAATTCTCCGATAGACGGAGCTCATGGCGGTGCAGCTGAGGAGCAGGGCGTGTATGCCTTGGCGGGGCGAGTTGGCGATGTGTATCCCAAATTGCTGGTGAAAGACGATGTTGGAGGATCGTTGCCGTATGGAGAATCTTTGCCGTATGAAGAATCGATGCTGGTGCCTAAGGGAACTTCTATCACTGTTTATGAACTTGATTCCTTGACGCTCGATACGAACGGTCGTTCTTTTGTTGGCTCGATTGACGACGATGAAGGACATTTTGTGTTCGATAGCCTTAATCTGAATAGCCCGTATGTATTGATTGAAAAATTCGTACCTTCCCGTGATACATGCTTGTATGTAAGTGATCAAATGTTTTGGAATAATCGTTGTTTTAATTCTACGATAGAAGCAAAAGAACTTCGTGCTATTGTGGATTTGCGAAAAAATAAAAAAATAAGTGTTAATTCGTTGACGAGCGCTAAAGTTCCACTTTTACGAGAATATATGGCCGAAGGAAAGACTTTTGCAGAAGCGAATCAAATGGCTGAACGCAAAATTCTTGAAGATCTTGGAATATACGAAGATTTGGGTTCGTTTGAAAATGTGTATGATGATGATTCTGAATTGTCTTATGTAAATAAGCTAATTCAATATACTGTAAAAAGTGCTCGCATGGGGCTTCAATGGTGGGATGTGATTGTCAATTATGCCTCTCCCACAGAATTTGCGGGGCGCGGCCAATTGGAGAAATATTATCAGAATATGAAGAAAATGATAGATTATAAAATTGGCTTCTTGGCTAAAGTTGATGGATTGGGACGGTGCACCGAAGCTCGCGAAAATGATGTTGGCGGAATTAAAGTTCGTAGTGTCGTAAATGTTGTTAATGTAGTGTGCCGCTCTGGTAAGTGGACGATGGGCTTTAAGCCGGTGGAATATACAAAAGGTTTGCTGGTCGATAATCGAGATGGTAAATCTTATAAGACAGTGACGTATAATTGGGGCGGTGCCGTGCAGACATGGATGGCTGAGGACCTTGTTTATACGGATGCGGCGCACCCTGCATGTGAAGGTTATAGCGGTGAAACTGTTTGCATGATTGTTGGTCGGTATATATGGATGAATGCGATGGATATTGAGTGGAATGATATGTATGTGTACTGGGTTCGTTGGCAAGGGGTGGATACGGTTTCTTACCAGGAGTGCCAAAAAGTACTTGCTAGCGTCTCGGATTCAACAAGTGGGCTTGACGATGGAACCTGTATGGATGGAGAAGGAGTTTGGGGTTATGATTATGTCAATCCTGTGCTGCGATCGAATTTGGATGCTCATCAAGGAATTTGTCCAGATGGTTGGCGTATTCCGACCACGAATGATTGGAAAACTTTGTTGCGTAATTTGGGTGGGCAGTATGGAGTTGATTATGTTAAAGCAGTGCCTGTCCTTTATGATGAGGCTGCAACAGGGTTTGGTTTGAAAAGTTCAAGTGGGCTTACCATGGATGATGAAGGTCGTATAATTAAGAATGGGGGTGGTGCTTTTTATAATCATTTTGCAGTGACGGATGAGCATTTGTCTAGAGTTACTTTCTTCCAAGGGTATTCAACTGGAGACGGTTTTGGGTTTAATACTCCCAAGGAATACCAATATAATGATGACGGCGATGTTTATATGCCTCCTTTGGATAATGTGAATGTCCGCTGCATCAAAAACTAATCTCTCTCTCCCTTTTTGTTAGGAGGAATGGAAGACGGGTTTCGGCCCGCCTTCTTTTTGTTTTTGGTCCATTGGTCATTAGTTGTTGGGGGCGGAGCGTCATGGCGGATTAAGGTTGGTGAACCGGTTGATGTAATGACTGTTGACTATCTCTCTATATTGTGAAAAAAGCTCGATTTTTTATTGATTTTTTGTAAAAATGCTAAAATTTAATAAAAAACTAAATTTTATATTGTAAAAAATATTGACTTTTTGAAAATTGATAGTATATTTGAATCATGAAACGGCGTGACGCTTTTTTGCAGGGCGTGAATTTATGAAGCCGTTTGTTAGGAGGAACAATGAAAGATGTACTAGAATACACTAGTTATCGGCAGTTCATTGCGGACTATTACGCCGATAAAAAAGCCAAGTCCGCGTTTACTTGGCAGATGTTCGCCGAGATGGCGGGCTTTTCTTCGCCTGTTTACCTTAAGTACGTGAGCGAAGGTCGCTTCAACTTGAGCGAGGAGGCTGCGCTCCGCGTTGCTTCTGCCATGTCCCTTGTGGAATACGAACGGGATTATTTCTGTGAAATGGTCCGCTTTGACCACGCCAAGACAGACGAAGAAAAAAAGATTTTCTTCAACAAGATGCTTGCGATTGCCGCTGCGCACAAGGTAAAAATCATAGAAGCTGATTCCTACCGCTTTTTCGAGGATTGGAAAAATCCGGTGCTCCGCGAGCTGGCGCCTTCGATGCCAGGGGCAAAACCGCTTGCTCTTGCCCGTGCCTGCCGCCCGGAAATTACTGCCGCCGAAGTGACGGAGTCGCTGAGTTTTTTGGTCAAGGCGAATTTATTGCAAAAGGACAAAGACGGAAATTACGTACAGACTGAAAAATCTGTGACGACAGGTCCCATGAAGGCGACACCGGTAGCGGTCCGTACGCTACACCGCCAGATGGGCGAGTTCGCGCTAGACGCTATCGAGGGCGTGTCTCAGGACGAGCGCCATTTTTCGGGACTTACGCTTGGCATTACGCGTGAAGCCTACGAAAAAATCGTTCAGGAAATTGCCGAGTGCCGCAAACGCATCATCGCGATTGCAAGAGAAGATGATGCGACGGAAGAAGTGTATCGCTTGAATATGCAGTTCTTTCCGATGACAAATAAACATTTAAATAAAAAGGGTTAGGAGGATATCATGAAAAAATTAAATCGAAACATGATGGTGGCCGATTTTATCGAGGCGGCATTCTGCTTGATGATGGCGTTAGCCCTTCTTGTAATGTATTCGGGCTGCTCCGAAGATGCCGATTCGCCAATAAATGTTGGTCGTGGCGGTACCGAAGAAGAACAGGGCATTTATGCCTTGGCGGGGCGAGTTGGCGATGTGTATCCTAAAGTGATGAAATTGAATAGGCTTGATTCAGCTTCTCGAAATAATGATGGTCATTTGGACGTTGCAGAAGGGACTGTTATTGCTGTTTACGAGTTGAGTCCCCTTACTCTTGAACCGAATGGTCATGTTTTTTTGGATACCATCGACAATGGTGAAGGTCGTTTTGCATTTGAAAATATTCTTTTGGGTAGCCCGTATGTATTGATTGAAATACAGGATTCTTGCATTGCATTTGATTGTCAACAGCGTGGTGTGTGGGGTTCTTCGTCTTATCAAACGCATATTGAAATTCCATGCGATTATGATGCTTTGATTGCAGAGGATTCCTCTTGGGCGGCATCTTTACCTAGTCGTTGTCTCGTTTTGGATTCTACCAAATATCCGGTTTCTTTAAGCGCTATAATTGATGTACGGAATTACCAAGAACCAGGTTCTTCGAAAATAAGCATTAATACATTAAGTTATCTAAAAATTCCGTTGCTGAAGAAATACTTTACCGAAGGGATGTCTTTTGCTGCGGCGGGTAAAAAGGCAGAGCGAGAAATCTTGGAAAGCTTTGGCATTTATGAAGATTTGGGAGAATTTGAAAATGCTGAAAATGTAAATGGTGAATTGTCGTATGTTTTGCAGATGATGGTTCAAATTATAAGTCTTGGTGATGTTTTCGATTTGAATCTTCCTATGCATTTGGATGAATATTATTTCAAAACGTCTGCCATTATCGCTGTTTTGGGGAGTGATATGGAACAAATTTATTTGAATACGATAAAGTTGCTTGATTATGAAATTGGTTATTATTTACAAAAAAATGGTGTTGGTCGATGCACTGAATCTCGTGAAAATGAAGTTTATAAAATATTAGGGTATGAGCATTATTCGGTTGTTTGCCATTTCGGTAAGTGGAAACCGGGACGTAAAAAGATGGAATACTCTAACGGAACGATGACGGATTCGCGCGACGGCAAAACTTATAAGACGGTCACGTATAATTGGGGCGATGTTACGCAGACTTGGATGGCCGAAAATCTGAACTATAACGATACGGCATCTAGCACAACGTGCTGGAAAGGCGATTCCACTTGTGAAATCTATGGTCGTTATTATACGTGGCGGACTGCGATGGATTTGGACTGGTCTTCTATAAAGATGACGTCTGTTACTCATAAATTTGTATGGGATGATATCGACAGTACTTATACGGATAAATGGGATACTGTGGCTGTAGAGGATATGTGTTTGATGAAAAGTTATCTTGAAGGCGAGAGGGACAGCGTAAAGTATGCTTATTGCAGTGTGATATCACCGGATGGCGAATGTGTGTCTCGTGATACCGCAGATAACGTTTACGCTTATTGTAGTAGAACGTATAATAGTGGTTGTCGCTTGGATTTGCCGGAATCTGTTTACCAAACGAAGCCTGTTGCTCATCGTGGTGTGTGCCCGGATGGGTGGAGAATTCCCAATAAGGAAGATTGGGAAATCTTGAGGCAAAATATTGCCGCACAAGGCGCTTCGCTTAGTGATGCATATGGAAGCGGTTTCGGATATATTGCGCCGATGGAGGTGTACGTGGGTGGTTCGAGTCCCTTTGTGGTGCATGCGGGTGCGCAAAGTGTAAGCAGGTATGCGTCGGTTCCTAGCGAGAATGATGTAGACAGCGTCTCCTTATCTGTTGTTCTTATGAATGAGAACGTCTCTATACATACGTATATGAATATTACGAATGCTCCTGTGAATGCACTCCCATTCTATGTGCTCAATGATAAAATGTTTGTCCGCTGCATCAAAAACTAATCTCTCTCCCTTTTTGTTAGGAGGAATGGAAGACGGGCTTCGGCCCGCCTTCTTTTTTTTTTTGACTAATAACTATTTTATTTGTATTATCAAAAATGGCTAAAATTTTTTATCAAATGTAAAAATTGCTTAAATTTCAATAAAAATTAAAAATTTTTATGGTGAACTATTGACTTTTTTAAAAATTGGAGATATATTTAAAATTGTGGACGGCGCTCTTTGCAAAGTCGATATGCCGTTTGTGTTAGGAGGAAACAATGAAAGATATACTTGAATACACAAGTTATCGTCAATATATCGCGGATTATTACGCCGAGAAAAAGGCGAAGACCGCTTTTACCTGGCAGGAGTTCACCCGTGCGGCGGGATTCTCTTCGCCGGTTCATCTGAAATATGCAAGTGAAGGTCGCTTGAACTTGAGCGATGCGGCTGCATTGCGTGTGGCGAAGGCCATGCACCTTGTCGATTTCGAACAAGAATATTTTTGCGAGATGGTCAAGTTTGACAACGCAAAGACGGATTCCGAGAAAAAAGACGCTTTTGGCAAAATGCTCTCGATCGCGGAGGCTCACAAAGCGAAAATCCTAGAGGGCGATTCATACCGCTATTTTGAAAGCTGGAAGAATCCCGTGCTCCGCGAACTTGCCCCTGCGATGCCGGGTGCAAAGCCGCTTGCGCTTGCGAAAGCGTGCCGTCCGGAGATTACGGCCGCCGAGGTCAGCGAATCGCTTAATTTCCTCGTCAAGGCGGACTTGCTCCATAAAGATAAAGATGGAAATTATGTGCAAACTGAAAGGGGCGTAACAACGGGGCCGTTGGACGTGACTCCTGTGGCTATTCGCGGGATGCACCGCCAGATGGGCGAGTTTGCGCTGGATGCCATCGAGGGCGTCGCTCAGGACGAACGCCATTTTTCGGGACTTACGCTTGGCATTACGCGCAAGGCATATGAAGATATTGTTCAAGAAATCGCAGAGTTCCGCAAGAGGATTATTGCGATTGCGACACGGGAGGACGGTACGGACGAAGTTTATCGCCTGAACGTGCAGTTCTTTCCGATGACAAAAAAGAGTATCAATAAAAAGGCCTAGGAGGAAAACATGAGAAACTTCAAACGAAACAGGTTGATATGTGATTTTATAGGAGCCGCATTCTGCTTGATTATGGCATTTGCGCTTCTTATGATATATGCGGGCTGTTCAGAAGACGTTGGCTCGTCTCCGGTTGCGCATGAGGGCGGCTACACGGAAGAACAGGGCATTTATGCCTTGGCTGGTCAGGGAGGCTATGTTTATCCTAAATTGCTGAAAATGCCTTCGGATGGTGAAATGGCCGGTGATCCTCAAAATGTCAAAGGGTCTTCGTTTGCTAGAAAGGGAACGCCTGTAGTCGTTTACGAATTGGACTCCTTGACTCTTGTGGCTACTGGTCGTACTTTCGTAGATACGGTTTACAGCGATAATGGACAATTTACGTTTGAGAAGCTTTCGTTGAATAGTCCGTACGTTTTGATTGAAATCAAGGATTCCTGTACGGCCTATGAGGGCTGGAGACGGGGCCTGTGGAACGATTCTATCTATCTTGCGTCGGACGATGATGATACTACAAAGTATCCGGTTCCTTTAGGAGCGATTGTAGATTTGCGGAAGTATAAAGAGATTAACATTAATTCGTTAACTTATATGAAAATTGCACTTGTGAAGAAATATGTTAACGATGGGATTGACTTTGCCACGGCGAGCAAGAAAGCAGAATCGGAAATTCTGGAAGGTTTTGGAATCTATGAGGATTTGGGAAACTTTGAAAGTCTAGAGAGCGTGAATGGGGACTTGTCTTATGTATTGCATATGGTTTTCCGTATAATGCGCAGAGGTTCCCCTTTTGAAATTGGGCTTAGTGATGATATGAATCTCTTTTATGGCATATCGCCTGCCACTGTTGCCGCCTTGGGCGAATCCGCGGAACGGCTCTATTTGAATACACTTAAGTCGCTGGAATATGAGATTGCCTATTTTGCCCATATGAAGGGTTATGGACAATGTACGGAATCCCGTGAAAATGAAACGCATAGTGTTATGGATCATAGTGGAAGCTTTTCGTATGGATTATTCGTGTCGTCGGATTGGATTGTCTGTCGTTCGAAAAAATGGGTGCAGGGATGGAAAAAGATTGATTTCGAAAGTGGAACGATGGTCGATGCTCGTGACGGTAAAACATACAAGACTGTCACGTATAACTGGGACGGTGTTACACAGACGTGGATGGCTCAAAGTCTTAACTATGTAGATACAGTGTCTGCAAGTGCTGATAGCGCATTGAAAAGTAATTTGCTTGGAAGAACTAAGTGCAGTAATGTTGATCCCTCTTGTGAAATATATGGCCGTTATTATATGTGGCATGCGGCTATGAATCTTGGCATGTCTGACCTTAACCTGACTTCGGCCTTGCTACGTGATATTGTGTATGAAGACGAAGAAGGTGAAGGAAGATATATTTGGGATACCGTGGCCGTGGAGAATGTATGCTTGGCTGCCGATAGAAACGATAGTACAAAATATGAGTATTGTTCTTGGGAATCGGATACGGGCGAATGCATGGCCCGTGATACCGCAAACTCAGTATTCGAATACTGCCGTTTTAAATATGAAAGCTGCCGTTTAGACTACTCTGTGTTTACTCGGCAATCGGGACGTGTTGTCCATCAAGGTGTGTGCCCGGATGGATGGCGTATCCCCAATAAAGAAGACTGGAAACTTTTGGCGGAAAATGTATCCAAGCAGGGGGCCATCCTTGGAGACGAAGGCGGGAGTGGCTTTGGATATATGGATTTGACAGATCTGTATTTTACAGATGGGGAAATTCCTGAACTAAGGACGAATTATAGAATGATTGGGCCAGGTTTCGCATCTGTTCCTGATGTGAATGACGCTAGTCAATTTGATTATGTCTTCCGTGTTTCCGGTGAATTTTTCTCCGGTTCATCGTCTGAGGATTATTATGGGAATATAGGATTTGATGATCTTTATAGGGATGTTTACGTCCGTTGCATCAAGAACTAAATCTGTCAGGACGTGTTGGAAATACTGTTAGGAGGAGCGGAAGACGGGCTGCGGCCCGCCTTCTTTTTGTTCTTGGTCAATGGTCTTTAGTCATTAGCCGTTTGCCGTTGTAGTTTCGGCGATTGAATAAATTGCGGAACGGCGTCATGGTGGACTAAGGTTGGTGAGCCTGCCGAACCATCCGCCATCTGTATAACTATAGTCCACTGACTACTGACCAATGACTGACAACTAATAATTAATAACTACTTTATATGTATCTCAAAAAATGATAAAAATTTTAAGTAAATAACAAAAATGTCGAAATTTGAGTAAAAAGGCTAATTTTTTATCATAAAAACTATTGACTTTTTGATTTTTTGTGTTTATATTTAGATTGAAGAACGGCACGGACTTTGGAGTCGAGAGACGGTTTGTGTTAGGAGGAACAAATGAAAGATGTACTTAAGTACACGGACTATCACCAGTATATCGCGGATTACTACGCCGAAAAGAAGGCGAAATCCGCATTTACTTGGCAGACTTTTACGCGTGCGGCAGGGTTTTCTTCGCCGGTATTCCTGAAATATGTGAGTGAGGGTCGCTCCAACTTGAGCGAAGATGCGGCTGTCCGTGTTGCTTCTGCTATGTCTCTGATGGGTTACGAGCAGGAATATTTCTGCGAAATGGTCAAATTCGACCACGCAAAAACGGACGAAGAAAAAAAGTCCTCTTTTAATAGAATGCTTGCCATTGCCGATATGCATAAAGTGAGAATCCTCGAAGGGGATTCTTTCCGTTATTTCGATAGCTGGAAAAATCCGGTGCTCCGTGAGCTTGCGCCTGCGATGCCGGGGGCGAAGCCCTTGGCTCTTGCGAAGGCTTGCCGCCCTGAAATTACGGCTGCTGAGGTCAGCGAGTCGTTGAGTTTTTTAATCAAGGCGAATTTGCTCCAAAAGGACAAAGAAGGGAATTATGTACAGACGGAAAAATCCGTGACGACGGGCCCTATGGAGGTGACGCCGTTGGCTGTCCGCGGGATGCATCGCCAGATGGGCGAATTTGCGCTAGACACGATTGAAGGGGTGCCGCAAGACGAACGGCATTTTTCGGGCCTTACGCTTGGAATCACGCGGAAAGCTTACGATGAAATTGTCGAGAAAATTGCAATCTTTCGTAAGGAAATCATAGCGATTGCAACGCGCGATTCTGCGACGGACGAGGTCTATCGCCTGAACGTGCAGTTTTTCCCGTTGACAAACAAGAATTCCAATAGGAAGGGTTAGGAGGAATAGTTATGCTTGGTGCAAATAAGAAAACGGTGCTTTTGTACTCTGTTTCGGCTGTTGTGACTTTGCTTGCTATGATGTCTACGGCTTGCTCGGAAAGTCTCGATGTGTCTTCGGTTGCCGAGGTTCCGGCTCAGTCTCCGTCGCTTGCGCAGTCTCGAGACTCGCTGCCTTCGGCAGATTCTAGCGTCCAAAATTCTAGCGTTCAAGATTCTAGTGCCCAAGATTCTATCGTTCGAGCTTTGTTCGAGAATGTCTCGATAACGGGAAAAACGGTTGGTTTGGAAGGAATTGCTTATGGCAATGACTTGAGCAGCGTGTATCCGGTAGTGATGTTGTACGAACTGGATCCCGTTACATTGGATGCTACCGGCAAAATCCTTAATGGTTCTTATGATGAGAGAACTGAAACGTTCCGTTTTGACAGTATTGCCGTCAATAGTCCGTATGCAATGGTGGAGGTTTGTTCGAAATCGAATATTAAACGCCAACCGGGAAAAGGATGGGAATTTGCTTACGGTAACGGTTTTGTTCTTCGGAAAGTTGTTGATTTGCGAGAAAATCAAGACCTCGAAATCGGTGTGATTGGACACTTGAAAGACTACCGTGCTGTGCTTTTGCTTCAGTCGGGTATGGCATATGATCAGGCAAAACAACAAGCGAATCGTGAAATTCTAGATGCGTTCGGATTTTTCAAAAAATCATTTGATTTGGAACAAGTAGATAGCTCTAATCCTGATGATACCGTAGCCTTGGATTTTATACGCTATTATTCGCAAAGAAACCCCAGCGTTGTGGTCTCTACGGTTGGTAGAATAGGTTCCTTTGACAGCCTGAGTGATTCCGTTAGGCAATCGTGGCTATGGTCGGAATTGAGAGCTTTGGAAAATGATTTGTTGGACTCAATTAGAGTCGATTCTTGGATGGGTGCTAGAAGTAATTTTGCCGCGGTCCTTAAAGGTTTTGGAGAATGCACTCCAGAAAAAGAAGGAACTGTAATCGAAACATCGTATAAATTGTATAATCTTGTCTGCAAGTCCGGAAATTGGAGCCCGGAAAATATTGTGACTTCGATTGATTCTGCTGGGGTAATGACTGATGCACGCGACGGAAAAACGTATAAAACGGTCTCCTACAATATTGTGGGCATGACGGAAACGTGGTTGGCCGAAGATTTGATGTTCAGTTCATCGGATGGAAATTATCCGTTCCCTGATGCCTTGGCGTTGGATTCCAATATCGTGATACAGTCTTATGATGAATGTGTGGAATACTGGCTTGGAGAATGGGTAAAAGGAAAATCAGAAGGGATGACGGCTAAAGATACGATGGTTGTGGAATCGTCGTGCGAAGAGTACCGTGCAAAAAAGAGCTGCTTGAAATACGAAAGTATTTGGGCTGCTGTTGATTCGGTTGTTGCCGACAAAGGTTTTTATCAAGGTGTATGCCCAGATGGTTGGCACCTCCCGACTGGCTTTGAGTGGGAAAGATTGCTGCGGTATGTGGCTTATAATTATGATAATTCTAAAGAAACTTATTCTGCGCCAAAGTATTTTGAATTAGCGGGCTTTGGTAAAGTTCTTCGTCAAGATGAAGAACATCCATGGGGTGAATGGGAGGCTTACTATGCGATGGCTCCAAATGCGTCATATCGTGCACCGGGGTTTGAAACATTTGGCCCTGCGATTACGTTTGCGAGAATTTCCTCTGGTTATTGGGATGCTTTACCACGTTCTCTTAATAATGAGATAGGTAGTGTTGTTCGCGTCCGTTGTGTCAAAAATTAAAAAGCTGGGGAGAGAAAACTATGTCTAATTTAAAGTTTAGCGGACAGTTGGTCTGTAAAATGGCGGCACTGCGGTTATTCTTAACGGCGTGCTTGGCGATTGCCCTGAACTTTGCAATTGCAACTCTTTTTGCAATGATGTTCGTGGCGTGTTCGATGGGCGGTTCCACTGAAGAAACTAGCATGGGAGGCTCTTCTGAAGAACCGAGTTTTGCCTCGCTTGAAAATATCTCTGTAAGGGGGCTTGCCATGGTGAGCCCGCGGTATGAATCTTTGGACAGTTCGCAGATGGGCCTAGCCTTGAGCGGTATGCGTAGCGGCTCGGTGGTGACTCTTTACGAACTGGATTCCCTTTCGTTGGATTCGACGGGTGTTTCCTTTGCGGATACCGTTGACAATGCCGATGGCCGTTTCGACATTCAGGGGGTGACGCTCTCTTCGCCGTATGTATGGATAACGGCTGTCGAAAAAGAGGGCTTGTCCATGAACGCTGAATTTATACATAATCCCATTGGCGGACTCCTTCGCGTCAGCGCATTTGTCGATGTCCGGGATTCGGCTCCGATTACAGTTGACGTTTTCTCTGATCTCATGGCTTACCGTGCTCGGGTCTTGATGCTGATAGGGAATAGTTTTTCTGAGGCCATGGCGCAGGCGAAAAGGGAAATTTTCGAAGCCTTCGGAATATATGGGCAATCTATTGATAGCTTGGATATATCAAGTATAGATTACTATGCGATGCGTTCTGTCTTTGTGGGCGTTATGTACTCTCCATATTTGAACGATGAACAAGATACTTTGACAAGCGCTGGGGTGTCAAAATCCTTTGAGCAGACGGGGTCGTTCAAGAGAATGAAGGATGTGGTTCTCGGTGGAGCTAATGAGTTTGTCAATGCCTTGAGGTTCAGGCTGAGTATTCCGCAGGGAATCTATGACCAAATGGGAGCTTTGACATCGAAGGAGTACCAGGCAATGCTGCTTTATGAAAAATATCTTGCAGGAATGTTGTCTGTGATAGTTGATGCCGGTCAGTGCTCTGCAGAAAAAGAGGGAACGTCCATTGAAATCCCTGAAAGGGATATCTTCCACCATACTGAAATTGGGTATAGCATTGTTTGCCGTTCGGGAAACTGGCATTTGGCTTATGAACAAGTTCCCCATACGTTTGGTTCGATGACTGATACTCGCGATGGCAAAACTTACAAGACTGTGACTATTGACCTAGACGGGAAAACGCAGACTTGGATGGCCGAAAACTTGAATTACGGTGGTGCAGAATTTGGCCCGGCAAAATGTATCAAGGATAAACCGGAAAACTGCAATATCTATGGCCGGTTGTATGATTGGAATGTGGCGATGGGGCTTGGCGAGTCCGTTTTGCGAGGCTTCTTTGATTCCAGACAAGAATGTCTAGATTCTATATCGAAGAATTATTCCTTGAAGCCGATCGTGTATGATTCTGCTTTTGTCGAAGAATGTATTGCCGCAAAGGCGATCGATTACTATGAAGACGGGAATGCCGTTTATGATTCATCTATCGTAAAAGAATGCATGATTTATGGCGGAGCCATTCCTTTTGATTACGATTCCTTAAGAGTTGCATATGATCTCGAAATTCAGGAAAAATGTGATATTGCCATGAGCGATTCTGTTCGATTAGTTGATTTTTCTCTGATAAACTTGGACAGTCTCGAAAGAACTCAAGGTGTGTGCCCTGACGGTTGGAGAATCCCCACTATGGATGAATGGGAAGAAATTTTCCAATATGTTGACCGTAAATGGAGATCTAACATTGAAGCTACGTATCTGCTTACGGCACCTTCTATTGGCGACCCGTTCGGATTTGGTTTGTACAATACCGTCGATATGGAATGGGATGGCGACCGGTCGCTACAAATAGAAAGATTGGCTGGAAGATATGTAATGGTTCCTAAGGATAATGAGGCTTATGCTTACAATGGTTTTACAGGGACTTCCAAAACAATGAAAGCTCTGGCTATGGGATATGTTTTTTATTATGAAGTTGTTGGTTATGAACATATGCATAAAGACTTCTTTGTCCGTTGTATCAAAGATTAGGGGGAGATATGTATAGCTGGAATAAAAGAGCAATTCTTGGCTGTGCGGCGTTGTCGCTTGTGTTGTTCGCATGCTCCAACGAGAATTCCGATGCGGCGACTTCGGTTGCAGTGCAAGAGCCGGAACTTGAGGACAATTCGGCGAAGGTTGGTATTGTCGAAAATTTGAATAGCGCCCATGTAGATGGCCGTGCGGCATCCTTGAAAGATTTTAACGGCGGTCAGGAGCGGATGTATCACTATTACGAATTGGCTTCCAAGGTGAGGCTGTACGAACTGGATTCGGTGACGCTGGATACAACGGGTACCATGTGGAGAGGCTATGTCCTCGATACGAATGGGAACTTTAGCTTTGACAGCATACCGTTAAGTAGTCCATACGTAATGATTGAGGCTGTGCCGGCAGAAGATTCCGAGGTGAACATTAATGCTCGGGCGATTATCGATGTGCGAAAGACAAGTAGCGTGAGCGTCAACTTGCTCACTTATATGGAAAGTTTCCGGTTGCGTTATCTGGTCCAGTCGGGAATGCCGTTTGATTCTGCCAAGACTCAGGCGAAACGCGAAGTTCTGGATGCTTTCGGCTTTTATGACGAACCTTTGGATTACGAAAAAAAAGACGATCCGAGTATTCAGGAGTATTTGGATTTTACAGGCTGGCACGTATTTAGGATTTTTAGGGATTCCGTGTTGACGGAGTTTAGTCAAAGCGGGTCGTTGAAAGAATGCGAAACGTTAAAAGATCATGACGGTTGGCCGATGAAATCGCATATTAGCTGGGTCGCCAATATAGTTCATTCTAATGCGTATAAACTGGATATCCCATACGAGTATTATGAGGCTATCGGCAGGACTGAATATTATCAATATGCGAAAAGTCAAGTCAATCATGCTACAAATTTCTTTTCGGCATTGCTTGGCTTAGGCAAATGTACGGCCGATCTCAATGGTACTTACGCCGACGTACAAGATGGTTATTTCCGTATCCAATGCGACGGGAATCGATGGAGTATTGTACTGAACGGACATAAGCAAATTGATCATTCCGAAGGGACGATGACGGATGACCGTGATGGAAAAACGTACAAGACGGTTACATATAACATTGCTGGTTCGCCAAAGACGTGGATGATAGAAAACTTGGATTACGGTAATAGCGAACGTAAGGAATGGTGCCTGGATTTAAAGCCGGAAAATCCCAATTTTAATTCACATCGGTGGAATAACATCCGGTTGGCGGATTCGTCGGGCTGCGGTATTTATGGCGGCTTGTACAGGGCTTATGATGCCTTGATGTTGGATACAACGATGCTGGCGGAAAACGCAATGGATTCATGTGTTGCAAATAATTCTGCCATTACCGATACTGCGGAAATGATGGAGTCTTGCTATTATACGTCTTTGAACAAGGCGAAGATTTCTCAGTGGGCCGATTCTGTTGAAAACGCTAATGGATATATTCAGGGAATTTGTCCTGACGGGTGGCATATCCCGACAACTGAAGAGTGGAGTGCTTTAATGTCGTATTTGGAGGGGACCTATACATATGAATCGATTTTAGGCGATCCTTCGGGTTTTGGGTTGAATGCTATAGGCCAAATTTCCAACGGAAGTGGCTTTATTGAAAAAAATAGCGAAGTTTACTTTGCTTCAAAGCCCGGGCTCGTAGCGGCGTACCAGAATCAGGTTTGGTCTTGGAGCCGTAAGATGGACAATCCTCTTATCGGCTATGGTATCGATGTTTTGATCTCTTTTGTCCGGTGTGTGAAAAATTGAACGTTGTGGAGGCGTTATGACTGGTGTAACTACGGAAGATTCGGATCTTCATGCTTAAATTAATCCTTCTAGTTGATTTTTGAGTGCTTTCTTTAGAGTGGATTAATAAAAGCAAAGGAGGAAGGGGGAGGCGGGTTACGGCCCGTCTTCTTTTTTTATATCTTTTAAACGTTACCACTTGAGGTAAAAAGGATTTTTTATGAAACCAGGAAAGACTGAACTCCGCCTGAATGCTGAAATTGAAAAACGCGGTGCACTTTTTGCGGTGCTCCTGGATCCCGATACTTCGGACGAGGCTGCATTCGTGAAGGCCGGTTCCTTGGCTGCGGAAAACGGTGCGGACCTTCTCTTGGTGGGCGGCTCTTATCTTGGAAATTTCACGCTTCCGAAGCAGGTGGCGGCTCTCAAGGCGGCTGTCGATTTGCCGGTGATCCTTTTTCCGGGGGGCGCCTCCCAGGTCGTGCCCGGTTTTGACGCGATGCTTTTCATGACGCTCGTGAGCGGTCGCAATCCGAATTACCTCATCGACGAACAGGTCCGTGGCGGCGCCTTGGTGCGTGCGCTCAACATGGAAGCGATTCCGACGGCGTACCAGCTTATCAACAGCGGTAAGCGTACGACGGTCGAGTACATCAGCGGCACGATGCCCGTGCCTTCGAACAAGCCGAAACTCAGCATGGTGAACTCCATCGCCGCGGAACTCATGGGCATGCGTTACGTTTATCTCGAGGCGGGGAGCGGCGCCGAAGAACCGGTGCCGGTCGAGCATATCGCCTACACCCGCAAGGCGACCGAGATGACCATCATTACTGGTGGTGGCATCAAGGACCCGCAGACCGCTGCTGTCCGCGTGGCTGCTGGTGCGCAGATCATCGTGACTGGAACCCTTTGGGAAAAAGTCAACGACCCGGCGCTCCTCAAGGAATTCGCTGCCGCAATCCACGTGAAAGGCTAGTTTCGTAGGCGGAATAAAAAGCCCTTTCAGTTTGTCAAAAAAATGACGGACCGCTACTGCGTGCTTTTCCGCACCTTTTCCCCTATTTCCTTCAAAAATTGCGTGATATTCTAGCGTTCGCCCGTCTTTTTCTTCTATAAATATATATTTTCAAAAATGCGAGTGCCGTGCGTGTTGTGCGGCGCCATTTTGAGGTTTTTCGATGAATAAGCTTGTGATTGTTTCTTGGGTGCTCAAGGCGCTAGGCATTGTACTCGTGCTTTTGATGCTTTTTGGACATGAAATCGTCTTGAATTTGTTTCCCGGCCTTGAGGGGATGTCCATCAACCCGTTTTTCTATGCGGGAATCTTGTGCTATGCAGCCGGTGCTGTCATTTACTTTTTCGTCAACAAGAAAGAAAGGGCTGAACGCCGGCGCCGAGAAATAGAGGAGTCCTACAAGCGTGCGGGTCTCGACGATTCCGACGATGACGAGTCCGATGATGATTCGGGCGAAGCTGACGCCGAGGCCGGTGATGAACGCGATGCGGAAACTGCTCGCGAAATTTCAAACGAGAAGTGATTGCGTGTATGAGTGATTTAATGATTGAAATTGAACATCTGCACAAGACGTATCGCAGCGGCTTTACGATGAAGCCGAAGCTTGCGCTCAAGGACGTGAGTTTCAATGTCGAGGCGGGACAGGTGTATGGTTTTATCGGTCCTAACGGGGCGGGTAAATCGACCACGATCAAGGTCTTGACGGGACTTTTGAATTTCGATTCGGGCAAGGTGCTCGTGAACGGGATTAGCCCGCGTGACGTGAAGAGCCGTCGGTATGTCGGTTATTCTCCGGAACAGCCTTATTTTTACGATTATCTCTCGGGGCGCGAACTTTTGCGATTTTATGGCAAACTCGTGGGGCTCCAGGGCTCTGAACTTGAATCCCGCATTGGCTGGGCGCTTGAGCTTTTGCATGCGAATAAGGACTGGATTGACCGCCGCCTGCGTTCGTACTCCAAGGGCATGATGCAGCGTGTGGGCATTGCTCAGGCGATTCTTTCAAAACCGAAACTCTTGATTCTCGATGAACCGATGAGCGGGCTCGACCCGATGGGCCGCCGCGACGTGCGCGAAGCGATCCAGCAGCTGAACCGTGACGGCGTGACGATTTTCTATTCGAGCCATTTGCTTTCGGACGTCGAAAGCATCAGCCACAAGGTCGCGATGATTGTCGATGGGCATATTGTGCGCGAAGGAAGTGTCGATGAAATTACGGAATCGTGCGGCGTCGAATACCACGTGCGTACGCGCCAGGCGATTCTGGAAGCGGATTTGCCACGGGGCGTTGCATTGACGGGGCATCCGCAGGAATTTATCTGCTCTGACGACGTGGCGCGCGACCGTTTGCTCGGTTACTGCCTCTCGAACGGAATTGCCGTAGAAAAGATGGACCATAAGCGTCCGAGTCTCGAAGATATTTTGACGGAGGAGATTGCCCGTGCAGACGCTTAATCATATCGGCATCATTGCCCTCAATACGTTCCGCGAATCCATTCGCGACAAGATTTTGTACAACATTGGCTTTTTGGCGATTGCGCTTACGCTTTTCAGCATTGTGCTTGGCGAGTGGTCGGTGTTCGATCGCGCTTACGTCATCAAATCGACGACGCTTTCGGTGATGGACCTTTCGGGACTTTTGATTTCGATTTTCGTGGGTATCAGTCTCGTGCAAAAGGAAATCCAGCGGCGGACGGTGCTTACGCTGCTTTCGAAACCTATCAGCCGTGCGGCTTTTATCGTGGGAAAGTACTTTGGACTTTTGGCGGTGGTCGCGGTTCACTTGTGCTTGCTTACGGGCATCTACTATTGCATTCTGTGGGTGACGAACTCCAGCCCGACGGTGAGCTTGTTGTCGGCGATTTACCTTATCTTCTGCGAAATGGCCATTGTCATTGCCGTGGCGCTCCTGTTCAGCAGTTTCAGCAGCACCGTCCTTTCGGCGCTCTTTACGCTGGGCGTTTATTTTGCGGGTCACCTGAGCGACCAGCTCTTGGAGCAGGTCCGCTTTGCAAGCCGCATGGGCGAACTTCAGAGCACGTCGTCTGCGATTCTCGAAAAGGCGGCGGTCGTGATTCACGCCGTGTTCCCGGGACTTTACCGGTTCAACGTGACGAATTACGTTGTGCATGGCGTGGTACTCCCGGATATGTACTTGTTCTGGAATTCCGTTTATGCGCTTGGTTACATTGGAGTGTTCCTGGCGGTTGCGAGCTGGTGGTTTAGCCGGAGGGACTTCTTATGAGAAACCAATATATGGCAAAGGTTCTCGTTCACAATAAGGTTGTAACCGAGGACCAAATCAAGGCTCATTGGGGTGAAATTACGGACTCGATGGATATCGGCCAGGTCCTCGTGCGTGCGGGAATCTTGAAACAGTCCATGTACGATAAGGTTCTTGCGTTTGTTCAGAACCTGGAATCGAAAAATGCGAAGCCGGCATCCGCGGCTCCCTCCAGTGCGCCTGCCGCATCCACGGCGAAAGTTTCCGCGTCTTCTGCGACTTCGGCAACTCCGGCCCCGGTCGCAAAACCCGCATCGCAGCCGAAAGAGGAACCTGCCATAAAAATTGAAGGCAACAGCAGCCTTTATGGCGAAGCGTCTTCGTCGTCCGTTGTCATCGAAAAGGTCGAGGGACTCGAAACGACGAGCATGGCGAGCGTCCAGGTCCCGATCGAAGACGAGTCCGTTGCCGAGGAATCCGAAAATGAAGTGCTCCCGTCGCAGTTTGCCGTTGCGACTGGCGAAGGGAAAACCATCGAGGCTCCCGACGTGTTGCATCCGATTACGTCGCTTGCCAAAATCATCGCTTACGCCCGTAAGTTCAACGTCACGGACGTTTATTTGTACGCGGACCGTCAGATTACCATGCGCCAGTCGGGCGTGCTGTTTATCGCCTCGGAAAAGGTGCTCGAAAAGACTCACTTGATGGACCGCCTGAGCGAAGCGGCGACCGGATTTGCGGACGGCTACAAGATTGTCGTCGGGCGCAATTTCAGCAAGACGTTTGCTCTCCCGGGCGTTGGCCGTGCACGTATTTCAGTGACGTGGAACGATGTCATCCCGAGCATTTCCATCCGCATCATCCCGATGGAATCGATACCGCTCGAAAATCTTTATCTGCCCGAATTCTGTAACCAGTTTGCGACGCTCAATAGCGGGCTTGTGCTTATCGCCGGGCCATCTGAAAGTGGGCGCTCCACGACGATGACGGCGTTTGCCGAATGCATCGCCGCCAACAGACAAGTGTTTATCCAGACGATTGAAAAGCCGGTGGAACGTCTGCTCCTGAATCCGAACGGCTCTATCGCGCAGCGCGAGGTGGGCCTGCATGTGCGTTCCGGTGTTGCAGGCATTGAACTTGCCATCCGCACGGGTGCGGACGTCATCCTCTTCGACCATCTGGAATCGATGGAAGAACTTTCGCTTTTGATGCAGGCGTCGAACGCGGGCGCTCTCGTGTTCGCTGTCGCAAGCGGCAACAACATCCACGCGCTTCTTTCGAGGCTCATCATGTCGGTGCCGAGCGAAAACCGCAATGCGTTCGCCTGCTCGCTCGCCGACCAGCTCAAGGGCGTCATCGTGCAGCATTTGATTCCCGTGGTGCAGAACCAGGGCCTTGTCGTTGCGACAGAATCGATGAAGGTTACCTCTGCAATCGCGGGGATGATCCGCAAGGGCGATGTAGCGCAGATTGTTTCTGCTATCAGCGGCCAAAAGGATCAGGGTGTTACGTTAGATGAATCCTTGCAGATGTGCGTGGATTCGGGTTATATCGAAGGTGTCGAAGCTTGGAAACGCGCAAACGACAGTAGGCGCTTTGCTTCTTACCGCAAGGCTAAATAGCGGGGGTGTCATGGCATCAGAAATTGAATCTCTTTTGGATTATGCCCTGAATGTCGGGGCGAGCGATTTGATCGTGACTGAGGGGGCGCCTTCGGCAGTCCGCTTTGCGGGGCGTGTCTGCGCCATTCCCGAATCTCCTGCGCTTCCGTTCGGTTCCCTTTTGGAATTCTTGGGCTCGCTCGAAGGCGAGTCGGGCACGTTTGTCGGCGGTCCCTGGAAAAATACCAAGTGGCGCGTGAAGTATTTCCGCGAGGCGTTGGGAAACGCCGCCATTTTCCGCCCGCTCATGGCGGAGTGCCCGGATTTCCAGTCTCTTGGGACGCCTCCGTCGCTTGACAATTTGCTTGGTCTGAGTTCCGGGCTTGTCGTGTTCGGTGGCCCCGTCTGCTCCGGCAAGACGGTGTCCGCGACATCGTACGTTTCGGCGATGTGCTCATCGGGCATTTTGCGGTTCTGCAACTTGGACGCCGGGCGTGAACTTCCCGTGAAGACGGGCGAGAGCCTCATGCTCGCGAATACGGTGGGAACGACGTCCGAAAAGCTGGAGCAGGGCTTACGCAGCGGTACGGATTTGTTCTGGGTGGGTGATTTTGACGAATCTACCTTGATTCCCGTTTTACGTGCGGCTGAGTCTGGCGCTTTGGTCGTGATGAACGTGACTGCCGGGAATGCGGTGGGCGTTATCGATGCGCTCCTTTCTGCTTCATCCTCGGAAAATCGTGATCTTGTACGAACCATGCTTGCCGCGGCCCTCAAGGCAGTCGTTGTCCAGAGGCTTCTGCCTGCGGCTGCAGAAGGCGGTGGCGCCGTCCCTGCATGGGAAGTTCTTTACAATACGCAAAACGTGGCAGCCCATATTCGCAGTGGCGACCATTTCAAACTCCCGTCCATCATGGCGGCATCCGCCTCCGAAGGCATGCTCCTTATGGACGATTGTCTGGCTGAACTAGTCCGCTCTGGCTATGTGACCGCCGAAGATGCAGGTAGGTATGTTTCTAATCCCGCACGACTGGCTTAATAGAACGCTCCTCCTGGCGGTGGCGATTTCTGCTTCCGTTTATGTGTCGCCTGCCCAGGCGGCCCATTCCGCCGATGAATCGCTTTTGAGCGTGATGCACACGGAGCCCGATTCTCTTTATGCGCAAAAGCTGAAATCTGTACTTTATTTGGGCGGCGGCGATCGTTCTCCGTGGTTCCATCTTGGCGCACTTTATGCAATAGAGGAATACAAGATTCCTGTCGATTCAATCGTGGCGACATCGTGGGGAGCCTGGATGGGCGCCCTTTGGTCGCTGGGCGTCTCGATAGACGACCTTCAGCGGCTCATGCTGGATCCGGCGATTGTAGATTTTGTCGGTGTCAACACGATTCAGGACAAGACGGAACACAATGCGTTCAATCTTCCCGTTTCGGTGGAGGGCATTCCCTCGCTGCGTGAACGTTTTTCGTTCTTTGCGGATACGGCGGGGCACATCTACCGCAGCATGCATGCGCTTGTGCCCGATACGGCATCCATCGAACGTTCTTTGTCAAGACTCCGCTTCGAGGAATCTCTTTATCGACAGCGCGGCGATTTCCGCATCCCGTTTACGCTCCAGACTTGCGACAGCATCATCGAAAATCCGACATATGCCGATATCATTTCTTCGCTTCCGCTAGCGGGGAACGAACAGTCTGGAGAACTTTGTCCGTACCTCTCGCTACCATTGTCCAATAATTTGCGCGAAATGCCGCTTATCGTAGTTGCCGATCCAGTCCGTTATGAACTGGAGGGGGGCGCCGAGGTCCGTACGATCAAGAACAACGTTTTGTCCGGACTGAGCGAATCCCAGGGAACGTTCATCAGGGCGCATTCTGTTCGCGATACATCCCGCAAGGCCATGATTCAGGCGGGCTTTTCTGCGGTAGAACGGAGCTTGCGCGGAATGGTCCCGCTGCTGGAACGTCGCATGGATTATGCCGACAAGCAGAAATCGCAACCGTGGTTTGAGTTCAACCCGACATTCGACAGCCTTTCGTCCGAGCACCATTCGGCGGTGGCGTCTTACTGGAATCCCAAGGATACGGGTTTTGCGGCTCCGTCGAATTTTGCTTATTCGATATCGGCTAAGGCGCCTTACGATACGGTCTCTTTCAACATGCAGCCCGATGGCGACGTCCTGATAGACGTGGGTGTGCATCCGACTGTAGACGTGGCTGTCGGTGGGTTTGGTTCTAACGTGAATGGTGCGAACGCCTATGGTGAAATCTCGCTGAATTACGTGAACCAGATGGAAATTTATCTGAAACTTGCCGGCTTTTACGGCACGGCCTCGTATGGGTTTCGTCCGCGTCTAGAGATTACAAACTTGATTAGCCGCCGCTGGTTGTTCAGTTTTGGCTACGACTTGATGAATCTCAGCATTTTGAAAGCTTTCGAGAACGACTATGTGCCCTACGGGAATCGTTTTGAAAAAGAAAAACGCAATGACCTCTTCTTGTCTGCAAAGTATGATATTGACGACATGCAGTCCGTCGAAATCAAGTTCCTGTTCGCAAGCCATGAATTTGAACTGTCTCCAGCGGCTGTGCCGAGTTACGATTTTTTTGATGACGAGACGCTTTACTATGGCAATACGAGCAGCCACTACAAGACGAATCCTGCGACGCAGACCGTGCGCTATTCGTTGCGGAAAGGCGATGCCAATCCGTGGTTCTCGTCGGGAGGCTTTTCTGCCGATGCTTTGTTCGGTATGAATCTGATTGGTTACGGATTCCACCAGAGAGGCCCGATTTACGGCATATACGCTTTGGATGGCCGTTATTCTTTTGCGCCAACACGTAATACCTCGGTGACGTTAGGGGCGGCGACGGGCTTTGACGCTTACCGCGACGGCGGCGGGTTCGTATTCCCCAAGACTTTTGAAAATGTGGCGATGGAAGACCGTTATCGTTTGCATGTCGCGGCGACGCCATGGTCGGAGGATTGGCTGGATCCGGAACTTTCGACGCACGGGTACGCCATGCTTCGCCTGAACGGTGGTGTCGAACGACATGGCTTTGGTGCATGGCTCTCGTTTGCCTATGTCCATGATTTCGAAGACAAGACGACTGCCAAACTCAATACGAATAAATTTGTCTTTGAACCTGCGCTGCGCTATAAATACCGCTCGTTTACGGTTTATGCAGGATTGAACCGCATTGTCGATACGGAAACTTTTGGCGATATAAAGGATTTTAAAAACTATAGATACTTTATCCGTATCGGCGACTACAATCTATTTTAGACGAAAGAACGTCCGCCATGGCGGACTATAGACGAGAGACTAGAGAGGTGTCCTCATACCCCAGAGGGAGCCGTAGGCGACCGTGCCCATACCCCCAAACCTTCACTGGATCCTTCCGCCTTCGCCGTCAGGACGCTTTTAGCCTACTGCCTACTAACCACTAACCACCAACCACTGCGGCTCCACCGCTACTTCTTTTCGCCGCGGTTCTTGGCGGCGACGTCCTTGTACTTGTTGTGGTCAGCGAGGTTTGTGCTGAAAAAGTGCGTGTGCGAACCATCGTCTTTTGCGACAAAGTAAAGAGCCTCGGTCTTTTCGGGGAAGAGCGTCGCTTCGATGGCCTTGCGTCCCGGGTTTGAAATCGGGCCCGGCATGAGTCCCGGGAACTTGCGTGTGTTGTACGGGTTGTTGCTGTTCAACTGGCTCTTGTAGATCGGCCCCGTCAAGTTCTTGAAGATGAACCGCACCGTCGGGTCCGCCCCGAGCGGCATGCCGATACGCAGACGGTTGTGGAATACGCCTGCAATCAACGGGCGTTCGTCCGGGATGCCCGTTTCTTCTTCGACGACGCTCGCGAGCGTCAACACGCGGTGCCAGTTTCCTAGCGTTTCCCACATGGAGCCCTTGCGTTCCTTCATCTCGTCGCGCACTTTGAAATTAGCGGCGACCATCTGTCGCAGTATGGATTCTTCGTCGGAGTTGATGGCGAACGGATACGTGTCCGGCAAGAGGTAGCCTTCGAGCGAGTTCCCTTCGATGCCGAGAGCGCGGGCGAACTGCGGGTCCTGGACTAGCTTGTTCCAACGGGCCGTGTCTATGTTCGGGAAGTTCTTCTGAAGGTAGGCGGGAATTTCCCAGGAGGCCCGACCTTCGGGGATGGTCACCTTGCGGACGGCGCTCTTGCCGCTCTCGAACAGCGTGGTGAGCTCCTTGAGCGTCTGGTGGGCGGGAACTTCGTACCAGCCGGCTTTGAGCGACGGTTTTTTCATTTTGCACCACAAAGTGAAGGCCAGTTCGTCGTCCCAGACGCCTTTTTCTTGTAAAATTTGTAAAACTTTTGTAGGGGAACTGCCCTTCGGAATCTCCAAAATGACGGTTTTTTCGTTGGGGGAAACGTCGCTCAACCGTTGATTTACGTGGATGTACGCAAAGATGGCGAGTAAAACGATAATAATGGCGGTAATTGAAAAAATCTTCTTCATTGCGTAAAAATTTAAAAGAAAATGCAACGGATTGGGAAAATAAAAGGTATATTCGTATAGCATTGTTGAATATTTCCCTTGTTTTGAGGATTCGCTATGAAAATGATGAAAAAAGTTATGATTGTCGCCTTCGCTTTGCTGGTTGCTTCTTCCTTTGCAGCCAAGAAGGTCAAGTCCAAGCTGGGCGATGTGGAACTCACCAAAGAAAAAGATGGTGGCTCCGTTGTTTGCACGGCTAGCTTTAACGACGAAATGACCGTCTTGAAAGAAGCTGATACCGAAGTCCTCGTGAAGGGCGCCTGCGGTCAGGGCTGGGTTCCGAAGGCTAAGGTCGAATACGTTGCACAGAAGGCTGGCGACAAGTCCATGAAGTTGGAAGACGTGGACATCGTGGGCTGGCTCGATAACCCGAGCGCCGTGTTCGTGTTGGAAAACGACGACATCGACTTCGACGGTGTGAACATCGACCGTGACTTCAAGGAATACTTGCAGCACACGATGGACCGTGAACAGATCGAAATGCACAACAACGAAAACTAATCCTAGTTCTAGTTGCTAAACATTCATGAACGTTTGACCCGTGGCTAAACGCTACGGGTTCTTTTTGTACTCTAAATTCTCCGAATAAAACTTCACTGGATCCTATCGGTCGCGACGCTCCCTCCAGGATGACTGTGCTAAATCTCTCTCGTCTGTAGGACCGCAGGTCCGTTCTCTCGTCTAACCACACTGCTCAGGATGACGCTTTCTTCCTACTAACCACTAACCACTGCCTACCGTCTACTGTCTACTTCCTACTAAATTGCATATATTTAAATATTTGCATAGATTGGTATCGCAGAAAACGCGCAAATTTGCTATTTTTGCGTCCATGAATTATTCAAAGGGTTTGAAAGACGGGCTTCCGATTGGCTTGGGGTATTTTGCGGTCTCGTTTTCGTTTGGCATCGCGGGATCGAATTTCTTGTCGTGGCCTTTGGTAACGCTAATTTCGATGACGAACCTTACGTCGGCGGGGCAGTTTGCCGGGCTCCAGATTATGACGGATGCGGCAGGTACTTTTATCGAGATGGCTCTTGCGACGTTCTTTATCAATCTCCGTTATTCGCTGATGGCGATTTCTTTATCGCAGAAGGTTTCCCCGGACTTCGGGACAGCGAAGCGTCTTTTGCTTGCGACGGGAATTACGGATGAAATCTTTGCGGTCTCGATGTCGCAAAAGAGCGTTACTCCCATTTATTTCCTAGGACTCATGACGCTTCCGTACTTTGGCTGGTCATTGGGGACGATGGTCGGCGCCATTTGCGGCGAGATTCTCCCGGCAATGGTGACGAATGCCCTTGGGGTCGCGCTATATGGCATGTTTGTCGCAATTGTCGTGCCGCAGATGAAGATTCATAAGCCGACGGCATTTGCTGTCGCGGTTGCCGTGGCGTTGAGTTGTGCGTTCAAGTTTTTCCCGCCGCTTAGTGGTGTTTCTGTAGGCTTTGCGATTATCATTTGTGCGCTCGTGGCGTCCCTCTTGGCGGCGGCGCTTTTCCCGATGAAGAATGTCAATGCGGATGACGAAGGAGCTGCAAAATGAATATCGATATGCAGACCTACGTGATTTATTTGTTCGTCATGGCGGGGGTGACGCTCTTTTTGCGTGCGGTGCCGTTTATTTTGTTGCGAAAAAAGCTCAAGAGCGTGTTCTGGAGTTCGTTCCTTGCGTATGTGCCATACACCGTGCTTAGCGCGATGACCGTGCCTGCGATTTTCTTTGCGACGGATAGCCGCATTACGGGCGCCTGCGCGCTTTTGGCGGCGGTGGTCGCTTCGCTCCTTGGCGGTGGCCTCGTGACCGTTGCCGCGATTTCCTGCCTTACCGTCCTCGGCGTTGACGGGCTCATGCTCTTGTAGAATTCGGATTTCGGAATTGTTTTTCTTGCAGTCTTCCTCGACTGTTCCTGTCTGTCGACAGGAGGGGTTACCTCAAAAGGGGCGTTGCCATGCTCGTATGGATATGGCGGCGTCACGATGTTATTAATTAATTATTAAATTATAACAGGACTTTTTCAGAAGGTTGCAGAATGAGAAAAGTATTTGCGGTATTGACTACGGCGATAGCCTTCGCTGCGGTTTCCTCTTTGGCTGCTCCGAACTTCCCCTTCCCCCAAAACATGAAGCATCCTCACGGCAATATTATCGAGTATGCCGATGTCAACATGATCATGGACCATTATAACAAGTGGAAAAATACCTGGTACGATGCGAACCAGGGGTGGATCCTCGCTCCCGAGGGCACCTGCTCTACCACGTCCGAAGCAATCGCCTATGGCATGTTGATTGCCGTGTATATGGACAACGGCCAGAATGGCGCCAAGGACATGTTCGACAAGCTTTATGAAACCTGGAAGGCCAATGGCGGTAACGGTGCCGGTATGAACTGGCGTGTCGGTTGCGATGGCGGTACAGGTTCTGCTTCTGACGCCGACTTTGACGCTGCCCTCGCCCTTATCATGGCTTCCAAGCAGTGGGACAATGATTCCTATCTGAACGACGCTAAGGCTCTTCTCGATTGGATATTCACCAACGATATTGATGGTACCAAGATTAAGTCGGGAAATGAACGA
The DNA here is from genome assembly GCA_902800345.1 of Fibrobacter succinogenes. Taxonomy (GTDB): domain Bacteria; phylum Fibrobacterota; class Fibrobacteria; order Fibrobacterales; family Fibrobacteraceae; genus Fibrobacter; species Fibrobacter succinogenes_H. The sequence continues at coordinate 39,420 of CADCDO010000025.1, forward strand.
AATTACGCTTTCAACCCGAGTTACGCCACTTTGGCTAACTTCCGTGTTTTCGATGCGTTGGGCGGCTCTCACGACTGGAACGGAGTTGCTACTTGGGCTGCAAGTGAAATCAAGGCATGCCAGAACCAGTCCACAGGCCTCGTTCCGGACTGGTGCACCTGGGATTCCCATCAGCCGACTCGGCCGGATTCTTCTGTGCAGCTGAATTATATCGGTTTCTTTGACGAAGCTGTCCGTACTCCGTGGCGCATTGCTTGGGACTATTACTGGTTTGGTACCGCCTCCTCCAAAAATTTCAATGCAACCATTACCAAGTGGCTCTATGTCGAAGCTCCCGTTGCGAGCGATATCAACTCCGGCTACTATGTAGAGGGTAAGGCGGAAAAGTCCGTCAATCGCCACTTCATCTCTTCTACCTTCTCCGGTGGTCTCGGTCTTGCAGCCTCCAGTGACGATTCCGAAGCGGGGGTAAACTTCCTTAGTTCCGTTTACAACTACCTCGCTTCCAAGACGGCTTGTGCCAAGGTCGAAGAATGTGGCTCGGATTCCAATCCGGGGGAAAAGTACTATTCGTCCACTTTGAACCTCCTCTACCTCCTCCTCCTGACCGGTAACATGCCCAACTTTTACGACATGACTGGCTTTACCGCCTTCACTCCGGATCCGAATAAGGCACCGAATCTGAGCGAATTTGAGGGCCAACGGATGGAAATCAGGGATACCACCGTGGGAATATCCGGTTTTTGGTACTGGGGCGCCTACCATGACAAGTATGGTCTCGGTACCGAGATGAATCCGGATTCCGGTTTGTCTCCGCTGATTGTCCGTGGTGGCAAGATTTATGCCGAAGCTTCTATGAAGATAGGTCCTGATCCGGAATGGTCGCAGGAAGCAGAAGACGCCGGTACGCTTCTGTACCCGAATGCCTATATTGCCATGAACTTCTTCTCTGACCGCAATAAGGGGGTTGATCTTGAGGCTCTCGGGGTTGCGAAACTCCGTATCGACATCAAGACTTCCGGTCCTATCCGCATGGCAGTTCTCAACGGCCTATCTGTGGAAGCTTTTTCCGAACCGGGAGTTTACGTCGCGAATTCCTCGGACTACAAGGTGTTTGAATACGACTTGACTCCGGAGAATTACGGTTTCAAGGGATTTTCCGAAAAGAATGATTTCGGGGGTCTCCTCGATTGGGTTAATCTAATTTCCGCTCCGGATGGTAAGGACATCATCAAGAACGTCAGGGGCCTCAGGTTCGAAATCAGGCAGAAGGAAGGCGGTTTCGGTGACGTTTCCATCAGGGCTGTCGAATTCCTCGATTCAAGCGGCACTGTAATCGATCCGGTCTTGATTACCGGCATGTCGGGCGTCCGTAGCGAAATCGTTGAAGAAAAGTCTTCTTCTAGCGGGAACCTGACGAATCCAAGTTCCTCCTCTAATCCTGTCGATATCGGTTCCAGTCCTTCGAGTGCTGGAAACGCTCTTCCGACGGTATTTGCTCCTGCAACGTTCAATGTTTCCGTCAACGGTTTACAGATCAAGATCAGCAATGCCGCTGTCGGCTCTAACTTGACCGTATTCTCCATGTTGGGAATGGTTGTCCAGACGGGCATGGTCAAAAACAATAGCGAACTTGTTACGGTCAAGAACAAGGGCGTGTACTTGATTCGCGTCGGCAACGAAATACGCTCCGTTATTGTGAAGTAATCCGAAAAAAATTTTTAGAAAAGGTCGTGGATTTGTCCGCGGTCTTTTTTTGTATATTCTTGCGTGTAATTTATCGTTTTTCGTTATTTTGGAGCTGAAATGGATATTGGAGCCCTTCATTTTCAAAATCCCGAGGCCTTTTGGCTGTTGTTGTTCGTGCCGCTGTTGATTGCGCTTTATGTCTATCGCCAGCAGCGTCGCAAGAGTACGATCAAGTTTCCGGCGCTTGCGCTTGCAAAGAAGGCGGTACCGAGCCGTCGCGTGAAGTTTAGGCATATTGTTCCTGCGCTTCGATTGGCGGCGCTCATTTGCTTTGTGGTGGCGCTTGCCCGCCCGCAAAACGCTATGGAAGTCGAATACACCTCGACAGATGGTGTGGATATCATGCTTGCGCTCGATGTTTCCGCTTCCATGGGCACGCTCGACATGCTCACGCGCACGGAACAGGCGAAGCTTGGCGTGATGAACGCCGAACGCATCTTGAAGCGCGGCGAATACTGGAAATACAGTCGCCTTGGTTATGCGCAGGACGTGATTGCTGATTTCATCAAGAAGCGCCATAGTGACCGTATAGGCCTTTCGGCGTTCGGTGCGCGTTCGTTTACGCAGTGCCCGCTTACGCTCGATTACGGTTCCCTTCTCGAAATTTTGAAGGCTAGCGACGACCTTGCCCGCGATTCGCTTATCAACAACAGGACCGCGATTGGGGACGGCCTCATGAACGCCTTGGCGAGACTCAAGATGTCAAACGCGAAGTCCCGTGTGGTGGTGCTCTTGACGGATGGCCGCGACAATGCGAGCGTCGTTCCGCCGATGCGAGCCGCCGAGGTGGCAAAGTCCTTGGGCGTGAAGGTCTATACAGTCGGCGTCGGCAAGAAGGACGGCAAGATTCTGGCGTTCCAGCAGAACCCGTGGACGGGCGAAATCTCTTGGGGCGAACGCGACATTACGCCTGAAGAAGGAATCGACGAGAGCGTGCTCAAGGCTGTTGCCGCAAAGACCGGTGGACGTTTCTACCGTGCAGAAAACAAGGAAGAGCTCGAAAAGATTTACTCTGAAATCGACGAACTCGAAAAGACGGAAATCGAGACTATCGCTTACGCCCGCTACGCGGAAAAATTCTACCCGTGGCTTCTGGTCGGTGCGCTTCTTATTCTGCTCGAACTTTTGCTGGCCAATACAAGATTCGTGAGAATACCGTGATTTTAGAGCTTAGAACTTAGAGTATTGCTTTTTCTAAGTTCTACCATCTAAACCCCATACCTTCACTGGATCCTTCAGCCTTACAGGCTTCAGGATGACGCGTCTTTCGTCTTTCGTCTGTAGGCTCGCAGAGCCGTTCTCTCGTCTAACCTCACTGGATTGGGCTAAAGCCCCAACTCTTCGGCTCGATTATAAAAATGAGTAAACTCATTTTTGCAACGCTCGCCTTCTGTGTTGTCTTCGTTACACTCAGGATGACGATTCGGGGATGACGCATCCCTCTTACATTCTCCTGTTTACTAACCACCAACCACTAACCACTGCCTGCCGTCTACTGCTTATTCTCGCGGTGCCGGTGTTTCTGGCTTGTAGCAGTTCTTTTGGGCTGCGTTGAAAATTTCGGAAATTTTGCTGGGCGAGATGTTCGATATTTCGGCGTAGTGGATGTTGAACGAAATCTTCCAGGAACTCATGTCGGACTGCATGCTGTCGCGTTCGCAGTCGCGGATGAGCTTTTGGCAGAACGACTCTATTTCGGAAATCTCGTTGCATTCCATGACGATGGAGAATTGGTTGTCGCCGGTTCTTGCCAGGAATCCTCTCTGTTCCCTGCATTGGCGCTTGAAGAACGATGCGAGGTCCGCGATGACTCGGTCGGACATCTCGTAGCCGAACTTGCGGACTATCGCCTTGTAGTAGTCTACTTCCATCACGAGGATGAACAGGCGCTTGCTCGGATCCTGGTGCTGAGCGATGAACTGGAGGTATTCAATCAGGCGGAACCTGTTGTTGACCCCGGTAAGCGGGTCAGATGTAATCCTGTATTTCAACAGCGTCACATAGACGTGCAGGAGCGTAAGCGCAAAAATAGGGTCCGTAAGCGGAATATCCGGTATAAAGTATTGAATGATGCAAGTGAAACTCGGGATAAAGGCGATGAACGAAAGGTAGAACGCCTCTTTGCGGTTCGTGGAGTTCCGCTGGCCGATGGCGTATTGAATGCCGATAACCATCGTTGCGATGATGTAGATAAAGTTGATGCCGATAAGGAACGGCAGAAGCCTCTTGAACTGCATCGTCGTCGCATGGCAGTCGTTTGTAAAACCGTAAATGCTGATTCCGATGCAGATAAATGTACCGATGATGCTTGGTGTCGAGAACAGCGGGAACAGGTGCTTGTACGAATAGACGCTCTTGCGGATGTGGAGGAATATGAACGAAAACCAAAGTTGGGCAAGGAGCAGCGACGAAATGAGGCTCAGCGCGTACATGACGGCGTAGATGACACAAATTTTCTGGTTGCTCCCGTAAAGGTCGCTTTGGACGTGTATGATGTACAGCATCTTGGTCACCGTGCTTAGCACGATGTAGATGATGGTATCGATGATGGTAAAACCAAGAATGCGCTCTTCGAGATGCCTCAAGACGCTTTCCTTGAATTGCAATAGCGTGATAAGCAGCACCGCTATGCATATAATATTGATTTCTATTAAACCTGTGTATGACATTCTCGCAACCTAAACCTTAAAACAAAATATAAATTATTGCTATAAAAAGTAGTTAGGGGGTGAAATTAGGGGTTAGGATTTGGGATCCTGTGATTAGAAGGAATCGCTAGGAATTTGGGGCTTTCAAAGTTCTACGGGCGGGGCGTCTAAGTTCTACCGGCTATGCCCTGGTCGCTAACTTTTTCCCGCATACTTTTGTATATTCTTCTTGTCCTGTTGAAAAGGGCGGTTTTATCGGAGAAGATAATGAGATTTGCTGAACCGAATTTTTTGTGGGGCCTTTTCACGTTGCCCCTTTTTGCTCTTCTTTTTGTGTATGCGTACCATAGGCGTAAAAAGCTGGCAGCCCGTTTTGTCTCCCTTTCGATGCTCCCGAAACTTTCGACGAGTGTTTCTCCATGGAGACGCCTGACGAAGGTCTTGCTATTGCTCCTTGCGATTGCGTTCTTGTTCGTGGCGCTCGCCCGCCCGCAGTGGGGCCGCAAAATGGAACATGTGGAACGTCGTGGGCAGGACCTTGTGCTGTTGCAGGATATTTCTCTTTCGATGCTTGCCGAGGACGTGAAGCCGAACCGCTTGGTCCGCAGCCGTCACGAAATTTCGGCGTTCCTCGAATCGTTGACGGGTGACCGCGTGGGCCTGGTGGCGTTCAGCGGCGAGGCGCAGGTGATGGTTCCGTTGACGCTCGATTACGGGACCGTGCAGATGGTTTTGCGTGAACTGAATCCGGGGTGGCTCATGCCTGGAACGAATTTGGAAAGTGCCATTCGCAAGGGTATGACTTTGTTCAAAAATTCGGGCGGGGCAAGCCAGCATTCCGTGATGATTCTCATGAGCGATGGCGAAGAACTCGAAGCGGCCGCCGTCAATGCTGCTAAGGAAGCCGCGGAGATGGGCATCAAGATTTATACGATCGGCATCGGTTCCCGCGAAGGCGTGCCCATACCGCTCAAGGACAAAAACGGCGGGAGCGTCTATAAGAAGGACATGCAGGGCAATATCGTGACGACCCGTCTTGAAGAAGGTACGTTGCAAGAAATCGCAAACGTGACGGGAGCGCTCTACTTTTATGCAAGCCCGGGCGAGTTCCAGTTGCAGAAAGTCTTGACTGAAATTTCGACGCTCGAAAAGAAGGACCAAAGCAGCGACCGCATGGAAAATTACCAGGACCGTTACCAGATATTCCTCGGACTTGCCGCCCTCCTGTTCTTAATCGAGGCTGTCGTCTCGGAACGAGGCCGCCGCCGCAAACAGTTGAACGGAAGGTTTAGCTGATTTAGACGAGAGAACGCCCGCTATCGCGGGCTACAGACGACAAATGCTAAAGGCGAATGTTGCAGGGCTGCTTGCAGACCTATAACGGAGCCGCGCATTTGGGACTTGTCCAAAGACGAAAGATGTTTGAAAAAAAAGGCCCGGCGCGTTCGCGTCGGGTCTTTTCATAGGAGGGATTGAAGAAGTCTTCCTAGTGGGTGCTTGTCTCGACTGGAGAACGGTGCGGAAGCCGGAGGTAAGGCTTACTACGCGTGTTATGGCCACTAGGAAGGCTCGATTATTAATATATCATAAAAAACATAATGTGGTTCAATAATCCTTAAAATCATTGGTCTATGTTGGAATGTTTCGATTTAGTTTGCTATTTTCTGTTTGATGAAAACGAATTACTTGATCCCTGCCGCCTTTTGCGCGGTTTTATTGACTTTGACATCGTGTTCCCTGATGCAAAAAAATGCATCTCGCAAAAAGGATGCTCCGGATATCTACGCTGCAGCCGCTGCGGATTCTTCCGAAGTTTCGTTTGGTGTGGTGCCCGAGCACTACAGCAAAATAGATTTTCCCGAGTTCAAGTACGTGGCGCCTTATCCGAAGGATTACCGCGTGCAGATTGCGGACGGGATTACTGGTTACATTGTGAGCGACCGCACACTCCCGCTTGTGGACTTTTCCGTTTATTTCGAGGAGAGCAACGTGCCTCAGGTCCTGAAGGACGAGGCCGCTAGTGAAATGGTCGGCTCGATGATCCGTCGCGGTTCGGGCGGCGGGATTTCTCCGCATGTTCTTGAGGATTCCCTCGAATTTGTAAGTGCGTCGATTTCGACGAGTACGGGGACTTTCCTCTCGGCGTTCGACATCAACTGCCTTTCGACATATTTCCCGTCGATGCTTGAACTTGCGAAGAAGGTTCTCACGGAGCCCGCATTCGACAAGGACCAGCTCGAAATCGTGAAAGCGAACTTTGTAACGGCTTACGAACGTCGCTTCGAAACGCCTGCGAAGGTGCTTTCGGCTCTCAAGTCCAAGGTGAATTATGCGCCGAACCCGAGACTGTGGGATGCCAATGCCGCCGAGTACAAGGCGGTGACTGCCGCCGACGTGAAACGGCTTGCGAAGGGCGTGTTCTCGTCCAAGCGTATCGTTTTCGCGCTTGCGGGGGATGTCGATAAGGATTCCGCCATTGTGATGCTGAAGGAGTTTTTTGACAGCTGGAAGGTCGAACCCGTGAAGGCTGAAAAGCCCTCTCCGACTCCGCTTTCGTTTGCTCGCAAACCTGGAGTCTACGTGGTCGATAAGGACATCACGCAGGCGAACATCACCATGAACCAGCCGTTCGTGAAGCGCCCGCATCCGGATTACTACCCGACTGCGGTGGCGAGTTTCATTTTAGGCGGCGGAAGTTTCAGTTCCAGGCTCATGAACCGAGTCCGTAGCGACGAGGGCCTTGCCTACAGCGTCTATAGCACGGTCGGTAACGACTACCGCGACACGGCGATGACGACGATTGCGCTCCAGACGAAGGTCGAGACGGTAGATTTCGCGATGAAACTCATTTTTGAGGAAGTGGAAAAGCTGGCGAAGGACGGCCCTACGGAAGAGGAACTTTCGCAGGCGAAGAAGTCCCTGATCGAGAGTTTGCCGAGTTTGTTCGATTCTCCGGCATCGACGGCGACCATCTTTGCGCGTGGCGAGCTTTTGGGAAAGTCGGACAATCATTACTTGGATTATGTGACGGAAATCAATGCGGTGACCGCAGAACAGGTCAAGGCGATGATAGCTAAGTATTTTGACAAGAAGAAGATGACGATTTCGATTGTCGGTCCTGTCGCCATGTTCGATTCGCTCAAGCCGTTTACGGTAATTCCGCTGGACAGCCTTGAGTTCAGGTAACCTTTAGAAGCGAGGTTCTTATGCTGAGGAATTTTCGGACTTCTTTTTTGTGCGTGTGCATTTGCTCCTTGTTCTTGACGCTTGGCGTAACGGAATCTTTTGCTGCTAAGAAAATCTCTTCGTCGGAGGTTTCCCGCCGGCAGCTCTTGATGAAGATGAAGAACAAGGATGATGACATGCGAGCGTTCTGCTCGGGTATGGATCAATGTCTTGGCATAAGGTACGAAGCCTGCACGGATGCGGAATTGAAACCGTGGCCGAAGGTCGATTATAGCGAGGAATACTGCAAGCCCTACAAGGATATCGTGAATCGCGGCTTTTCGTTGGATATCAGGACGCACATGATGACGGATATCTTTTTGCGCCTTGGCCGCCAGTACCGCGTGGTTTACGAGAGCGAGGGGACGCTCCCGCTCGAAGTGAACGAAATTACGTTCCTGTTTGACAATATGCCCTTTACGGCGGACTTGATTAACGCTTATCTGGAATCGGAATATACGCTTTCATACAACAGCACGAACCGCAGGTATTTTTCGGGTAACAACGGGCATGGATTATCGGGCGACTTCTACTGGGCCTTGCAAGACAGCGCTGGGACAAAGTCGATGCTTCGTAACATGTTCTTTGGCTATGGCTACGCACAAATTTTACGTTGGTCCTTGAAGGGAACGGCTGTCGCCTTTTTGGATATGAATCTTGTGGCACCGCGGACGATTAAGTACAAACTCACCGCATATGTTTTTCCGAGCAATTCCGTGCTGAACTCCATCATGCATATGCGTGTGTTCAAGAGCGTGGTGAACTCCAAAATTGACGACGTCGTGAACGATATCAAGAAGGCGGCGACCATGTATTACGGCGGTGACAGGCGACCGTTGGCGAATAACGCAAAACTCAGGACTCCCGAGAACCAGCGCCATATCGCGGAATTTGACAACGTGGTCGCGGGCGGTCCTTGGAAACTCGGGGATGCCGAACGCCTTGAGCGGAATGGCCGGGAGCTTAGCAAGCCGAAGCCTGTCGCCAAGCCCGCCGAACCCACGGAACCTGTCGAACCCAAAATCAAGGCAAATATTTATATCAAAAAGGATTCAGAGAATGAGTGAACCTAAGGATTTGGAATCGCTGCTTGCTCGTGTCACGGAAAGACGCCGCGAGTTGCTTACGTCTGTTGTCAATCGCCGCACTCGCCATTTTTGCATGGTGCTCGAGGACCTGTTTGATCCGCACAACATATCCGCTGTCATCCGCACGGCGGAAGTCTTTGGGCTTCAGGACGTACATGTCATTGAAGAGGATAATGCCTATAGCGTGAACAAGTCTATCTTGAAAGGTTCCTACAAGTGGATGAGCATTTATCTGTACAAAAAGCGCATGCTTTGTATGGAAAAACTGCGCGCTAGGGGTTACAAGATAGCCGTCGCGAGCACGAACACCACCAATTCGGTTTTGGATCTCGATTTGAGCCAGCCGATGGCGTTTTACCTGGGCAGCGAATTTCACGGGAACCACCCGGATACGCTTGCACATGCCGATTACGAATTCAAGCTCCCGCAGTACGGCATCACGGAATCGATGAACGTCTCTGTGGCAGGTGGCGTGCTGATGACTTACCTCGATGTGTTCATGCAGAAAGAGGGGCGTGAAAAGTTTGCGCTCCCGCAGGCCGAGCGTGACGCCCTGTTGCTCGATTGGCTCGACCGCCACGTGAACGGCATCGAAACCAACAGCCCCATCGTGAGGGTGGAAGCGTAGTAGGCGCTTAGAGCTTAGAACTTAGAACTTAGAATGTTGCATTCTTTCTAGGCTCTACCGACTAAGTTCTACCAACTAAGTTCTACCGACTCATTTCATGCCTCATTTTGGTCGGTGCAATCAAATGTTAAGCGCAAAATATGCTAGATTAGTTTTGCAATGAAAAAGAATACTGCTCTATACTTTTCTGTAGGTCTTGTCGTTCTTCTGGCCATTTTCATCTTGATATTTGGCATGTTCTTTTTGAACGAAAAGGATCTGCGCGAAACGTTTGATGTCTATCACTTGCGATTTACGCAGGTGAGCACGCTAGTTTTGGATGACCCGGTCAAAATCAATGGCGTGAAACTTGGCCGTGTGGAGTCCATTGAGCTTTCGGGCCATCGCGTCGTGGTGACGATCAGGCTCAAGTCGAATGTGAAAATCCCGAAGGATTCCGAAATTCGGGTGCAGAACATCGGAATCATGGGCGAACGCCAGATTGGCATGATCCTCGGCGACTCCGAAGAATATTTCGTTCCGGGCGATACGATTACGGGGCAGTTCGATGCAGGCATCGCCGAAGCGCTTGGGCTTGCGGGCGAAGTTTGTGACTCCACGAAGGTCCTGCTCGAAGCGGTCAAGACGGCGTTGAATGGGACAATCGCAAGTCCGGATTTCCAGGACCGTTTCAAGACGCTGCTCGTGAAGGCCGAAAATCTTGAAGACCGCCTGATGTCTCTCGTGGTGACGACTGATCCGCAGCTCAAGAAGAGCCTTGCCAACTTGAACAAGGTGACGGTCAAGGTGAACGAGCTTGTCGATGGGGTCAAGGAACCGATCAATGGACTTTTTGCTGGAACAGACAAGGTTATGGGGAATGCGAACCAGCTCATTTCGGAACTGGAAGGCGTGACCAAGCATTTGGACGGGCTCATTGCCAAGGTGCAAACCAAGATGGATTCGAGGGACAATACCGTGGGCATCTTGTTAAACGACAGACAGTTGCATGATGACTTGGTGAAAACGGTACGTTCTGCGGATAGCCTGTTCAAAATCATCCTACAGGATGGCCTTGACATTAACGTGGATTTCTTCTGAGGGATTGATGATTACAAAGATATTTACTGTTTCCAACAAACTGGGCATTCACGCCCGTCCGGCCGGTATGATAGTTGATATCACGGGCCAGGCGAAGAGTGATGTGTCCATTGTATTTGATGGTTCGAAGGCCAATGCGAAGAGCATCCTTAACGTGATGATGCTTGCCATCCCTGCGGGTTCCGAAGTCAAGTTCGAAATCGATGGCGAGGATGAAGAGTTAGTCGTTCAGCAGTTGGAAAAGCTTTTTGATGACCACTTCAACGAAGAACCCTGCTGATTTTGCGAAGAAGTCCGCTGACGGGCCGTCCAAGAAGTCTCCGAGGACGGAACTTGTCGGCGTGCCTTCGTCTCCTGGTTTTGCCATGGGGACGGTGTTCCCCGTTGCGAACCGCGAATTTTCTGTAGTCGATGAGACACTCCCGGAGAGCAGGCTTGCTACGGAAGAACAGATGTTCTTGAAAGCGCTCTCCAAGACCGCAAAAGAAATTGCTCAGATAAAGGAAATCTCGGAAAGCCGGGCTGGCGTAAAGGACAGCCTGATCTTTGCGACGCACCTGATGATCTTGCAGGATCCGGGACTCGTGAATGGAGTTCTCGACAAGATCAAGAAGAAACGCAAGAATGCGAAGTGGGCGGTGCATGTCGTGTTCGGCGCCTACATCGATAAGTTTGAGAAAATCGATTCTCCGGCCATGCGCGACAAGGCCGCGGACTTGAGGGACTTGTACAACCGTTTGATGTCTGCCATGGACGACTCCGGACCGGTATTGGAGGACGTGGCTGACGAAGAGGGCATTGTCCTTGTCGCCCATGAGTTTGTCCCGAGTTTCTTGATGACGCTCAAGCCGGGGCAGGTGAACGCCATCGTGATGGATACGGGTGGTCGGACGAGCCATGTGGCCATCTTGTCGAGGGCGTTACAGATTCCTGCGGTATCCGGCCTTAGGAACGTTGCAGCGCTTGTCAAGAACGGCGACACTATTATCGTCGATGGTTCCGGCGGCAAGGTCATCATCAATCCGAACGAAGAGGACATCCGCAAGTTCCACGAACGCCAGGAAACGTTCGAGCGCCAACGCCGCGAACTTTTCACGATGCGGCAGCTGGAGCCGATGACCCGCGACGGCAAGTACATCGTGCTGCATGCAAACATCGAAATTCCGACCGAAGCGGATAAGGTAAAGGATTTCGGTGCGACGGGCATCGGGCTTTACCGTTCGGAATTCCTGTTTTTCAAGAAGGACGTCCCGACGCAGTCGGAACAGGAAAGCGCCTACCGGCATATTCTTGAAATGATGGCGCCTTGTCCGGTCGTTATCCGTACGCTCGATGCGGGCGGGGATAAACTTGTGAATGGGGTCTCGGCAGTGAACGAATCCAACCCGTTCATGGGATGGCGTTCTATCCGCGTGTGTCTGGCCCGCGAAGATATTTTCATTACGCAGCTCAGGGCGCTTTTGCTTGCGAATACAAAGGGCAACTTGCGTATCCTGCTCCCGATGATTTCGAGCATGAGTGAACTCAGGCGTGCGAAGGCGTGCATTGCCAAGGCCCGCAAGCAGCTAGAAGACGAAGGCCATAAGTTGCCCGTAGTAAAGCTTGGCGTGATGATTGAAGTCCCTGCTGCCGTGATGATTGTGGATAAACTTGCAAAAGAAGTGGACTTCTTCAGCTTGGGTACGAACGACTTGATACAGTTTACGCTCGCGGTTGACCGAACGAACGAACTCATTACGGACATGTTCCAGCCGCACCATCCGTCCGTGCTCAGCATGATTTACCAGACGGTTGTCGCGGCGCACCGCGAAGGAATCCCGGTGGCGGTCTGCGGTGAAATGAGCGCGGACCCCATGAGCGTGCTTTTGCTGGTGGGACTAGGTGTCGATGAACTTTCGATGACGCCGTGGAGCGTGATGACCACGAAGAAGATTATTCGTTCCATCAACTTTGAAGATGTCCGTGAAACGGCTTTGACGGTCCTGCAAATGGATGATACCAAGGATGTCAATGCATTTTTGCATAAAAAATATGCGCAGACGATTACGGAATTAGGTATATCTAGTTTTGTGGGGCAGGTGGAAAAATAAAACCGTTGGAATGCACATGAAGTTATTGTTCTCTATAGTATTTGCTTGTGTAGCCGCCTTGTATGCGCAGGTGGACGGCTCGGCTTATTCCCTTTACAAGTCTCCTTTTGCGGAACAAGAGCAGGTCTCGCCGGACCAGTTCCAGGATGCCGTTATCCGTGCTGCCCGTGCAAAAAAGACGATGAACGATATTTCCGTGACGCAGAACCACCGCGATTTTGCACGTGCCGCCTACTATTACTACAGCGGACAATGGGATAGCGCCTATGCCGCCTACAATTCGCTCCGGGGCCGTGATGCTAGCCTGACGGGGAGCGTGGTTCTCCGCATGGCGCAGGCGAACTTCAAGCAGGAACGCTATGCCAAGATGCGCGAGACGTTGCGCCTCGAAAAAAATCTGGAGAACGACAAGGCTTGGCGTGAAGCGGCGGCTCGTTTGAGAATCGAAGCCACGATGGCTGATTTTTCGCTGAACGATGTCGCCCGTGCGGATTCGCTCATGGCATTCCTTGCCAACAACCCGGATGGTGAAGACATAGTCCCGCTCAAGTACCGCTACGCCCGCTATTTGGAGGATTCCTACCAGCTGAAGCAGGCGAAGCGCCTTTACATGAAGCTTTTGACAAGCAAGTCGTCGTACAAGGATTCTGCGTTTGCGTCTATCCGTCGATTGAGAGAAGTGCTGGGCACGCCCGAATCGCTTGCCGAAAAGGTCGCCTATGCGAAGATGGCCTGCACGAAGGACGAAATGAAGAATTGTCTTGAACTGCTCGATTCTATCCAGGTCCTGGATGCCCAGCAGGCTCAAAAAAATCCGTCCCAGGTCGTGCAACTTGAGGACACTAGCTACTCCCGCTTAAAGAAAAGTACGCTCGACTTGAATACTCGCATTAATTTGTGGGAAAAACGCGCCGGCGCATTGCGTGCGTTAAACCGCAACGAAGAAGCCATTGAACAGTACCGCTATTTGATCGAAAACGTGGAAGCGCGTCCGTCGTGGATCCAGAACATTTTGAAACTTTACCGTAAGGAAGCGGCCGGACTCTTTGACGAAGAAATCCATACTTACGATTCTCTCTTGCAGGACGTAAGCCAGTACAGTACTGAGAATGCGAACAACCTCTGGCTGCGCGGCTTTGAGTTTGAACAGAAATTGATGTACGACAGAGCTATCGAATGCTACATGAAGCTCGTCCATAAGCGGTTTAAAAATAACGTAAAACGCCAGTGGGCGAGGTTCCGCATCGGTTACGTCTATTTCAAGCGCGGCATGTGGGTCGAGGCTGCGGCCAATTTCCGGGAAGCGACGAAGGAACCGTTCATGTGGAGCGGAAGCGCTTCGAGGATGTTCCTTGGCGATACGTACATGAAAATGCACGAGGATTCGCTTGCGCGTGAGGCGTACCTGGACTGCATCAAGGATTTCCCGCTTTCGTATTACGCCCACCGCAGCCGCATGAAACTTTCGGAAAACAACCTGATGGCGGCGGACAAGATTCCGTATGCGCATGGGGTGCAGATGTCTCCGGCGGCAACGCTTGATTGGATCCGCTCTGTGAACAAACTTGGGAAAGCCGACGCCTCGTACAGCAAGGAACGCTATGAACGCATCAAGAAACTGTTCGTCTATGGATTCGAAGATGACGCGTTCAGGCTTTATGACGAAGTGAGGAAGAAAAACTACAAGCGTCTGGATTTCCTTTATGAGTACGGCAAGTTGTTCTATGACATGGGCGAAACGGCTGCTGGTTATAGGCTTGCAAGACAGTTCCAGGCGAAAATAGACAGGCGCCTGCTCATGGCCCCGCCAATTGACATTCTCCATTATTTGTACCCCGTGCCCTATGCCGATCCGGTTGTCTATTATTCCGGCAACAACATCGACCCGTTCTTTGTCTATAGCGTGATGCGCCAGGAATCCATATTCGATTTCCAGATAACGTCGCCCGCAGGGGCTTGCGGACTTTTGCAGATCATGCCCGCGACAGGCAAGATGCTTGCCGACAAGGAAGAAATCGCGAACTTCGATCCGAAACGCCTGTACAACGCCTACCTCAATATCCGCTTGGGAATCCGCTATCTGACGGACCTCAAGGAAGATTACAGGAACGACTACATGTACGTGCTGTGCAATTACAATGCGGGCCCGAAACCGACGAAACGCTGGCAAACCCAAAGCGATGGCTTCCCATGGGATTTGCGCGTCGAGGAAATCAGTTACTGGGAAACCCGCGAATACGTCAAGCGCGTCATGGGAAATTACTGGATCTATAAAGAAATTTACGATGGAATTTAGTTGTTTAGAACTTAGAACTTAGGGTTTAGAGTTTTTTGAATTAAGGAAAGAGTTTAAGAGAATGTTGATTGTTTCGAATTATCAAAAACTAGTTGTGTGGCAAAAGGCAATGGCCTTGACTATAGAAGTATACAAGCTAATTAGAAAAAGTCCTAAACAGAATCTCCTAAATTCTACCAACTAAGCTCTACCAACTCATGTTATTTCTACTTCTAACCATTGGTCCTGCGTTTTTATTTGCTTGCGGTAATATTCTCGAAAAGTCCGGCGTTTCAGCGGTCGGCAAACGCACGGGCGGAACGTCCAAGCCCTGGGAATTCTTCAAGGGAATTATAACGAATAAATTCTGGTGGCTGGGTATCGGGTGCTCTGGGCTTGCAACGCTCGGTTACTACATCGCGATGGCCCAGTATGATTTGAGCCAGGTGCAGCCGATGATGGTCTTGAATCCGGTTCTTACCGCCTTGATGGGCTTTTGCATCTTGAAGGAAGCCTTGACGAAGCGCATCGTGGTTGCCATTTGCTTTGTCGTGGCGGGGCTTCTTTACTCTGTCGAAAATTTGGGTGAATCGACGGCAGTGCAGAACGTCGGGACGCTATGGGCTTATGCGGGTGGGCTTTGTTTTGCGACGCTGATTGCCCACTTGTGGGTGAAGGACCGCGAAATGGTGGATTCGCTCATCATGGGGGTCGGCTTTGGGCTATCGGCGGCGTTCTACAAGAGTCTGGCGATGGATTTTGACCTTGACAATATCGAGTTCTCGTCTATTGCGAACTTGCTTTTGGACTTGAGAGCGCTCGGTTACGTGGCGACGTATGGCATTGCGTTTCTTTATTCGCAAATCTCGTTTTCGCGCGGGAGAGCCTTGTTCATTATCCCGTTCAGTGCCGCAGTCGGCGCCGCCGTGCCTACATTGGCCGGAGCGCTCGTTTTTTCGGAAGCGTTCCCCCTCGGAAAGGCCGTCTCTGTTTCTCTTGTGCTCATTGGCGCATGCCTGTTCATTGTCCGCAGACCCCGTAGAAAGAAGTAGAAATCTTGCGCAGGTTGCAGACGTAGCCGTGTTGCATGCAAGATTATTCTGCGAGTTCCAAATCTTTAACACATCGAATGGAAAATGCACTTGATTTATGGTATTCTGTAACTTCGCTATACGTACTAAAAATGCAGAAGGCGGATGCGTAGTCATGGTCAATCATAGGTCCATCCCCAATAGGTATGAGGTTTGACCATTGAGCGGAGGTCCAAAAACAGGTTCCTTTTCCGCTGTATTCCCAATATATTTCAAATCCGTTTTCACTTATGTACGTTCCTGTAGGTAACACGCTAAATCCCAAAAGATCCGTACCATTACCATTATCATGCCAGCCATTTACAGATTTTAAATTAAGTATGGAATCATTTACAGCATTTCGTAAAATAGCCCATTCTTCATCTGAAGGAATATGCCAATTGTTAGGACAAATTCCGTGAGGCTTGTACTTATAGCCTTTTTCGTAGGTTGTTTGATTGCTGGCGATAGCGCGGCTGCATTGAAAAATGTCATTGCCGAATTTAGCAACACAACCCATGGCTACATTCCAAGGATACAGCCTTCCGTATTTTGCACAACTGTCGGGTTCGTTGTTGTAGCACAAGCTTACTGAATCTGAACTGCTATCTTGTTTTGGATAGGCGTAGTTCAGGTTCTCGGCCATCCAAATCTGTTCGCCTATTTTTACAGTTTTATAAACATGCCCGTCGCGTTCGTCCGTCATCTCGCCAAAAGACACGGGGCCAATGCCTGAAGAACTAAGATTTGAATTGCTGGATATAGCATCAGCAGACGAAGAAGAATGCTCTACCGTCAAAGAACTTGAAAGTATTATTTGCGAAGATGGCTCCGTTTGTTCTGAAGACGATGATGTACTTGTTACAAGCGAGTTAGAAAAAATTTCGGCATTTTGAATGCTTGAAGATGTTGCTTCGCTTGCTATACTGTCAATGGGGAAAACAGCCGGATTCTCCTCGCCACAAGCGGAGAAAAGGAAAGCCAAAAATCCCGCGAGTAAGAAAAACCTGTTGATACACATTGCCACCTCCGCTCTTGTAAATATATACAAATTTATCGCGATGGGGGTAAAGCGTTTTTACTCGGAAGTTTCTGCGTCCTTTACGCAACGGACGGAATAAGCCTCTTCTTTTACGTTATCGATGAAAGAAACGCCTCTGTCATTGCTTGAAAAACAATAACAAAAAGCTTTTTCATAATCCGATATTACGCTATACTCGTCAAGGCTATATGTTATTTGTACAGGAGTCCAAAAACATGTGGATTTACGCCCTATACCGGCGGGCAATACATTAAATCCCAAAATATCTGTTCCGTTTCCATCATCGACCCAGTCACTTGCTGATTTTAAATCAGTTGCAAAATTATTCACAAGGCCCAGCAATGTATTCCATTCGTTTACTGACGGTATATGCCAGTTTTTAGGGCAAGCTCCGGGAAGAGTATAATCGTAATAATCCTCAGGGATTGCTCCTTTTTGCCTATTAACTATTGATGCACTATCCATGGCTGCATTCCACGTATAAAGCCGTCCGTATTTTGTACAATTTTCTGGGACATTGTCGCTACACCAGCTTACGGAATCTGATGTGCTATCTTGTTTTGGATAGGCGTAGTTCAAGTTTTCTGCCATCCATGTCTGCGTGCCGATTTTCACGGTCTTGTAAATCTGTCCGTCGCGTTCGTCCGTCATCTCGCCGTGTTCGACTTGGATTGTTTTATCGTCTTTGACGCATCGGATAGGAATTAAACTTTCTTTGGAATGATATAATTTGTTGATAGTATAGTCTTTGCTGTTAATAGATAGCCCATAGGCTGTATTATAGTTCCTGAAGATTCTGTAATCTACTTCCGCAGAAGTCCAAAAACTGCTATATCTGGATAGCATTTGGACCTTGTATGCA
>CADCDO010000026.1 GCA_902800345.1 Fibrobacter succinogenes
AAGAAGCTCGAAGGCATCATGAAGAGCATCTACGCCGCTGCTTCCTCTGCCGCTGTCAAGTACGGCCAGAAGGGCAACCTCGTCATGGGTGCAAACATCGCTGGCTTCCTCAAGGTTGCCGATGCCATGAAGTGGCAGGGCGCGGTGTAATGCAATGCCTTGCTTAACGCAAGGCATCGCTTTCGACTAGGGAAGGCTCCGCCCTCCCTAAGACCCTCCTTTTCCAAAGGCTAAATGCATAGGAAAGAAAAACGCTTGGTTGATGCCAAGCGTTTCTTTTTTGCTTACGGATACGGATTGCTCGGCCTTGCTTAACGCAAGGCTTCGCTTTCGACTAGGGAAGGCTCCGCCCTCCAAAACATGAGACCGAATCCGCTAGATTCTGGATGAAATACGCAGACTGGCGGATTCTCTCGCGACAACGCCTCGTTGATACGAGGCGTTTCTTGCTCACAGACACTCCTTTTCCAAATGCTAAATGCATAGGGCTTTAAAGGACGACTGGTTAATGCCAGCCGTTCTTTTTTCGCTCACAGCCCCTCCTTTCCCAGATGCTATTGCATAGGAAAGCAAACGCTTGGTTGATACCAGGCGTTTCTTTTTTTGCTCACGGGGAATCGTTAATTCAAATCGTCATCCTGAGCGACCATAGGTCGTGAAGGATCCAGACACTCCTTTCCCAAATGCTAAAAGCGTGGAAATGCAAAAGCGACTGGTTAAAGCCAGCCGCTTTTTCTTTTGTCTTTCGTCTCGTAAAGCCGGAGGCTTTTTTGTTCTCAGATGGCGGATCCCTTTCGAAATGGTTCGACAAGCTCAGCACAGGCTTAGTTCACCAACCGAGCTCAGGGCAGGCGGATTCCGACATGACGTTATCGTCCATGGGGAAAGTTTTCGGCCTCCGGAACATAATTGCGCCTATATGCGCTGTGCCAATAAGTTATTGACTTTACAAGAAACGCGTTTTTTTAAGTTGAGCTCTGCCAAAAAACATTCTAAGTGTGGAGAAAAAATATGCAGAAATCTGCTTTATGGTTTGCGTTGGGTGGAATGATTTGCCTGAATGCATGTGGTGATTCGGATTCTACGGGAGCGAGTAATTATACCGAGCGTGGTGGTGCCACGGTTGATTCGGTCAAGACCGTTGGTAATCGGGTTATTGTTTCGAAGATTTTGACGGTAAAGTCGTTTTTGTGCAAAAGACGTCCACCTATTATCTTTGCAAAGACGAAGACTGGATTAAAATGAAACTGGACGAGGAAGAACTGCTTTCTAGTTCGTCGAAGGCGAAGTCTTCGTCGTCTGCGCAGAATTCCGCATTTATGTCCGAAGTGTATGACTGCGGTGTATATAAGTGTGTCACTACCGATTATCTGAACAAGGATATGCTTGATTCCGGCTTGTATGGCCAGTTCCTTGATGTCCGCGACAGTCAGGTCTATCGTACGGTCACGATTGGCACGCAAACCTGGATGGCCCAGAATTTGAACTATAAGACGGAACTCAGCGAATGTTATGGGGGCGAAGATAATAATTGCGAAAAATATGGACGCCTTTACTACCAGAAAGAAGCGTTGGATGCTTGCCCTGAGGGATGGCATCTGCCTAGCAACGAAGAATGGGATGTTTTGGGTGATTATGCCGATAGTTTAAAAGTTGGCGCTAGCGGCAATGGGAATAGCTTGAAGTCCCTCAAGACGTGGACTGGTCAGCTCGGTACGGACCAATTCGGTTTTTCCGGTCTTGCTAGCCGTTATTTTGGATCGGTTTACATTTGTGGAGGAAGTCATGGAGTGTATTGGACTTCGGTGGAGTATGAATACCGCTGCTTGTTGAGCGATAGAAGCGATCTCTATCATTATAGGGAAACGTACAGTAAAGATTGGGGAATGTCTATCCGCTGCATTTTGAATAGCAAGGATTCGACTTCTTCGGACTAGTTTCCGACTACAGTCTTTTTAGTGGTCCCCGGTTTAGAAAAATCCGGGGATTTTTTGTTTGTGAATCGTGATAAAATCTACTTGAAATGTAAACAAAAATAAATGTTACGTATTTCTTAATGAAAACAGTTTTTTACATTGCTTTGTGGTTTCTTTTAGCCTTTTTTTGTAGTAAAAGGCGCTTTTTTTCGAAAAAAAAGCCATGGAAAGATTACGTTTTTATTTTATTTAAAACAGTTTTTTTTCTTAAAAAAATGGTGCTTGTAAATCCAGTTCCTATAATATATGTTGGTAGGTGAATCGTCGTGAACCCTTATTTTACTTGAATTTAACGGTGTTTGTGGTTAATTTGTTCTTTATTTGTGATATAAAACAATTAATTTAATTTAGATTTGATTTTTCCGTTTTTTTATGCTATATTCTTTTTTAGAAACAGGAGGACACTTGTGGGGGAAAACGCTGCAAGTGTCTTTATGTTTTAACAATTGTACTATTCCAAATTGGAATACTAGAAGTTGGAGTAAAGAAATCATTACTAAATTCTTCCAGGATGTTCCATTTTGAAATATTCAATTTATTTTAGGTGTAATCAAAAGATTGGGTTGACATGAGACTTTTTGATGAACATGTGGTATTACGCTTCTCGCTATTGTTAGCGTGCTTTTTTTTCGCGGAATCCATTCCGAATATTCTGAATTTTAGCGACCATGTTTACAATTTCATCCCGTACATTATAGCCATCGTCTTTTTGGCTTATGTTTCTCTTTTTTACAGATTCCCGTTGGGCGATAGCAAGAAAATTCGGAATGATGTGGATATTCCGGAGCCTAAGGTTGTGGAACCTATTCGCGACTTGAAGAGAGATCTTCTTGAAAAGGACGAAATGTTCCAGATGATGATTGACGTGTCGTCGGATGGATTCTGGACTTTTGACGTGGCGACGGGGAAGGTTTATTGGTCGAATCGAATTGCCAAGCTGCTTGCTGCCGAGTCGGTGAGTCTCGAGGATTCGTTCGAACCGTTGAAGATGCGTGTTGTCGAAAGCGACTGGAATGTGTTCCGTGAACAGTTGAACAAGGCTTTGCAGACGGTGGGGACGTTCTCCTGCAATTTGACGTTGCTCGATGCGACCAAGAAAAATGCGAAGCTTGTGATTAGCGGCCGTGTGCAGAGCAATGAATTGGGACGCCCGATTCGCGTAATTGGTTCCTTGGCGGAAACGGTGGACCGTAAGTCCATGGAAATAGAAAAGTACAATTACGCCTATCAGGACGCCTTGACCGGGGTTTATAACCGCAAGTATTTCCTTGAAAAACTAAAAAATGACGTAGATATCGCCGCGAAACGTCCGGATCATGTCTTTGCGGTGGCTCTTTTGGATATCGACAGTTTTGGCGCAATCAATGCTTCGTATTCCATCAATATTGGCGATAGCGTTCTCCGCACGATTGCTGACCGCTTAAAATCGGCGGCGCGTCCGGATGATTGCGTGGCTCGCATTGGACCGGATGTCTTTGCCGTTATTTTGCACCATATCCAGAGTCGGGACCCAAATGACGATTTGATTCCGCTTGTCCGTAATATTCATAATAAAGTGAAATCTCCGATTTCGTTGGACGGCAAGGATCTTTATATCAGTGTCTCGATGTCCATTGTCATAAACCAGGATGTCGATTGCGTCGAGGATATTCTTGCCAACGCCAACGCAAGCCTTCGCGATATGAAGAAGGGCATCAACCATGGTGGTATCCAGTTCTTTAGCGGTGGTATCCGCGAAAAGGCGATGAAGCTTTACAAGCTCGAGTTCGAAATCCGCCGTGCAATCCAGGCTCAGGAATTTGTGCTGATGTACCAGCCGATTGTCGATATCCGGGCCGGAAACAAGATTGTGGGTTTTGAGGCGCTTGTGCGTTGGAACCAGTCGGAACGCGGCATCATTTCGCCGGCGGAGTTCATTCCGATTGCCGAAGAGACGGGGCTTATCGTGCCGATGGGAGCGCTCATCTTGCGCATGGCATGTCGCCAGACGAAGCAATGGGTCGATATGGGATACAAGGATATCCAGGTCGCCGTGAACTTCTCTGCCAAGCAGTTCTCTATGGATTCGATGGTTGACGACGTCCGTCGCGTGCTGACGGAGACGAACTTGAATCCGCGTAACTTGAAACTCGAAATTACGGAATATACCGCGATGTGCGAGGCGGACAAGACGATTGAAATCATGCGTGCGCTATCGAACATGGGTATCCAGATTTCCATTGACGATTTCGGCACGGGTTACAGTTCGCTTTCGTACTTGAAACGCTATCCGGTTCATACGCTCAAGATGGACAAGTACTTTGTGGATCACGTGGCCGATAACGAAGAAGACGCTTCGTTTGCGCGCATGGTGATTGGCATTGCGAAGTCCCTGAACTTGGATCTTATTGCCGAAGGTGTCGAAACCAAGGAACAACTTGACTTCCTTTACCGCGAAGGTTGCCGTTTGATTCAGGGATTCTATTTCAGCAAGCCGCTCAATATGGAAATGGCGCTAGAGTATATGAAGAACCATTACGATGTTCCGACGCAGGGAACGGTGCCGGAAAAAGCTGAAACCGCAGAAGTTAAGGCCTAAAAGCAAAAGCCATCCCCGGACATTGATCTGTCATCCCGGACTTTTGGGATCGGTATTTATATCCCGTAACATTTTTTTGTGTTTTCGCGACAGTGCCTGTAGAGTTCGTCTACGGGCACGTTTTTTATTTCGGCGAGTTTGTCCGCAATGAAGGGTATGTAGCCGGAATGACAGGGCTTGCCGCGGAAGGGAATGGGCGCCATGTAAGGGGCGTCGGTCTCCAAAAGCATTTGGTCGATAGGCACGATGGCAGCGGCATCCCGCACGCTTTGGGCGTTGTTGAACGTGACAATGCCCGTGAATCCGACGAAAATCTGAGCGTCAAGAGCGAGGAGTTGTTCGACGAATTCGGGCGTGCCTGTAAAGCAGTGTATGTGAATTTTTGTATCGTGCAAGTTGGCAGCGCGGAGGACGGCGAGGGCGTCGTCATCGGCTTCGCGGAGGTGGAGCACGAGTGGCTTTCCGCTTTCGATGCCGAGTTGCAAATGACGTTCAAAGAGCTTGACTTGTGCTACTTTAGTTTCTGCGCCGTAGTGGTAGTCGAGACCGAATTCCCCGCAGGCGACGCACTTCGGATGCTTCAAGAATTCCATCATGCGGGCTTCGTCTTCGGCCGTTTCCGTTTCGACATATTCGGGATGGATGCCGTAGGCGGTGTAGACGTTGTCGTATTTTTCGCTGAGTTCGCGGGCGTATTCGAAATCTGCCGGGTCGCAAGCGACGTGGATAAACGCTTCGGGGCATGCGATTTTGGCCGCGGCAGCCTTTTCTTTGGCGGAGCTGAGAACGTTCGCGAAACTCGATGTGCGGAAACGTTCGAGAATAGCGTCAAAGGATTCGCCCGCATGGCGCTCGTAAGAATCAATATGACAATGAGTATCGATGAACATAGAGGTATGGGGTATGGGATTTAGTCGGTAGAGCTTGGAGCTTAGAACTTAGGATCGTCATCCTGACCCTGTAAGGGGAAGGATCCAGTTATTGTTTTTCGTCAAGATGTTACTGGATTCTTCAGCCTTCGGCTTCAGAATGACGTATTATGTTTTAGTACTTTACTTCTAATATCTCGTACGTAATCTTTCCGCGGGGGGCTTGGACTTCGATGGTGTCGCCGGCTTTTTTGCCTTGCAGAGCTTCGCCGATGGGGGACTTCATGCTGATGCGTCCCTGGAGCGGGTCGATTTCCTTGTCGCCGACGATGCTATAGACCTTTTCGCGCTTGGTCTTTTTGTCGAGCAACTTGACCGTCGCGCCAAAGCGGATGGAACCGTCTTTGGTGGCTGCGTTTTCGACAATCTTTGCACCGTCCAAAATGCGGTCGAGTTCGCGCAGGCGACGGTCAATTTCACGTACGCGCATGCGCCCGTAAGTGTAGGCCGCGTTTTCGCTGCGGTCACCTTCGGCAGCGGCGGCTTGCACCTGGTTGATCATTGCCGGGCGTTCGACGTATTTGAGATGTTCCCATTCTGCTTTGAATTTTTCAAAGCCTTCTTTCGAAATCAAGTGTTGCATGGGAGGAAATTTAAAAAATGTGATTAGGCTGCATCACCGTCATTCTGAGCGTAGCGAAGAATCCAGTTGTTTTTTTCCCATTCTAATAACTTTACTGGATCCATTCGACTTCGCAACTATGTTGCTTCGCTCAGGATGACGCTTTTGGAGTAGATTGCTTCGTCACTGCGTTCCTCGCAATGACGTGCGAGGCGAGAGCTGCAGAACCGCTTGCGGGTTCTATAGCCGAGCCGATGTCGTTATGCGCACTGCGCAATGACGTGCAAGGTTATACAGCACGAGCGCTTGTGCTCGTATTGGATAACCGCAGCAGTCATGCACTCTGTGCAATGACGTGCGAGGCGAGAGCTGCAGAACCGCTTGCGGGTTCTATAGCCGAGCCGATGTCGTTATGCACTCTGTGCAATGACGTTTCCTACTTCCTATCGCCTACTGTCTACCGTCTACTGCCTACTACCCTTGTGTGCTGTATCATATCTTTTTTTCTTGATTCATTGAAAAACTTGATTTTACGTGGTGAAAATTTCTATCTTTGGCACGATTGATTAATGAGGTGATATGGTAAAAAGAAAGAGGACAACGGAACCCAAATACAAGCGATTGAGCCGTATTTATTACAATCGGATGTTCCCGCGCAGGCAAGATGCGATTCAGGTGGCTTGGTCTGTCGCAGCTGGCGTTTTTATCGGTATTTGGCCTACAATCGGTGTCGCGATTATTTTGACCGTTGCGTTCTGTGCGCTCTTTAGGCTCCCGAAAGTCCCCGGAATTGTTTCGTCCTTTGTGGCAAACCCGCTGACCCAGTTTGGCTTTTTCTACCCGACAGGTTATATGCTCGGTTGCAAGATTGTGCACCCGGAAGCGATTAGTTTCAATTTCCTCGATGAATTTGAGGGCCTTTCGTTCAAAAACTTCACATCTGTTATCAGTCATTTGTGGAATGATGCCGCAGACCACCTGCTTGCGTTCATGATTGGCATTACAATTATCGCAGCCATCGGTGGAATCATCTTCTTTTTTCTAGCTTATTTCATCGTAAGTTACAGGAAGAAAAAATGGATTGAGGCAAAGACGGGTTATATCCATAACTTGATTGCCGAAGACGAAGTTTTAATCAAAGAAGCTCACAAAGGAAAGAAACCTATGATGCACATTTATCCGTTCAAGGCTCTGCGTCCGGTCAACCCGGCCGAAGCCGAGACAATTTCTGCGCTCCCGTATGACGTGATGAACCGCGCCGAAGCCAAGGCCATGGCCGAGGGGCTGCCGCACTCCTATTTGCGCGTGACTCGTGCGGAACTCGAACTTCCGGATTCCGTCGATGCCTATGACCCGAAGGTCTATGCCCACGCTCGTGAAAATCTCGACAAGATGATTGAAGACGGCGTTATCGCTTTCGACAAGAAGCCTTGCCTTTATGTCTATCGCCAGACCATGAACGGTCGTGAACAGTACGGCCTAGTTTGCTGCGTGCCGGCTGCCGATTACTTCAACGGCATCATCAAGAAGCACGAACTGACCCGTGCGGACAAGGAAGAAGACCGTCTCCGCCACGTGCTCGCCACCAACGCCAACACCGGTCCGGTGTTCCTCACTTACCGCGACCAGGGCCAGTTTGACGTATTCGGTGCCGTCACCAAGCGCAAGCCTGTCTATGACTTCGTGAGCAAGGGCGACGGCTTTGGCCATACCGTTTGGATTATCGACGACGATGCCGAAATCGAAGCCATCCGCAAGTCCTTCGAATCTGTGCCGGTGAGCTATATTGCCGACGGCCACCACCGCAGCGCTGCAGGAGCCCGTGCCGCAAGCTACCGCGCCGAGCAGAACCCGAAGAACACCGGCGAAGAAGAATACAACCGTTTTCTCGCCATCCTCTTCCCGAGCACCCAGCTCAAGATTCTCGACTACAACCGCGTGCTCAAGGATTTGAACGGCCGTACGCCGGAACAGCTCATGGAAGAACTGAAGCTCGTGTTCGACATTCAGGAACTTGCTGAAATGCAGAGCCCTGCAAAGCAGAACCAGGTGAACTTCTACATGGGCGGCAAGTGGTACGCTTGTACGTTCAAGGACAAGTTCCTCAAGAACCTCGGTCCGGTCGATAGCCTCGATGTGGCTCTCCTCCAGAAGCTCGTGCTCAAGCCGATGTTCGACATCGACGACCCGCGTACTTCCAAGCGCATCGACTTTGTCGGTGGCATCCGCGGTCTCGGCGAACTCGTGAAGCGCGTCGATAGCGGTGAATGCGCCTGCGCCTTTGCCATGTATCCGACCACGCTCGACCAGCTCATGAGCATTGCAGACGCTGGCGCCATCATGCCGCCGAAGAGCACCTGGTTCGAACCGAAACTCCGTGACGGTCTCCTGGTCCACACTCTGGACTAGTTTACGGTTGCGCCTTGGCGCGGTTATAATCTAAAGCGAAATTGTAGAAGCATCCGATGGATTTCGGGTGCTTTTTTGTTGTTTGGTCGTTTCAACATTCATTCCATTTGAGTCGTCTTGAAATTAAGAAATTGTGAGCCAAAGCATTTTTTTTCGTTTTTTTGCAATCGACTGTTTGCAAAATGAAGGCGCTTTTGACTTTTTAGAAAGGCTGATTATAGATTTCCTACCACAGAAATATGGAATGCCGGGAAAATGAATTTGAAACGAAGACAAAAATGGTGGCGGATGTTTGGTTTGATTCGCTTGACTATTTTGTGGAAACTTCGGAATATCAGTTTTTGGTAGGTTTTCTTTTAGCGCTGTTTCTTTTCATGGTCATCTTCACGAACTTTTTCGCTCGTGATACTTGACGGTCCATCTGCTTTTGCAGTTTGTTCGCAGTTTTGTTGGCTTGGCCTAGCAGACGGTTTTTCGTGAAATAGCCGACTTCTCGGGAGTCTGCACAGTGGCTGGACTTTTCGCAGACGAGGTAATAACAGTCTTCGGGAACAACGTAATAAGAAATTTTAGAGGAGTCCTTGGCGCTGAACATTTCGCGCTTGATGTGTATGGGGGCGTTGCCCGGTTCGGACTGGAATATCTGAAGTTCGACAAGGTAACGGTCTTGCCAGGGCATGTAGTCTATTTCTTGTAAACTCACAAGACGGTTGCCAACTTTGGTGGACCCGATTCGTTCGATGGCCATCTCGCGGTTGCCTTGCCAAAGACTCGATTTGATATAGAATTTTTCGTTCTGCTCATGCATGAGCGAAATGAGATAATCTTGTTCTACATCATTTAGTTTGTCGAAAAATAGCGTATCGCCTTTGCGCGGAACGTAGATGCTTCTGGTCTCGATAAAAGCGTCTTCGCCTTTCCACTTGAAATTGCGGTGCGGGGTATAGACTTTGCCGTTATTTGTAATTGTAATGGAATCGCCTGGTACGCCGAGAACTTTGCGGACCATGTTGTTCTGGTTGCGCAATACCCCCCAGACGTAGTCCCCGTCCTTGATCCCTTCGGTGCAGCGGGGAAGTTTGCATATCCACATGACGCTGTTCTTTTTGAACTTGGGGTACAGGGAGTTGTCCTGCATGCGGACGGGTTCCAAGACGTAATAACGTACACCCACCATTATGGTGAGTACGGCGCAGAGTATAAAGACTAGGAAAAACACGTACGCCCTGGAATGGCGCCGTTGCAAAGACCTGACTTTTCTATCGAGTGCCGACATGTTTTCGAATTACCGTTAATCGTTGTTCCCGTTGGAATCGTCGGAGAGCGAAAGTACGGCGAGGAACGCCTTCTGCGGCACTTCCACGGAGCCGATGCTCTTCATGCGCTTCTTTCCTTCTTTCTGCTTTTCGAGGAGCTTGCGCTTGCGGGTGATGTCACCGCCGTAGCACTTGGCAAGCACGTCCTTGCGCACCGCCTTCACGGTAGAACGGCTGATAATTTTTCCGCCGATGGCGCCCTGGATGGCGACGTCGAACTGCTGGCGCGGAATGAGGTCCTTGAGCTTGACGCAAATGGCGTTTGCATAAGTGTTCGCCTTGTCGCGGTGGATAATGACGGAGAATGCGTCGACCGGGTCGCCGTTCAGGAGAATGTCGAGCTTGACGAGGTTGTTGCGCTTGTATTCGCTTGGCGTGTAGTCGAGGCCTGCGTAGCCGCGGCTCAAGGACTTGAGCCGGTCGTAGAAGTCGAACATGATTTCGGCAAGCGGAAGGTCGTACTTTAAAATGACCTTCGTCTCGTCGATGTATTCCATCGTCTCGAACGTGCCGCGTTTTTCTTCGCAGAGCGTCATCATGGCGCCGACGTATTCCTTGGGCGTAAAGATTTGAGCCTTCACGTAGGGTTCTTCGATGTAGTCGTAGCGGCTGGCATCGGGGAGCTTGGACGGGCTTTCGATTTTTACCATGGAGCCGTCGCTCATATATACATGGTATTCCACGTTCGGCACAGTGGTGATGATATCGACGTTGAATTCGCGGTCCAAACGTTCTTGCACGATTTCCATGTGCAAAAGTCCGAGGAAGCCCGTGCGGAAGCCGAATCCGAGCGCTTCGGAGGTTTCAGGTTCCCAGCTGAGGGCGGAGTCGTTCAGACGGAGTTTTTCGAGCGCTTCGCGGAGGTCCTTGTAGTCTTCGGGGTCGATGGGGTAGATTCCCGAATAGATCATCGGGAGCACGTCCTTGTAGCCCGGGAGCGGTTCTTCGGCGGGGTTCGCGGCGTCGGTGAGGGTGTCGCCGATTTTCACGTCGCTGATGGTCTTCACGTTTGCGAGCACGTAGCCGACCATGCCTTCGGAAAGTTCCGGACGCGGGTCGCGGCGCATGCTGAATGTGCCGACTTCGGTGACGACGTATTCGCCACCGGTCTTCATCATGCGGATTTTCATGCCCGCCTTGAGGGAGCCTTCGACGATGCGGATGTAGTTGATGACGCCGCGGTAAGAATCATAGACGGAGTCGAAGATGAGCGCCTTGAGCGGCTTGCCGGAATCGCCCTTGGGTGCCGGGATTTCATCGACGATTTTGTCGAGGACCTGTTCTACGTTGAGGCCCGTTTTTGCAGAAATACGCGGAATCTGTTCGGGGTCGTAACCGAGCAGGTCGCCGACGAGTTGCGCCACATGGTCGGGTTGTGCGCCCGGTAAATCGACTTTGTTCAAAACGGGGATGATTGTGAGGTCGTTTTCGATGGCGAGGTAGAGGTTCGAAAGCGTCTGGGCTTCGATGCCCTGGCTTGCATCGACGACGAGGATGGCTCCTTCGCAGGCGGCCAGAGAACGGCTAACTTCGTAGGTGAAGTCCACGTGCCCCGGGGTGTCGATCATGTTCAAAATGTATTCTTCGCCGTCTTTTTCATAGACCATGCGGATGGCGTGAGCCTTGATGGTGATGCCGCGTTCGCGTTCCAGGTCCATGTCGTCCAGGAGCTGGTTTGTCATTTCGTTTTTGGAGACTGTCTTGGTCAGTTCAATCATTCTGTCGGCCAAGGTGGATTTGCCGTGATCGATGTGGGCGATAATACTAAAATTACGGATATTGTTGTTTTGCGGCATATTGAAATGTTGAAGAGTTTTTGCGTAAATATAGAAATCTTGTGCTTGTTTTTTGGATGCTGCAATGAACCCTTCAAAAAAAAACTATATTCTAGTTGAACATTTCGTTCTATCAGAACAATATAACTACGGAAGTCTAGATTTGTTTAAAAAGCTTATTATCTGCGCTTCGCTCATAGGCCTTGCCGCAAATGCTTTTGCTCAAGGGAAAGTTTTTAACAAGGATTACACGGGAACTACTCAGATTCTTGCCGAAATAACGACGCACGAAGGTAAAATTGTAGTGGATTTGAACTTCAAGGCGGCTCCGAATACTGTGGCGAATTTTGTAAATCTCGCTGAAAGTGGTTTTTATAACGGCCTTCTGTTTCATCGTGTGATTCCTGGATTCATGATCCAGGGGGGTGACCCGAACGGAGACGGAACGGGCGGTCCCGGTTATACCATCGACGACGAGAAGAACGACCTCAAGCACGAGACGGGCGTGATTTCCATGGCGAACCGTGGTCCGGATACTGGCGGCTCGCAGTTCTTTATCACGCATCTTCCGCAGCCGCATTTGGACGGCAAGCATACTGTGTTTGGTAAGGTCATCGAAGGGCATGACGTGGTCTGCCGTATCGCACCGAACGATCCGATTTTGAACATCACAATTGTGGAAAAGAAGTAAATATGAGTTCCAAAAAAGCGACATCTAAAGCGCCTGCAAAGGCGAGTGCTTCTGACAAGAAATCTGCTAAGCCCGCACCGAAAAAGGCTCCAGAAAAGGCTAAACCGTCGAAGCCAGCAGCCCCAGCGAAGACTGCTCCGGCAAAGAAACCTGCGGCAAAGCCAGTTCCGGCCAAAAAAACGGCTGCGAAGCCCGCTCCTGCTCCGGCAAAAAAGGCCGCCCCTGCAAAGCCTGCTCCGGAAAAGAAGCCTGTCGTGAAAAAGGACGTTCCTGCAAAGAAGGAACCAGCAAAACCGGTAAAGGCCGCTCCGGCTTCGGCAAAGAAACCGTCTGCAAAAACAGCACCCGCTAAGGCAGAAACTTCGAAAAAGCCGGCGCCAGCAAAAAAGGTTGAACCGGCAGTCGAGGCCGTCCCTGCGAAAGAGGCCAAGGCTCAGGCGAAGGCGCCTGCTAAAAAAACTGCAGAAAAGAAGGAAACGGAGAAGGCCGCTTCCAAGCAAGCTTTGAAGGAATCGACGGAAAAGGTTGATGTCGTCGAGACGGTTGAAAAGCCTGTCGAAAAATTGGCAGAAAAGCCTGCTGAAAAGGTTGCCGAAAAACCGGCCGAAAAATCCGAATCGAAAAAGGCGACCGCCAAGATTGAATATCCATATTCCGTGCTGCTCGATGGCAAGAAACCCTGCAAGTTTATCATGTTTGTCGAAATCGACGAACAGGAAGAACGCGCCAACAAGAAGAAGGTCTCTTCGGAGATGAAAAATCTCGAAAAGAAGCCGACCTCCGCTATCCGTCACAAGATTTCCTTGGCCGAAGAGACGCAGGAAGAATTGACGGAACGCATCTTGAAGGAACTGGAAGAACAAAACGCTGCATTCACGCGTGAAGCTGCAACGCAAATTTGTACGCGCTGCAACAAGAATCTTGTTTCTCCGGAATTCTGGGTGGATAAGCACCTTGGCTATTGCGAAGAATGCGCTGCAATCCTTCACTTGGGCCAGTCCAAGGAAGCCCGCAAGGTGGAATACCAGCTGGGCGCCATGGGCGGAGACTCTTTGGACGAAGTCGATGATGACGATATCGAAGGGCCAGACGCAGCCGCTCTCAAGGAAGCTGAAGAAGAACTCGCCGAATTTGACGATTAATGTTTCGTTCTTGAACAGAAACGAAAAAATCGTAGAGTTTCTTGTAAACTAAAAAGCCGAAGCGTATTGCTTCGGTTTTTTGTTCTTTAAAGTTTGAGCACTTTGCTTGTGACCGCTATATTCGCTTTTGAACTTATTCGCGTTGCTTGCGGTTTTGTTCTCTCGTGGTTTTGTTCTTACATGGCCATAATCTGCATCTGTCCGCATATGAACTAAGTCGTGAACACTTAACGGTTCGTTGTCAAGCGTATGGTCTCCAAAGTGAAAGTCGCTTTTGGTGAAAATAAACTAATTGACTTTTCTCATGACTCCGATGACGCGGCCCGCAATCGAAAAGTCCTTCTTGTTATTCACGATAATCGGTTTGTATTTCGGATTTGCCGGGCGCAGTTCTACATGGTCTGAACTCGGATGGTAGTACTTGACGGTAGCTTCGTTGTCAATCTGGGCGACAACAATTTCACCGAGATCAGCTGTTTTTTGCTGACGGGCAAAAATCAGGTCGCCATCGAAAATGCCGGCGTTGATCATGGAGTCTCCCTTGACGCGAAGAGCAAAGACATCGCTGCGGCAGGCGAGAAAATCTCTGTCGATGGTGACCGTGCCTTCGAGATTCTGGACGGCGAGTATGGGCGTACCAGCGGCTACACGACCGACGATTGGAATTTCCACGATATTGCTTGGAACCTTTTTACCGGATTCGTTACTGTCGCTCAGAATTTCGATACCGCGGCTGAGGCGCGGAGAGCGGTTGATGTAGCCTTTCTTGATGAGGGCGGCGAGGATGGAGCGTACGCCGTTCGTGGAGGAAATGTCGAAATGGTTGCCGATTTCACGGACGGTCGGCGGCATGTGATTTTCCTTGGAATACTTCTTGATGTATTCGTAGATTTCTTCTTGTCTGGCCGTCATTTCTTTGCGTTTTTCGTTGTTGTTTTCCATAATTTTCCTCGCGTCATAAAGGTTCTGGAATTTTGACAATATAAATATAATGCACAACTGGGCAATTGTCAATATTTTCACTGCACAAAAGTGAGTTTTTTTTTATTTTTTACATTTTATATCTTAAAGGACGAGGCCGGTACGGATAAATTTGTATATTGCGCTAGTGTAGGGATGTTATAGGAGTACTATGATTATTCGTAATTTGTCAATTGCTAGCCTTGTTTTTATAGCTCTTTCGTTTACGATGCTTGCCTGTGATGGAGATACCGGAAGCAATTTGGAAACGCAGGCGGATTCTTCTTTCAGTTCTCAGTCATCGGATATAATGAGTTCTGTGGGCGAAGAACTTTTTCTGTCTAGTAGCGGTGAATCGAAAAATGTTTTAGGTTCCAGTAGTTCCGCTCAATGTTACATGGCCGGAATGGTGGGCATCGCCATTTGGAACAAGGAAAATCTCGGAATTGTTTGCCCGAACGGTGTGGCTTATTATAACCTGGATTTGCATATTTTGTACCAGTGTGATGGCTCGACTCCTGTCGAAATCGAAATGCCTCCTTGCGAGATTATTGGTGATACCATTATCGTCTTAGATGATGACGCAATGTCTTCTAGCGAAACGGACTTGCTCAAGTCTAGTTCGTCTGTTGCTGTATCGACGGCGAAATACGGATCGATGCAAGATTCCCGTGATGGCAAAAATTACAAAACCATTGTTATCGGGAATAAGACTTGGATGGCGGAAAATTTGAACTTTTACAAGAACTTGGACGGTTCTATCGTTTTGGACTCGACATTCTGCTATGATGATGTTTTGACGAACTGTGAAAAGTATGGACGGTTGTATCAGGAAGACGAAGCGTCGAAAGCTTGCCCTGAAGGTTGGAGGATTCCTACGGAAGAAGAGTGGGACGTAATGCGTAATACGGTGAAGGCGCAATTTGGCGTGGAAGATGCGAATACACCCTTGCGAGCAGTAGGGGTGTGGGAAGACAAAATTTTGGCAACGAACGCAAGCGGTTTTTCGGCAGTCCCGGCGGGTTATCGAAACAAAAGTGGACAATACGATGGGGAAGGTAATAAAGCGTATTTTTGGGGTGAAAACGGCATGCTCTATTACGGGTGGATTCTATCGAAACAGTACGAACTCGATAAAGAATCTATGATTCGGGGATATTACGCCTATTCCGTCCGTTGTGTCTCCTCCCAGCCATAACATGCAATGACTTTCAAACCCGTTTTTTTTAAATATTTTCGATATTTTACTCAAATTCATGCTAATCTTTGCTATATTTGGATGCACTTCGGGGTGTAGCTCAGCCTGGTAGAGCGTCTGCTTTGGGAGCAGAATGTCGTCAGTTCGAATCTGGCTACCCCGATATGAAAAAGGACCCCTTGTGGGTCCTTTTTCATATCTTAGGTAGCCAGATCAGCTTCACCGAAGGTGAAGCCCGAAGGGCAAGCCGGGAAGTGAGCGAAGCGAAACCGAAGCCGGCGCAGCCACAAAATTTGCCAATGATTGAACGGAGTGAAATCGAATGGCGAATTTTGCGCTACATCGAAGATGTAGCCCGTAGGGTTCGCGCCGCTCGGCGTAGCCGAATAGCGGCAAGAACAATCTGGCTACCCCGTGATGCGTAAGCATCGTCGTAGCCGAATAGGGGCGAGAACACAAAATCCGGCGAGAGCGAAGCTCAAGCAAGCCCGAAGGGCAAAACACGAAATGAAATGAGTGTTTTGGCAATCTGGCAACCCCTCACCGAAACAGCCCTCGATCGAAAGCTACCTTTACTGGATTCCTCAGCCTTCGGCCGACTCCTTAAACAAAAATCTCCACAACATTGATGTTGCGGAGATTTTTGTTGTTTGGGGGATATATTAATAATATAACTATTCGTTATTTTGAAGAATCTCTTTTTACGTCACTAAATGGTACGCCTGTATCGACTGTATTTATTCTATTTGTTGTTTAATACCTTTCCATATTTTTTTTAGGGGGTTGCGCTTGAACTTTCAAAGTGTATTTCTCCGTAGGCAACGCTTTGATAATCGTATTGCCTTGGTAGATGGTGAAATGGCTTTGGTCGATTTTTGTGTTACTGTATTGAAAACCGCTGACTTTTAAGCGTGATCCGCTGCTGAAGTAAAGATAGTGCCTGTTTGGAGTGCTTTTGTGATGAAACTCTTTCTTATCGATGACTCTTTCGACGTAAACGCTCGGTTTTTCGCTGCTGATCGAAGGTAAATCGGATAATTCCGGGAATAATATTGCCATAGCGATAAGGCACAACGGGTAAACGATTTTTTTATAATCTTTGGAAGAATAGATTCTTTTTGTGCGCACATATAATGCGTAGGCATAGAATCCTGTGGCTGTACCAAGGCAAATCGATGGTACAAGGAATGTTTTAAATAGAGTTTGATAATATTCGTATTGTGCAACGGAATTTAAAAAAGCTTCGTCAATCAATAGTCCGATAGAGTTGGCTTCCGCTTTTATTTTTGCTACAATCATGATGACAATAAAACATGTTTCGATGATTGCGAGTAAGGCGAGAATCCATACTTTCGGTGGCTTTGTTCCGGTTGAGTTCTTGATGCCTTGTTCGGTTTCTTGATTATCACCGCTTTCTTCTGAGGACAGTTCAGTGAATGGTTCGTTTGTGAGTTCTTCTATTCGCTTTTTGACAATATTGAATCGTTCTTTAGTCGGATCATTTTGGATTATTTCCATGATTTCGTACAATTCTTCCAGTGGAAGCTGACGAATCTTTTCTTTGTAATCTTTGAGATATTCCTGTGAAAACGGCATGTCGTCAATGTACAAAAATTTGTATGCGATGTTTATCTAGTCTTTTTTCAAAATGTATCTATTCGTTGGAAGATAATCTATAAGAAATGGCCCTTGATAAACCGTGTAATATTCAGTTCCGGTATGCGCTGCCATATAAGTGCGTTTGCTGACCGTTATGCTCGATTTGCTGCTAAAAATAAGGTCGTAATGCATTCCAGATTTCGTTGTCCATGTATCTTTGTTGATAAGGATTTCTTTTTGTAGTGTCGGCTTTTGCGTGAACCTTGCCGGGAGCTCGATAACTTGCTCGATGGAAACGCCCATGGCGAGTAGCACCAAAAGGAGAATTTCTATAATGAATTTGTTTAAAGTAGGTTCTTCGTTGTTCTTTCTTGGTGGTAGCACCTTAAAGATGTGTAAAATATTGCCGAGACCAAAACTTACAAAGAATGCTATGGAAATTCTAAGCAAAGTGTAGTATAGTTCACGTGTGGCGAGTGAATCTAAAAAGTTGTCATCGATGATGTTGCCGAGGCAATATGAATGAGCCTTTGCTTTCAAAAGAAAAAAGGCTGTAACAAAACACACCTCTAGAATGATTAAAGTAATGAGAGCCTTGTTCCTGAAGGAAAGTTTTAGCTTTTTTTTAGGGGGCGCAAGCGGGAGCAGTTGACTCTCCATCATCATTTTTCTGCGTCTTTTGGCGGCTCTGGACATGCTCACAATATACAAAAAGCCCCTGCGGTTTCTCCGCAGGGTACCTTGCATTTGTTGATTTTTACTTGAAATTCGCTGTAATCGTTTGGCCCGCGCTAACCTGGACCTTACGCGGATTTTCGGTGGATCCGTCAGACCAGCCCGTGAATACCCCGTTTTCGCTAACGGCCGTCAAGAGCAACTCATTGTTGGAATAGAATTTACCCTGGTAGTTGTTGCTCGGAAGCTTCATTCCATCGACTTTTATGAAACCGCTTCCGTTTACTGAAATCTTTACGGAAACTTCGTTCTGGAGATTGAATCGATCGGCCATTTCTTTCTTTACGGTTTCGCTGCGGTTCCGTGCGTAGGCGGTAAGCGAGCTTCCGCTCGGGTCCCACTTGAAGTTGCTTTGGTTTCTGGGCCATCTCTTTTCGTCTCGCTGCTGTTCCGAAGACGGAATGGTCGCCATCATGGATTGCACCGTTTTTTGTACTTTATCGTAAGTCAGGTAGTCGTTCAGCAAGATGCATGCGTTGTTGATGAAAAGACGCTTGAAGTCGGGATTTTCAAGAAGCTTGCTGAGCATTGGGCCTGGGCCACCGCTCGCGCCTCCCATGCTAAATCCCATTCCGCCACCGATGCCGCCTCCCATTCCCATTCCCATGCCGCCCTGCTGGCCACCCTGCGTGTTGGCGCCGAGCACCCAGTCGAACATATTCTGGTTGTCTGGGTCAAAACCGCTGATGCCTGGCTTGAAGCCGAATCCATGGTCGGTATCGAACGCGACGAACTTGAAGGGATGACCGTTGCCGCCCCAGGCACGAACGTTGTTTGTAGGCCAGTCCCCGTTATGGAAATACATCTCGGCGAGCATGTACTGGGCAAAACTGTTGACATTCATCTTGCTCTTTAGTTGTTCGTAATTCGAGTTGTTTTCGCCCGCAAAGTTACCGCTGTTGATTTGATCCATCAATTGCCTGTATTCGGCAACCGAGGCGCCGTTTGTGCCGCTAGCTTCCAGGTCATTACCCTTAATTTTAATCATGTTGATGGATTTGGCGTCGATGCCGTAGTTCGTTTCTACAAAACTGCGGTTCAGGCGTTCGCGCAAATCGTGAATACCGAAGTATTCGCCGTTGTAGAATACCACCACTTGGCGGCTGCGTTGGTAATCGACGTCAGTTCCTTCCATGAGGGATGTCATCATGGCATCGCCAATGTAGTCCGTCCAGAAACGGTTACCGTTGTTGCGTAGATTGAAACTCTTGATTTTTTTTGCTTCGGGACGAGTTTTGAACAAAGAATATTTGAGTACTTTGTCACCATAATCATCGTTGTCCATCTTGATGGCGACACTCTTTTTGGGCTTATAGCGGCTCCAGTTTCCGATGATGGAAATTCCCGCGTCGATTTCCCAAGTCTTTTCGTTGGTGGAACTTCCATTCTCGAAGAATTCCACGTGGACAGGGAGTTCCTTGTCGCTCCAGTAGTTCGCTCGCTCGCAGGGCTCGGTGCAGTTGGGATTGTTGTTGTCGGTGACATTTCCGCCGCCGAATCCCATGCCTCCCATACCGCCCATGCCACCGGTTAAAGGACCCGTAGCATAGAGACCGTCAGTGGAGTCGAACATGTCGTGGTGATTCACGGTGAGCGCTACAACGGGCATCGAAACGCTTTCGTTGATAAAGTATGTTTGCGTCGTGGTGTCCATCGCTTGTCCGTTCACGAATTCGGAACAACGAATGACTGTGTTTTGATTAATTTGTTTTGTACTTGTAATTTGTTCAGAATTCGGGTTAGGGAAAGAACCGTCGAAAGTGCAGCGGATTTGGCCGCCTTTTTGCGGAGTGGGCGGGTTTATTGTCAGATTTTTGTAGAAACCGGCTTTGGGGAGAAAAGATTCTTTGGGCTTATGGTTGTCGTCGTAGTCCTTGAGCCCGCTAGATGATAATCCTTCATCTATGGAGACGTTGGAAGGGGCTGCGGAACTTGATGAAAGTATGGCAGGGAGCTGAGATGGTGTTGAGCTACTTGTCGGCTTTTTCGAGGAACTGGAAAGCTTCGTATTCGTTGATGAATTGTTTGTAACAGCAGCGCTTGAAGAGCCCGATTTGTGATTTGGAGAAACGACTCCATTTGACGAGCCCGAAATGGGCACGTTTTGAGAACTTGTTGTTTCGTCGGGGTATTGATCGTATGGGTCTTCTACAGAAGCGGAACTTACAATCGAATCCTGCGCTAACGCTTCAGGATTGGTTGCACTATCATCTGAGCAACCGTAAAATAAACAACCCGTCACAATGAGAGGTAAAAGAAATTTTTTTTTCTGCATAAAACTTCCTTGGCTTAAAGCCTTACCCGCACTCTCTAGATTTTAATATATGCTGCTTTTGGAGGGGTGTTTAACTTTTTATTGTTTTTTTTTATTACGTGTTGTAATATTGACAATTCAAGAAAGTTGCTGAAACAAAATGACTCAAAAAAGCTCCGCATGAACGGAACGTCTATAAAAAATATGTTTTATATCACATTATAACTGGTTGTTTTTACAGGAACTATAATCCGTAAATAAAAAGAAAATGCCTAAAATGCAAAAGAAATGGCGAGCCGAAACCCGCCATTGTGACTTTTATTGGGTGTAATGGAATCTTTTAGCAGAAAAAATCCTTCCAGATTTGGTTACCGAGCTCGTTTAGGCGAATTTGGACTTTTTCGATATGCTCGTGAAGCCCCTGGTCGATGATTTCTTCGATGGTGGTAAAGGCGATGTCGGAACGCAACTTTCCCAAGAGGCGGATAGATTCCGCCTTGCCTTTGACGGGATAGGCGATGTTCTTGAGACACAGCTCCGCTTTTTCTAGGCAGTAGCGCAAGGAACGCGGAAAATCTTCAGAAAGCAGGAGAAATTCCGCGACGTTATGCGGCGTCACGTTGGAATTGCGGCGGTGGAACATTTCGTACGCACCGACGCTCTTGAGAACAGCATTCCACTGCACGGTATCGAGCGCCATCCCCACCATGCTCACGTCCGGGAGCAAGATGTAATACTTGACATCCAAAATACGCGAAGTCTGGTCGGCGCGTTCAAGCAAAGCGCCGAGGTGCGTGAAGTTCCAGGCGACATCGTGGTTCATTGTGCCCTGAATGATGCCCGCGGTAAGCTGGCTGAATTCCTTGACGCTGCTGTAAAAAGCGTGTGGGCCGGCCAATGCTTCTTTGGGCATTTCGGGGTCGTTCAGTTTCAAGTAAAACTGGTTGATGGCAATCCACAGTTCCGAAGAAATTCTTTCGCGGACGCAGCGGGCGTTTTCACGGGCGGCCCCGACGCACGAAATGATGCTGTTCGGATTATCCTTGTCGAACGTCAGGAACATGAGCGCGTTTTCAATGGAAACATGCGCGTATTTTTTGAAGAAGTCATCGGCATTGCCGGCAATCTGAATCACCGGTTCCCAAGGGCGTTCTTCGCCGGGCAAGTCCAGTTGCAGCTGGAGGTTCACGTCGATGCTTCGCGCGACGTTTTCGGCACGTTCAATATAGCGGGCGAGCCAATAAATGGAATTTGCGACTCTACTTAACATATTGTTCCTATAGGTATGAGGTTTGAGGACGCGTCAGGCGAGCTCATTGCTGTTGCTGTTGTTCCATCCAAAGTTTGGCCTGGCCAAGTTCCGGAGCTTTTTCGTTTTCGGCGATGACCCAGGTGTCCTTGCATCCGCCCCCTTGCGAACTGTTCACCACGATGGAACCCTTGCGGAGCGCCACGCGGGTGAGGCCGCCGGGGAGAATGTATGTTTCCTGCCCTTGCACAATGTAGGGACGCAGATCCACATGGCGACCTTCGAAACCGCCATCGACAATGCAAGGCACGCGGCTGAGCGAAATCATGGGCTGCGCGATGTAGTTACGCGGGTTTGCAATAATCTTGCTCTTGAACGTTTCGCATTCTTCCTTGGTGGATTTGGGACCTACAAGCATGCCGTAGCCACCGGATTCGCTGGCGGCCTTGACGACCATGTTTTCGATGTGGTCCAGCACATGCTGCATGTGCTTCGGGTTTTCACATACAAACGTCGGTACGTTCGGGATGATGGCCTCTTCGCCGAGGTAGTACTTGATTATCTGCGGCACATAGGTGTAAATCGCCTTGTCGTCGGCAACACCGCAACCGGGCGCATTCGCAAGTGCCACGTTTCCTGCCTTGTACGCTTCGATTAGCCCGGGTACGCCGAGACAAGAATCCGGGCGGAAAACCTTCGGGTCCAAAAATTCGTCATCGACACGGCGATAAATCACGTGAACCTGCTTGAGGCCGCGCGTCGTGCGGGCATAGACTTTCTTGTCTTGCGCTACGAGGTCGTCACCGGTCACAAGGTCCACGCCCATCTGCTGTGCCAGAAAGGAATGCTCGTAGTAAGCCGAATTGTATATGCCGGGAGTCAGCACCACAACCTTTGGCGATGCTGTAGAATCGGCCAAGTATTCCAATGCATGACGCAGACGGGTGCAGTATTCATCTACGGGGCGAATGGAACAGTTGGAGAAAACTTGCGGGAATGTTCTCTTGAGAATCTGGCGGTTCTGCAATACGTACGAGACTCCACTCGGACAACGCATGTTGTCTTCGAGTACGTAGAAGGTACCGTCGGTATCGCGCACAAGGTCTGTGCCCGTAATGTGCGCCCAGATTCCCTTGGGTGGCACAAAGTTTTCCATCTGCGTTCGGTATGCGGTACAGGTGTTTATGAGGCTTTCGGGGACAATCTTGTCACGCAAAATTTTGCGATCGTTGTAGATGTCCGTCAAAAAGCAGTTCAGTGCTTCTGTACGCTGTTTGAGACCTGCTTCGAGGTGCTTCCAGTCAGCGGCGCTTACAATACGAGGGATGACGTCAAAGGGGATGATTTTGTCCTTGCCATCCTTGTTGCCGTAAACGGCGAATGTAATTCCGTTGTCGTAAAACGCAGATTCCGCAATTTTCTGACGGCGTTGCAGTTCTCCTTCAGGAAGCTCGTTGATTTTCGTAAACAACGGCTCTGCGGCCGGGCGGGGAGTCCCATCCGGGAGGCAAAGCTCATCGTAAAAGCCTTCGGTATCGTAGTTTCCAAATCGCATGTTTTCTTTCCTTATGCTTTTAGGTTTTCTTCTCATTCATCCCTAAGGTCCACGTTCACGGACACTTTCAAGGTATGCTCGCCACCTCCGGTGATGACTCCCTTTAACGGGCTCACGTCCCCGAAGTCTCTACCCCAGGCGAGTATGATGTGCTCGCAACCTCCAAGCACATTGTTGGTGGGGTCTAGTTCTACCCAGCCGTGGCCAGGAATGTAGGTGCTGACCCAGGCGTGGGTCGCGTCGGCTCCGACGAGTCTTGGTTGCCCTTCGCAGGGGTGCGTGCGGAGGTAACCGCTCACGTAACGGCAAGGCAAATGCAGCGAACGCAAGCAGCCTATCATCAGGTGCGCAAAGTCCTGGCAGACGCCTTTTCGCCCGCGCAAGATTTCTTGCGGCTGCGCTCCGATTCTCGTCACTCCCGGTGTGTACTTGCAGTCCGTGTAGATTCGCGTCATCAGTTCAAAGGCTGCGTCAAAAATGGGGCGGCCCTGCCCGAAGCTTTCGAGCGCGTAATTGCGGACCGATTCGTCAAACTTGGCGAAGGGGGAGGCGTAGGCGTACATTGCGGCGTCCAGCGTTTCGTCGCTTGTAGGGCGTTCCAAAAGTTTTGCGACATCTTCCCATTTCATTGTTTCACCTTGTTTTGGCGGTTTTTCTTCCTGGACATCCACGATGCCAGTCGTCTTGAATCTAAAGTGCGTGTGTTCCTGCTCGATGCTGAAGGCCAACACCCTGTTCCCGAAAATATCGATTCGTTCCTGCTGAATGGTCGGGCTCGGGTCTACTTCGATGCTGTGACTAATCCAGTTCTGTCGTTTGACCGTTCTTGGGAGCATGTGGGCGAGGTGGTTGCTGTAGAGAACGGGAAGTCGGTAGTCGTAAACGGTCTCGTGGTCAACTTGGTAAATGGGCATCTTAAACCTCCGACACGTCTGTGGTTGTCGCGTGGAATACTCCTGCGCGTGGAGCGTGGCTTAAGTAGAGCCTGTTTACGATTTCGGCAATCCGTTCAATGGAGTTTATCTGTGTTTCTACAAGTTTTATGAGATTCTCCCTTTTGTTATCTACAGTTTCTGCAAGTTGTTCAATGTTCGCGAGGCGAAGCTCAGTGAGCACGCGCATCAGTTCACGGTCAAGT
The DNA here is from genome assembly GCA_902800345.1 of Fibrobacter succinogenes. Lineage (GTDB taxonomy): Bacteria > Fibrobacterota > Fibrobacteria > Fibrobacterales > Fibrobacteraceae > Fibrobacter > Fibrobacter succinogenes_H. Next base: position 24,067 of record CADCDO010000026.1, read on the forward strand.
GGCGAGAATGTCGTTTCGTTTTGGTCGTTTCCGGGCAAGTGTTTTGATGCTTTTCGCAGTTTTGCCACCTGATAGGCGACGCTTCGAGGGTTGGATTCGTCTGACAATAGCAAGTCGATGACGGGGACAACTTGTAAACGTCCTCCATAGCGGCGGTGGTATGTCATGAGCCCGTCGCCGATTTCAAGCACCGCCTGCAGCAAGCGCAAGTTCGTCATCTCGTCGGTAGGGGCGGTGTACAGCAGGCTTTTGACCAGTTGCAAGGTGCGGATGGCGCATTCGATTTCACGACCGAGTTCCAAAAAGCGCCATTCGTGGCCGCGCGTCATGGAGTCTGCTGCAAGCCCGGCCACCGCAGCGCTGTCCGATAATACCTCTTTTAGATAAGGTAACAGCGCTGCCGCACCTGTGCCCGCCGGTATTTCAGCGATGCCGAATCCGTTCAGGTAAAGCCATAAATCCTCCGAAATGCGGTCTCGCAATTGCATGCCAAGCTCTCGAATATCTGTCAGCACGCATTGCATCCCGTTTTTGTTGTCCTTGCGCAAGACAAAGTAACGGAGTGCGTTTTCGGGATCTTGCGCGAGCCTGGACTGAGTTTCGTCTGTAAGTCCCGCCTTCAGTATCCACGGCAGTTCCGGCATGTCCATCCAGGATTCGTCCGAGAGCCTCACCGCGATACCTCTTGCAATACGTGCCATCATGTTCGATGACGACAATGCTCGCCCCAGTCGGAACAAGTTCTCGGCCGCACGGCTAGGCAAGTCGCCTCCAGCTCTCGACGGCGTAATCGCCTGGCTTGCTGGAGCGAGCAAAGAAAAGTTCGCCACGGGATTTTCCGAAAGCACCCAAATGTCTTTTTCTCCAAGTTCTTCGCCAACAGCGCACGCCATTGAAATGCCCGCAGCGCTTGTTACTGTGGCGCATGTTGGCGCTCCTGAAACGCTCGCTGCGCTTGTGGCGTTGTATTCTGCGAATTTGAATATTCCAAGACCTCCCGGCATTACCGAAGTTCCATTCGTTGTGTTGACTGCAAAGAACCGCATCAGCGAAACTGCCGGACTGAACTCTCCTCGGTAAGCGTAAATTGTCGAAACCTCCATGTTTTTTTCCGCCACCCATTGCTCGGGGGCGTTCTCTATTGCTTGCAACAGGGCGAGTTGCGCCGTAGTCGTCATTGTCGCATAAGCTTTGGGTTCTGCCTCCTTGAAGTTTCCTTCGTCGTGGAATGCTTTCTTGAAAATCCATTTTTCGGGTTCCGCCAACACGCGCTCCGCATCGGCTGCATTCCCGAGCCAAAGCGTTTCCGCATCGCACAACAGCAGTTCTTCTCCCAAAAGTTCGCGGCAAATCTCCGGCAAAAACATCTTGAACACGGGCGTTTCCAGAACACCTGTCCCGAGAAAGTTTGCTATTGCGACGTTTCCTGCACGGACAGAGCTAATCAGGCCCACGGCTCCTTCGCCGCTGTCGATTCGCAATTCCAACGGATCGCACATGCCGTCTTCCACTCGGCGGAAAATGGTCCCAATCTTCTTGAGTCCCATAAGCGTTTTCATGTACACTTGCATGTTACGAATCGCGAGGTCGTCGTTTTCGACTAGCGGGATTCCCAGATAACGGGCTATCACGGCGTCTTCTGCTCGCCGCGGATTGTCCGGGCTCGATGCCAAAAGTACCACCTTGCTGGTTTCACCATCACCTCCTGTGTTTTTGTGCATGGCGTCTAGGCCATCCATTAGTTTCTTGAAAAATCCTGCCAACCGTTCTGTTTGCATGCTGCGGAACAGTTCCGGGAATGCACGGCTTACGCCAATGCGGTTTTCCAGCGCACGTCCCAAGCCTTCGGGCACTTGCAAATGGTCCGATATCGCCACGAAAGATCCGTCTTTGAGTCTTGCGACATCGGTCGATGTCAAGTTCACAAAGATGCCGCCAACCGGATGCACGTTCCAGACGACCTGTAAAAAGTCGGGGTTTGCAAATAACAGCGCTGCAGGCAATTTCCCATTTTTCCAAAGACGTTGTTCTCCGTAAATGTCGTTTGCGAGTGCATTGAAAAGCCTTGCCCTTTGCGCAACGCCTGCTTCTAGCGTTTTCCATTCTTCAGCCGTAATCACGAGAGGGATGGGGTCCGTTCCTTTGTGGTTCCCTCCCGTGGTTGACGAAAGATCGTTCTCGTCAAGAACGTTGTGCAGTCGCCTGCAGCGGTGCTCGAACTCCACTTTCGACAATGCCGAAATGGACTTGATAAAAGTATCTTCTGTCTTTACACATTCCATATTTCTTTTGTTTGCAAAAAATGTGCCAAGACCTAAGTCGCTTGAAAAACGCGTTTTTTATAATCTGTGTATTACGTTTCTTGTAATTGTTACGAAAATTGTTGTGTAAAAAACGCTCCATTATTTATGTAATCAGTAGAATTGAATCACCAAAATGCAAAATTTGCCTTGAAAACGCCTCAAAATCCGCAATTTCTTTGAAAAATCGGCTTTTTTACGGTAAAATCGCTTTTTGGCATGGTTTTTGCAGAACCTTTCGCGGAGACTTTTAAAATTATGAACACTGCTGAAGTTTTGATCAAGTCCTTGGAAAGTGAAGGCGTCAAGTATATTTTTGGAATCCCTGGTGAAGAAACACTCGAGCTGATGGAAGCGATAAAAAAGTCGTCTATCAAGTTCATTACGGTGCGTCACGAACAGGGGGCTGCTTTTATGGCCGATGTTTATGGGCGTTTGACGGGGAAGGCGGGTGTCTGCCTTTCGACTCTTGGCCCAGGCGCAACAAACCTTGTCACAGGTGTTGCCGATGCGAACACCGATGGCGCTCCGTTGATCGCCATTACGGGACAGGTGGGTACAGAACGTATGCACTTGACGAGCCACCAATATTTGGACTTGGTGAACATGTTTACGCCGATTACCAAGCGCAGTAAGCAAGTGGTTCGCCCTGATACGGTGAATGAAATTGTCCGTATTGCGTTCAAGTATGCCGAAATGGAAAAACCCGGTGCTTGCCATATCGACTTGCCATGCAACATCGCCGCTATGGAAGTGGAAGGCGAAGTCGCTCAAACTCCGCTGAAGCATCATCGTGAAAACATTGTGTACGCAAGTACCGATGCGATTCTCGCTGCAGGCGGGGTCTTTGCGAATGCAAAGCGTCCGGTGGTTCTTGTGGGCCATTCCGCAGTGCGTAATCACGCTTCGGAAGCCTTGCGGGCATTTGTTTCCTCGTCCAAGATTCCTGTGGTCTGTACCATGATGGCTAAAGGCGTGATTCCGTCTTGTGAAAAATATTTCATGGGTTGTATCGGCATGCCGCAAAGGGATTTTCCGAACATTGTCATGGAACAGGCGGATCTCGTGATTGCCGTGGGTTATGACGTTGTGGAATATGCGCCTGCCAAGTGGAACCCGAATGGAGACAAGATGATTATTCACATCGACGAAACGCCGAACCATGTGAATAAATTCTATCAGCCCGACGAAGAAATCATTGGCGACATTTCAGCATCTCTCGATGCACTCTGTAGCGTTTGTCCGAACTCCTGGGAGCCGGAATGGGCGATGCAAATTCGCGCGATGATGGTTGCCGACCACTCGCGTTACGATCACGACACGAGCTTTCCGCCGACACCGCAGAAGGTCCTTCATGACATCCGCCTCGTTCTGGAAGACGATGACATTCTGATTTCGGACGTGGGCGCGCATAAAATGTGGATTGCACGCCAGTACAATTGCGACCATCCGAACACTTGCATCATTTCTAACGGCTTTGCGACCATGGGTATTGCGGTTCCCGGAGCGATTGCGGCAAAGCTTTTGAATCCCAAGAAAAAAGTCTTGGCGGTCACAGGAGACGGCGGCTTTATGATGAATAGCCAGGAACTTGAAACGGCTTACCGCGAGCACATCCCGTTCGTGACTCTGATTTTTACCGATGGCGGCTACGGCCTCATCAAGTGGAAACAGGAAGAACGCTACGGCGATAGTTATGCGGTCGATTTCACGAACCCGGACTTCGTAAAGTATGCCGAGTCTATGCACTTGAAAGGCTACCGTATCGAACGCACCGAAGACTTGCCGAGCACTTTGCGCGAAGCCTTCCGTCAGGATGTGCCTTGCATCATCGAGTGCCCGGTGGATTACTCCGCGAACACCGAGCTGACGGAATATTTGAAAAATTTGAACGTATAAGGGATCTTATGGGATACATCAATAGCCTATTTACGGGACAATCTGAATCATTCGGTGTGGCCGTATCCGAATCCTCCCATTTTCTTTCCATCGACAGCATCTCGGGGCATCCCGCCGTTTATCGCCATCTGAAACCATGCGGTAATGTTGAAGAACATAAAACGCAGAAACAGAACTTGTAACAGACTCCTCCACTCCATACAAAAAAGAACCGTCGGCTTTGTGCTGATGGTTCTTTTCTGTAATGAATGATGGAATTTTAGTAATTTTATTCAAAAATAATCTTATATTAACCTTATGCCTTGCGTTTCTTTACAGAGAAAGACCCAAAAATTTAAGGAGGAATCTTCTGATTTGGAAATGTCGTAATTAAAGTGGGAAATTTTTGCAATTGAGAGGATGCTTACAAAATGAAGTTGTGGAATAAATTGCTGAAAGTTTTTATTTTGTTTTCAGTGCTTAGTCTTTTGGGTTGTTTAAAAGATCAAAACATGCAAACAAAAGAAATTATAATTTTAAATTACAGAATAATTCCCCTAGATGTTTTTGTAAAAAACGAGGATTCTATTTCTGTATTGGGGTATAGATTTTCAGACCTAGATGGTTACGCATTCGTTCCTGTGACATTAAATTCTAATGATGATGGAAAAACTTGGAATTTGAAAGTATTTCCTGATGCAAAAAATATGCCTCGTTTTTTTCGGTACTCAAAGTATATTTTTTTATATAATTATGAGAAAGAAAAAACAAAAGCTTCTGTGTATATATCGGAGGATTCTGGGAATTCATGGAACTTGTTTGGAGAACAGGAACTACTCAATAGTGAAATGCCGATATTTGGCAATCTAGATGAAAAAAATCCTGAAGTTCATCAGATTAATAAAGTCATAGCCGATGATTCTTGGTATGTTGAGGAAGAACCTTTATATACAAATTTTATAGTTCGTAAAGGAAATCCTGCTTTTACATCACAAGTTGGGCGCATTAATCGTTTTGATGGCTCGTCCACTATTATTGATGTGAAACAAAATCTTTATTCTACATTGATGTTTTATGATGAAGAAAATTATTGGATTTTAGGAAAAATATATCGTTCGGAACCTCGAAAAGCGAGCATAGTTCTTCTTAAATCTAATGGAAATCATGTTGAAAAAATAGATGAATGGCGTAATTTGTCAGGCTCTAAGCATGCCTCAGATTCTCCAAAAGCAATTTTGGTGACGGATGAAATAATTGCATTTGCTGTTACGGGACCATTTTTGTCAGGTCCGACCGTATTAAGATATAGCATAGATAAAGGCTCTCATTGGGAAGAAATAGAACTGCCTACATCAGAAACCGTACAACTTTCTTATGATGATATAAACAAAAAATTAAAAGTAGCGCTTGCGGATCAGCTTTATTTCCGATATATTGAAATAGCTATAGGGAGCCTATTGAATAGATAGGCTAATCCTATGAATTGGATTCTAGGAAGATAATATGTTCAGATTTATAATGAAACTTTTAATATTATTGCCTTTGTGTAGTTTGTCTTTTGGACAATCATCATTAACCGACTCCCTCGATGTTAAAAGTTCTTTCGCTGATAATATAAAAGGTGTTAAGGCTTTTAGCATTAGTACCACAAAGTTCTTTGATGGCCCAGAAGGAAAAAAGTCAAGGAAAATATTGGAAAGTGGGGTAGAACATTCAATTGGCATGATTATACCGACTTCTTTTGCGGTCAATAATGAAACAATCTTTATACCGAGTGTGCCAACAGGCGAAATAAAAAGTTTTTCAAAAAATGGGAATTTTATTAAATCTTATAAACTGCAATGCGCCGAAACATGCGAGCCGAATTACGTGTCATTCTTGCAGGGTGGCTATTTTTTAGTCAATTCATGGGGAGTGTCGGATTTGCGAGTCGTTGACACTGCTGACGGGCGTGTTTTGGCACAGCGAAGAGCGTGCTCATTTAAGAATTGGTTTCGAAACGATAATTTCATTTTTTGTGAAAAAGGGCAAATTTGGCATGACAACCAATCTATTTTTACAGGACAAAATAAATTGAATGAGCCTTTAACAGCTTTTTTTGATTACTATTTTTTAGATTCTGCACTTGTTGTTTCTTTGTATCATGATGACAATACAAAAAAATTGATGTATCAATTAGTTAATGCTCAAATGAAAAATAAGCCGAGTGCGATTTCACTTCCTTTTGAAATCGACGATTATCAGGCTGTTCATATAATTGATGGTGATAGCACCCATGTAAGATTCATACTCTTGTCTGATGACTACAAAAAGGACAAAATAGTTCTGTTTGAGTTCCGCAGTAAAAAAACTTGGATTTCTGGGCTGAAAATGGAGTATAGTGGCAGGCCATATATTGGAGAAGCTGCGACAATTTGGCCTGGACGAGTTGTCTATAATTTTTCCAATGGTGAATTATATTCACTTATTACAGATAAGGATAGTATTACGGTGTATAAGTATAAAATGGAGTCGCTTCCAAATCTAGGGAGAAAATGTAAATTGTGAAAATTTATCATTTAGATAAAATGACTAGATTGACCGAAATTAGACTTACGAAATTTGGCAAAATGATTTTTGCTATCGGTTGCCTATTTCCTATTGGAATTGCGATTCTTGTTCCGTTGCTTCTTTTAGGTGGGATGAAGGTTAGGGAAATAGATGAAAAATGGATTAATGAAGGTGTTTCGGATGTATTTGAAAAAAAGTCTTTTTCATATGATAAAGTAATTGTGTTTGCCAATGAAGTGACAATAAAGGATCATGCAACGCAATACTCCATTATCGGCTCCTTGGGAAAACAACGGCGGGTAAGTTTGAATACAAACGATGACGGTAAAACCTGGACGTTGACAGATGCTGACTCAGCAGTGTATTTTAATGAAAAAAATGATGAATGGAATAATTTTGGCGATGCCGTTTTAGGTGGAAAGTTTGGAAAAATATACGTGAGTAAACAAGATTCTTTTTCAAACGAAAAAACGATTATACTAGAAGAATTGAATGGTCTCAGTTCAAATTTGTCCGGCTATTGTAAAAGATGGGGAAAAATGTATGCCCAAAATAGCAACGACTGGGTTGTTTGTGGATATGATGATGCGCCATCGTCAATCCATGAAGTTCGTATTATACATAGATCAGAAGGTGTATTTAAACTCCATACATCTTTTCCAAATAAATGGCACTTTTTTCGTTTAGAATATATGAAACCATCGGATTTCTATGTTAATGGAAATCTAATGATTGGAATTTTTAGATTTCATATAGGAACAGGAACTTTACTTCACTATCTATATTATAGCGTTAATGGGGGAGAAACATGGGAAAATGAAAAAATACCAGTTTTTTCACACGAACGCTTGTTGGTGACAAAAGATTCAATTATTGTTCTCGGACTAAAAGAAATAAACGATGAAAATAAGGTGGGAGCCACCATCCTCACGATGCCGATTCCGAAAAAATAATCCTATATTAAAATTATGTCCTACTGAAAGATGAATCCTTCATTAATTATATATGCCCTATTAACCCTCCTTCTCGCGGCATGCTCCAGCGAGGATTACGAGTCTGTTCGCATTGGCAATCAAGTGTGGATGGCGCACAATTTGAATCGTGATATCGGCGGAAGCTTCTGTTACGACAACGACTCGCTGAACTGCGAAAAGTACGGGCGGCTCTACACTTGGAAGGCGGCTCAGAACGCTTGCCCCGAAGGGTGGCGTCTTCCGACTCATGCGGACTTTCGCGAACTTGAAAAGAATGCCATGGGCATTGATAGCGGGAATGTTGCTTCCGTTCTGAAATCAAGTGAATGGGAACCGTCTGGCAAGAAGAACGGCTTTAACGCCATCCCGGCTGGCTATGGATATTTTACGTTGCATTTCGCTGACGAACATGAAAAAATGAAGTTTATTGCTCAGCCTGGTGCAAGCATGTTCTGGAGCTTCACGGGGAGCGATTCCATTGCTGAATTGTGGTACTTGACGCAAGGGGAAAAGGAAATCTTCTATTCTAGAAGTTCCTTTATGAATTACGGTTTGTTTGCGCTTTCCGTGCGTTGTGTAAAGAATAATAGCGCTGTCGCGACATTGTCGAAAAACGATTCCCTCGCCATGTTAGAAAAAGAGCAACTCATAGAATATTGGGAAAGAAAGACGATGAGTCCATATTTCCAATCTTGTAGTGAAAGCGGCAATGGTGACTTTAATAATTATGTTCGCTTCCCCAATAATAAGTATCCGTTTTACATCAATAATGATTTGTTTTGTCCAAACAATTGGCCTTGCGGCGATGTTCCGGAGTGCCAAAAATTTTGCAAGGGGCCGAACGGTGAATATTATGTGCTCCATGGCTACTTGCATGAAGATAAAATTACAAGATATAATCTAAAGGAAAATTTAGAGAAAAAAGAAAATACGCTTCCTTATGCGTGCTGTTTGGCTAAAAGGATTGAATGCTTAGATTCTGGTGTGAAAGTTGTCTATTATAAATCTATAAAAGAACGACGGAAAGGCTCTATCAAAGTACCGCTGGATACAGAAAAGGTCGATAATCCTCAAAATAAAGACAATCAAGAATTGCAGTACGATGATGGTGTTTCGGAATTTTTTAGTTATGATAAATTCCAATAGGGGCATGGCATGGATGTGAAAAAAAGTTTTTCATTATTTGTTTTGCTGCTTGCCCTGCTTTTGGCTGCATGCTTAAAAGACGATGTCAAACCTTCGAATGGAATAGAATTCGTTCGTATCGGTGAACAAGTATGGATGGCGAAAAATATGGACACGGATGTTAGTGGAAGCTTCTGCTACAAAGGGGACTCGCTGAACTGCAAAAAATATGGACGGCTATACACTTGGGATGCTGCGCAAAAAGTGTGCCCTGATGGATGGCGCTTGCCGACCGAAAATGACTTTAGACAGTTAAGAGAATATGCTAGAAGTGTTGATGAAAAAAATATAGCTTCAGTCCTGAAAAGTCCCGAGTGGGATTCGTTAGGGCGTAAGAATGGCTTCAATGCGCTTCCTGGAGGATATCGGAGTGAATTGTACGAATTGGGTCTCTATGGCCCCACATATTATGACATCAGTATTCCTCGATATCTTTCTCTTTCTTTTGACGCGTTCAAGAAAAATGGCTTGAGTATTTGGGATTCGTTGTTCTATTTTGCCAAAGGGGAAAATGCATTCTTTTGGAGTGTCGCCAACAAGGATATAAATGATTCTGTCGAAAATTCTGGAGGCGGTGTCTGGTATCTCCATAAGGACGGCGATGGCTTTTATTATTCTCGCTTGTGGAAAGATCATATTCGGAAAAAATATTACGATAAGTGGGAAAATTTTGTATGGGATGTTGACCGTGAACGAACGGAATCTCATGTGGATGTGTGGTACAAGATGGCAATGCATGCTTTGGCGTTTCCTGTTCGCTGCATAAAGGATTTGCCAGAACAGAAGGGCTTGGAACCCTCTAAACAAGATGAAGATGAAAAGGCTCTTATAACAAAGTGGTTGGACGAAACACAACTTGATTATTATACTCGTTGTAATGAAGGATGGGCCTGTGAAAACGGCCTGTTCTGTGGTCCGTTAAAAAGGTGCCAAAAATTCTGCATGGACCCAAAAGACAGTTCGTATGTGATGCTTACGGGATACCAAATTTTTAAAGGCAATCCAAGAAAAGAATTTAAAGAGTTTTTTCAGTTTGATTTTGAAGAATACGATGGCGGGATTACTTGGGTTAGTTCCGAAAATATCGCATGTAGAGAGAGTGGTTATTCTATCGAAATGATAGTGGGGTTTCTCAGGGAGAAGGTTTACACAATAGATATTGATCGAGACGGAAATGTATCTTCGTCCTCCCAAATTAAAGGATGCCTGCAGCTTTACGATATGGAATCTCATAAACTGAAAAAAGTGGGGGACCACTGCAATGAAGTTTATTCTTCTTTTCCTAGGGATGAATTCTATCGATTTGTACACAATAGAACATCAGTTCAAGATTAATATTTAATTTTTAGCGTATGGTGGAATAACTAGTTTTTCTATTATACAGGTAGGATTGTAGAGTAAATTATAACGCCGGATTGCTTACCAAAAGAAAGGTCTCCAATAACTATGCGATTACTTGTAATATTGACTTTGCTACTTTGTGTCCTTGCAAATTCTCGATCCTATACAGTATTTGCATTAAACGATGAATCTCGTTATTTCCGTCAGGATTCCGCCTTGATTGTTTCTTCAAAATTTATAGAAATAAAAACTCCTTTTGAAAAATCTATCATGGATAGAATTTTTTATGGAAAGACGCCTGTTCTTATAGATACGCTATCTAAGTTTGTAGAAAAAAAAGAATATGGACGATTGTTTGCTGATGGAAAGAACGTTTCGAACTGATTACGAAACTTTTATTGGAATTGACGGAAGTTTAGCTTATGTCCAGACAAGGGACTTTATTGAACGTTCTGATCATCCGTATGATTGCGGTGATTTCTTAAAAAAATTATCGGCGCAATATTTTCTTGTGAAATCTGATTTTTATTACAAAAAGTTTTATAATGAAGATTTTCTAATTACGAATAAGAAAATGAAATCTCGTCGAGGTTTCAGTTGCAGGGGCTGGGTCGGTTTCCCTTTAAATGAGTTTGGAAAAGAAGAGATTGATTTTTTGAAAAAACTTGAGAAAACGCCATGATGAAAAGAATAGTCTTGCTTCTACTGTTTTGCTTTTTTTCTGTTTTTGCAGAAGGTAAAAATATTCAATGCGGGTTTATACCTTGTCAAATCAAGGATGCCGAGGCAATCTCTTTTTGGTGGAATCGAATTGCTTTTTCTAGAATCTCACAAGAATATGTGATTTTGATACTGAAAGTATAGAAAGCTTTCGATCTATAGACCATAAGTTTGTACATACAATAACAAAAAACTGGTCGAGTCCTCTCGAGTTGGACGAAGTCAAAAAATCAAAAGACAAAAAATTTATTTTACGGCAACCTGTAGCAGAATGGTCTCAGTTATATATTTTGTCAAAGGAAGCAAAAGAAATTGAGCAATTTTTGAAAAAAGTTGTTTCTGAACATGAAATTTTGAATGCGGATTCTCTTATGCGGGATTTTGTCAAAAAAAGGCCCGCATATGTCAAAAAAGCAGTGAGGTCGGAAGAAGAATTTTACGCAAAAATTCTACAGTATTTGGATTCGGCTAAAACATTGGATGGTATATCGGGAAAAATTTCTCCTCCGAAGATAAGTACTCGAGATGGATTGTTGGTAGTTAATAATGAATTGTTGAAAATGGCTGTATTGGGTTCTGATTCTTTGGATGTGGATTCCTTGTTTCGCTATGTTAGCATGATACCTCCAAACAAGGGTTCAACGGCTTGCATTGATTATCTGATGAAGCTTAATTCGAAATTTTTGTTTGTCAAATTTGGGAGAGATCCCTTGTCTTGTGATGATTCAAAACCCTGGATAGCCATCAGTAAAAAAGCCCTTACACCGGAAGAAAGAGCATTTTTAGATGGCATTGTGAAAGTACCTTTAGCACCGTTGAACGAAACAGGAAAACTCATCATTCGTAAGAATTTGTAGCGTTGTGTTTGGTGCTTTTGTATTTCGTCTATTAGCAAGCTTGAAATAAGAGCGATATAGGAATTCCGTTGGCAATATACAAGAAACCCCGCGTGATTCGGCTGGCTCACCAACCTCCGCGGGGCATTTCTCACGTCTTAGATTCGTTGAGTATGGATTACCTGGCTTGTGGCCGGAATGTCTTCCTAGCCACTAACCACTGTTTACTTGCCTTTAGGCATCTGCACGGAGATGTGGATGTCCTGCAACTGCTGCAGATCCACTTCGCTCGGGCACTGGTCCATCGGGCTAGAAGCGCTCGTGTTCTTCGGGAAC
>CADCDO010000027.1 GCA_902800345.1 Fibrobacter succinogenes
ACGGAGCCATCGGGGAAGGTGAGTTCGATTTGAGACATAAATAATCCTTTTTGTGGGCGGTTCTCGCCCGGTTCCCCAGAAATACGACATCTGGCGGTGAGGCGTAAGATAGAAAAAGACTATAAGTGTGGCTAGTGGTTGGTGATTAGTGGTTAAGAAAACGCCCCTTTCAAACGTGCCATTTTGAGCGAAATCGAGGAATCTAGCACTGATAATATAAAGGGGGAAGAATCCCCCTGATTGCAGCCCCGTCGTCATGGCGGCCCTCGAGCCGCCATCTAGCCGTGTCTTCCATCACCCCTTCGCCTAGGGGCTCGGCCCCTAAGACCCCGATAAGATGAATGTCTTTACAACAGACAATGCTTTCACTAACCTTATTAAGAATTTTTTAACTACATTTCTTTCTGTTAAAAAAGCTTTCAATGGAATATAAGGATTTATGAATCCCCTGTTTAATAACCTATTGCCCATGATTAACAATGAAAAAAATTTACAATAAATTTTTAGCAGTAATCTATTTCTGTTTGCCTGTTTATTCTGTATATGCAAACGAACTTCCTGTATTAAAAGAAGAAAATTTCCGTTTTGACACAAAACAATGCAGAATACTCTCTGAACAAAAGATATTTTGCAGAGTTAAGAACGATGCCGTGGCAGTTTATGATTTAGAAAAAAAACTTGAATCAAAAATGTATGAAAAGGAAACTGAAAACCAACCACATTCTTTTTACCAATACCAATGTAATAAAGTAACATTTGGATTATTAGAAGGGAATCTTGTTGCTAGATGCGATGGTTCAACAAGAAGGTTTGTACTATATTGTTTCACTAACGAAAATGTTGCAATTACATATGATGAAGATGGTGTTGAAACTTTTAAAAGCAACGTCTTCTGGAAAGACAACAACAAATGCAGAGAACTTTTTCAAATTACAAAGAACGAACAAATGGGAATTGTCACCAAAGCCTTTTTAGATTCCTTGAAAAAACAGTGATTAAAAATCTTTCGTTTTTCTAAAGCTCTACATCCTATACCGCACCCTTTTCTCAGCGACGCAAAGTGCTGTTTGTTTGCTGCGTTTTCTGAGCCTCATTTTAGGGACAAGCGTCATCTGGATTTTCATCTCGTTCAGCACCTTGACGCAGACTTTCTATTTGTGTATATTGTAACTGATATTCGATAATCCCCGTGACAGTCGACATAGACCTTTGGGTCCGTACGTGCATTCGCGATGGGGCGCATCCACCTTCTTGTTGATGTTGTTGGATAGCTGGCAGGAGAAACAGCCTGCTCGAGTGTGTGGCGGAAGCCATGCCAAGTAATGCCTGGGAATACCCCAGCCAACAGAATCGCAAGATCATCCCACAAAACAGAAAATAAAACCACAGTTGTCGCAAAATTTGCAGCAACTCATCATCACGCAATATTTGCGTGTTGTTAAAACATTTTTAAAGGAGTAATCATGTTCGATGAAATTTTCGGAAAATTCAATAGCGGCCCGAATCATGGTGGAAGCAACGCTATTGGTGATTTTGCAAAAATTCTAGAAGAAAAAAACGCCGAAATCAAACGGCTTAAGGAATTGATTCTGCGTTGCCCGAAATGCGGCGTTAAACTGCGTTACCCGAGAGGATAAAAGGAGGTCAAAATGAAGAAACAAGAAGTCATCGTTTCAAATCCGTTGGTTGGTTCCAAAATAGCGAACAAAATCGTAGTCATTCGCGATGTTCAGGTTTTGCTTGACCGCGATTTGGCGGAAATATATGGTGTAGAGACTAGAGTATTCAATCAAGCGGTTAAACGCAATATTGAACGATTTCCGGATGCGTTTAGGTTTCAGTTAGATGAGGATGAGGCACTGGAATTAGAGACGTCTTCAAGATCACAATTTGTGACCATGAACAAAAGTGGTAATCTTCGAGGGTCAAACATCAAATATCTCCCTTACGCCTTTACCGAGCAAGGCGTCGCAATGCTTTCGGCGGTTCTTCGTAGCGAAAGGGCTATCAAGGTCAGTATCGAAATCATGAATGCGTTTGTTCAGATGCGCCATTATCTGCGTCACAATACGGGTCTTGTCGGGCGTTTAAATGCTTTTGAATCCAAGGTTGATACAAGACTTGTTGAACATGACCTAAAATTCAAGAAGATTGACGAAAATTTCTCTAAAATATTCAATGAGTTGGATTCTAATCCTAAAAAAGCGAAGGAGGGGGTGTTCTTCAAAGGGCAAATCTTTGACGCCTACGCATTCTTCCAAGACATCATCAAGACCGCGAAAAAAGAAATCATTCTTATTGACGGTTATGTAGATTTGTCGGTTTTAGAGAGATTGTCTGTAAAGCAAAAGAATGTCTTGGTCAAGATTTATACACACCAGAAGGCGGAACTACGGCAAATTGATGTAGACCAGTTCAATCAGCAGTATCCATCTGCGTCAATGGACTATACCAAAAAGATACACGACCGTTTTTTGATTATCGACAATAAAGAATTGTACCACATTGGTGCATCGCTAAAAGATTTGGGCAAGCAATGTTTTGCCTTTGACAAGATGGATGATCCCAAGACGCTAATTCCCGCCATTTTAAAGAATTTGAACTGATACTCTGTTCCAACTCAATGATAATTCCACGTGCTGACGGCTCGAACGTTCAATTCAGAATCCAATAAAACGTAGCCGTCAAGATTATAGCCGCCAGCAAAGAACACATATACGGTATCTTGCATTTTTTTCGTTGAAATGACATATTTATTGAATAGGGTCATTGCAGTTGTCGTCGGGCGGTCATCTGCCATTCCAGATGATTCCGTAAGATTTACAACTTTGCCATTCTTTACGGCCATCAACTCCATTTCGTCATCCAAAATGCCGCAACCAGAAGTGTCCGGGATAAGCATCTCATAAAAAGATACGTTATCCTTATACCCTACTAACGGTTTGATAACGACATCGCTTGCCTTAGCTTTTCTTTTAGAAATAAGAGTTTCGTTAGAATCACATTTGCAAACGGTTCTTTTCTTTCTAAAGTACTGCTTTACAAGTTTGTCCTTTATTTTCTGTTCAACAGAACCATTCATCGTAACCGGCTCTATTTTTTCGACATTCGTTCCAAGCGGAACCGCAAGCAACGGGAGCATTCCTTTTCCATTCTCTTTCCAAGTTTCTAGGGTGCGATTTAAAGAATCGAATTGAATTTTATTTTCTAACGAAATGGAACTTTTTGCAAGTCCGATTTCGCTCCATTTGCGACGCATAAATTCCAATTTTCCAGCATCGACGCGCTTGCCATCGGCATTTATCACTTGCCATGATTGCTTCATGATTTTATGCGAACAGGACTTTATATTTTTAAAAATTCCACCTGCATCATCGCCTTCGGAAAAATCACACGATGGTGACCATCCTTTATCCGTACGAATAAACGCCAAGCGGATATAATATCCATCATGTTCGTACGCCTTGGGGTCTTCCACAAACCCAAGAGCAGTAAGCTCTTTTGCGGTGGCACAAAACGGCAAAAGCAAAACGAATAGACAAATAAAAAAATTAAACTTCATATTGCATAACATATAAAAGTCAAACAGCATGCGCAAGAGGCTTCGCAAATACGCTCGCCGTTTCACTCAAAATTTGCGGCACTTGTTTTTCTCAAATTATAATTGTATATTACATTCAGCACCAAAAAGGGTGATGTTATTAGATCGCAGTCCGCGCAAGCGGGGCGATCTTTTTTCGTCTTAAGGAGAGGAAAATGAACAGAATCAAACTTATCGGAATCAGCACAGAAGGGGCCTTGCGCTTGTGGTATGGGCCGGAAACGAAAATCAGTGTATTTGCATCGAGAGATTTTGATGCGAACGATTACCGCTTGGAGCAATGGGCTGCAGAAATGGGGCGGTTCCATCAATGCCTTGTGGGCACGTTCCATTCTGATGCGGAACGTCAAATTTTAGATATTGCGCTTGCGAACGGAGCGTTTGCCGTCTGGATTCGCGGATGCGACCTTCCCCACATTTACCGTGGCGAAGTCAAAAAAGCAATGGAAAACAATCACCTGCTGACGCTTTCGTGCTTTCACAGGCGACACCACAATGAAGCGACCGCACGTTATTGCATACAGTTGGCATCGATGTGCACCAAAAAACACACGTTTTTTCTAAACGAAAACGATTTGCTATTGGAGCCAGTCTACCGCAAAGTGGCGAAGTATCGCAACACGAAACTTTTCTACGGAGACCGATAAACAAATCCATCGGCGGAAAACGTCCGCACACGTTTTAAAAATATATCTTTAAAATATGATTACACTTCTTCAAAAATCCATCTTCGCTCTAGCCATTTGCGGAGCGACCCTTTGCATTTTTGCCGCCGACGCAAAGCCCTACATCAAAGCGGATGCACTCCCGAATGCGCTCAACTTCTACCCTGCGCCACCGGAAACGACTTCGGTGCAGTTCATGTACGATATTTCGCAGTACATGTGGGGCAAGTCCATGCGAGCCGATTCTGCACGTGCGGCCCTTGCGATTGCACAAGCGGCAACAAGCATGAGCGAAATGGTCCGGATGTTCAGCGAGCCGTTCGGCATGGAAATTTCAGCGCAGAAAACACCCGCCATCATGAACGTGATTGAACGCGGGATTGCAACACTACGGCAAGTGGGTAGAGTTCCCAAGAAACACTATATGAGGCGTCGCCCATTTGACCGTTTCAACGAACCGACGCTAGTTCCCAAAGACGAAGAATATTTAAGAAAGAATGGTTCTTACCCGTCGGGCCACACGATTCTTGCATGGTCGATGGCTCTGTTACTAGTTGAAGTGAATCCTGCTGCGCAAGATGCGTTGTTAAAGTACGCCTACGAATGGGGGCAAAGCCGCGTAATCGCAGGATTCCATTGGCAGAGCGACGTCGATGCGTCTAAGGTTCTCGTATCAGGAGCTTTCGCAAGTTTGCATAATGACGAGACTTTCTTGGCAGATATGAAAAAAGCGCGAACCGAATTCAAGAAGTTATCTGCAAAGAAGAAGTAATTTTAAACAAACTTATCTCTGTCGAGTTTTTATTCTTTCCTACGATATACATTCGCAAGTATCGCCCCGGAAATGTTATGCCAAACGGAGAAGATGGCGCCGGGAACGGTTGCCATGGCAAGCGACGAGAACGCAGTCGCCGCAAGGCTTGTCGCAAGTCCGGAATTTTGCATGCCGATTTCGATGGAAAGCGCTTTAGTTTTGGGCGTCGAGAAGTGCAGCAACTTTCCAAGACCGAATCCGCAGCCGTAGCCGAGCAGGTTATGGAGAATCACGACGGCAAATACAACTGCGCCCGTAGAGAGAATCTTCGCCGCATTATGCGAAACAACGGCAGCGACAATCATCGCAATCGCAATCACGGAAACAAGCGGCAAAACTTTGACCGCACGCGCAGTCCACTTGCCGAAAAACTTGTTGATGACGAATCCGAGCGCGATCGGCACGATGACGACCTTCACTATGGAAAGGAACATCGCCATCACATCCACGTTCACTGTCGTACGCAAGAGCAAGTACGTAATTGCCGGAGTCAGCACAGGCGCAAGCAGCGTGTTCACACTCGTCATGCCGACAGAAAGCGCCACGTCACCTTTCGAAAGATACGTGATGACGTTGCTAGCGGTTCCGCCTGGGCACGTACCCACGAGAACTACACCCGCCATCAGCGCTGCGTCAAGCCCGAAAATTTTGGAAAGCAAGAATGCTAGCGCAGGCATCACGATGAACTGTGCCGCACAGCCGATGGTAATTTCTTTCGGTCGCGCAAACACGAGTGCAAAATCGCTTAGCTTGAGCGTAAGGCCCATGCCGAACATCACGACCATCAGTAGGTAATTCACCCATGAGAGCTCAATCCAGAGCGTCGATTTCGGGACGAACAACGAGAGCGCCGCGATTACCAAAACGACAACCGCCATCCATTTGCCGACAAATTCACTGATTTTTTCAAGAATGCGCATGATTAGACTCGCTATTAAACCTTATATCCATACTTCCGCAACTTTTCAACGTACTGCGGGTCGGCCAAACGCGACTTCGATTCGGCCATGTACTTTTCGTTGTCTTTGTCCGCAAACCCGAACTTGATACGCAAGGCGTTAATGCCACAAGCGATACCTGCCAAAGCACTCAATGCGCCAGCAGCAATTATTTTCATGGAATAGTAACCTTTGGCGTATTGGAAATAAATTAGAATTCCACAAATAGCGGCGATTGCCAAAAGAAATAACGCCCCCTTTGCATAAAATTTTGCATTCTTGCCGCGCGGATCAAATCCGTCTATTGCCACCTCGCGCCAGCGACTATCTAAATATTCGCTGCGACAGGCCTTGCACTCGCGAATCGGGCTCCCGTACATCCAAGCGTTACATGCTTCACGATTCTTGGTCTTACATTCGGGGCAGACCCATTCTGCGTAACTTATCTGCATAAAGTTCCTCAACTATTGTTTTTTAGAAAAGATATATTTTTTTCATCATTGCAGGTCTAAACCTCGATAGATTCTTCATCGCTCAAGATAAAAGCTTTCAGGCGTTCCAAGGCTCGTTCAAAATCGTTCTTGATGGAGCATTCCCAAACTGTGGCGACGCGGTAGCCTTGCAGCGAAAGTTCCCAATTTGTCTTGACATCACGAACAACATTATTCGTAAACTTGTTATCCCAAAATTCAGAATTACTCTTGGGACGACTCGTAAACCTGCAACCATGCTGATGCCAAAAGCATCCGTTCACGAAAACAACCACACCATATTTAAGAACAAATAAATCCGGCGATCCCGGCAAGTCATGGCGGTGCAATCGATAACGAAAACCCGCCTTGAAAAGTGAACGACGCACCAAAATTTCAGGTTTCGTATCTTCGGAACGAACCGCCTGCATCATCTGCGAGCGATTCATAGGCGTACGTTTTTTCCGGCATCGTCTCAATGCTGCCTCGTAGCGAAATTGATTTTTCAGACTCCATTATGGTTCGCGACCGAGAACAGCTCTTGCCAGTTGGTCAGCACAAGAGGTCGGCTTACCGCCACAAGTGTTGCCAAGCAATTTCGCGGCAATATCTTCGGCGGTCATACCCTCGCAAAGTTTGGCTATGGCCTTGAGATTTCCGTTGCATCCACCGGTAAAGCGGATGTTGCGGATTTTGTCGCCATCACGGGTGAACTGGATTGTGGTGGCACATGTGCCCTTGGTTTTGAACGTTTCTTCCATGAGAATACCTGCTTGATGATCCTTTTATCATCAATGTAGAACTTTTTTACACTCAATTATCATAACATTTTTCTTTTTTGCTATTAGATTTATTTGTGACAGCATAGGAACCGAACACAAATGAACGAGGTCCTTCAATTAGTATCGAAGCACAGAAGCGCCATAATGGGCTTTGCCATATTATGGATTATGCTGTTTCATTTGCCTGTTCCTACAGATTTTTCCGCAATCGACTTTATCAAATCCATCGGATATGGCGGCGTTGATGTCTTTTTGTTCCTATCAGGATTCGGTTTGTATTTTTCGATGTCGAGGAAAAACTTCATATTGAAAAAATACTATAAGAGTCGCTTTTTCCGCATTGTTCCCGAATTTTGGTTTGTACTATGCGTTGTCTTTCTAGTACAAATGAATTTTAATCTCAACAGTTTTTATTCTTTGATATGCAGAGCAACGACTTTAGGGTACTGGGTCAAACGTTATGACGACTTATGGTTTATATCTTGCATATTATTATTGTATACAATTTTTCCCATCTACTTTAGATTATTCAAAAAATACGGGACCAAAGTCTCTTTATTTTTTATCGGAGCTGGGCTGTCGTTAATTTTAATCTATGCGTTAACGTGTATTTTCTTCTATGACAATAAAAACTTCAGAGGCATGATTATATTGACATACGCAAGAATCCCGATTTTTTTCATCGGAGCAACTTTTGGATACTGGGCAAAAGAAGGTTGCAGCATCGTTTTAACAAATAAACTAAAAACTATTGGAATAACATCGGCCATCGTTGCGGTAATCACTTTAACTTGTTTTATGAAATTTTCACACAGCTTATTGCAAACATGCTCGCTAGCCTACTTGCCCTACATCGTCATAACCCCTGTTCTTTGCATTCTTCTTGCGATATTTTTTGAAAAATGGAGTATTCTCGATAAAATATTTACCATCATGGGGCTTTTGTCTTTGGAACTGTACTTATGCCACGTGTATATTTACAAGCTATTTTTTTCCTTCATAGACTATCTCGATAAGGATTCCTCCAACATCCTTATCATGTTGCTTTCATTTTTAGCGGCATACGCATTGTATTTTATAAATCGAAAAATTTTCACCAAAAGGACCAATTTCAGAATTAGGCCCTAAACCGCAATCACCAAGAGTCTGATTCGCAAATGTGGTAAGTATCTTCGAAACTGGCGAACGTTCCGTCTTTTTTAGCACGCCGGCAAACTACCGGAAGCGAGCGTTCTTCCTTGACACATCCATTTTGAACAAGCGTCTTTCCGTCAGATTCATAGACTCTCATGCAATCGACATCTTGACAAGGGCGACCGCCCATGCCCATCGTTGAATAATCGTAATCAAAGACTTTGCCTTTATACGTAAACTTGATGGAATAAGTTCCATGCGATCCGCCACCGTAGTATTGCACATTCGTGATTTCTTGCATGGAACCATTGACAAAAAATTCTGCTTTATGAACTTCATATACAGGGGTTAACTCGCCTCCGATACATTCTGTTGGGTTACTCTGTACGTACACAAAGCCTTCTTCGCCATCATATTTAAAGCTACAAATGAGGTCATCTTCGCCAACATTTCTTTTAAACACTGTGTATGCAGTGCTATCCACACAGAAAAGGGCTTCCTGGTTTGGAACGCGAATATCGAAAAGTTTCGTCGGGTCCGCGACCGTCGCGGAACTTGACGAACTGTTACTGGATCCTTCGCTGGAGCTCAGGATGACGGTTTGCGATGAGCTGCTCACGTCATTGCGAGAGTTCGAAGAACTCGAAGCAATCCATGAGGAACTAGACCCTTCGACAGGCTTGCTTCGACCAGACTCAGCACTAGCGGGGACCTTGGAACTGCTACTGGATCCTATCGCTGCGCTCCAGGATGACGAAATCGTAAAAAGTGTCGAGGATGACGACGTTGGAGCATCCACGGACGACGACACGGCGACTGTTGCGGATGACGACGTGGGGGCAGTTGCAGAACTTGACGAACTGTTACTGGATCCTTCGCTGGAGCTCAGGATGACGGTTTGCGATGAGCAACTCACGTCATTGCGAGAGTTCGAAGAACTCGAAGCAATCCATGAGGAACTCATAAAATTTTCTGATTGCGCATTGAATATACTATCTGAATTTTCATCGGAGCAAGCAACAAAAAACAGTGAGCAAATTGGCAAGATTTTACATAAATTCATATCAAAACCTATTAAAGAATATACGGGCGGACTTGTTTAAAAATCAATTTACGGTCCTCCCCCATCACCTTGAATTCAATGTCAAGGGCTAGCGCATCGGAATACACATCGTAAAGTACCGCAAAACGGTTTTGGATTTTCAAAACAAATTGATAAAGCGAATATATTTCACCATCCGACAGGATGAGCGAATCGGGGCATAATGAAGAATGTTGCAACAAGACGCTCTGTACGCCACGTGCCGGCGGCGGAGACGGAATAATCGAAATAATTTCCGGGAGTTCACCGCCTTCGGGATTCGTAATCGAAGTTTCACCCACTTGGATATTCGCGTAAATACCCGCGACCGAGTAATCCGCAATATTCTGCGTGATGATGACGCCATTCGCGACTTCATCCGGGTAAGCTTCATGAACAGCGACCGCCATTTGCACGGACATGTGATTGATGTTCCAAAGAGTCCGTTCCTCGAACGCCTTGAAGCTCCACACAGATGCCCACACCTTGCGAATTTCATCGGATGGCAAATCCTTTTCGCGTGCCGTCGCCTTGACAGACTTATAAAGCCCAGCCCCGTTAAAGTCTTCCAAATCTTCGGAATTCGTACTGGATCGCAGACGTACACCCGCTTCGCCGTAAAGCGTGCGAACTTTCGCATCGAGAGCATCGCCAAAATCTTTATCCACAGGAATATGCTTGAACATATAGCGGATGTTGTCGAGTACCGCTTCTCGCAAACGCGTATCCGTCACAAAATCTTCACGAGCGATAAGATTTTCAATGTAGCTACGGAGCGTAGCAAACTTGGACGCTTCGGCTGATTCAGTCCCCTGAGCAAGCTGAAGGGCGCTGACGCAAGCATTTTTCACTTGCGTACAAATTTCAGACGCACGACCTTCTTTTCCGCAATCATCAAAAGAGCGACCGCACAGTTCCTCCGTAACTTGAGCATAATCCATAAAATGACTGTAATGGTAGAACGGCACGGCAAATCCATCTGGAGTATTTTCGGGCAGCAACTTGTGAAGTTCAGCAAGATTTGCCGCCTTCACGCCCACCGATTTTGAAGACTTGAAATTGAGATTTGCAAAATCGACGAGTCCAGAATCCGACAAATCGAACGAAAGCGTTTTCTGTTCACGCACATTCTTGTTCCAGAACGCTTGAGCCTCTTCGAGCGTTGCCTCGCGAATCGTATAAGAGTTCGATTTGACTTCCAGCATCACGAGCTTTCCGCAAAGAGTAAGCAAACTATCAGGAAGTTCATTTCCATTGAACGCGATATTCGGCGTCTTGCGTGCTTGAGCGGCGAGGTTCACATGCGAAAGCGGAGTCTGCGCATCCTTACTGATTGTAGCTGCGACAAGCGGTATTTCGGCAGGAAGCGTTTCAAGAATCAAAATATCGTGCGAAGAGACAATCGCCGTATCGAGTTCTGCGGCAGTGAGTTTGCGGAGCGTCCCATAAGCCGTTCCCTTATTCATGATCTGGTAAGGAATATCGCCAAAGAGTTCCGCATGCGTAAAGACCAGAATATCCGCTTTTTTAAATTCGTTGGCATATTCGGCAGCAGCCCTCTCGGCCGTTGAACCCGCCGGCATATAGAACAAGCGATTTTTAGAACCGCTCGAATCGAGGAACAGCAATTTTCCTTCAATTAACTTATAAGCAACAGCAACTTGTTCGGGAGTTATATAATCCGCTGGGAAGAACGTCAACGCAATCATGGAATCTACAGAAGGGTAATACGCAAGCGTTCCTGCGGCGGTATTCTTTTCGGCACTGAAATACGTTTCCACATTAAAAACGGCAAGCGAACGTGTATCGCCCAGCACCATTTCCGCAAAATCGTAATGATATGAATACCTCATTGTATTCATAAAGTGAACCTGGGGTTTGTCAGTATCAAAATCCGTAATGACAAATTTTACGAGATAGCTTATCCCCATTTCCGTTTTCGAGGCGTAGGACATCTTGCGGAAAGCATCGTAGCCATCTTGCTTGTAAAAACCAGTGTATTGGTCTTCGTTCTGGATAAAAACGGGGAGCAGAGAATCACTGGATCCTATGGATGAACTGCTTTCGTCATTGCGAGAACTCGAAGAGCTGATAGAATCCATCCCACTTGAAGATTCCACATCAGGGCCGGATTGACGGGAAGAACTAGAGACGGCATCACCACATTCTCCGGATTGTTCATCACAAGGAAGAACAAGAGCAGGATTGTCATCACTACACGCCAATAACGCCGCCATCAGTGATGCAAGCAAGAATTGAATATAAGCAAAACGACCCAAACGCATTCTAAACTCCTAACAAACTATATTACATTAATCAGACAAACGACTATCGCCCGGACAAAGTTCAAAATTGTCGGAAAAATCACCAAAC
This sequence comes from Fibrobacter succinogenes, assembly GCA_902800345.1. GTDB lineage: Bacteria > Fibrobacterota > Fibrobacteria > Fibrobacterales > Fibrobacteraceae > Fibrobacter > Fibrobacter succinogenes_H. The sequence continues at coordinate 11,859 of CADCDO010000027.1, forward strand.
GAACCATCTTCCACATTAGCAAAACGACATACAATAGGTAGTTGCCTAACCTTACCTAAATCGTCTCCATACATGTTGCAACCGTCTTCTATGCGCGTTGTTCCATCGGCCTCATAAACACTGAGACAATCCATTTCATGGCAGGGGCGAAAAGCAAAATTTATTGAAGAACGGGCGTATTCAAATACTTTACCGTCATAGCTAAAGCGGAACGAATCGTTATGGTGATTTCCGCCCCAGTCATAAACCACGTCATTCAGAGTTTCATACTTTCCGTTGACATAGATAACGGCAGAATCGACACTCATATCTGGATAAAATCCCCAAGTTGAAGAACACCCCGTAGGCGAAGCCTGTACATAAACATAGCCTTCCATACCTGCATACTTAAAAGAGCAAATCCAATCTTTCTGGTCAAAATCGCCTTCGAAGCCTCGACCAAATTTTTCCGTCATGTCGCAGTGATAAACCGCTTTTTTCGGAACACGCGTCTTGAAGATTTGCAATGGGTCACCCGGAACTTCACCCGACAATTTTTTAGCAGACGAACTCGACCCTTCAACATGCTTGCTTCGACCAGATTCAGCACTAGCAGGGACCTTGGAACTGCTACTGGATCCTATCGCTCCGCTCCAGGATGACGAGGATGAACTGCTTACGTCATTGCGAGAGTTCGAAGAACTCGAAGCAATCCATGAAGAACTGGAGGATTCCGGATCGAGCCCGGAATGATGGGAAGAGGAACTGGACTGGTTTTCGGACCATGCGTTGAGAGCACTGGAAGAATCGTCACCGCATGCGATAACGAAAACGACAATGCAACTGAACAACAGTTTACTGCTTCTCATAATAATATACCTCGTAAAAGCCTAAATGCTCATTCTAAAAGCAACCAAAAGCACGACAAACTCTAATCGTTTCCTTGAGTTCGTGGATCGCCCTCACATACTTTAAAATTATCAGTAAAGTCAAAAATTTGATTTTCCGCATTCACGCCATTACAAACGATAGGAATAGCACGCTGTTCGTCACAACCATTCACAACATAAGTTTTTCTATCTGATTCAAAGACATTTAAGCAGTCCATTCCTTGACAAGGACGCCCACCAAAACCTAACGACGATTGTCCGTAACGGAAGACTTTACCTTTATATGTAAACCACAACTTTTGTACGTGATGATTTCCACCCCATTCGTATTTAACATCCGATATATCCACAAATTTCCCATTGACATAAAGTTCCGCTTTATCAACATCATAGTTAGGCGTTAAGGAAAGTCCAAAAGAACAAGAAATAGGCGATAATTGCACATACAAGAAACCTTTTTCGCCATCGTAATCGTACGTGCATACAAAATCATTCTGCGGAAAAGTTTCTCTAAAAACACGGTCTCCCCAATCTCCTTTTTCCTCGCATGTGTAAGCATCCCGTTTCGGGACTCGCAATTCGAAAATTTTCGACGGATCTGTAAGGATTTCACTGGAAGATGAAATGACTTCGCTCGAAGAACTGCTACTGGATCCTTCGCTAGAGCTCAGGATGACGTTTTGCGAAGAACTACTTACATCATTACCAATGCTTGATGAACTTTTCACGTCATTGCGAGAACTCGAAGAGCTCGAAGCAATCCATGAGGAAGATGATTCCGGGTCAGGCACGGATTTATGGGATGAACTGGATCCTTCGCTGGAGCTCAGGATGACGTTTTGCGATGAACTGCTACTGGATCCTATCGCTTCGCTCCAGGATGACGATGTGGGGGCATCCTCGGATGACGACTTTGGATTATTCACAGATGACGACGACGCAATTGAACTTGACAGATTTTCGGACCATGCGTCGAGCGCACTTGAAGAATCATCGCCGCATGCGACAACTAAAAACAACGAAGAAAGAGGCAATAAAAACCGTTTCATAAACACTTCCTTAACCTTTTCACCATTCGTAAATATACTATTGCCGCCCCCAAAAATCAATACATTTATGCAACAAAATCCTAAATATTTAACAAAAATCACTATTTTTAGCAAAATATTTCGATAAATATTTTCTATATGCTACACTCGTAGCATATACAGCGATTGACGCATCATTCGTCCACACCCAATCTCATTCGATATTTTATTATCTTCTTAGGATAGCCCCATTATTTTAAGAGGTCCCTATGAAGTTTATTCCTGGCGCCAAAAAGTTTTTCTTCGGCGCGTCGTTTGCGTTGTTCGCACTTTCCGCCACGTCCGCACTCGCGGCACAGAATGTCATCGAGGTTGACGACACTCGCCCGGGCATTAAAATCAACACAGATAATATGCTAGCCGCCGACCTTGCCATTTGGAACCCGCCCAGCCGCTATTACGACATGGCGCCCGCGCTCGTTGATGGCGGTTACACGTTGTTCCGATTCCCGAACGGGAGCTTGAGCAATGACTACCATTGGAATGGAGCCGGCAAGTACGACAGCACGGGACTTTGGATTCCAAGCGATACAAGCTGGGCACCGGGATTCCTCGGCGAAACGATTTATCGCGGCACTACCAAAGACAACTACGGATTCATCCGACGCAGTCACCTTGCCGATGGCGACATGAATACGATGTGGTGGGGCGAAATACTCGACCCGAAAGATCCGCCTTGGGTCGTCATTGAGTTCCCTGAAAAGAAAGACCTCGACTCCATTATCATAGACTGGGGCAATCTCCGCCCGAAATCTTTCGAACTTTCGTACTGGACCGATGACTACGCCGAATACCCGGGCGTCCACCAGAATCTTGAAAACAAGCTAAAAAGATGGGGCACAGTCAAAGTCACGGGCAACCAAACTAAATACAAGTTCGCAACGACTCGCGCACGCTATGTTGCTGTAAAATTCAAGACGACCGAACTTCCGTCAAAAGGCGTGCAGATTCGAGAAATGAAACTCTATAGCGGCATCGATGATTTACTCGCCGGGAACGATTACAAGTTCTTCGCGATGTCCACCCGCAATGGCGACAAGCCGCGCACCGACTGGACCAACATCAAGTGGCATTTCGAAGAGTTCATGACTTATATCAATAAGTTTGTAGAAATCAATAATTTTGCATGGAGGCCGAACGCCGTTATCTGCGTCAACGCAGGCACAGGCACAGCCAAGGAAGCCGCCGCTTGGGTCCACTACGCCAATAAAGTCAAAAAATACAACATCAAGCAATGGCAAATCGGCAACGAACTTGACGGTGAATGGGAAGAATCCGGTCCGCTTTCGGCAAGGCAATATGCCGCACGCTTTATCGAATACGCTCGTGCGATGAAGGCTGTTGATTCGAGCATCATTTTGCACGGACCGCTCTTCAGCACGCACAAAATGCAACAGAAGGGCGCAGGCCTCAACGATGGAAAATACTGGATGGCCGAATTCTTGCGCATCGTCGGTGAAGCTGAAAAGGCTGACGGCAAGCGCTATCTCGACGTTGTTGACTTGCACACTTATCCGTACTGGGCACCGAACAACCTGAACGCCAAAGACATGCTCAAGGCGACGATGGATGTCGGCCACAATGCCGATACGCTGAACGCCTGGATGAACAAGTATCTCGAAGGCAAGCGCCGCGTGTTTCTCTCGGAATTCAGCACGTCTGTACAAGGGAGCCAAATCTGGATGGACTACCCGCAAGCCGCCGGCATGGCAAACATTTTCGCACAATACCTCGTCCGCTTTGGCGACCGATTCCAGGCGCTCCCGTGGGATGCCTTCGGCAACGTTTTTGAAGGTCCGGACCACACGTGGGGAACTATCAGCATGACCGCTCTCGTCAAGGAAGGTTCCTGGAACCTCTGGGGAAGCCTTGAACCCACCGCCGAATATTACGGAGTCTATATGGCATTCAGGCGTTTTCTCGATGACCATTTGCCCTTTGCAGTCGTTCCCGTCAAAAGCACAACCGAATCCGTCGTACCATACGCCGTTTGCAGTAGCGACAGATGGGAGGAAGATATCAATCCCCGCGATTATCGAGACGATTTAAACCGCTGTCACGTTTTGTTAGTAAACCTCACAGACTCAAAACAAATTGTACAAGTTGACCGCAAGAGTGAAAAAAAGAAGCCAGGCAACTACCGCACCGAAGTTGACGTATTCGGTGCAGAGCAGTTCAAGTGGATTGGCGACCAAAAAGACGCTTACCCGTACCCGAAAATGGGACCAAGCGGTCGTTTGCTCGAAGGCAAGAACCGCGATATCGAAATTCCTCCATTCGGAACTGTCGTTGTCCGCATGAACGCTTTCATCCATACGAAACCCACTAGCCCAACGATTATCGCAGCAGCACTCGAAAAGAAAGTCATGACCGTCGGCGACACGCTCGACCTCTTCGTGACTGCCTCGGATCATTTTTCAAAACCGCTCGCTGGAGCCAACATCCAAATCAAGAAGTGGGACAATAAAGGGACGCTTACCGTCCGCGCTACACCTGATGACGGCAAATGGAATTCTTCCATCGAAAGTTTCCACATTCAAGTTCCTGTACAAAGTGTCTATCGGCAAGAAGGAAATCAAACTCACCGTCTCGAATGGACTGAAATATCCGGATACGCTCATCATTCCGTTCCGCGTCCGTGGCGCTTACCGCACCACAAGCGTGATGGAGAATTTCGACAACGGTCTAGACAACGTATCGTGGTTCCCGGTCGTGAACGGCGACAACGCCACCTCCATGGATGCCAAAGTCTATAACGGGAATCCTCCGCTCGGAGGCTACATCCGTCACGACTTCATCGTCGAACAACCGCCTAATCTCGGCTGGCCGAACTACTCCGGCGCTTACTACAACGTCCCCGAAGAAGTCAAGAAATCCGTCGGCATCGTTTTCGATTACGCCACAACGCATAACAATCCGCAAGGCTACATCGAACTACAAATCATGTCGAGCCAAGTCGAAGACTACGACGAAAAGAAGGCTGGGGCAAGACGATTCCGCAGCTCGACCCGACCAAAATCAAAAGCTTCGCGTTCCGTGCACGCCACAGCGGCAAGGGCTACATCAGCCTCGACAATATCTACCTGCTCAGCGAAGACGGCAAGGAAGTCCCGATGCCCAAAGGCCTACGGAGACTGCGGTAAGAACCCGGAACTCGAGACTTTTTACGGAGATGCCCGCTCGGAGGCGGGCATGACATGAAAAAAAACGCCGTCCTTACGATAAGCAGAGACGGCGATTTTCATTTGAAAGCTTAACGGATCCCCGACGCTTCGAGGATGACTTTAAGTCAGTTCGTTTACGTGGTCGAGCACGAGCTTTTGCGCCACGCCATTGTACAAGACCGCGTCATAATTTTCGCCGTTCTTGCCCACGCGTGATTCCGTCACAATGCCGTTCTGCGAACCCGTTTCCGTCGGCACAAAGAAAATCTTTCCAAGCGCATTCTTCTTTTCTTCAAGGTAATTCTGCGACACAAACCAATCGCGAATCGTCTTGAAGTAAATCTTTTCGATGTTCGAATCTTGCGGGAGCAAATCGTTCAATCGCCTTGCAATTTCACTAACCGGCACCGGAGCTTCATCCGTCGGGTAGTTCTTTATTTGTTCTTCGGTCACATGGAATTTTTCTTTACCACTGCGGCCAGTTTCACCAGATTCGGCACGTTCCCTGCGCTTGGCCAATCGTTCATTCGCCTGGGCCACGCATTTGTCAATATTATCCAAAATAAACTTTTGAGCATCGACATTGCACTTTGTATAAATCGAATGATGCCCGCGGATATCCGCTTCGACACGCACAAAACCAAGTTCTTCACCATGCGGAGTCGGCAAGTTCAAGTCCTTGCCCTTATCGTTTTCTTCTTTCAAGAGAACGCCTTCCCGAGAAAGAACTTCGGCCACGTCAGCGTAAACCAACGGAATCATGCCGCTATCCTGCGGAACAAGGAAATTCAACCGACGAATAAAGCCCGAAACAGAAACCGGTTCTGCCGAAACTTCAAATTTGGAGAGCATTTCTGGAGTCAGAACAAGTTCCTTAGTCGCTTGTTCACGCACTACGCGAGGTTTCAAGGTTTTTGTCGGCTTGGGAAGAGCCTGCTTTTCACTACGCTCCATGGCGGGCATCACTTTCTGCTTTAAATAATCCGCCACATAGGCAAGACACTTGCTAATACGTTCCTGTCGACAGACATCTCCCTCTGGCAAAGTTTCCTCGGACAGAGGATTCACTCCGCAAGAAAGCGCTCTCAGATACATTTCAGCTCGTTCAAGAATCTTAATTTCAGCTGGCATTTAATAATCCCTCTTTAATCTTTTTCAGGCAAAGAACAATATAATATCTTTTGCAAATAAAAAAAGCCGATGCAGCAAGAACTGCACCGACTTTACGCATATACACCAATAACAAACTTAAGGACTAGCCGTAAGCAAAACCAAGAATAAGAGCAAGTAGCGCAAAAAGCACAACCTGCTTGAGAATAGATAAATCTTCTTTTTGCATAATAAGCCGCCTCTTGTTTCCACTACATAAAGTAGAATTTAGAGTTCCAAATAACAAGGAATGTAAGAAAAACAACAATTTGTTCCCTATTTAAAAGTGATTTTCGTCATATTGTCAAATCGTCAATAAAACTTGCAAAATTACATAGAACTTACATAAGCAAAAAATCTATTTCATCATAGAGGATTCCTTATGTTGAACATTGATGAAATTGGCGATTATAGAGACCTCCTAAAAAATTTTTTCGTTCAGAAGAAATTGAATTTTCCGCTATTTTCCTATAAAATGATGGGACAAAAACTTGGACTCGAAACAAGCCAAGTATTTCGCGTTCTCAACAAAGAATCGCACCTTCCCGCACAAAGTATTCCCTTGTCCAAAAAATTACTCGGACTCAAAGGTCGAGACGGAGAACTTTTCGAAATTTTAGTGGCGGCGTCAAGAACTAAATCCAAATCAAAAAAGGACAAACTATACAAAATGGCTCTTGCACTGCAAGACGTCAGCCTGCGCAAACTAAACTCTAACGAAATACTTTTCCTCAGCCGCTGGTGGATTCCCGTTGTTCGAGCCATCATCGAAATCAACGGCGGCAAGGCAGACATTCAAACACTGGCAAAGCAAATCACGCCCGCAATTTCTGAAGACCAAGTAAAAGAAGCAATCCGAGTCCTGAAAGAACTCAAGATGATTACGCCACTTGCCTCAGAGCGTTACGCCGTCACGACCGTCAACTTTACATCTGCCGGAGCCACCAAAATTACCGCAATTCGCAGTTACCAAAATCAATTGCTGACGCTTGCGCAAAACGCACTAGTCAATATTCCGCCCGAAGAACGCAATATTTCTTCAGTTCTTGCCTGCGTCGATGACGAATGCCTCGAGGACCTCGTCGAAATGACTCAAGAATTTCGCAGACAAGTTCAGAAGCGGGTCGCCGAAGTCGCTGAGCCCAAGAAAGTAATCCAGTTCATTTTTTCGTTGTATCCCGTTGCAGATATTTCGGACAAAAAAACATCAAAAGAAAATGCGAGGGAATCATGAAAAAATCATTAGCGTTCCTCTTCTGCATTTTACTATTCGCTTGTTCCACCGATAAAGAAATTGCAGGCGCAAGTACCGTCGAAACGGAAAACGCATGCATCATCAACATCGTAAACGCAGATTCTAAACCCGCCGCCTATGCCGTTGCAAAAATTCGTCCGCTATGGCATGTGCAAGAAATCTCAGCAACAAGCGACGCCTCAATCAACACGAAAATCGCCGCACAAAATACGATCATCGAAGTCACTGCCGATTCGCTTGGCAATATCGTCATGGATTCCATCGAATTCGATAAAGGCTACATCGAAATCATTGATGGAAACGTAGGCGTATTCAAAGCGATTGCTTCAAACAATTTGAGAAAGAATAAATTAACAACCTTGCAAATGGAAACATTCGGCTCCGTTTCCGGCAAAGCGGAACTGCCCGAAGGGACTGCATTTGCCTGGGTTCAAATTTATGGAACAGACAAACTCATCAAAACAAATAAAAAAGGTGAATTCATAATCGATTCGCTTCCGCCAGCAAATTACCAAATCCGCGCCATTTTATCAGAAGAACAGGCGACCATCGGCGAAGCCTCCGTCACTGTATCTGCCGGCGAAAAGAACGATATCAAGACGCTTGCCAAGCCGGACCTTGCAAACGAAATCCTGGAGCAATGGCAACACTCACGAATCATTCCGCTAGACTCCGCTATTTCGGATTGGATGCGTCCCATAGCCGACACGACCGTCGTTTTTGTCCGCCTTGACTCTGCGAACTTCGACTTTAGCGAAGCCATGGTCAATGGCAACGACATCCGTTTTACGGACCAAAGCGAAAACCGTCTCGACTTCAAGAAAGCGTTCTGGAACGATTCGCTAAAACAAGCCGAATTGCAAATCCGCATCAATGGCACATCTAGCGTCGAAAACCTCGTCATGTACTGGGGCAAGACCGCCGCTCTCGACGCCAGTACCGCCGCACGTTGCGATATAAAATCCAGCGAACGTTCCAACGCAAATTGCGGTGACGTGTGGGCCGGACTTCCAGATTCACTAGTCTCTGCTCTCCATTCCGTCAAAATCATCGACTTCGACAAACAGAAACTCGAGACCTCATTCGATTACGCAGACGGTCCACGCGGATGGTACTTCCAACCTCAAGACTCCAACGTCACAACAACACCTTCTAACGAAAACGTCCAGGAGGCATTCGAAAAAAGCGATGAACGCGGCGGATACGTTTTCCACTGGAAGAGTACATCCAAAGTAAAAGACAAATGGTCGATGATCGGTATTCGAATCAACCAAGCTCCGTCAAGTTTCGAAGGTATCGACTCCATCGCATTTTACGCCAAAGGTAAAGGCGAGCTCGGCTTTGCCATAGAAGTTCTCGATGAACCGACCGGCAAAACGAAATACGTCGATTATCTCGACTCCAACTGGAAACGCTTTAGCTTTACGCCAAATGACTTTGTCGAAGGCGACGGAGAATACGGGAATAAAGGATGGGACTTCGTAAAAGCCCGCGCAACGACCATCACCATCTGGATTGTCGACGAAAGCGAAATGTGGATTGACGACGTTATCTTGTACGGAGTCAACCGGGATAATTTTAACTAAAAGTGGTTAGTGATTAGTGGTTGGTGGTTAGGATTTTAATTAAGTAGGCAGTAGGAAGAAGAAACGTCATCCTGACCCTGTAAGGGGAAGGATCCAGTGAATTCTAGTAGTTACAGCCTATTCCTTGTCGCTAATGACCAATGACCATCGACTATCGACCAACTATTGACCATTGACCAATCATCAAATATCCTTCCCACTTTTGGCAAGGAACGCAAGCAATATAAAGCAACCGGCGATAACGCCTATCAGCGGAAGGTCTGGCAACTGTCGCAGAAACATTCTCAAAAGGCGCACCATCTGCGAACTTGCAAACGCATAGCCAACGCTACAAAGTACCACGAACAGCGCAAAACGTCCAACAAACGGGATACTTCTTGTAATGCGCTTGAAATAATTATTGATGCTTGCGCCATAAAGCATCAAAAGCGTTGCAATCAGCCCCACCGAAATCGAGTTCAGGTGAGCTCTCAAAAAATTTGCAAACTGGTGAATGTAGGGTTGCATATTTTCAATATAGTCAATGTAATTCTTGCAACAACGTATCGAGTCGGGAATCTACACAGAAACGGTCACCGTCATTCGTGATGGTCCGAATCACCTTATCCCCAAAAAGCTCCGGAGCGCAGGCCCCGCGCTGATTTTCGATGCGACGTTTTGCATCGTCTTCATCAAGCCCGCGCAAAACCAGGCGTTGTAAGCGAACCGCTTCGGGAGCATCTACAATCCAAATTTCGTCAAGCATTTTCACGAGTTCAGGCGCCCGCGAAAAAAGGGCGGCTTCCACGAATCGGCACCTGTCCGTACCCTCGCCCCAAAATTTTTCCACCGCACGCGTCAAGTACGGATAAACAATCTCTTCCAATTTTTCACGTGCCGAAGCATCCGCAAAAATGCGGTCGGCAATAAGCGCACTGTTCACGCCCGCGGGCGTCAAGCACTCTTCGCCAAAAAACGAAGCCATTTCAGCGCGCAGCTCCAACGACTCCCGGTAAAGCTCATGAACCTTACGGTCGGCATCCAGCACCTGGAAACCTCGCGCGCGCAGCAAAGCCCCCACAAAGGACTTGCCAGCGCCAATCGAACCCGTAATTCCAATCCTTACCATAGTTTTTCTATTCTACCGTTACAAAATCCGCCGCAAAAATCAACGACCCAACGAAATCAAGCAAAGCCCGACGACCACGCCAAGCATGGCCACGAATTTCATCTTGCTCTTGCGTTCCTTGAATATAAGAATTCCCGCCAAGAAGCTGATGAACACGCTCGAACGACGCAGCACCGTAATCACAGAAATCAAGGCATTCGAATCGCTTACTGCCAAAAAATAACAACGGTCCGCCACAATCAAAAGGGCTGCCACAGCCAAAAAAGACCAACGGTACTGGAAGGGCGTCGTTTTTTTCCGTGTCGGGTACCACGTAATCATCGTCGTGAGAAACTGTACCACGCACATGTAAATGCTGAACCATACCTGCACGGTCAACGGTTCGAAGTTCATCCGCTGTAAAATCAGTTTGTCGTAAATTCCGCTACACGCCGCAAGGATTGTCCCGAGGAGCATCGCCACGACCCAACTGTTACTGAAAAAATGTCCCATTTCCTTCCGGCCTGCCATGCTCAGTCCGATGTACGAACAAACGCAAACCGCAATACCTGCCCACTGCATCACGTGAGGACGCTCGCCCAAAAAGCCAACCGCAATCATGATTGTAAATAAAGGAGCGAGAGCCCGGATGGTCGTCGAAATGCTGAGCGGCATGTGCGCAATCGCGCTGTACGTAAAAAGCCAGCTCCCGCCGACAATGACCGACTTCCCCATCAAAAAGAGGTGGTCGTGCAAAGTAAGCGGTTCGCAGTTTCCCGACAAGAGTACAGGCAACATCAAAAGCGCATAAAAGACACTGCAAAGTAACAGAACCGGACGGACGGCGTTATCTTGAACCGATTTTTTCTTGGCTAAATCATAAAAACCAAGAAAGACAGCCGATGCAAAAGCCAACAATAACCATGACATAGCGCGCCAAATTTAAAAAATACGGCCCAATCTTCAAAGAGTTTGCTATAATTAAATAAGCAACCAATCAAAAAGGGGACTCAAAAATGAGCATCAAATCAAAAGCAACTTCACTTCTTGAAGAATTCAAGGCGTTCGCCCTCAAAGGCAACATCGTTGACATGGCTATCGGTATCATCATCGGTGCCGCTTTCGGTAAGATCGTCACGTCCTTCGTGAACGACATCGTGATGCCGCTTGTCACTGCCATCATCGCCAAGTGCGGCGCCCAGGACGCAGGCGAAGGAATCAAGGCCCTAGCCTACACGACTGCAGAAAACATCACAATTCCTTACGGCAACTTCATCGGTGGCATCATCGACTTCTTGATTGTCGCTTTTGCCGTGTTCCTCTTGATGAAGAAGTTCTTTGACCTCGTGCAGAACGTCCGCAAGAAAAAAGCCGCTGACGAAGCCGCTGCTCCGGCCGCCCCTCCTGAGCCGTCTGCCGAAGAAAAGCTCCTCACCGAAATCCGCGACTTGCTGAAGAACAAGTAAGAATTAGGTTTTAGGATATAGGGGTTAGGGATTTTAGGAGACGTTTTACCGCCCCTCAGCGTCCCTCCCCATAAAAAGAACGACAAAAAAAATGACGGGTCAATACCCGCCATTTTTATTTTTTCTACAGTCCACTTTTAAGAACGTTTATAGTCATCCTGGACGCGAATGATATCGTCTTCGCCGGTATATTCGCCTACCTGGACTTCAACGATTACAAGTGGAAGTCTGCCTTCGTTCTGCAAGCGGTGTATCGTCCCGGACGGGATGTATGTCGATTCGTTTGGACGAACATAGAACACTTTGTCGCCAACGGTCACTGTTGCGGTGCCGCTCACGACGACCCAGTGTTCCGAACGGTGCAAGTGTTTCTGCAGCGAGAGACGTTCACCCGGACGTACAACGATGCGCTTCATCTTGTAGCGGTCCGTCGATTCGAGTACAGAATACGTACCCCACGGGCGATTGACCGTCTGCGGGACTGTCGGCAAATCAGAGCCGCGAGATTTGAGTTCATCGACGACTTTTTTCACCTTCTGGCTGCTTGCCAGCGGTGCGACCAACAATGCGTCCGGCGTATCGACAATCAACATGTTGTCAAGATCAATCGTACAAATTTGGCGCTGACCGCCGAGCACGAGCGAATTCTTGGAGCCAATGGCCAAATGCTTGTCGTTTATGTTGTTCCCATCGGCATCGTGATCATACTCGCCATAAAGGGAATCGAACGCACCTAGATCGGACCAACCGATATCGCTCGGTACGACTTTCACCTTCGTCGATTTTTCCATAACGGCATAGTCAATGGAATTCGAAGGAATGTTCATCATGTCGTCATGATCGACACGAACAAGGGCATCCTTGTTTTCTTTCTTGGCGTTCGCAAAAGCAACCTTCGCGGACGACAAAATATCTGGAGAATACTTTTCAAGTTCTGCAAGGAATGTCGAAGCCTTGAAGCAGAAGATGCCGCTGTTCCAAAAGAACCTTCCAGAAGCGACATACTTCTTTGCAGTCTCCAAATCCGGTTTTTCAACAAAACGCTTGACGTCGTCGCCATCTGCTTCGATGTATCCGTAACCCGTTTCCGGGCCCGTCGGCGTAATGCCGAACGTAACCATGAAACCCTTCTCGGCAAACGATTCCGCCTTGCGCAGGCATTCTTCGTATGCATCCGTCTTGCGGATTACATGATCGGACGGCGAAACAAGAACGATATCGTCCGGCTTGAGCCCAAGACAGGCTAGAGCGATTGCCGGGGCCGTATTTCGTCCCACCGGCTCCAAAAGGAACCGGACGTTATTAGCCTTGACTTCTTCGAGCTGATCTTTCGCCAAGAAATACTGTTCCGCGTTACTCACAATATACTGGGCACTGCAAATGCGAGAATTTGTCTTTACCGTGCGCTGGAACAAGGAAGTTCCTTCAAAAAGACGCGCGAACTGTTTTGGCATAAGGGAGCGGCTAATCGGCCACAAACGCGTACCGCTACCACCACATAAAATCAAGTTAATCATTTTATTTGCCCTACTCAACTGTTATTTTTTGCCATTCGATGTATTTGTATTAGATAATCCACTGTCACTATTAGATGATCTACCTACTTGACTTTTTCCAACCCGTTTTGCTAATCAACTGAGTTTCGTAGAGGATCTGAGTCGTCGAGTACATAGCGTTCATCGTCGGCACAATCAAGTTAAGAAGGCGGTTCCAAGTAGCAATGCCAGAAGCATCGACATACACGATATCGCGCGGATTCATTTCAAAACGATCGGCCATGGCAAGAGCCATTGCATTCTTTGCATTCAACTGGTAAATATCGATTTTCTTCTCGCCTGAATTTCTAATAACATAAATATCTTTCGGCGAAGCATTCAAGGCATTGACACCGCCAGAAGCAGCAAGTGCTTCGGCCAAAGTCAGGTAGTGATCCATGCGGACAATCCCACTCCTGTTCACTTCACCGAGAACATACACCTTGCGGTCCCTTTCCATTTCGGATTTCAGCGGAACGAAAAGTTGGTCGCCCGGTTTCACGAGAATGCGGTCAATGGCAATGTTATCCTTGAACGCACGGACATAGTCAATGTTATAAACCTTGTCGCCACGACGGAGTTGGACAAACGAAGGATCAGCCTTTTCATCAAAGCCACCGACTTCGGCAATCACATCGGGAACGGTCATCGGATTTTCGTCAAAACGCACATAGCCGGGCTTGTTCACGGCGCCCGAAACCAAAGCCTTGCGACTGTGGTAGCCTGTTACGCGAACATCCACCTGAGGATCGTTAAGGATCTTGTCAGAAAGACGCTTGGTAATTTCCTTACGAAGTTCCTGCGCAGTAAGACCAGCCACCTGGAGCTCACCCGCATACGGATAGAAGAGCTTACCATCAGTCGTCACCTTCTGACCTGCCGGCTGATACTGGCCCATCGGAGACGTGAGTTCCGGATGTTCCCAGACAACCACCTGGACCATGTCCAGAGGTCCAATCCTGTATTCCAAGTCCGGGAGAGAATCCACCATCAAATCCGCCAAATTGCCTTCGGACGGATTGGGAGCGACCTGCACCGGTTCGCCCATATCACCCTTCTCAATGGAATGCAGCTTGAAAGTCATTCCATTAAAAGTCGTGGAATCCTCAGGAATTTCCATACGCATCTGCGGAGCCGCAAAACAACCGCTCAAGACCGCGGCAGCCACTCCACAAAGAGCAAAACCTATATTGTTCATACCTTACCTTTTTAGAATTATTGTTTGGCTTCACTTTGCCTAATTTTTTCTACCCAGTATGGCGTCAGCTTGGAAATAAAATTCCACGCAAGGACAAACGCATTTTCCGGACGACGATATGGGTCGGGGATATCGACCTGGTGAGATTCTCCGTATCGGAAAACCTTGCCTTCGAGCCACGGATACCTATGCAAAAGTTCCCTTTTATGACCTATTTCCATAACTAAAATCAAATCGGCCCACTTGAGGATGTCCAAGTTGATTTGACGGGCACGATGGGCACTCATGTCAATGCCATGCTGCAATGCGATTTTCTGGGAAATTTCGTGAGCGGGGTTATCCACCAACGCTCCAAGACCTGCACTCATTACATTGAAACCCGGTCCTAGTTCCTTTTTCAAAAGGTACTCCCCCGTAGGGCTGCGACAAATGTTCCCAGTACAAACGACAAGAATATTTTTCATGATAGCGCAAAAATAGAAAAAGATGTTTGGGGTCTGGTAATAGGTATTAAGTATTAGGATTAAAAATCACGGCTTCGCCATTTACATACGAACACATGAAAGGCGTGGTTTCCCTAAGACCAACAACCTATAACCAACTACCAATCCTACAGTTCAAAAGCGAAACCAAGGTCCTTCAGGAGCGGATTCTTCGTATCCTTCTCGGAGAGGAGCGGTTCAAAGCCGTTGCCGACTGGCCACTCGATACCGATGGCCGGGTCATTCCACATGAGGCCGCCCTCGTCCTTCGGGTCATACAGACGGGTGCACTTATATACAAACGAGGCTGTCTCGCTGAGCACCACGAAACCGTGAGCAAATCCTTCGGGAATGTAAAACTGTTTTTTATTTTCGGAGGAAAGCACAACACCTTCCCACTTGCCAAACGTCGGACTTCCCTTACGAAGATCGACAGCAACGTCAAAGACTTCGCCTTCAATCACGCGGACGAGTTTTCCCTGCGGGTTCTTCTTCTGGAAGTGCAGACCACGGAGCACGCCCTTCTTGGAGCGGGATTCGTTGTCCTGCACAAAGACCATGTTCAGGCCGGCCGCATCGAACTCGCCCTTGTTGTAAGTTTCCATGAAGTAGCCGCGCTGGTCGCCATAGACCGTCGGCTCGATGATAGTCACGCCCTCGATGGACGTCTTGATGAAATTGAATTTGCCCATAAAAAATCTCCGATTTTTTAGCGATGAGGTTTGAGCCCATAGCCCACTACCTACCTATTCTTGTACATCGTCTCGTAATACTTTTCGTAGTCGCCGCTCGTGATGTTGTCGAGCCATTCCTGGTTGTCCAAGTACCAGCGCACCGTCTTCTCGATGCCTTCCTCGAACTGCAAGGACGGTTCCCAGCCCAGTTCCTTCTGGAGCTTGGTGGAATCGATGGCGTAGCGGGCGTCGTGGCCCAGACGGTCCGTCACGTAGGTGATGAGGTTCATGTCCTCGCCTTCCGCACGACCCAAAAGCCGATCCACTGTCTTGATGACGACCTTGATGATGTCGATGTTCTTCCATTCGTTGAACCCGCCGATATTGTACGTCTCGGCAATCTTCCCGTTATGGAAAATCACGTCGATAGCGCGGGCGTGGTCTTCTACAAAGAGCCAGTCGCGCACATTCTCGCCCTTGCCGTAAACCGGAAGCGGCTTCTTGTGACGGATATTGTTGATGAACAGCGGAATCAGCTTTTCGGGGAACTGGTACGGACCGTAGTTGTTGGAGCAGTTCGTCACGATGGTCGGCATGCCGTAGGTGTCGTGGAACGCACGCACGAAGTGGTCGGAGCCCGCCTTGGATGCGGAATACGGGCTGTGCGGCGTGTACTTGGTGGTTTCGTAGAAGAAATCGTCACCGTAAGCCAGATGGTGCTCCGAACTGGACGCCGTAGTCGTGAACGGAGGCGTAATGCCTTCCGGATGGTTCATCTTGAGCGCACCGTAAACTTCATCCGTCGAAATATGGTAGAAACGCTTGCCCTCGTACTTTTCGGGGAGACTTTCCCAGTAGAGTTTCGCAGCCTGCAAGAGGCTCAAAGTGCCCATCACGTTCGTCTTGGCGAAGGTGAACGGGTCCTTGATGGAGCGGTCCACGTGGCTTTCGGCAGCGAGGTGAATGATGCCATCGACTTTTTCATCTTGCATGAGCTTGTAGAACGCGTCAAAATCGCAGATATCCATCTTCACGAACTTGTAGTTCGGCTTGCCTTCGACATCCTTGAGGTTAGCAAGGTTGCCCGCATACGTGAGCTTGTCGAGGTTGATGATATTGTATTCAGGGTACTTGTTGACAAAGAGACGAACGACATGGCTCCCAATAAAGCCCGCTCCGCCTGTAATTACGATGGATCGTTTCATGAATTTCTCCAATTTACAGAGGAAATATAGTAAAGGACATTTTTTACTGCGGGTGACTAGATACAAAAGAACCCGACACGAGGCCGGGTTCGAATTGAAAATGAGGTGTTTAGGAATAAGGATTAGTCATTGAGACCGTATTCTTCATCACGACCTTCAACTCTATTTTGATAAGCCTTCATGAGATAATTATTGTAAATATAGAACGCCATAGAGGAGCTCCAGAAAGCGCCACCATAAGTCGCTGCAGTAAAGACTTCTTGATTAGGTTTACCATTATTCCAAATAGCACTATAGGCAGCAACCACGAAAATTTCTGACTGAGGCGCATCCAAATCAGCAGTGAATGACTTCACATCATTACTCGGATACATCACATTATTCTTATACCCCTCTTCAAAATGAGCACGAACATGATCGCAATGAGCATCAATGGGTTGATGATTTTGATCATAATCAAAATGGCACCCAATACCAGCCACGGTATAAACATTAACCACATCAGGAATCTCACCATAATCCAACGCGAATATTCCAGCACCACGATTTTGACCATATATGTAATCCGTAGTTGCATGTACTATAATATGAGTTTGTTTTCCATTAATTTTATAGAAATATTCCTTCAACCCCTGAGTTCCATTTTCAAGAGGATTCGGCTGAAGCTTTGCCAAAACTAAAGGTTCATTTATCAAAACCTTCGTCTGTTCATTATTAACTTCGCTCGTAGAAGCAACTGAATTATCCACGCCCGTATCCGAGCAGCCCATCATAAATACAGCCAACAACGTGGCTGCCAATGCCATTTTTTTCATTATTTTCTCCTTGTTAAATGACGAATACAACAAAAGTAAACTAAATTACATTCTGTTGCACGACTTAAATTATCATCAATAACAAAAAAAAGAAAACTGTTTAATTTATTTTACATTTCTTACAACAACAAAAAAAATTAAAGAGATCCCCCTCCCTCCATAATTTTTCAATGCTTACATACCAAGCAAACCTAGCGGATGTTCAAATTCACAATTGACGGCACCAACGCCGTCAAGCCTAGTAATGAATCTTTCCTTCGGCGACTTTTTTCAGATGTTGTCCATAGGGGGACTTGCCGTACTTGGCCGCAGATTCCAGGAGTTTTTCCTTGCTGATCCAACCGTTAATGTAGGCGATTTCTTCGACGGCAGAAATTTGGATTCCCTGGCGGTTTTCGACCATTTTCACAAACTCGCCCGCTTCTATGAGGCTGTCCATCGTGCCTGTGTCAAGCCAGGCAAAGCCACGGCCGAGGAGCTTCACGTCGAGTTCGCCCTTGTCGAGGTACGTCTTGTTGAGGTCGGTAATTTCGAGTTCGCCTCGGGCGCTCGGTTTTTGCACTTTGGCAAATCCACTCACGCGGTTGTCATAAAAATAAAGTCCCGTAATGGCATAATTGCTCTTCGGTTCCTTCGGTTTTTCTTCAACAGAAATCACCTTGCCGTTATCATCAAATTCCACGACTCCAAAGCGTTCCGGGTCTTCCACATAATAGCCAAACACGCTAGCACGTCCGTTTTCCTCGGCATTTTTGACGGCAGCCTTCAACAGAGGGCTGAAGCCGTTCCCATAAAAAATATTGTCGCCAAGGACCATCGCACAGCAATCATTACCGATAAATTCTTCACCAAGAATAAAAGCCTGTGCAAGTCCGTCCGGACTCGGTTGCACCTTGTAGCTCAAGTTGAGGCCCATTGCGGATCCGTCACCGAGCAAGCGCTCAAAGTTCGGCAAATCCGTCGGCGTTGAAATGATGAGAATGTCACGAATTCCCGCAAGCATCAACGTCGAAAGCGGGTAATATATCATCGGCTTGTCATAAACCGGCAAGAGTTGCTTCGATGTGACCATCGTAAGTGGATACAAACGGGTGCCGGATCCTCCAGCAAGTACGATACCTTTCATTACAAATCTCCTTACATTTGAAAATAGAAAAGTTATTACGAAATATTTTCAAAAAGTTATCTTTGAACCACTATGGCAGAGCAAAGCAAGCGGATTCTCAAAGATTTTTTGAACGAACTGGTCGAAAAGGTCAACGGACACCGTTCGGATATTTCGTCCGAAGACGTTTTGGAACAATTTATGGCGTGGGCCGAAGCCCGCGGGACAACTTTATATCCAGCGCAAGAAGAAGCGATTCTCGAACTTTTGGACGGTAAAAATGTTATTCTCAACACGCCGACCGGAAGCGGGAAATCCATGGTCGCACTTGCGCTCCATTTTGACAGTCTCGTTCATGGCCGCCGAAGCGTTTACACCTGTCCCATCAAGGCGCTCGTAAACGAAAAGTGGATGGCGCTCTGCAAGGAATTCGGCGCCGAGAACGTCGGACTTTCGACCGGAGATGCAACCGTCAACCGCGATGCCCCCATCATTTGCTGTACCGCCGAAATTCTTTCGAACATGGCGTTGTGCGAAGGCGAAATGCTTTCCATCACGGACATCGTGATGGACGAATTCCATTATTATTCCGACCGCGAACGCGGCGTCGCTTGGCAAGTCCCGTTACTTACGCTCCCGCAATCGAGATTCCTCCTGATGAGCGCGACCGTCGGCGCCACCGAATTTTTCGAACGCGACATGACAAAGCACACGGGCCGCGAGTCCGTAACCGTACGCTCGACGCAACGCCCGGTACCGCTCGACTTCAGCTACAGCACGACAGAAATTTCGACGGAAGTACAAAAACTCGTGAACGAGGGCAAGGCTCCTGTTTACGTTGTCCACTTCACGCAAGCGGCGGCGGCATCCAATGCGCAAAATTTCATGAGTCTCGACCTCTGCACCAAAGAAGAGAAAGTCAAGATCAACGAAGCCATCAAGGAAGTCCGATTCGCAAGCCCGTATGGTCCCGACGTCAAGCGTTGGCTCAAGCAAGGTATTGGGCTCCACCACGCAGGGCTTTTACCCAAGTACCGCATTCTCTGCGAAAAGCTTGCGCAACAAGGTCTCCTGAAAGTCATTTGCGGGACCGACACTCTCGGTGTTGGCGTGAATGTTCCTATTCGCACGGTCCTCTTTACGCAACTCTGCAAATACAGTGGCGACAAGACAGCCATCCTTACGGCAAGGGACTTTCACCAGATTGCTGGCCGCGCCGGCCGTAAAGGTTTCGACAATGTCGGTTACGTTGTCGCACAGGCGCCGGAACACGTTATCGAAAATTTAAAACTCGAAGCAAAGTCACGCACGACAGGCAAAAAATTCCAAAAACGCAAGCCGCCGGAACACGGCTACATTCCATTTGACGAAAACACATTCAAGCGCTTGATTGAAGCATCGCCGGAACCGCTCACGTCAAGTTTCCAGGTAAACCACGGGATGCTTTTGAACATCTTGAGCCGCCCGACGGACGGTTGTCGAGCCATGCGAGCGCTCCTGAAAGATTGTCACGAAAGTGCCGCCAGCAAAAAGCAATTGCAGCACCGCGCGTTCTTGCTGTTCCGCAGTCTCGTCGAAAAAAAGATTATCGAGTTCGTTCCGGCAGTTGCGCCGGGATACAGCCACCTGCGCGTCAACATGGACCTGCAAGACGACTTTTCGATGAACCAACCTCTTTCGCTCTATCTGCTAGACACGCTCCCGAAGCTCGACAAGGATTCACCGGAATATGCGCTCGATGTAATTACCTTGTGCGAAAGCATTCTCGAGAATCCCGAAGCGATTTTACGAATTCAATTGAGCAAAGCACGAGATGCACGCATGAACGAGCTCAAGGCGCAGGGTATGGAATACAACCAACGCTTGGAAGAACTCGAAAAAGTGGAGTACCCCAAGCCGTTGCGGGACTTTATATACGACACGTTCAATGCATTTGCCGATGTCCACCCGTGGGTCGACGAAAACATCGAACCCAAATCTATCGTACGCGAGATGTTCGAGAACTTCAGCACGTTCAGCGGTTACGTAAAACAGTACAACTTGCAGCGTATGGAAGCAATTCTGCTCCGCCACTTGAACGGCGTCTATAAAGTTCTTTCGCAAACGGTACCCGATGGCTACAAGAACGAGGAACTTTTGGAAATGCAGGACTATCTTGGCGAAATGATCCGTCGCGTGGATTCCAGTTTGCTCGAGGAATGGGAAAAGATGGCGCACCCCGAAGATTACCAGAAACGCCTGGAAGCAGGCACCACCGAAGACGAAGCCGAAAAGGCTTTCGGTGCCGACAAGGCCGCCGCCGACATCACCTACGACAAGAAACGATTCCTCAACATGGTTCGTCAGCGCATTTTCCAAATTATGATGAGTTTGCAAAAGCAAGATTTCTCAGACGTTTTGGACAGTCTCGCCGACGATCTTGCCGAAGGCGAACTTCTTGCCGACGCCGAAGGGACTCCGTGGACCGAAAAGCGACTGCTCGAAATCATGGCCGCCTATACCGCCGAGCACCACAAGTTCCGTATGGACGTGGAAGGTCGCGCCCTCGCCCACACTATCGTCTCTTACGAAGGCAACATCATGCATATCCAGCAAATGCTACAGGACGAAGAAGAATTCAACGACTGGAGCATTGATTTCACAGTCAACCTTGATGAAAGTCACGAAGCCGGAATGCCATTAATAAAATTAGCACGAATTGGAGAAGTATAGGATATATTAAAAAGTGGGGTGTCGGTATGAAACATTCTCTTTTTAAATCATTCTTCGCATGTGCAATTCTAGCCATCGGAAGCGCACCCTTTACCTGTTCCGCCCACGCAGACGAAGCAAGCGATTTTTCGCATTCGTTAACCACCGATGGCGCATACTATTTCAAAAGCGACTTTCAGAAAGGCAAGGACCACTTCGCAAAAGTAACGGGGCCCTTCGACGGAATTCTAGCTAGAACTACTTGGAAAACGACATACACCATACCAACTCCACTTGGCGAAAATCCACTCCTAGCCAAAGCAAGCTTAGAGTTGAACGGTAGTTTCGAATTTACACCGCTCTCCATCCGCCCCATCGCAAGCGTCTCGTTTTCGCCGTTGCCGTTCCTTGTTCTTGAAGCCGGCTCAAGCATCGGTACAGGCTGGAACCTGCTCGGTTTTAAAGGTTTCTGCGAATACAAAAACGACTCCTACAAAAATTTGACGCCATTCAGCCGCTACTATCACGACCATTGGCTTGGAGCGACATTCCAATTTGATACAGGGGCACTCATCGATGGCGACTGGACTCACGTTATTTTACTTGCAAATTACCAGATGATTTACAGGGATGTTATCGGCATCGACAACGGGAAACTGTGGGCATGGCAGACAACCGAGGGCTACGTGAATGGGCTCGGCTACGAATTCATCGCCTTGCTTGGTTACCAAATGCCGAAACTTGTAGACTTGATTGGAATCATGGCCGACATGTACGGATTCTACCGCAACAAGGATTACGGTGAATATGCAAGTACCTATGGCAAGTTTATGAGAGTCGATTTTAACTTTCTTGCAAGATTGGCTTTAAACAAGATAAATTCCATAACCATTTCTACTCGAATTGCAAGCCGCCGCAGTTTTGCCACAGACCACAAAAAAAGTGAGGACGAGCCTCACCTTTTACAAACGGGTCGTGAATGGCATTTCGACCGCATTGCGTTCACTTGGGAACGAAAATTCTAAAACACATCGAATTGTGCGGCAATCTATACAATGCCGCCAAACTCGAAACCCGCTTCTTCGACAGTCGTTTTTAACGCAGACTCGTCGATATCATCTTCGTCATGCCAGTCCACATGCAGTTCCTTGCTAGCGACATCGGCAACTGCAAAAGTCACGCCGTCCAAGGCAAGTACAGCCTTTTCGACGCAAGCTTTGCAGTGGCTGCAATTCATGCCGTTCACACGGTAAGTTTTAGACACATGCTCAGTATGAACCAAGGTCGCTGAGTTTGCCGAAGCGTCGTGATGGTGATGATCATGGTCGTCATGGTCGTGGTCGCAATGGCTATGATCGTGTTCTTCACAGCAACCGCAGCCGCAATGACCGTCACAGCCTTTATGCGCAAACTTGGCATAAATCATGAACGCCGCCAAGAGACCAGCGCAAATGTAATCGAATACGCCTAACGCTCCGTGACCATGACAATCCGCAGCACCTTGCGGAAGCATCGCCGAGAGGAACGTATCCATAAAGAACGTATCGACAATAAAGCCAAAAAACATCGCGCCAAATGCAATCGAGAACAAGTACGCCGCGAGAGTGCGCTTGCCAAAAGCTTTACCGACCACAAGCATCGAAGCGATACTCGTTGCAGGTCCCGCCATTAAAAGCACAAGAGCAGCCCCCGGCGTTATTCCTTTCGCCACAAGAGCAAGCGCAAGCGGAATGGAGCCCGTCGCACACGTATACATCGGCATCGCCAACAGCAATACGCATATCATGCAAAGAATTGGATATTCACGCAAAGCGAGGAACAGTTCATTTGGAACAAATGCAGATATCAACGCACCAAGCAAAAGGCCTATCATCAGCCACTTGCTTACATCGCCTACCATGTTGACCAAGCCGTAGCGGAATGTTTCCTTGATTTTTTCCGTAAAGGTCGCATCACGAGTGGCCTGAATGCCGCAACAACAACAACCATGTTCGTGACCGTCACATTCGCAATCGTCGTCGCAATCATCGTGGTCGCAGCATTCGCAGTGGTCATCATGGTCATGGTGATGATGTTCGTGTTTCACAGCCGAATGGCCGTGCAATTCAGCACTGTCCGCAGATTCCCCGCGAGTTGCAAAGTTCGTCAACACGCCACCAAACAACGCCGTCACAAAGGCCGCCACCGGACGCAAAATCGCAAACGGGAGTCCCAGCAACGAGTAAGTCGCCAAGATAGAATCCACACCCGTCGCAGGCGTCGAAATCAAAAAGCTCACGCTAGCGCCCTTGCTAGCTCCTTCCTTACGAATAGCAATCGATGTCGGAATCACGCCGCAACTGCAAATCGGAAGTGGCACGCCAAACAGCGCCGCCCAAAGCACCGAAGCGAAATTCGACTTCGAAATTTTTGGCACATAGACCTGGTTTGGCACCCACACATGCAAGATTCCCGCAAGCAAAAAACCGAGCAACAGAAACGGAGCCATCTCCGAAAACAGCGTGATAAATTCCTGGACAAATTCAATAATAATATTCATTTTAACCCTTCTTCTTGTGCAATATATGAGCGAGGCCCGTATTGAAAATTTCGCCGATATGTTCGTCATCGAGCGCATAATAAATCTTGCGACCGTCGCGAGTCGGCTTCACAAGATTCGCCGTACGTAAAATGCGCAACTGGTGGCTCACCACGGACTGTTCAAGATTCAGTTTCTCTGCTATGGCGCTCACGGACATTTCGCCAGAAAGCAGCAAATGAATCACACGGATGCGAGTCGTATCGCCAAAGAACTTGAAGAACTCCGAAAGTTCAAAAAGCGTATCCAGCGAGATGTTTTGCGGTTCTTTTTTCATAGGAATTCCCGTTTTTAATAGTTTAAATACATGAACAACAATTCATATATACATATTTTCATACAATTTGGCAAGAGATAAAAAAAACAATCGCCCATTTAATTCTCTTTTTCGTTCTTTTTGACCGATAAATTTATTGCGGAGTCGTTATGGACTAGGACTCCTTTGTTATATTTTCATTACAGACGAATCATTCCGAAACGGAACGAAATAAAAAAGGAGCCTTTATGAAAAGATTTGCAACAGGGCTTTTGACCGCCCTCTGCGCCACGGCGTTTTCTATCGCCCAGCCTATCAACCAGCCAGCAGATCAACCCTTAGAACAGACCAATTACCAGCCAGTGGCTCCAACACCCATCGAAACATCTACCGTTGCAGAACCGCAAACTGCACCTACCGAACCACAAATGGCACCTGCACCGGCTCAAGCAGTCGCCCCCGCACAACCGACAGTTTCCCAGCAAGCCACAGCACCTCAAGCACAAAGCAACGAAGCTTCGGCCCTTGACAAGCCCCTCGTCCCCATCAAGAAAAAGAATCCTGTGAGCGTCGGCGTAAAAGCAGCGTTCATCTACGGCAAATTTTGGGGATTCAAAGAAATGTCAGATGCTTACGAAGAACCCACGGGATTCGGCGGCGAATTTGGTGCCGCGGCACGTTTCGGCATGGCCGAAGGGCTCCAGTTTTCTCCTGAATTGTCATTTCGTATTTTCAACTTAAGCCACGAAGATGAAGGAGTCGAAAGATGTTACGACCAAATGTTCCTCGATTTAGCATTCTACATACGAGGCATTCTCGGAGGTGGATTCTTCCTTGAAGTCGGTCCGCAAATTTCTATCAACACCAGCAGCGAATACGAAATTGACGGTAGCACCAATGACTTCGAAAACATCGAACAAGCTACAGCCGAATTTGGGCTCAATATTGGCGCCGGCTACTATATTACGAACAATTTCAGCGTAGGTTTCCGCTGGTACATGGGCTTCAACGAAGTCTTCCCAGACGTAAAATACTATGACGACCTCACTAAAAATGATTATGACGGAGCCAAAGTCAAAAAGAGCGTCAAGTGGTCCAATGTTAATTTGAAGGGCGCACAAACAATGATGTTCAAGTTAGGCTTCACCTACTGGTTCATTTAAGCCAAAAAAAATGAGCGAACTTTGTTCATTGAATCTTGAGCCAATCCTTTCGACAGGCGGCATGCGTTCACTCGACGCCGCCTCAAAGGATTTTCTAGCCAAGACGTTCAAGAACAATCCTTCCGAACAAGATGTCGTCCTATGCGGATACACCTTGATGAAAGAAGCCGGACTCGCCTTATTCAAGCACGTCAAGGCTAAAGCGCTGGAACCTGTCGCCATTTTCGTCGGGGGCGGCAACAACGGTGGAGACGGGCTCGTACTTGCCAAGCATCTACTTCAAGCAGGAATCATGTGTTCCGTTTTCGGTCTTGCTGACACGAATAAATTCAAGAACGAAGCAAAACGAGCACTTGACGATTATTTAAATGCCGGAGGAACGTTTGCAAATTGTTCCGACTTAATCGAAAAATTTAGACAGGGGACGCACGACTGCTTAGCAAATTTTAAGCTCGTTGTCGATTGCATGCTCGGGAACGGCGCGAAAGGCAAGCTCCGTCCAGAATTCGCCACCGTTGTGCAAATCATCAACGAAAGCGGGCTTCCCGTAATTGCAGCAGACGCACCTACCGGTTACGATTCCGCCGCGCACATTAGCAACGATATTTGCATTCACGCAAAAGAAACAATGTTGTTCGGATTCCCGCGTTTGGATGCATACGTAAAAGATGGCGGCAACGCATTCGGGAAAGCAGTCATTGCACAGCTCAGCTACCCCGCCGAAATTGTCCAGAAATCTGACGAAAAAAATTATCTCGTTACAGAAGACGCCATTCCGCAACTTTTGCCCAAACGCGATGAATGGGGCGACAAACGAGTTCAGGGAAATCCACTGATTATCGCAGGGTCCAAAGACATGCCGGGTGCAGCAGCGTTATGTACAGAAGCCGCACTCCGCAGCGGTGCGGGTCTTGTAACATTGGCCACGACTGAGGCGATCACGCCGATTATCCAAGCGAAACTTTCAGAACCTGTATTTTGCAGTTTAGCAGATGGCGAGAATCGCGAAGGAGAATGCCGCGGCGACGCTCTCTGCGAGAATCGTGGAACGTTGCAACCGCAACACATCTCCGTTTTGCTCCAGCGAGCAAAACACGCAACAGCTATCGCCATCGGTCCCGGATTAACAACAAACGCGGGCACCGTTCAAGCCGTTCTAGAATTGCTCCCACAGTTAAACGTTCCGACAGTCATCGACGCCGATGCTCTGAACGCCATTGCAACCTTGAACGACAATGGTCCGACATGCGACGGTGCCGCCATAGAATACTTGCACCAATTGCAATCGACCGCCATATTAACGCCGCACATTCGCGAATTTGCAAGACTTTTCGGTTCACTCCCCGACGACAGCTTTGAAATTCCAAGCCGCTTAAGAGCCTTAGCATCAAGCACAAACAAAATTATACTTTTAAAAGGCGCCCCCACCTACATCGCTTCACCCGATAAAAACGTTTACGTTATCCCCACAGCAAATTCCGGCATGGCAAAGGGCGGCAGCGGAGACGTACTCACCGGTATTATCGTTGCACTTCTCGCACAAGGTTTGGCCACCCCCGAAGCAGCCACGCTCGGAGCACTACTGCACCAGAAAGCAGGTCGCGTCACGCGCGAAGAACTCGGTGCATTCAGCATGCTCCCGAGCGACGTGATCAAAATGCTACCAGCGGCATTTGGCTGCTAACTAAACCAATTCCGAAACCAGTTTGTCCATCGCGGATTCGGATTCGGCGCTGAGCGTGGACTTCACCGTCACTACGGTTTCGGCGAGAGTCACGTTCTTGAGCGTGGCGAGGATTTCTGTCATCTTCTTGGCAGCCATCGGAGCCCAGGTGCCATTTTCCACAACGCCCACCTTGCGGTTGGAATAGTTCTTTGCCTTCAGGTGGTTCAGGAAGTCTTCCATGACCGGGAAGAGACCAGCATCATATGTAGGTGCAGCCACCACCATGCGGTCGTAGCGGAAAGCGTCTTCGATGACTTCGGCCATATCGCTACGGGCAAGGTCAGAGACCACGACCTTCTCCACACCGGCGGCGGCCAACTTTTCGGCAAGCTTCTCGGCAGCCTTCTTGGTTCCGCCGTAGATCGAGGCATATGCCACAAGCACTCCCTTGTCTTCGGGAACGTAACTACTCCAGGTGTTGTACTTGTCGATGTAGTAGCCCAAGTTTTCGGTAAGCACGGGACCGTGCAGCGGGCAAATCGTCTTGATGTCGAGCGCAGCAGCCTTCTTGAGCACAGCCTGCACCTGGTTGCCATACTTGCCCACGATATTGAAGTAGTAGCGGCGGGCTTCGCATGCCCAGTCATCCAGGTCGGCATCGTACACGCCAAACTTGCCGAACGCATCGGCCGCAAACAACACCTTTTCACTCTGTTCGTAGCTGAACAGGACTTCGGGCCAGTGCACCATCGGGGCACCGATAAACTGCAATGTGTGCGCACCGAGCGCAAGCGTATCGCCTTCCTTCACGGTCTGCTTCTTGACCGATTCAGAGAGCGTCATGAACTGCGGCAAGAGAGCGAAAGCCTTCGCCGAGGCCACGAGCGTAGTTTCCGGATACTTTGCAACAAAATCAGCAATGCCGCCAGCATGGTCCGGTTCCAGGTGGTGAATTACCAGGTAGTCCGGCTTGCGGCCAGCGAGCGCGGCTTCCAGATTGGTGAGCCACTCGCCCACCTTGTGAGCATCGACCGTATCCGTCACGGCAATCTTTTCATCTACAATCACATACGAATTGTACGCCATGCCCTCGGGCACCACGTACTGGCCTTCGAACAGATCGATATCCCTATCGTCGACACCGATATACTTGATATTTTCGCTAAAGTTCTTCATGGCAATTCCTTTTTTATGGAAATAAAAAAAATCAGTCCTTAACGCAACGGACAGAGAACCCGTTGTTCTTATCGCCGTAGTCTACTTTCGTGATGTCGCCGTAGTAGTTCAAGTACATGCCATATGCGGAGCTACTAGTGCTCTCCGTAGAACTCCAGAAGTTCGCTTTCTTGCCCTCGTCGTAGAAAGACCCATCGTTACGTCCGTTGCCAGCCGGCAACGCCGAGAACCCGAAAGAGTCAGCGCCGTTGCCGCTTTCACCATCATCGTCATTCCAGCCGCTAGTGGACTTCAGTTTTATGCCGGCTCCTTGCCATTGCCAGTATTTCTCCTTATCCTGAACTCCTCCCACAGTCTCAAGCAACATTTCGAGTTCGGCCTTTGTAAGCAGATGCCAGCCTTTCGGGCATACGCCGCGCACAGGGTATGTCGGCGAGCAGTCGCCATAGTAGCCGCAGCCACGGCCATTCGTACTCCACTCACCCACACTATCCATCGCGGCAGCCCATGTATAAAGGCGTCCGTACTTGGCACAATACTTTGCAGAATCATTGTAGCAGTAGCTATCCACGGATTCGTAGTTGAGATTCTCCGCCATCCACGTCTGGGTCCCGATGGTAACCGTCTTGTAAGTCTGGCCGTCTCGTTCATCAGTCATAGTCCCAGTAACAACCGTCGATGGATCTACATATCCTTCTGGGGTACTGCTGCTCGATGCAACACTCGACGACGATTGTTGTACAGAGGATTCATCCTTGAGGCAACGGACAGAAAAATGGTCTCGCTTAACATTTAAGAAACTGTGACCGAGGCTACCATCATTTGTGCCCAAATACCAATCCCAGGCATTAGTGTTATCGTACTCAGATGTACTCCAAAAGTAAGCATTACCTATATGGAGAATCTCTCCTTCGTAGTAGAGACCCACAGGGAGTGCGGAAAAACCAAATTCATCGGTCGCCCTTGACCATTCTTCAAAGCCTTTCGCCTGCAATGCATGGGCCGTTTCGCCAACCTCTTTATACAAGGTTTCCCATTCCGTTCCCGTGGGAATATGCCAGCCTTCAGGACATATACCACGTACAGGATTTTTTCTAGAACATTTATGGCCAAAGCCGCAACCGGCCGAATTCTGAGAGAACACTGCAGCACTATCCATGGCTGCAGCCCAGGTATAGTAGCGGCCAGATATTTCGCAATTATCCGTACTACACATTCCGTATGAAACAGTGTCCCCTTCGCCTCGCGCCACCTTGTATTCGAAGTTCAGGTTTTCTGCCATCCATGTCTGATTTCCAATTTGAACAGTCCTATAAATCTTGCCATCGCGAGCATCCGTTACAGTCCCGTAATTAACATCCGGATTAAAGTATTTTTCCTTAGGCCCTTTCCAGGGAATACCCTTAACAGAACTGCTACTCTTCTCTTTGCTAGAGGACGAAGACTTCGCACTGGAAGAACTCGACGATTTTGCAGAGCTGCTGCTAGATTTAGCACTGCTACTGAACTTGGCACCGGAAGAAGACGACTTCACCGAGCTACTGGACGCATCATCACAGTCTTCACAGACGCTGGAGGACGAATCATCCGAAGGACGGGTCGAGAAACCGCTGTCGTCGTCACCACAGGCGGCAACCATCAAAGCTAATATCAAGGCAAAAGAAAAACGTTTCATACTGTTATCCAACTTTTTAGTAAAAATACAAAAATGAAAAAAACGACGCATCTTAAATTTTGACGTTTGTTCGTGAGCAAATTTTTGACGGGAAAGCGATTTTGGCGGTGAAATCCGAGTTTTTTCGCTGTTTTCACCGCCACTTTTATAGTTTGTCCAAAAGATTTTGCGTAAAAAGGAGGCATTTGGGCGTTAGGCGGCGGTGATTTTCATCATTTTTCGTTCATTTCACCGCCAGCGAGGAACCTTAAGGGTCGATTTCGGGCTATTTTAAGACAGACAAGTTAATTTTTGGCGGTGAAACCCAAAGTTTTTCGCCGTTTTCACCGCCACTTTTGCAATTTCGGCGTTTTTAGCCGACCAGTTCTTTCGTCTCTCGTCTGTAGGGCGAAACCCGTTCTCTCGTCTAAATTGCACTCCGCGCAAAATGCTAGCCTCGGTCATATCCATGCAAGCATGTCTGCGACGCTCGGCTTACTCGTTTTTTCGCTTCGCGCCAAAACCGCTTCGGCTCAGTTATACTGGTAAGCAAGCTTACCAGTGCAACTTTCGCCTCGCTTGTTTTTGCTACATTCCCTTTCATGGCAGAAAAGACTTTATTACTACTTGATTCCTTCGCGCTCGCGTTCCGTATGTTCTACGCTTACAGCCAGAACCCGCTCGTCAACAGCAAGGGCGAAGAGGTTTCCATGATGCACGGCTACTGGGGTGCGGTGTTGCGCATTCTAGCCAAGCACAAGCCCACGCATTTTGCAATTGCTCGCGACGTCGCGCACACCAAGACTTTCCGCCACGAACTTTATCCGGACTACAAGGCCAATCGCGGCCCGATGCCCGAAGAAATGGCAGCGCAGATGCCGCTCCTTTGCGAATCCTTGGAAGCAAGCGGCATTCCGCTTTTGTCGGAACCCGGCTACGAAGCCGACGACGTGATGGCAAGCGCTGCCGAAGCGGCCGTGAACGCCGGTTTTGACCACGTCGTGATTATCAGCAAAGACAAGGACATGTCGCAAATCGTGACCGACAAGATTCACCTTTTCCATTTGGAAAAAGGCGCCGACGGCATTGATTTTGGACCGCAACAAGTCCTCGAAAAATACGGCATTCCGCCCGAAAAAATCCGCGACTACTTGGCTCTCATGGGAGACTCAAGCGATAACGTCCCGGGCGTTCCCAAAGTCGGCCCGAAAACCGCAATTCAGCTGTTGACTGAATACGGCGACATGGACAACATTTACGCAAACCTCGACAACATCAAGAAGAAAGGCTTGCACGACAATCTCGCGAACAACAAGGAACAAGCGTTCCTGAGCCGCGAACTCGTGACGTTACAGACAAAGCGGGCCTACAGCGGGAACCTTGACGCCCTTGAATTCTGCGGCATCCACAGCGATACGCTCGAAAACATTTTCAGGGAACACGAAATCAACAGTCTCGTTCGTTTGCTAGAAAACGTTCCGAGCAAAACAGGATTTGTGCGCGACGGAGATTGTTCCAGCGATGACTCTCGCGCTTCCGACGGCACATCCGAAGGCGAATCCGACGACTCCAGCAAAATCGCAAAGGCCAGCTTCCCCGCCGACCTCCCGCCCACTTACATCTGCGTCGATAGCGATGATGTTTTCGAACAGTTGAAATCGGAATTTGACGCCGCAACAGAAATTGGCATCGACACCGAAACCAACGGACTCGATCCGATGCAGTGCAACATCGTCGGGCTTTGCCTTGCCGCAGCCGCAAAAGACGGCAGCGTCCCCAAGGGTTATTACATTCCACTTGGGCATACTGACGACATCGGATTTCCGTACCCCGCCGGCAAGGGCGGCAACTTCGACTTTAACGCCACCAAGAAGTGGTTCATCGATTTTTGGAACGATTCTTGCACACTCCCCGATGGTGAATCCAAGCAGCAGCCCGACGACGGTTCAAAAAGCGCGGACGCTTGCAATAGCGGCGCAACTTTCGAAGCATGCAAGCGCGCATTCGTTTTCCACAACGCCAAATTTGATTTGCACGTTCTCGCCCGCACCTTCGGACTCACACAAAAGCAAATCGATGCCGCAAACATCATCGACACGCTCATTGCCGCATGGATGCTCTCGCCCGGCCAAACTGGGCTCGGCCTCGACAATCAGGTCATGCAACTTTTGCAGCACGAGATGATTCCCATCGAAAACCTCATCGGACGCGGCAAAAACCAAATTACGTTTAACCGCACGAACATCAAAGACGCGACCGAATACGGCGCCGAAGACGCGGTCTATACGCTCCGCCTGTGGAAGCCGCTCCGCGCTAAACTCCAGAAGTACGACTACGAAAAATACTTTTTCAGCCAGGAAATGCCGCTCCTCAAGGTTCTTTACCAGATGGAAGGCATCGGCGCATTCGTCGATACCAAGATTCTAAAGGACCTGCAAGCCGATTTGCAGCACCGCATCGAAAAGCTCGAAAAAGAAATCTGCGACATGGCCGGTTGCGAATTCAATATCGGCTCTCCCAAGCAGCTCGGCGAAGTGCTCTTTGACACGCTCGGTCTCCCCGAAATAAAAAAACGCAGCACGGACGCCGCCGTCCTCGAAGAACTCAGCTTCCGCAGCGCACACCCGATTGTCTTTGCGGTTATCGAATACCGCGAACTCAAGAAAATGCAGAGCACTTATGTCTCTGTGCTTCCGACACTTGTGAATCCGGACACCAAGCGCATCCACACAAGCTTTATCCAGTGGGGCACAGCCACAGGCCGCCTCTCTAGCCGCGACCCGAACTTGCAAAACATCCCCGTCCGTAGCGACCTCGGCAAGCAAATCCGCGCCGCATTCGTGCCGCAGAACCCGAACAACGTGATTCTCGCCGTCGATTACTCGCAGATTGAACTCCGCATGCTCGCCCACCTGAGCGGGGACGTTGCCCTCATCGAAAGCTACAAGGAAGGCATCGACATCCACGCCCGCACGGCCGCCGCCATCAACCGCGTGCCGCTGGACAGCGTGACCGCCGACATGCGCCGCGACGCGAAGGTCGTGAACTTCGGTGTGCTCTACGGCATGACCGCCTTCCGCCTCTCCCGCGACCTGAAAATCCCGATGGCACAGGCCAAGAGCTTCATCGACGGCTACTTCGAAATGTACCAGGGCGTGCAAAAGTTCATCGACGACACCAAGGCCGCCGCCCACCGCGATGGCTACGTGGAAACGCTTTCCGGACGTCGCCGCTACATCGCAGGCATCGACAGCTCCGACCGCATGGAATCACAAATGGCCGAGCGCATGGCCGTGAACACCCCCGTGCAGGGCAGCGCCGCCGACCTCATCAAAATTGCCATGATTCGCATCCAGAAGCGCATCAACGACGAGAACCTCCCGCTCCGCATGATGCTCCAAGTGCACGATGAACTGGTTTTCGAATGCCCGCGTGAACAGGTGGAAACGCTCTCGCAAATGGTCAAGTCCGAAATGGAAGGGGCCATGGAACTCAAAGTTCCGCTCGTGGCCAGCGTCGGATTCGGCAAAAACTGGCTCGAAGCGCATTAAAGTTCGCGCATTCCCCGCATAGCCCCATGTTCTCAAAAAAAGTTCTCAAAATATTTGCAATTTTCATCACATAAAAACTCACAAACTTAATATTTTTCGTAACTTACCGATTTCTCTGTTGCGTTTTCAAACGTAATCATGTATATTAAGGTAAAGATTACGGGCGTTTTCTTTAACGAGTATGAGAATAAGGGATGTTTGGGAAATCACGGGGGATGTTCTCAAAAATTTCTAAAAATCATTAAGAGAACCACGGCAAAGGCACCCACAACAAGTTACTATAAGGAGTCTTCGACATGAGATTCAATACCTTTGGCATCGCCGCAAGCTCACTGCTCTTAGCCGCAGCTTCGGCTTTTGCGCTTCCCAAGGCAACCGAAATATTCCCCAAGATGGGCCTCGGCTACAACATCGGCAACACGATGGAAGTTCCAGGCAATCAGGGCGGCCCGACCGGATGGGGCAACCCCTTCCCGGACGCAGCCTACGTGAAGGCAATCAAGGACGCCGGTTTCAACACGGTGCGCATCCCTTGCGCCTGGAACAGTCACTCCTCTAACGGCACAATCAACGCCGGCTGGCTCGACTCCGTCAAGACTGTCGTCGATCTCGTCATTAACAACGGCATGTACGCCATCTTAAACAGCCACTGGGACGAAGGCTGGCTCGAAGACCACGTGTTCGACGGTGAAGGCTACGACAAGACCGGTCTCGTGAACAGCTCCGCAGCAGCAGTCGCCGCCAAGCAGGAATCTTACTGGAAGCAGATCGCCACCAAGTTCGCTGAATATGACGAGCACTTGATTTTCGCCTCCGCCAACGAACCGGGCGTGAACGACCCGTGGAACGGCGGTGCCGATAACGGCCAATGGGCATTCGATTCCAAGCGCATGACCATCCTCAAGCAATTCCATGAAGCATGCCTCAAAGGAGTGCGCTCCACCGGCGGCAACAACGCCACACGCATCGTGGTCGTGCAGTCTCCGCGTACCGAAATCGACAAGGCTCCGCTTCTATCCGAGCAGTACCCGACCGACCCGGCTGGCGACGGCTACACCATGGCCGAAGTCCACTTCTACCCCTACCAGTTCTCGCTCATGACTAGCGGCGACGAAGACTGGGGCAAGATGTTCTACTACTGGGAAGACCAGACTCCAGGTAACGACGCCGCACACACCTGCTCCGGCTCCGCACTCGGTTCCAAGCAGTCCATCGACAAACTGTTCAGCGGGCTCAAGACACGTTTCTACGACAAGGGTATCCCGGTCGTGATTGGCGAAATGGGCGCCGTCAAACGCCTCGACCTTCTCTCCGGCGACAACCTGAAAGCACACTTGAAGGCACGCGCAGCCTGGTACGGCTACACGGTCGCCGCCGCAAAGAAGAACGGCCTCGTCCCCTGCGTATGGGATACCGGTGACGAAGGCGACGGCAACTTCACAATCATCCGCCGTCAGGTGAACAAGTTCGGCGGCAAAGTCGGCGACATCACCGACGTCGAAACGCTCAACGCCATGCGCGAAGCTTACGGCCAGGCCGCAGTTCCGGGTAATTCCATCGACTCCACCGTCAAGGAAAACACACAAATTCTCGATGGCGACATGGCACTCCACATCTCTTACAAGACGGTTCAAGCGGACACCAGCGAAGCAGGCACCATGCGTATCGACCTCAGCAAAGACTGGAGCCAGTACGTCGCCATTTCCTTCGACTTGCGCGCCGCTGGCGAAATCGCAGGCCCGTGCATGGACAAAACCCGCGACGGTTGCGGTGATTACGGCTGGGCAAGCGTCTCCCTCTTCAACATGAGCGGCGAATGGAAATGGAACGAAGTCTCTCTCGGTAACGTCGAAGACCTCGGCACCATCAAGAACTACAAGATTGAATTCGGCGACGGCGAAGGCAAACTCGCTTTCGAAAATGCGGCCAAGATGAACGCCATCGGCATCAACCTCTACGGCACACAGTTCACCGGCGACATGTACCTCGACAACATGCTCCTCTGGAAAGCCGACGGTACCGCCGACACACTCCAGGACTTCAACACCAAGAAGCCGAAACTCGAAGGCACCGCCAAGGGTGAACTCATCAAGGCGAACGCCACGGGCGACTGGGGCGCAGACACCAAGAGCGGCATCTGCATGCCACGCGTAAGAACAGCCTCCAAGATGCTCGTGAACGTGCAACCGGGCTCCGTCACTGCCACGTTCACCGCAAGCAAGGCTAACCGCGGCTCAGCAATGCTCATGAACACCATGGGCCAGGTTATCGCCCAGCAGGCCTTTAACGCCACCGCAGGCGCAAACGAAGTCAAGCTGAATACAAACTTCCGCGGTCCGGCAGTTCTTATCGTCAAGATGGGCAGCCAGAAGAGCGTGCAGCAAGTCAAGCTTCGCTAATCTACGGCAGCACTATCCCGACCAGGATTCGCAAGTTAGTCGAACCACCGAAATTGGCACACGCAGCCTCCACGAACAACCCTTGCAGTTTG
Source organism: Fibrobacter succinogenes (assembly GCA_902800345.1). Lineage (GTDB taxonomy): Bacteria > Fibrobacterota > Fibrobacteria > Fibrobacterales > Fibrobacteraceae > Fibrobacter > Fibrobacter succinogenes_H. The sequence continues at coordinate 47,763 of CADCDO010000027.1, forward strand.
AGGTGTTTAAGCAAGGGGCAACACAGAGACAAAATCTCTTTGTTGTACGAAAAGGGCCCGGCTTTCGCCGGACCCTTTTTCTTTTCCCCCTAACAAAAGATTACATCCAAATTATTCACGATCTAGGAATATCCTTTTATCATATAACGTACCAATAGACATGATATTGAACTCGTTTTCCACATCCGTCGAGGATTGCATTATGAACCTAACCGTAACCAAATACTTTGCAATTTTATATTCCAGTTCTCTATCCCACATTTTAAGCGCCTCCATTCCGGACGGGAGCCCAAAATTATCCCATTGCACACACCTTTGCTCGACAGTTTCATTAATGGGCAAATTAAAAAACGGTTTGCCCCCCAACATAGTATTCAACGAATCGCCCAAGTCCAGTTCCAGAATCGGGGCAACTTGCGAGGAATACGTTAGACACATTCCGCCCCAATTCGAGACATCGGCAGGCACGGATTTTCCAGTCGAATCCTTAGCAATATTGAAGCCTACCGCGACATACGGGTCATCGGTCATCGTCCCGTGATTCAAGGATGCCGTACCGCAAATGCCTTGGCATTTTGTTATAACAAATTCCATCGTATCCACTTCATCGTACATTTGTGCGCCCGGGAATACCCACGCCATAGACGATGCGCCACCTTTTTCTCCATCCGTTTCCAAGAACCAAGCCCCATCTTCAACAACGCCCTGCGGCCAAACGTTTCTCGCATAGCGCGCCGTATTGACATGTTTCATTCCGTAATTCGGCCCCCAAATGTCTTCGCCACAATATTTTCCGAAGTCATTTTTTACACACAACGGTAAATTCAAGTTGCTTTCAAAGCTTCTGTAAACAGTCCCGATTGCGCCAATCCCGAACTTGTAATTTCCTTCATCCGCCTGGATTTTAAAATTTACGGAGACTAGACGCTTCGCGGTATTTTTACCAACCGTCGATTGCCAATGATCACCGACTTTCAATTCTTCCGGTACATTCTCCACCCCGTCAGGCAGCCGGAACATGCTCCAGAGATAGCAAACCTCACTCGTAGACAAAGACCGAGGCAGTATTGCAGAAGGCAATTTATCACCCAGTACCTGATTCAGCGAATCACCCAACCCAAGTTCTATCGTGATGGGCTTTTCTGAATAATATTCCATACAAATGCCACCCCAATTCGAGACATCAACCGGCACAGGTTTCTCCCAAGCAGAATCTAACGCTATAAAAAATCCGACAGAAACAGACGGTTCTCCAGACTGGGAACCTTTCCTCAAAGACGCCGTACCGCAAATTCCTTTACAATTAGAGAAGACTGGTTCCAGCGACCCCACATCATCCAACTGTACCGGCCAATCAATAAACGATTCACCACCTTTTTCGGAATCATCCCTATCGAACCAATAACCACTTTCATTTGCGCCTTCCGGCCATGTGTCCATCGAATATAGAGATGTTCTAACATGATCACCATTTTTAGTTGGGCTCCAAAGGCCGCCATCAACGCCCCCCAGTACAAATGGGGTCGCAGAAGAACTCTCGATATGAGAACTGGAAGACGATTCCAAGTTCACGCTATCTGTCGGAGCATCCGCAAGCGTTCCTAGTGATTTTATATTGAACTTATATTCTCCAGAATGGGCCTGGATTCTAAATTCCAATGCAACAAGCCGTTTCGCCGCCTTTTCCCCAACATCGTCCATCCAATATTCGGGAATATCGCGCACCCAAACCGGAAGTTTAAAATCGCTCCACTTAAAGCATTTCGAGACAACTTCTTCCGTCTTAGGCAAAGCAACACTCGGCAAACCGTAACGAAGCACGTATTCAAGCGAATCGCCCAGATCGAGCACCAACGAAGGAGACGCTTCAGAAGAATAGCTAATGCACACGCCACCCCAGTTCGAGACATCAACCGGAATCGGCAAACCGGTGTCATCTACCGCCAGCGAAAAGCCGACACCGACAAACGGATTATAAGTCATTTCGCCTTTATCTAGAACCGCCGTTCCGCAAATTCCATGGCATGCCTCTATGACTGGAGCCAAGGAGTCCGTCCCTTCGCCTAATTCGACCGGCCATGATATATACGACGTGCCTCCGTCTACTGCATCAGTTTGCATTTCCAAGAACCAGTGACCATCCGCGATAGCGTTTTTAGGCCACGAAGATGCATAAAGGGCAGTCCTAACCGCATAGTCACCAACAACAGGATCCCATAAGTTTCCATGTTCACTCGGTTCCGAGCCCGATGAATTTTCAAGAACCGAACTGGATGACCCAAACGCCACCGTATTGGGTTCCGTCGACGTCCCGACTATGCCATTGTCGTCGGAACACGCAGTCACAGCGAGAGCCACCGCACCGCAGGCCATATATAGTTTCTTATTCATCCTTAGCCTCCTCACGTTTCCCTACTTCCTTCGAAAGAGGGAACAATTGTAAATTCAACCTGTAAACTTGTCTGATATTGCCGCACGCCTCCGCTAGCGCGGTAATCTTCTTGCGGCATTCATCCAGTTCATGAACAATCTGTCCATACGTTTCGCGATCGATGCCCATCGTGACGCCCGTAACGTTCCGTTCGCTCGACGAAAAGCGGTCCAGCGAATCGACAGCCAGGTTCCCCATTTCGCGGTGCATCGAACGGATTGCAAGCGGCAAGCCCTCCTTGGAGCCTTCCACGGACTTTTCCGTTTGTCTGTAAACGTTCTCTTGTACCTGTTCGAGGAACACCGGATTTTTCCAGCTGTCGTAATATTCGAACGCATCCTTGTCGACAATGCGGACTTTATGGTCAAACGCTATGGACTGCATTTTTTCCAGGAACTTCTTTTTCACATCGTCCGTCTTAGCATTGCCAAACTGAACCATAGCCTCGAAGTAATCCACCTCGTGCCCCGCAAGGCCAATCGCATCCGCTACGCGCCCCATGGTCACCTTGCTCAAGTTCGTCTTGCCTTCACATACCATCTTGAGGTAAGAAGGCGAAACGAACCCCGCAATTTTCGCAAACTCGCGCCACGAAAACGC
>CADCDO010000028.1 GCA_902800345.1 Fibrobacter succinogenes
ACGGCACGGGGCCGCACTTCCGTTCACGGTCACGACCAGCGGGAGCGGTGCTTCCACCGTTTCCACGCCACCGTCGATGTGGCGGCGGATCACGACCTTCTTGGCCTTTTCGTCGAGGGAGAGAATTTCTTCGGCGTAGGTCACCTGGGTAAGGCCGAGCTTTTCTGCAATCTGCGGACCGACCTGTGCGGTATCGCCGTCGATAGCCTGGCGGCCACCGAGAATAATGTCATAGTCGCCGACCTTCTTGACGGCCTGGGCGAGCGTGTAGCTCGTGGCGAGCGTGTCGGCGCCGCCGAGGGAACGGTCCGTAATCACGTAACCGCAGTCGGCACCGCGGTACAGAGCTTCGCGGACGACTTCGGCAGACTTCGGGAGACCCATCGTCAGCACGGAAATGGTGGAACCCGGGAACTGGTCCTTCAAACGAAGGGCTTGCTCCAGGGCGTTCAGGTCTTCGGGGTTGAAGACCGCGGGCAATGCGGCACGATTGATGTGCTACTCTGCAAAATTTTACGAGCTACAAGATAGATTTATTAGACCCGCCGGATTTGTCCTTTCGAACCGACTGACGGGAAATAATCCGTTCTTAAGAAATGCGTAAGTATTTTGTAATGAATAATTTTGATGAGGTGAGGGGGGGAGGGGTGGACTAAAGTCCCAACTGTTCGGCTCAATCATGCCAGTCCGTAAACGGCCTGTCGCGATACTCGCCTTAAGCAGTTGTCCCCCTGATTGCAGCCTTGCACAGCCGTCATCCTGAGCGAATGTGAAGGATCCAGTTATTTCACAAATTCCACGTAAATGCCTTTAGGCAGCTTGGGGAGTTCTCCCGATGCGGTTCTTTGTCCAACCGGTTTCCCGAGGACATTGAAAATCTTGTTTTCGGGAATGCCATATTTTGAGACTTTCCTAAAGTTCGATATGATTGCAGTGCTTTCGCTTTGACTGCTGGAAGTTGGCTTTACGGAACTGCTACTCTTTACGTTGCTGGAACTTGCGGGATTTGGCACACTTGAAGAACTTGACGCAATCTTTGTTGAACTCGATGACTCTTGTGCAGGGCAGTTCCCGCCGATGCAGAACGTGAGCGATTCTCCCGGCGTTCCGATGTCCGTGATTTTGAGTCCTGTTTTGGAGCCGTTGTACCAGCGGATGGCGGGGTACTTTTCGTCCGAAAATTCAGGATAAGTTCCGCCCTTGAAGAATGCTTTTGCATCGCTACCTGGACTTGGCCACTGGTCTTTTACGTTGTCGTTAGACTTGCCTGCGGAATTGGCGTGCACGATTCTTAAAGTGAGTTTGTCCGCTGCGGAGTTTCCGTCAATGGAAAAATCATAGTGCTGCATCAAGAGTCCGCTGCCGGCGAGAACTTTGTTGCGGCCTGTGTTGCGTACGTAAGACCATACGAGTCCCTCTTTGTCGGGTCTTGCGGGATTCTTGTAGCGGTAGCAGACTTCATTCGGCTTGGTCGTCTCGAGGCTTACGTCTTCGCTTGTTACATCGACAAATGGAATCCAGCCTTGGTCCGCGCGGTAGAAATCGTTGATGGCAACAGGATTCTTGTCGTTTGGTCTGTTGCCCATGGTGCAGTAATCACCGTACCAATAAAGGTCCGGCCATCCGAAAATCATGTGACCGCTTTCGTGTACGAAAACGTAAATGGAAAATGTACCGGGCATGTCTGTCATCTGGTGGTGCGTCAGCCTGACTCCGTCGCGTTTTTCGTTGGACCATCCCGAATGGGGCCACAAGCCTTGTCCCCAGGTTTTTCCGGCGCCTGCATAGACGATGTTGATGGCTTCGGTCGTTCCGTCCTTGTCGTTGTCGTAACGCGAAAAATCAACCTGCGGATCGAAATACGTGAACACTTCTTTCATGAGCGAATCCGATCCCGTGTAATCTTTCAGGTTCTCGTACCAAGATTTGGGATGCTTTGCGCGGTACCATCCGAAGACTTCGTTTACAATGTCCAACTGCCCGTTGGAAACGTCGAGGTAGTAGTCGCGCACGGAACCGTTACAACCGTCTTTGTTGAATCCTTCCTTGTTGAGCCAGTCTTCGACATCGCTAATCGAGACGGGAGCTTTTTGGTCCGAAAAATCAACGAGAAGCGTGAGGCTGTAGATTTTCCCCTTGGGGGCGGCATAGTGGCTTTTCGTTTGCGTCGCGTCGGTTCTGGATAAAAGAAAACTGGGCTTGTCCATGCTGGAATTGTTGAATCTGGGCCGTGCCTCTTCGGGCCAGGACTCTACTCTTTTTCCTTGGTACACGATGTCGGCAAAAAGCATCGTGGGGAGCGCCAACAACAGAAGACTCAGGGAGGAAATATTTTTCTTCATATAAAACCTGCAACCGAAACCAAACCTCTTATAAATGCATATTGCCTAATTCTTGTTCCTGATCATTCCCATGAACAGAGCCTTTTTCCCTTGCGTGATGGACAGTATGACGTTCTGTTTTCCGATTTGGTGAGAGAGCGGGAACTGGTAATAGGTCCCGTCCATTCTTGTTTCGAACAAAAGTTGCCCGTTAGGCGAGAATATCCTGATGTGCTTCGTCCCTTGCACTGGAATCGTTATATGAATCATTCCGTCTTGCGAAGTGACGGATGTACGGTACGGCGATTTTCCGGCAGCGGCGAAGACCAGCCCCTTGCTTGAACTGGAACGTTTTGCGTTGGAACTTGAAGATGATTGCGCGATGCTCGATGATCTTGGCGCAATTGAAGACGAAGATGGGCGTTCCGAGCTGGACAACGCTATACTTGAACTTGAAACGGCTGATGAACTCGATGATATCGACGGTGACGATTTGACAGTCATATCTACGTCAAATGTGATGTGTTCCTTGTCCGAGGATTCCTTGATATTGGTAAGAGAAATGTTCATGTTGTCGTCGTTCCAGAAAACGAACTGGTTGAATGACGTTACGTTTTTCGAACCGGGGAACGGGTCTGATGCCGCTGCGCTTGTGCTTGTTTCGGGATACGCTTCCTCGATATCGACGTACATGTGGCTCCCGTCATTGTTGACGAGTTGACCTTTCCAAATGGAGTCCTTGTAGTCGATATGCCAAATCAGCATTCCTGAACTGGGTTGCCCTATGTCCCAATTTTTGTTTGTTCTATATTCGAGCAGGAACATTTCGTCGGGATTCTTGGGATTGGTCACGCTGTAGGCAACGTTGTCTTCAATTTTTTCCAGTTGCACCGAGCCTTTGACGTTGAGTTCTATGGGACTTGCCATCCAGCCAACAGACATTCTCTCGAATGCGGAATAAAATGGCGGTGCGCAGCCTTGTACGTTGTCGTCATTGGTAGGGCAGTTATATCCTCCATGCCCTACGATGGACCATGAGTGTGGCGTCTTTCGGGAGTTGGCTCCTTTCAGATCGTATAGGTCGGGTAAGCCAAGAACGTGGCTGAATTCATGAGTGAATGTCCCGATACCATTTATTATAGTTGTGGATTTGTCTGCTTTGTATGCACGTCCGCCAATTTCGTTAGAACAGGCGTAACGCCTGACTGTAGGCCCGCCGCCCATTTTTTTCGTTGTGTAACCGGCATGGGGCCAAATAGTTTCGATGACTCCGGAACTGCTTGCGCCAACGCCTGCGTAAATCATATAGATAAAGTCAACTTCGCCGTCTTTGTCGTTGTCGTACTGCGAAAAGTCGATGCGGTTCCATCTTAAAATCGTGTCGAGCGCTTCGTTTAACGCTTCTCTTGCGCCTGGATAATTTCTGTCGCTAGAAGACTTACCTCCGTAATGCGCTTGCGTTTTAGAAATGGTGATGGGGCCATAGACGTCGAATGTCGGGGTAAACGCCCCCATGGAATTTTTGATAAAATAATCCCTTGCGCTGCCTTGGTGATGGTATTCGTTATAGCCTTCCTTGTTCAAAAGGTCGTTAAACTGTTTTTGGGGGTCTGCGCTTTTGAATTTGACGTCGGAGAATTGTACAAGAATTACTGCTGCGCGGAGGTCGCCAAAAACGAGTTTTTTGTTCGGGACGGGCATCCGCTGTATTTTGGGAAGGGTGAATTTCGGTATCCCGTATTCCAAAGTTTCTTCGGCAGGTGCTTCTGCCAAGAGTTTTTGATAAATTGCATCCGGATCGAGTTTTGCCAAGAACTGAATGTCCGAATCGCTGCGATTTTTTGGGGTGCGTGCGTAGATTCCCGAAGAATTTCCTGTTTCATCGGCGTAAGCGTAATATCCGAGCGCATCTTTTTGCAGAATATATCCATCTATAGTTTCGAGCACATGAAAACGCTCGTCGCCTACAAGACGAGCTTCGAATGAACTGCCGTCGGGTTGCTTTAAAATAAAAGGCTCGTTATCGGCCGGTTCTGCCATGCAAAACACTGCACAAATCATTATGAGTAGCGCAATTTGGAATGCTTTCACATCCGCCTCCGTTTGTTCCTTTAGTAATCTAATATTTATTTTTCGAAAAAAGGCGAAAATGTGTGGGGAGAAGGCGAACTAAAATATGCTTTTTTTCGTAATTTATTTATATTAACAAGTAATAAATTTGATAAACAGGTTTCATGGGTTGCCGAAGGAGAGATTTATGCGTAGCATATTGCCTTTAGTGTGTTTTGTTCCTGTAGCAGCGCTTGCTGTTGGTGGAACATTGGCTGGATCGGGAACCGTAGCGGATCCTTGGCAGGTCGCCGATTACGAAGATCTCAAGATGGTGGGCTTTGCTCCTTACACGATGAATGGCCATTACCGTTTGGTAGCAGATATTGATGCGGGCAAGTCCAAGCAAGAAAAATTCTCGTACGATACGACAGGCACGAACCGTGGATTCAAGCCTATCGGACAGCTTTTCCCAGCGGTAGCCGATTCTGCAGAAGCTAAAGGTCGGTATGGGACGGTCGCTTTTTCGGGCTCGTTCAATGGCGCTGGACATGTTATCCGTAATTTGGAAATTGTCAGCTTCGTGGAACCTTCGACGGGTATTTTTTCGGTTCTGGATTCATCGGCGCGCTTGGACAGCCTGACGCTCAAGGACTACTATTTCAAGGGAATCTATTCCGGTGGCGTTGCGGGCGTTAACCGCGGGACTATAAACGAAGTCCACGTCGATACGGATACGCTTGATTTTGTGACTTCGGCGGGTGGCCTTGTCAGCGAAAATTACGGGACGATAACGAACAGCAGTTTTTCGGGAACGTTGAAGGGCGCCTATCTGGGCGGTATCGCATACGAGAACTTTGGAACGATTTCCAAGTGTAAAATGGATATCAAGAACGGTGTAGATGGCATGGAACTGACGATGTTCGGGGGAATCGCTTTCAAGAACCGGGGCGTTGTCTCGGACTGCAAGGCTGTAGGTGGAATCCATGCTTCGGTGAACATTGGCGGTATCGCATCCGAAAATTACGGAACTGTGGAACGTTGCTCGTCTTCTGTGGATATTGTCGGTATGAGCGGAGATGATTATGCGGGTTTGCAGGTCAAAAATGTCGCGGCTCTTGGCGGTCTTGTCGCTATCGATAGCGGAAAGATTTATGATTCCCATGCGAGTGGTAACGTGACGGCTTCGGTCAACAATGCGGGTGGTCTTGTGGGGATTGGCTTTGGACAAATTTCCAGGTGCACTGCGTCTGGCGTTGTAAAGGTCGTTGCATTTGGTGGAGCCTTCATCGGCACGAATCGCGGGACAATCGACAGTTCGAGCGCGTCGGGAAAGATTGTTGGATCCGCCTATTTGGGTGGTTTTGCGGGGTATAATTTCGGAACCGTAAGCAACAGCCATGCAACGGGCGATGTTCATTCGACGGCGGCGAGCGCCGGTGGATTTGTCGCGAAAAACGAAACCGGCGGGAAAATTGTGAACTGCTATGCTACAGGCAACGTGAACGGCTATGTCGATGTGGGTGGCTTTGCGGGTGAAAATGCTGGCGATATTTCGACGTCTCATGCGGCAGGGCACGTCAAGGGTGGAACGAAAGTCGGTGGATTTGTGGCGAGACAGGATAGCGGACGCGTCGAGAAATCCTATGCGACGGGTCACGCCATGGGCGAAATTTACGTGGGCGGTTTTGCGGGCCTTACCAACAATTCCTCTATCGACCAGTGCTATTCGACCGGTAGCGTACTTGAAGGCTACATATCGGCATCGGGTTTCGTTGGTGCCATGAACGGTTCGACCGTTACGAATTCGTTCTCGCTCGGAGACGTTTATTCTGTAGAAGAAGAGTATATGTATGCAGCATCGTTTGTTGGAATCGCAGATGAATCTTCCAGCATCAAGAATTGCTTTTCTACGGGTGCTGTGACGAACAAGACTGCCGGACTTGACAAAGTTTGTGCCATGGCACCTCTTGCAAATGTCGAGGGTTATTATTGGGATATTTCCAATTGTACGGTTATCGATACGGCAAATTATGCGATATCGCTTACGGATGAGCAGATGACGTCTCCTGCGAATTTTGACAAACTTGATTTTAATGATATGTGGACGTTTAATGCGAATTTCAAGTACCCGGTGTTGAACGATGTCGATTTCGATGCTTCGGTCAAGGATTCAATGGGATTTTTCCAATCGGAACCTGAACGTTATGTGCCGGGTCAGGACAATCCCAAAGGCAAGACGAAAATTGTAACCGCTTCTGTTGCGAAGAAAAACTTGCAAGTACGGATGTCTAGCCGTTTTGTGCAGGGCTCGGTGCAGTTCAAGTTTGTCATGCCGCGTGCGGGTATGGCCGAAATGCGCCTGTACGATTTCAGGGGCCGCGAAGTCGGGCGCTTGTCAAAACGCCATTACGAAGCCGGATTACGTGAGGAAAATTTATTGATAAATCGTTTGATGAGTGGACGCTATGTTGCCGTGATGCTACTGGACGGAAAAATTGCCGCAAAATCAACTTTCGCAAAACGTTAGGGATTGTAATTATTAAATTTCCACTCAATATCGCCGAAGGCGCTTTTATTTTTAAAAACGTTAACCATAGGAAGTAATTAGAGATTGTTCGATTCTGTTTAACTATCTACTTCTGACTTCCTACTTTCTGCCAATAACTATGTCCAAATTCAAACGTATTCTCTTGAAACTCAGTGGCGAAGCCCTCGCAGGCGAAAAAGGCCACGGCATCGACAACGTTATCCTTTCTGACATGGCGTCTGAAATTGCCTCCATCGTCAAGCAGGGCGTGCAAGTCGCGCTCGTGATTGGCGGCGGCAATCTCGTCCGTGGAATTTCCGCCTCTGCTGGCGGCATGAACCGCGCTCAGGGCGATGCCATGGGCATGCTCGGTACCGTGATGAATGGCCTTGCCATGCAGGACGCTCTCGACAAGCAGGGAATCGACTCGGTGGTGATGTCCGCCATCCGCATGGAACCGGTCTGCGAATTCTTCGACCGCCGCAAGGCTCTCAAGCTCTTGTCCGCCGGCTCCGTGGTGATTTTCTCCGCCGGTACGGGCAATCCGTTCTTCACCACTGACAGCTGCGCCGCCCTTCGCGCCATCGAAAGCGAATGCGATGTCATCATGAAGGCGACCAAGGTCGATGGCATCTATACCGCAGACCCGGTCAAGGACCCGACCGCCACCCGCTTCGATGACATCAGCTACAAGGAAGTCATTTCCCGCGGCCTCAAGGTCATGGATACGGCAGCCGTCGCGCTTTGCATGGAAAACAACATGCCCATCTTCGTGTTCAAGATGGAAAAGGGCAACCTCACCCGCGCGGCCATCGAAGGCGACCTCGGCACGCTCGTCCACTGCTAATTCGCTAGACGTTGAATTTCGTCAGAAATTTCTTTCGTCTATTGTCTATCGTCTTTGACCTAATCTATATTTATAACAGAATAACGGTGCTTTACGCAAGCCCCTGAAACCTATAACCTAAAACCTACAACCTGCTTATGTCTGAATATTCTGAAAAAATGGACAAGGCCATCGAGGCCACCGAACGTGAATTTTCCAAGATCCGTGCTGGTCAGGCAAGTCCGGCTATCCTCAATGGCGTTCGTATCGACTACTACGGCACTCCTACGCCGATTTCCCAGGTCGCAAAGATTTCTGTGCCCGAACCGCGCATGTTGCTTGTGACGCCGTGGGAAAAACAGCTTGTCGATACAATTGACAAGGCAATTCTTGCTGCAAACATCGGCCTTACCCCGATGAAGGACGGCAACTGCATCCGCGTGACGCTCCCGATCCTCACGACCGAACGCCGCCAGGAACTTGCAAAGATTGCCCGTAAGCATGCCGAAGAAGGCCGCGTGGCAATCCGCAACATCCGTCGTGACGCTAACGACGCCATCAAGAAAAATAAGGATTTGCCGGAAGACGAAGTCAAAAAACAGCAGGACGAAATCCAGAAGGCAACCGACAAGGCTATCGCTGAAATCGATCGTCTGCTCGCAGAAAAAGAAGCGGACATCCTCAAGGTGTAGTCCGGGGTTTGCGTGGCAAATCAACTTAGACATGTCGCCATCATCATGGACGGCAACGGGCGATGGGCTCGTAGCCGCGGACTTGAACGTTTCCTGGGTCACCGCAAGGGGACTCAGGCGACCATCGATGCCGTTGAGGTGGGCGTAAATCTTAAACTCGAACACATGACATTGTATGTGTTCAGCTCCGAAAACTGGGGTCGCCCTTCCAAGGAAGTAGATTACCTGATGAATCTCTTGATCGAGATGGTCGTCAAGGAAATCCCCGACTTGATGGAAAAAAACGTGAAACTCACGGTCATCGGCAACATGAACCGTTTGCCCGACAAGCCGCGAGCCAGTCTCCAGTCCGCAATTGACAAGACCGCGAACAATACGGGCATGCAACTGAATCTCGCCATTTCGTATGGTGGCAGGCAAGAAATTGTTGATGCGGCTCGTTCCATTGCCGCTCAGGTTGCTGCAGGTACGCTCAAGGCCGATGATATTGACGAAAATTTATTTGCAAAAAACTTGTATTTAAAAGGTGCTCCCGATCCGGATTTGGTCATCCGAACGGGTGGCGAATTCAGACTGTCGAACTATTTGCTTTGGCAAGCGGCGTATAGCGAGTTCTATGTGACGGACACGCTGTGGCCGGATTTTACCAAGGAAGAGTTCATGAAGGCTATCGAATTTTTCAAAACCCGCGAGAGGCGTTTTGGGAAGGTTTTGCATGAGTAATCTTGCGCAACGATTGATAACGGCATTTATTGCCATTCCAATAGTTTTCGTTTTATTGTGGTTCAACGATTTTAGTCGTATCGGTTTGATGTGTTTCTTGGGAGCCGTGGGCGCCTGGGAATGGGCACGGATGACGTCTAAGGTCTATGCTGGACCTGACATGCGCTATCTTTCGTTTGCGTCGTCCTTGGCGTTGACGCTTGCGTGGACGCTTTCAAAAGGCGGATACTTTGGGCTTCCGGCGGTGCCCTACGTTGTGGGCATGACGTTCCTCGCCATTTTTGCAATTTATATTGGTGTCGCTTATGCAAAGGTCGAAATAGACCATTTGTTCCCGTGGCTCGTGATGCATCTTGGCGCTCCTTTGTACGTAGGCCTTTGGGGCGGCATGAACGTGCTCATGATGGGTAACGGTCAGGGCCTGGAACATTGCTATCCGTTTATCCTAGTGATGACTTCCGTTTGGCTTTGCGATACGGTGGCGTATTTCTTCGGAAAGTTTGCTGCGGGCAAGGGACCTTTTGGTCGTCATCCGTTTGCCCCAAGCATTAGCCCCAAGAAGACTTGGGAAGGCAGCATTGCGGGGTCCATCACGACGATTGCATGGGTTGCTTACTGGGTCAAGTGCAGTGCGTCTCTCGCCTCTTTTGAAGTGGAGTTTAGCTGGACTTCTGCAATTGTGATTGGCTTGCTGATTACAGTGACGGGCCAGGTGGGTGACCTTTTGATGAGCGCACTCAAGCGTTGGAGCGGTACGAAGGATTCTGGAAATTTATTCGTAGGTCATGGTGGTGTGCTTGACCGTTGCGACTCGTTCTTGTTGGCGGCTCCGGCTTTGTACATCTTCATGGATTTCTTCAAGAGTATCATTTAAGATTTCATGTCCTGCATATTTTGTTCCCCCTAAATGTGGGGAACGCTGGATTTTGAAATTCTATTTTTTCTTTTGCATGCCATGTTCGTTCATGTAGATGGCGAGGTAGTCGATAACGCCTGACTCGGCCCCCTTCACGGGTACATAACGTAAGTTGTTTTGGCTATCGGCAATGATGGCAAGACCTGCAATATAGTTTATCCAATGGTAGTCCTCATGGTATTTGAGTGCTACTTTTTTATTGGAACCGAAAACGGCGAGCGGCATTACAAGAATGTCGTGCGAGACCATGATACTGACGCGTTTCCACTTGGACAAATTTTTGAGGATGACCTTTTGCATGAATTCTTCGGCACGTGGCTCAAGTTCATAGAGCGCATCAGGGTAGCCGCCTTCGTAAGCCCAGTGGCCCATGAGTTCAACGGAACTTCCTTTCATGTTGAGTTTGGTTGCGTATAACGCAAGCGAATCCGCCGAAATTTTCAAGAACCAGTTTCCGGTGATGTCGTAGTTGGTGATGAGTTTCGGGAGACTTGGTTCTCCGCGTCCTTTCGATATGTTGTTTGCTGTTTCGTTCGTGCGCACGAATCCCGAGGTGATGTACGAGAACTCTTCGTCGCTTTTGAGTGTTGCGCCCAAGTCTTGCGCCATCTTGATTCCATTTGCGGTGAGTTCTGTTTCGATGGCGACGTTATCTTCGCGTTCGGAATGGCGGATGATAAATACGGCTTTTTCGTCTGCGGCAAGGCTCTTGTAAACATCGGCAACGGTTGCAAAGCCGTTTTCGTCAAGTGTAACTGGAGCGGAAATCGTTGCGGTTGTCGATGATAAAATTTCTCCTGACGAAGACACGGGCGTATTTTGCGACGACGTGATTGTGGATATCGCGGATGAACTTATTTGCAATGTAGAGGACGAAGAGCGACGATGACTGCTTCGTGACGAACTGGAAATTCGATGGGTACTGTTTGACGAAGAACTGGTATATGTAGCGGATCCCGCTGATTCCGTAGAAACGGCTGAACTTATGGATTCTTCGGATATTGCCGAATGGGGAATCTCGCCCGATGACGATTCTATAAACGTATCCGATGATGAATTCCGATTGGACGTGTCGAGTAAAGATGAACTGGAAGCGATGCTTTCCGGAGCTGTTGAGGATGTGGTGTCGCTACAGGCAGAAAGCACCGCTATGTTCATAATTGCGACCGAAAGGGGGATTGTCGCAATTGCGCGGAGCACGCTATGTGTAGGTTTATTCATTTACGAACCCCACTGGTAATCGCCGGCTTCATAGACCGGATTTTCTCCGTTGAAACCGCGTGGGCGTTTAATCTTGTCATCGAATAAAGTTTTGTTGAATATGCGGAAGTCGCCGCGTTCGTAGCTCTGGAAAGAAATGTGGCAGAAAATGGGGCCCGCCGGCATGTACTCGCTATAGCTCATGGTGCGTTCGCCAGCTGTGTAAAGGTAGTTGAAGTACTTGCCGTTTAGAACGATGTGGAGTCCGATGTTTCCGACAGTGAACCAGCGTCCTTTTGCGAGAATGTTTTCGTGGTGGGTGTCGTCGTAGTCCATCACCACGAATTCCGCGTCGCCGCTCTTGTCGAGGTGGAAACGGTACTTATGGTTTCCGCCACAGCAACGCCCGTCAAAGAACCAAGTGTAGCCGCTTGCTGCAGCAATTCGAGGATCGCGAACGCTGGTGTCGGGGTGAGCGAGTTGCTCATCGGTGACGATTCGTTCGGGTTCCACGGCAGCAATAAGTTGTGCTAATGTTTTGGGGTTACTCACGGTCGGGAGACTTACCTTATTTTTAGCATCGCTTGCGGCGCGTCTGTACAGACGGTATGGAATGCCGTCATCGCTGATCATCGTGAGTTCGTCTTCGCTGAACACGTAATAGGCGTAGGTCTTTGTGCCGCTCTTGGTGACGACGTTGAAACTGCGGTTGTTTAAGGTGTACCATTGACCCGAAACGTTCGGGAATCCAGACACGGCGGCGGTTCCGTCTTCGCCGATGACGACGGTGTAGTCGTCGCTAATCCAAGCTTCGTCTGCGGCAGTGATTAAACGGCAGTCGCGGTTCTTGTCGCCTTGGCAGACGGCTGCTGAGGGGTTCGCCGCTTCGCAGGGACTGACCATTCCCGGCGGGAGTTCCGCAGACATGCCAAGTCGGAATCCCATGTCTGCGGCGCCATCGCGGCTGCGGATGGCGCGACGGCTCACGCGTGCGAATTCCGCAGGTTCGCCGTAACTTCCGCCTCTTCGCGTCTTGTTGCCGCTTCCTGTAAGTTGTACCGGGTTCACCTTGTCGCCGGATGTATAGCCTACAAGCCAGTCATAGACCCATTCCCAAGAGTTTCCGCTCATGTCGTAGAGACCGAGTTTGTTCGGCTTCTTGGTGGCGACATCGTGGGATTTGCCTCCGCTGTTTTCGGAATACCATGCCACGTCATCGACGTTGTTGCTTCCTGAAAATTTGAATTTATCCGCGACACCGTCCTTACCGCCGCGGGCGGCAAATTCCCACTCGGCATCGGTGAGCAAACGGTATTGGCGCCCTGTTTTTTGCCCTAATTTGCAGGCGAAGTTGTTGGCGTCAAACCAGCTTACGCCAATTTTGGGCGCCTTGTCCGATTCCCAGGCATTCTTTTTTCCGCCCATGACGGCATTCCACTGCGCAATGGTGACTTCCGTATTGGCAGCATGATATTCGCTGACGGTTACATTGTGTGATGGAGTCTCGTAAATTTTGTCCTGTTCGGCGCAGTTGTCGCACCCACGTGTGTAGGAACCTCCAGCCACGTACACCATGTTGAAGGCAACGCCATTTACCGTATCGGCAAAATTTGCAGGCGAGGTGTAAACAAAGGATGTCGCGCTAGAAGCAGGATTTGTCTGCACTGCAGACGATTTGCCTTGATCGACCGTAGATGACGAACTTCTGTGAATATGTCTGCTTGATGAATTTGTACGTGAATCTCCAGATGTTGCCGGCGAAGCAACGGACGAAGTACCCGACGATGGAGCCGATGCACCCCCATTTCCCGACGACAAATTCGCTCCGCTGTTTCCTGCGGAACTTTCGTTTGATGAATTGACGTCAGTTGGAGAACTTGTTCCAGAAGACCCCGAATCATCGGTCGTAGATGAAAGATTGATTTCAGACCCGGAAATGTCATTACTTGACGAATCCGAGCAACTCCAGAGCATCCCCACTGCGCAACAACACGCAGCGAATACACCCGAGGAAAGTATGCGCATAAGCACCTCCTTCGAGCAACAAACCTAACCCATTCAAAATATATATCTAAAAATTTTAAAAAGGAATGTGAAATCATGTAATCGTTTCTTTACCATATTATTCCATCATATATATATGGAATCGGCAAACTTTAACCCGTAAATAAAACCCTTGGTTTTATGTCGCGGTTTCATGGCGAAGTTCGTCATTATTCTATCTTTACGAGAAAAAGCAAGTTATTTTTCGAGGTCAAGAAATGAAAAACGTAGTTCTTTTAGGTGCCACCGGGTCTATCGGCACATCCAGCGTCGATGTCATCCAGCAACATTCTGACATTTTCAACCTTTATGCGGTTGCAGCGAATAGCAGCGTTCAAAAAGTCGCGGAAATCGTGCGCAAGTACAATGTCGAACGCGTGTGCATGTTTAACGAAGCCGCCGCGAAAGAACTCGAAATCGTGCTTGGCAAGAAAGTGCTCGCCGGTATGGAAGGCCTTTGCGAACTCGCTGCCGACCCGAAAGCGGACATCATCATTAACGCCTTGATGGGCGCTGTGGGCTGCCTCCCGACGATTACCGCCATCGAACATGGCAAGCATGTGGCTCTTGCGAACAAAGAAACGATGGTCATGGCGGGCCCTGTCATTTGGGATAAACTTGCAGAAAATCCGAAGTCTTTCATCACGCCCATTGACTCCGAACATAGTGCCATTTTCCAGTGCCTCGAAGGCGGCAAGCGCGAATCCGAAGTGGAATTCCTCGAAATTACGGCTTCGGGCGGCCCGTTCCGCGAATGGCCTATTGAAAAGTTTAAAAACATCACCGTGGCAGATGCCCTCAATCATCCGGTGTGGAGCATGGGCAAGAAGATTACGATTGACTCTGCTTCCATGATGAACAAGGGCCTCGAAGTGCTCGAAGCTCACTTCTTGTTCCACATTCCGTATGACCAAATTAAGGTTGTGGTTCACCCGCAGTCCATGGTGCATTCGCTCGTGCAGTTCCGCGACGGCTCTTTGATGGCACAGCTCGGCGCTCCCGACATGCGCATCCCGATTCAGGTGGCGCTCACATGGCCCGACCGCCTGAAGCTTGAAACCAAGCGCCTCGACTTGCCGATGCTTGCCAAGCTCACGTTCTTCGAACCGGACTTTAATAAGTTCCGTTGCCTTGCGCTCGCGTTTGACGCAGGCCGTCGTGGCGGTATCGTTCCTGCGATGATGAACGCCGCAAACGAAGTCCTCGTGGATCGTTTCCTCAAGGGCAACCTCAAGTTCACGGACATCCCGAAGTACGTGGAAATGGTAATGGACAAGGCCCCGAATGTCACGGGTCACCTTTCGCTGGAGCAAGTGCTCGAAGCCGACAAGGAAGCCCGCCGCATGACGGAAGATTTTCTCATAAGGAAATAAACTGATGAAATATCTGTTGTACTTTGCTTTATTTGGCGCCGCTGTTTTTACGGCCTGTGGCGATGATTCGAGCAATCCTGTCATAAATGAGGGAACTTCTTCTTCGTCTGTTTTCAATAGATCTAGTAGCAGTGCCGTTTCCAGCGTTCCTGACGGGTCTTTTGTCGATTCCCGTGATGGCCAGGTTTACAAGATGGTCACTATTGGTAATCAGGTATGGATGGCCCAGAATCTGAACTTTGAATCGCCAGATAGCTATTGCTATGAGGATAAAAAAGACAACTGTACCAAATATGGTCGTCTTTATAAATGGTCTGCGGCTATGGACAGTGCCGGATTGTATAGTGAAAATGGCAAGGGATGTGGCCATGAAGTGTGGGATTGTACGCCCACATATCCTGTGCTTGGTGTTTGTCCTTCAGGATGGCATCTTCCTTCTAAAGAGGAATTTGAAACGTTGCTTGAAACTGTTGGCGGAAAATCCATTGCTGGAAAAAAACTTAAGAGCACGACGGGATGGAAAACGATTGTTCATGACCCTAATGGCACGGATGATTTTGGTTTTTCTGCAGTTCCTTCTGGAAGCCGAGGAAGTGATGGATCTTATGGACAACTGGGTTCTTATGGAGACTTGTGGACTGCTACAGAAGACTTCTTCTCGAGTGCATATGGTCTTTTCCTGTTTAGTGAGGAAAATAAGGCAGAAGTTGCGGGATTTGATACTCGTTTAGCTTTTCCGGTTCGCTGCGTCAAGAACGAACTTTAAAAAATCAATTAGTGCTACGAACCTAAACGTACACCTAGAGAATGTCACCCCGACCCTTGTGCCGGGGCCTGTTTTTTTTACGAAAATGAATTTTTCCACGAGAAAGATATATCTTTTAAAAGTAACTTCAAAAAAATATTTTTATGGAAGATTCAATAATATTACCAGGGAGCGACAAGCCTAAAACCGCCGATGCCAAGGCTTGGCTGCGGTTCTTGCAGGTTTTTACGTTGACGTTAGGCTCAGGATTGATGCTGGCGGGCATCATTTTCTTTTTTGCCTACAACTGGGAGCTGATGCACCGTTTCGTAAAATTGGGCATCGCCGTGGCGTTAATTCTTGCGGTTTTTGCGGTGACAATGACCGTGAAAATGAGCGACTTCACTCGCAAAATTGCGGTATCTGTCCTGTGTGGGCTTGTGGGCGTGTTTTGGGCTATATTCGGACAGGTTTATCAGACCACGGCCGACTCTTACGTATTTTTCCTCACATGGGCATGCTGCATCTTAGTATGGGTGTATGTCACTGATTTCTATCCGCTTTGGGCGATTTTTATTGCACTTGTGTCGATGGGCGTGATACCTCTGTTTCCCGACAATCGTTGGTATCTGACGGTGCTTATGCTCTACGGTGCGGCGTGGATTGCGTTTTTTGTTTTTGCTCCAAAATATCTGCCTAATTTGTCTGCTCCGCCATCGTGGTTTACAAGTATTTTGTTTAAAATAGAATTCGGTATGGCGGTGTGCGTAGTATGTTTTGTAATTCTTAATGAAATGGGAATGCGTCATGCCGTAGTAGCTGTGCTTAATCTTTTGATGGCTTTTGTTGTAACTGTAGCAACAATATGGTGTTCGCTGAGGCAAAAGAATATATGGCTATATTCAATGTTGTTCGTAGGTGCGCTGATTGTGCTGGAATGCGTCTTTCTTAGATGTCTCTCGTTTGCCTTTTTGGGGCTTTTACTCCACTTGATGCTGAGTGCAGCCGCCTTGGTGGGATCAACGTTCGCTATTGTAGAGCAATACAAAAAGTGGAAACAGGAAAAATCTGAAACTTTAACAAAATAATCGGTGAATGATAATGGAAGATAACAGCCGTAAATCCAAACATTTGCCTTGGCCCTTGCTGATAGTGATGGGCATAGGCGGAACAATCATTGCATCGCTGTTGACGAGCATGGTGGCACTTGCTGTGCGAGGCAATGTGTTTGTATATGGGGTGTTGTCGATCGTTGCGATTGCTTTTGCGATTGTAATTGCACGAGACGATGGGTCTGACAACAAAGATGTACAATCGCTGTTGGTGGCGTATCCGTTGTTTATCGTCGGGTTTGCATTCGGGTATGTTGCTGGTGATCATCACTTGACGCTAACTCTAGTGTTGCAATTTGTTGCAGCCCTTTTATCATTTGCGCTGAGCAAAATCCATTTGTGCCGGCAGATGTTGATTTGTTATGCATCGGTGGTGCTGCCGCTTATTTTCTTCTCGTATTTCGACAACTTTTTATCAGGTCACGCGATGAAAGATCGCAATATCGAAATGTCCTGTTTTACGATTATCGTAGTTTATATGGGCATATTTGCCGCCACCATCAGAGATAATTGGTTTGCCT
Organism: Fibrobacter succinogenes; assembly: GCA_902800345.1. GTDB lineage: Bacteria > Fibrobacterota > Fibrobacteria > Fibrobacterales > Fibrobacteraceae > Fibrobacter > Fibrobacter succinogenes_H. The sequence continues at coordinate 17,052 of CADCDO010000028.1, forward strand.
CAATAGGGATTAAAGACGATTTGAAAACCATCAGGTTTGTGACCGCCGTGGTATCAGTAGCGCTTTTATGGTTTATTCACAGAGATAATACTGCTTTTGCAATAGTCTTTGCAATAATCGGTTTCGTTATTGCCTGTATCTTGTTGCGTAAATATGTTACGGGCCGAAGGTTGATTGAGGGGTATGTACTTGCTCTGTTATGTTGTGCATCTACGGCTGTGTATCCTGCGATGGCGTTTCCGATTGTGGGGATGCTTTTGTCGTTTTTGATTCTCGACTATGTGTGTCTGGTTATTTTTTCTGCAGCGTTTATTTGCGGAATATCGTTGTTCTATTACGATTTGGATATGTTGTTGATTAACAAGTCGTATCTGCTGATGGCTTCGGGGGCGTTATTCCTGCTGGCGTTTTACTACATTAAGCGAGTGACCAAATGAGTAAAAAGTATAAAATTGTAGTGGCCGCCAACCTGATATTGGTACTTGCATTCTTTGCCTTTTCGGTGGTGCAAAAAGAAACTCTAATTAGCAAAGGCACTGAAGTTTTGCTGCGCCTTGCGCCCGTTGACCCACGCTCGCTTATGCAGGGCGACTATATGGCGTTGGATTATCAAATTTTCGACAAAATTGACCGCCACTTTAAATCCGGCTACATCGTGGTAAAGGTGGACCGCAACAAGGTGGCAAAATTTGTGCGCCGACAGAACAGTAAGAAAACAAATAACGGAGAACTTGTGTTTTTTTATAAGAAACACGAGGGAAGGTTGACTATCGGAGCCGACAACTACTTTTTTCAAGAGGGTTCTGCTAAAAAATTCGAAAATGCCAAATATGGCTTGCTAAAAGTAGATTCCGATGGCAACAGCATCCTCGTTGGATTATGCGATAAAGATGGGCGATTGATAGAATAGATGAAACGTTGTAAATTGCTGTCGGTTGTAAACTACAACAATAAAAAATAGTTTACATTAAGATTTAAAATTTATTATGAGCTTAGATTAATATAAAACGTTCCTAATTGCAGGAACGTTGTTAATTGGAGTGGCTATGAAAAAAACAATGATAGCGGTTGGAATGACCGCGGTTCTTTCGTTCGCCCAATGGGGCGGCGGTTTCGGAGGCCCGCAGGGTGGCGGCAGTGTGCCGGATGCCGACAAAACGGCCGACGTGAACTACGTTGGTGATGGAAAAACCTACCATACACTGGATATTTACGTTCCTAAGCAGGCTAAGGAATCGTACCCGGTGGTCATCCACACATACGGAAGCGCTTGGAGCATGAACAACATGAAAGGCTCCGCGGACTTGAGCACCATTTGTGCGGCTTATGCCAAGGCGGGCTATGCTGTCGTGACTCCGAACCATCGTTCGGCAAGCGATGCCAAGTATCCGGCGCAACTGCACGACATCAAGGCCGTGGTGCGTTTTGTCCGCGGCAATGCAGCCAAGTACAAGTTCGACACGAACTTTGTGGCCGTTTCCGGGTTCTCTTCGGGTGGTCACCTTTCGAGCCTCGTGGCGACGACTTGCGGTTTGAAAGAGGGCAAGTCTGGCTCGGTGACCGTCGATTTGGTCGGTGATCTCGGCGAATTTACGTCGTTCAGCAGCTGTGCTGATGCTGCCGTGCTCTGGTCTCCTCCGACTGACATCTACACGATGAACCCCATCAGCATGGGTGGCTCCGGAACAATGGAAGGAGCCTTCATCGGCGTGGAACGTGAAGGCAACAAGGACAAGTGGATGGTCGCCAGTTCGCCCTACTATGCGAGCGACGATGATCCGCCGGTTATCATTTTCCACGGAACTGCCGATAAGGTTGTGAACATCGAACAGAGCAAGGAACTTTACGACTCTCTCAAGCATCACAATGTGGTGACGGAATATGTTCAGGTGCCGAACGGCGAACATGGCGGCAACGTGATGAACTCGTCCGAAAACTTGAGCAAGGCTGTTGCATTCTTGGACAAGGCCCGCGAAGCCAAGGCCGCTAAGGCTTTGACAGATACCACCGCAAAGGATACGACTGCGAAGGATACCGTCGCAAAAGATACCGTTGCGAAAGATACGGTCAAAAAGGATACTACTGTAAAGGACTCGACTGTAAAGGATTCAACGGACAGCTATGTGCAAAAATTTGCCAAATCCTTTGACCTGGAAATTTACGGAAATCACTTGTCTGTTCACGGCGTAGCCGGTACGTTCCGTTACACGATTATTTCTGTGAACGGATCGCACAAGTTTAGTGGCTATTTCCGCAAGGATCTTGATTTGTCCGTTTTGCCGGTTGGAATTTACGCCATCAAGGTGGAGTCTCCTTCGGGCGTGATAAATATCATTCGATTTGCGAAAAAATAGTGCATTGGGTACAGTTGTAACCAGATTGCCCGATAAAAAATGGGCAATCTTTTTTTAAAAAGATAGATTATGATTGGTGATAAATAACAGGAGTGTCTTATGTCCAAGTTCGGCTTGAAACAGTATATTTCAACCGCCGTGGCCGCGTTTTCGTTGGTCTCGTCCGCATTTGCGGCGACGGCCTTTATCAACCAGGTCGGTTATCGTACCTCGGATCCGAAAGAATTTGCGTTGGTTGACGGAACTGGCGATATCGAAATTGTCGATGCGGCAGGGCAGACAGTTCTCAAGGTGACGCCGAAGGCTGCGACTCATTGGCAGCCGAGTGACCAGGATGTCCAACTTGTTGATTTTTCCGAATTGACGGAGGCGGGGACTTACAGCATCAAGCAGGGCGGCGAAGTCTTGCGTTCGGACTTGAAAATTGCGGACAAGGTTTTTGAAGATGTCGCGAAGGCCTCTCTCAAGTGGTACTATTACCAGCGTGCTTCGATGGCCTTGGAAGAACAGTATGCGGGGCAGTGGGCACGAGCTGCGGGACACACGAACGAAACGGTAGATTTTCATAAATCTACGGGGGCAACGGGAACGATGCAGTCGAGCAAGGGGTGGTACGATGCAGGCGACTATGGCCGTTATATCGTGAACTCTGGCGTCACCACATACACGCTCCTTTCGCTATATGAACATTTCCCGGAATATTTTAAGAAACTTAAGTGGAACATCCCTGCCGAAGGGAATTTGCCGGACTTACTTGCCGAAATCAAGTGGAACTTGGACTGGATGCTCACCATGCAGGCCGAAGATGGCATGGTTTATCACAAATTGACGACGCTCCAGTTCCCGGGCGACATCATGCCTGACGAAGACAAGTCGAAGCTTTATGTTGTCGGTAAAGGTACGGCTCCTGCGCTTGACTTTGCCGGTGTGATGGCCGCAGCTTATCGAGTCTATAAGCCCTTTGACGAGGCTTATGCGAACAAGTGCCTCGAAGCAGCCAAGAAGGCTTACGCCTGGGGTGTCAAAAATCCAAAGATGGTGTTCAACAATCCGAGAGATGTTGGCTCGGGCACTTATAGTGATGGCAAGTTGGACGATGAAATGGTATTTGCCAGCATGGAACTTTTCCTCTCTACGGGGGACGAGTCTTACAAGCCGAAACTTAATGCGAACGAAACCAATATCGTTCCGGCGTGGCCGGAAATGTACGGGCTTGCAGTTTATAGTGCTGCGGGACATCCGAACGAAGCAGGCTCTGAAGCCGCTACGGCAAAGAAAATGCTTACGGATTTTGGCAATGAATTTGCGTATGGCGCCACGAAGGGCTTTGGTGTCGTGATGTCGAACGAAGACTTTGTCTGGGGCTCGAACTCTGTTGCTGGAAACCAGGGCGTACTTCTTCTCCACGCCTACTACTTGACTGGCGAACAGAAATATTATGAGGCGGCCAAGAAAGTTGTAGATTATCTGCTTGGCAAGAACCCGCTTGACATGTCCTTTGTGACGGGATTTGGTACAAAGTCTCCGCTTTTGCCGCATCACCGCCCAAGTACGGCTGATGGTGTTGAACCGCCGGTTCCGGGGATGGTTGTAGGTGGGCCGCAGCCGGGTGGCGAAGATATCGGAAAAGAGACTTGGATGTGCAAGGATTACAGGACTGGAAAAAGCGTGGCGACCGCTTATATCGACGATCGTTGCAGCTATGCGACGAACGAAGTGGCTATTAACTGGAACGCCCCGTTTGCTTATCTTGTAGGTGCTCTTGAGGCTTTAAATGCCGGTTATGCACCGTCGTTTGCCGTTGATGGCGTTGCCAGGGACGGAACATCTGCGCTCAAGCCTGTGGTGTCGAGAGCCCGTGTGAATGCGAACGATGGCGTGCGTCTCCGTTTTACAGACCAGAAACTTTACGTGGAGAAGAACGGCAAACGCTTTGACTTGAAGGGTCATCGCTTCCAGTAAGAGAATGTAACAATCAATCCCCAAAAAATCCAAGTTCATAGAATGCAAAACGACGCCCCGCTCCTCCGAGGCGCCGTTTTTTTTATGGTGAAAATAAACACTTGATACAGTTCTATTTAAAAGACGTCTCCAACGCATGGAATCTTTGCTCGTTCTACTCTATATTTTATACCGGTGATTTTTTGGCGAGGATGTTTGTGAAAAGTTTTGTGTTAAAACCTGTTGCGCTTGCTGCGCTCGTTGCAGTTTCTGCATTTGCGGCGACTGCCTACATCAATCAAATTGGTTATCGTCCAGGCGATTTCAAGGAACTCGCCCTTGTCGATGCTTCTGGCAATGTGGATTTCGTGAATTCTGCAGGTCAGGTGGTGCTTTCCGTTACGCCGAAGAGCGCGTCTTATTGGGATGCCAGCGGTCAGAATGTCCAGCTCGTCGATTTCTCGAAACTATCCGAAGCGGGAACGTATAGCGTCAAGGTGAACGGAAATGTGCTCCGTTCCGATCTCGTTGTGAAATTCCAGACTTACGAAGAGGTCTTTAAGGCCGCAATCAAGTGGTTTTACTACCAGCGAGCCTCCATGGCTTTGGAATCGCAATATGCGGGCAAGTGGGCGCGAGCGGCTGGCCATACGAATCCTATCGCTGAACTCCACAATTCTACAGGAGCGTCGGGCACGATCAATTCCAGCAAGGGCTGGTACGATGCGGGTGACTATGGTCGCTATATCGTGAATTCGGGCATCACGACTTATACGCTCCTTTCGCTATATGAACATTTCCCGGAATATTTTAAGAAACTCAAGTGGAATATCCCTGCCGAAGGCTCGCTCCCGGATTTGCTTGCCGAAATCAAGTACAATCTCGACTGGATGCTCACCATGCAGGCCGCAGACGGTGGCGTTTATCACAAGCTCACATCCCTCGGATTCCCGGGTGACGTGATGCCTGCGCAGGATGATTCCAAGATTTATGTTATTGGCAAGAGTACCGCTGCAGCTTTTGACTTTGCCGCCATTATGGCGATGGCTTCGCGAATTTACGAACCGTTCGATGCTGCTTATGCCTCTAAATGCCTTGACGCCGCTAAACTCGCTTATGCATGGGGTGTGCAGAATCCAAACCGCAATTATCTTGCGAATCCTGCGGGTGTTTCGACTGGTGCTTACGAGAACGACAATCCGAATGATGAAAAACTTTTGGCGGGCACGGAACTTTTCATCACGACGGGGGATGCGACGTATAAGCAGTCCGGTACTTCGGAATATGTTTCTTACTGGGGCGATGTCTCGGGGCTTGCCACTTACGAAAAGGTGACCCACGCGAATTCCTATGGTGGCGATGCGAACGAAGCCAAACAGAAAATCTTGGGAACAGCAGATGACTTTGTCAACCGTGCCGAAAGGGGCTTTGGAGTCGTGATGGCTAAGGATGACTTTGTATGGGGCTCCAATTCGACGGCCGCAAATCAGGGTGTCTGGCTTTTGCATGCTTATTATATTACGGGTGAACAGAAATATTACAAGGCTGCCGTCAAGGCTCTTGACTATTTGCTGGGCAAGAATCCGCTCGATATGTCTTTCGTGACGGGTTACGGCACGAAATCTCCGAAAAAGCCGCACCATCGTCCGAGTACATCGGATAACGTAGAAGAACCGATTCCGGGCATGCTCGTGGGTGGCCCGCAGCCGGGCGGCGAAGACGTTGGCTCTGCTGCCGAATGGAAGTGCGCCGATTATCGTACAGGTCAAGCAGCGACGGCTTACACAGATCAACGTTGCAGCTATGCGACGAACGAAGTCGCTATCAACTGGAACGCCCCGCTGGCTTATCTTGCGGGCGCCATTGAAGCGCTCAATGCCGGCTACGCTCCCGACTTTGCGGTTTCCGGGGTCGCCAAAAAAGATGTTCCCGCATCCAGTTCCTCCGAACAAAAAAGCAGTTCCTCGGTGGCGCCTACTTCGGTAGCTTCGAGTTCTGCAACGGTTCCGACGTCTTCGAGCGTTTCGCAGAGTTCCGCCTCGAATGTCAGCAGCTCTTCTGTGGTGACCGCGTGTTCGTCCTCCTCGATTTCTGGGACTTCTTCCAGTTCGCTTGGCCCGAACTCCATTTACGCACCGAGAGAATACAAGGTGGTGCGTCCACATCAGCCGCGCCTCCGCTTTGAGGACCAGGAACTCTTCGTCGAAAAGAACGGCAAGCGCTTTGACTTGAAAGGTCTCAGAATTAAGTAAGTTCTCTCATATTCATAGAATGCAATGCGGCGTTCCCATTTTTAAAATGGGAACGCCATTTTTTGCAGTCATCCCGCACTCCGTTGCGAGATCGGCTTTCGCATAACCATTTCATATTTACTAAATTAGCAGCATGATGTCGAGCATATTGAACAATTTGTTGATGTTTGTTTTGGGGCTTTTGGCCTTGAGTTTTTTGGTGACCATCCACGAATTGGGTCATTTCATTGTGGCCAAGTGGAACAAAGTCAAGGTGAACACGTTCTCGGTGGGCTTTGGCAAGAAACTTTTTCGCTTTAAGAAAGGGGAGACGGAATACTGCTTTTCGGCAATTCCCTTTGGCGGTTATGTGGCTATGGCCGGCGAAAATCCTGACAGCATCGAGGAAGGCGAAACTCCGGGCGAAAATGATTTTTTGGGAAAATCGGTGGGAGCGCGTGCCGCCATTGCATTTGCGGGGCCGTTTGTAAATATTGCCTTTGCGTTTGTTCTTTTGATATTCCTTTACATGGTGGGCGTTCAGGAACCCGATAACAAGAGTCTGATTATCGGTTTTGTCGCAAAGAATTCTTCTGCAGAAATTGCGGGTATCCAGCCGGGCGATACAATTACGGTCATCAATGGCAAGGCTACTCAAGGTTGGGACGATTTTCGCGAACAGATCGGTGTAAGTCTCGGCGCTGACGTGAAACTTGAAGTCCACCGTGGTGGTGAACCTCTTACGATAAGTGTCATCCCGCAAGAACTTGTGATTCCGGCTGCGGATTCCACATCCGAACCCATCAAGATGGGCATTGGCGATATTGGTATTTATCCCCGCAACCGCGTCATCGTGCGTTTGCCGCCCAAAGAAGGTTCCGCTGCCGAAAAAGCGGGAATCATGCGCGGTGATACGATCTTCGAAATCAACGGTGAACATATTTCGCGCTACGAAGACGTTGTTCGCCTTATCGACGGTTCCAAGGGCGCCGAAATCAATGTGACATTGAAGCGTGATGGAAAAAAAGTTGACGTGAAAATGACTCCAGCCTACAGCGAGGAATTCGACCGTTATATTGTCGGAATCCAGATGGGCTACGTGATGTTCAGCGAAACGCATCTCGTGCGTCGCGGTCCGATTGAAGCGTTCGAAAAGACGTGTGCAACCAGCTGGAAAATGACGACGAGCATTTTCCGCTACTTCCAGCGCCTGTTCAAGGGGCAAGTCAAGGTCGAAGCGTTTTCTGGCCCGGTCTCCATTGTCGCTGTAATGGGTAACGTGTGGATGAGCGGTTTTCAGGATTTCCTTATGCTGCTTGCGCTCATCAGCATTAACTTGGGCGTGATGAATCTGCTCCCGCTCGCGATTACCGATGGCGGACTCCTCATGTTCCTCGCCATTGAAAAAGTGCGTGGAAAGCCGTTGAGTCTAAAAACGCAAACCGTGATTCAAAATGTCGCTGCGGCGTTTTTCATCAGTTTCTTCGTATTCATCACGATTCTCGATTTCGGAAAAATTTCGCTGTTCTTAAAATGAGAATCAGCTAGTTTAGCCGTTCACCAAGTACCACAAAAATATTCTCCAGCCGTTAATGGCTGAATTTCGTTCTTCTTCGCTTGCGCCGTTGTAGATGAAACCGAAGCTGTTACGGGCGACTTGATTTAAGATGGCGGCAAGAACGTCTGTAACGACTTTGGGGCTGTATTGCCTAGACGGTTCAGTCGCATTGGGGTATTTGTTTTCTAGCGAGATATTTTTGACGGCGAGTTCCCTTCGGTCGTCCATTTGGCAGATGATCGCTGGAATTACTTGCGTGCCTAATCTCTCTAGTTTTACGTAAGCCTCTTCTGCTTTGGATGCTGTCAGCATGTCTTCGATAAGGCTTTTTACGGAATCAGAAAGTTGTGCGAATGGGCAAATCTCTGCATAGAGTTTGTTTTCGATAATCTCTTTTTGCATCGCAATTTCTTTTGCGGCTTTGTTTAAGTTTTCTTCGGTTGCTAAGGAAATGGTCTTTACGGAGCTTTTTATAAAAGCGTATTGGCCAGGTTTCGTTTGGCTCTTGACTATAGGTGCTAAAACTTTTTGCCCATTGAATAAAAAGAGGTTGGAATCGTTGCAACGATTTTCTTTCCCGTTCTTGTCGCAAATAAATTTTCTGATGGTGATTTCTTTTTCAGGTAAGTTTCCTTTAAAAACAGAGTCGATAGTAAAAGCGAATTCGATATAATCGGCTTTGCTACTCTTGATTTCATTGATTTTATTTGTATCGATATTCAATGTGCCGGTAACGATATATTGGGCTGCCGCGACATCTTTCCAAAGGTTATCCTTCAAATTTACGGAAGGCTTCTTTTTTTGAGATATTTTGTTGTATAAACCAATAACTTGGGAGGCTTTTTTCCAATTCTCGATGGAATCGTTGAATTTACTCGAAACGTAACTGCTTGCAATGCCGATGTCGTAACCATAAATGATGGTGACAGAAAGAGTCTCGCCATCTTCAAATTTAAAACCTGAATCGAAAATGACTTTTGCAATTTTCATGGCTAATAAAGTATCGTTTTCATTTTTGTTGATCTTGGCGGCGGTGACTTCTATGAGTTTGACTTGGGTTGTCTCTCCATTTAAACTTGTGGTTGTTGTCTTGTTGCGGTACATTGATATGCTTGAAATTGGCAGTTCGTGGCTTGCAACGCTAATAATCTTTTGCATGTCCGTGACATATATGAGCTTGTTTGAAACTGTAGCACTGCCTGCGAGGGTTACAATTAAAATTAAAATTGGCAATGCGGCACCCGCATAGAGAAACACTTTTTGGTTGGTGATGTTGATGTTTCCTTCGCTTTTTACGGAGACGACAAATGTCTTTGCAATCATGTCGTGCAAAGACTGTAAGGATTTGTTGTTGACTATGGCAAAGAAACTTTCAAGAACTGGAATGGAAAATAGGATTGTTCCGAGAATGAGGCTTGGGTAAAGGTCCGCAGAATCAGAAACCGGCAAACCGTTTAGCAAAATATAAGCGGCAAAAGGCAAGGCCCTCAAGAAACTTTTGGGGACAGAAATTGCTTCGGAACTTTTGTCGACCACGCGAATCTTGAGCAATTTTTTAGCGACTGTCTGACCGTTTAAAATCTTGCTGTTGCCAATTCCGAAGTAAAACAAGACTACGATGAAGCCTACGATTTTTCCGAGATTTCCAAGTTCAATGAAAAAGTCTCCGAGTAACAAACCGAGCAGCTTGCCGAATAAAGCGATAATTAAAGAATCTATCAAGAATGCGAAAAATCTTCTCTTTCTTGTCGCAAGATTTACTGTAGTTGTTTCGTCCATTTTCTCTCCTAGATTTGTCGAAAATGCAATCCGTATGAACCCTGTAAATATACATTGTTGACAGAGTTGCCATGAGATTTTATTTTGATGGAACAAATGAAATGAGGTCCATGCAAAGTATGGACTTTTAAAAGTGAGGAAGCTTTTATGAAACGTTTAAGAGATTTCTTTGGATACCTGTTGGGCGGGGTCCTTTTTGTGATGTTTATCCCGACAATCATGTGGCTTGCATCGGGAATGCCTGCGCTGTGGCCGGTTAGCGTCGCTCGCGGTGTTTCCGCTGCGGTGTTGATGCTTGGCGGTCTTGTGCTGAGCGTCTGGACAATCGTCTATATGCGCAGTCGCGGCAAGGGAAACCCGATGGATGCATTCGGCCACGAAGTGGCCCCGCGTACGCAGCACTTGATGGTCGAAGGTCCGTATAAGTTAAACCGCAATCCGATGCTGACCGGGACGTTGATTTACCTCGTTGGCGCTGCTGTATGGCTTTGGAGCTGGCAGGCTTGCGCCGTATTCGTCGCCTTCTTTGCCATTATGATGGTGCAGGTGCTGAGCGAAGAAAAACGCCTCCGCCGCGACTTCGGCGAGGAATACGAAGAATACAGCCGACATTCCCGCCGGTTCTAATCACGGATGCGTTCCCCTTCGCATATGTCATCCTAGCCTAAGGTCCCTGAGCTAGCCGAAGGGCCGGGGATCTCCTTACACGGCTATTTTGGAACGTTTTTATGTCCACAAGCTCGTGATGAACATCGGGCTTGCGTCGTTTGCTTTTTTGAATCCGCAATGGGCGTAAAAATCCATCTCCTTGTCGTAAGCCACGACAACGATACGCAAGTAGTCCTTGTACGTTTCCTTGATTTTCTCGACGAGTACTTTGCCGATGCCTATTCCTTGATATTCCGGGCGCACGAGCAAGTAATGAACGTATGCGTTCATGATGCCATCGTCCATCGCACAAATCATGCCGACGAGCTTGTCGCCGTCCCACGCCGATACGACCGTCTTGAAGTTTTTCATCGCGATAACGAGTTTCTCGGGAAAATGTCCCGAAGACCATTCCACCGAAAGGAACAAGTCCTTCAAGTCTTGTTCCGAAAAATCATGAATTGTTTTATATGTGATTGCCATAAATAAACTAACAGCTGTAATTCCGTTCAATTTTTAGTTTGAAACTCGTAGAAACATGTCATGCCCGCCACTGAGCGGGCATCTCCTTTAGCATCAAATATAGCATGTCATGGCAACCTCCAATTGATTTTGAATATTTATATCGTCATTGCGAGGGTTGAAGCCCCGTGGCAATCTATGAGTTTTTTAGATTGTAGCAACAAACCATATCGAGATGGATGGCTCATGAACATTCTGATTCTTTCGGGTAGCCCGCGCAAGGGCGGCAATACGGATTTGCTGGTAGATGCGTTTGCCAAGGGTGCTTCGCCAAGGCATTATGTCGAAGTCGTTTCCGTTCACGATTATAAAGTCAATCCTTGCATCGGGTGCAATTCATGCTTTACCCGCGAAGATTACAAATGCTGTCAGAAAGACGACATGCAGATTGTCTATGAGAAAATGGCGAATGCAGAAATGCTCGTAATAGCTTCGCCAGTCTATTTCTATGGCTTGAGTGCGCAGCTGAAAGCGGTCATCGACCGGTTCCACAATCCGATTCGCGATACATTTCACATCCACAAGATGGCTTTGCTCTTGGTGGGAGCGGCCTCGCTCCCGGAACTGTTCGATAGCATCCTTGCGCAGTATGAACTTTGCCTCAAGTTCTTCAAACTAGAAGATATGGGCCGTATACTCGTGCGTGGAGCAAAGGACAAAGGCGATGTCGAGAACGGCGACGCTCTGAAACAAACTTATGAATTAGGACAACGTATCTGATAAAAATGAAAATCGCAACAATGCGAGATTCCCACGGATGCGAAGGCTTCCACAAATTCTAAACTAGGTATTTTGCAAACGGAGTCTCGTGGATGTCGATGGGGAAGAACTGATTCCGCAATGTTTGTAGCTGACTAAAAAAATGAACAAGTTAATTTCTCGCTCGGAATTTTAAATCGTCTCTAAAAAATGAAAAATCCCCAAAATGATGATTTTTACGTCAATTTTGCCCTAATTTTTTAGTTTTTTACGTAAAATTTTAACGTTGTCTGTAGAAATTCTTGCGATTTAGCTGTTTTTTGTATTTGTGAATGCTTTGATATGCTGATTTTAGGCGCTTTTTAGATGAAAAACCTGTCTTTTTTGCAGATTTTTGCTTCGCTTGTATAGAATTTTGCTTAGTTTGTTCGGAAAATTACGTAAAAAAGTGCGAAAATATGCAATAATGACGTAAAAATCGGGCGAAATTGAAAATTTGGACAGAAAATGCGTTCTGTGGCATCCTTGCTGCCGCATTCTTTATCAGCGGCTGTAATCGACTTTTTCAAGAGCTTTAGGCTCATTGTTTTCGAGCACCCATTTCACCGCCAACTCGGTCAGCTGATAGAGCATTTCCTTGCTGCTCGTGCTGCTTATTGTTTCCGCAAGAGCGCAGGCTTTTTCCGCAGTTTCTCCACTGGCTGTTTTAAAATATGCTGGCAGCGAGGCCGCCATTTTCCTGTAGTCTTCGTCCCAGTTGGCTCCGCCGTTATCGAGGATTTCGTTCGTGATACGCCCGATGGTGCGTATGACTTCGCCCTGCACCGTGTCCGCATGGCCACTGCCAGGGACAAGGAGCTCCCAGAGTTCGTCAAACTGTTTTTGCCATGTCGAACTTTTCACGGTTATCGGCTTTTTCTCGTTGAGGAGTTCTCGTCTCGGCACGGGCGTCACGTTGAAAATTCTGTACAGTTCATCAAGAGCGTCGCTGAACTCTTCTACACGGTCACGTGCAAATTTCGAACGATAGAATTCAAAACTCTCACCGATTTTCGTGACAAAACTTTTGGTCTTGTCAGAAGTCTTTGCACCTGCCGCAAGCAGAGCTTTGGCGATGCGTACCATGCTTACGATGTTCGCATTGTTGCATGAGCGGAGTGATTCGTCAAGGACAGTGAATTTATCCCAACCGCCGCAAGACTCGGGATCCGCTCCGCATGCGAGGAGATTCTCCACGGCCTGAGCCTTGTGGTTGCGTGCGTTGGCAAAGAGCGCGTTTCCGGCACGTGCATCGGCTGCAAAGTTGATATCGGCTCCGTGTGCGATTAGAATTTTCAGCAGATTCACGTCGTCCGCAAGCTTCGTCGCCGGCGTTTCGCCCCAGCCGCAATCCGCATTCAAATCGATGCCATTCTCGGCAAGGAATGCGACGTGTTCCTCAGTTAGACCTTTGAACGAAAACGCATTTTCTGTCGTTCTGCTGCGTGCTGTGGCAGATACCTCGCATTTCTCGAATACCGCCTTGAATTTGTCCATATCGCCACTGTCGATAATTTCCTGAAAATCTTCTGGGAGCGTCTTGCGTTTCTTTGCCATATCTTTTATCCTTAATTCTTGAAATGAAAATTCCACAGTTCTTCTATCTCAGCTTTACATACTTGCCTTTCAAGGAATTTTCCGCTACATATTTAACAGGTACATCACCTGTAGCAATGCAATGCAACAAAAAATCTCTCACAAGACTAGGCTCCCACCCCGCACAAGCCGCCACCAATCCATAACGGGGGTCGCAAAATCCTTTTCCTATATTTTTCCCGAAATCCCAAACCGCATCAATTATAGTCCTTATGTCTTCGTTATTGGGTTGCATTTTATCATATCCAAGAGCGTCGAGCATGCCATATCCCAAAGAATAACCCATTGTGCTTAATCTTTTGAGCAACTCGGAAACGTCTGATTTATCTTTTCTCTTGACTCTGATTAACGCTCTACCAGCGGCATTCGTAATCGTATCGAATTCTTCATTTATGTTTGCGACGCACTCGAGAAACGGCGTGGCTTTCTTATAATCGTTAATCCCTATACAGTGTATTAATTCACACTTTGTTTCCCAAGATTTTTGATTCCGCAACAGCTCATTTTGCAACGCATCTATAACGAAATCTTCCAATTCCGGCATCAAATTTTTCTGCAAGAACTTTGCGGCTTTTCTCACGTCGGTCGTTTTCTTGCTTGACAACAACGTTTTTATTTCATCCACATTTTTACAGTTTCCCATTTGCATTGCCCTCCGTCGCTGCAATCAATCATTTCAATGAAATATAACTTTACACGTAAATTGTTCCGTTATATCTTCGTCAATTTTCATGAAATCGATTCCTAGCTTTGAAAGATAATCTATAATTATTTCGTTATTCATTCTATCTTTCTTCAATTTTTTCCCGTAATGAGAAGTGTCTTCGAACCATAGGGGCGTGCCTTGTTGATAAAAGACCCACCGTGGATCATCTTTAAGCGACTGAATATACCTTTCGTTCATTTTATCGTCAAAATAAAAAAAGGAATACGCTGGATAGTCGTCCATCTTTCCCGACATTCGGCAAAAAATGCTATTGCATTTCAATTTCTCATGGATACAATTAAACAAAGAGTACCAACCATCTTCCAAATTAGATGTGAAAAATATATAATTGGGGAATAATCCCGTTTTCCAACATGAAAAAACATGCTCCCTTGGATTGTACTCTGGATAGAAATAATCTTCAATCGCAAAAGGCTCATGACTGATTTCCATCATGCCTTCGCCTTCAAACATGCCGACAATCGCCTTCTCGAAATCAGCCAGTCCCTCCGCCTGAAAAATCGAAAAACTAAATAAATCAAAATCTAAATTCATGTTGCCTTATAATGAAAAATTATGTTGTTGGAAATATACTTCTTTATAATCATTAGTAATGAGCGATTATCACATTTATATCGCAATCCAAGATTTTCTGAACAGATTCAATCAATGTTTCGTCATCGTCTATTAGTGTTTCTGGATTCGTAACATTTATACTACAACAAGCAAATCCACATTTAAAATCATATCTTAAGTCGTTCAGCGACGAAGTTTCGCCGCAACACGGAAGGGTAATATCAAGTTTTTTAAAATCATCTTCACAAGCGATATCCATAGCGTCATTCCACCAGTCAAGGCTTATTTCTTTTCCGCATTTAGGGCATGTTATATTCACGAGATTGCTTCCACAATCAATAAACTCCGGATTATCCGTGACTTCCAAATCGACACAATCGCATGTAACCGCAGATTCTATAAACGACTTTGCTGTGTTTAACTTATCTTTAGAAACCTTCGTGTATGGACTTTTGGGAATTATCTTGTAAACTTGATCTGACATTTTGTCCCCCGGTAAATGTATTTCAAGTTTAATAAATTTTTTAATTTTGGGGAATAGAAATTTAAGGGAAACCGATTAAATAGATTAGATTCGCCAAATGAAAATCGAAATTGCAAATATTGAAGATGTTCCGGAGCTTTTGGAATTGCAGTACAAGGCGTTTCGCCCTGTTGCCGAAAGTCTGAACTGGCCTGATGCTCCGAACTTGACCGAAACAGTGGAGCACGCCCGCGGAGAATTTCCGAAATATACGACGCTCAAGATGTTTTCCGATGACGGGAAAATCATCGGCTCCGTCCGCGGTCGCGTTGAAGACGGCTCGCTTTACATTGGCCGCCTGATGGTCTTGCCGGAATTCCAGAAGAATGGCTACGGACGCATCCTGTTGCGTGAAATTCAATCCATGTTGCCGCATAGCCGCGCATGGCTCGACACCAGCGGCGATGTGCCTGAAACGGTCTCGTTCTACGAACGCGAAGGCTTCCGCACATTCGAAAGCAGGCGCTTCGAAAACGGCGTCTCGTGGATATTTATGGAGAAGAAGTAAGAACGAAATTATGGGATTCTTCTTGTGAAGTTTGCTTTTTTGAGGGGAAAAAAGTGTTTTGAATTGATTCTGTATGCATGATTATGTAAAAATGGTTTGACTTTAATTAAAAATTATATATATTTTACCCTGACTTTGTGCAAATATTGCGAAATTTTCTTAAAAGAGGCAAAAATGGGGTTTTATCGTTCAATCGTCCAAGATTTAGAAGAATGGAAGGCGGCTTCGGTCCGTAAACCGGTCATTTTACGTGGGGCAAGGCAAGTCGGCAAGACGACGGTTGTCAGGGAATTTGGCAAGCGCTTCGACACCTTTATCGAACTTAATCTCGAAAAGAAGGCTGACCGTGATCTTTTCGAGAACGATTTGTCCGTGAAGGATTTGTTTCGTTATATCTGCCTTGAAAAGAAGATTGTGCCACACGGGAATGTCCTGCTGTTTATCGATGAAATCCAGAATTCGCCGAAGGCGGTTGCGCAGCTCCGTTATTTTTACGAGGAAATGCCGGAACTGTATGTGGTCGGTGCAGGCTCGCTATTGGAAGTGATGATGGAACGCCACAAGATCAGTTTCCCGGTGGGGCGCGTTGAATACCGCTACATGTTCCCGATGACGTTCGTGGAGTTTATGGCGGCGTTGGGTGAAGATGCCGTCTTGGAAATGTACCGCGAAAAGGAAATCCCCGAAATTGCGGACAACAAGCTTGCGTCCCTGTTTCGCCTGTATTCGTTTGTGGGTGGTATGCCCGAAGTCGTTGCACGTTATGTCGAGACGGAAGACATGTCACAATTGAATTCCGTGTATGAATCCTTGATAAAGTCTTACAAGGATGATGTTTCGAAATATGCGAAGAACGCCACGGAGGCGAATGTTATTCGGCATGTGATTGAAACGGCGCCTTTTGAAACAGGGAAGCGAATCAAGTTCGAGCGTTTTGGCAACAGCAATTACAAGTCCAAGGAAATTGGCGAGGCTCTCAAAATTCTGGAGCGCGCGATGTTCCTTTATTTGCGCTATCCGGTGAACGGGCATGAGTTGCCGCTCGTGCCGAACTTCAAGCAGCATCCGCGTTTGCAGTTTCTGGATACGGGACTTTTGAATTATG